>CAZXYZ010000020.1:0-9354 GCA_964645045.1 uncultured Pirellulaceae bacterium | reverse complement strand
CCGGTGCCCCCGGCGAACGGTGCGGCGTCAGCCCACCGGTGCCCCCGGCGAACGGTGCGGCGTCAGCCCACCGGTGTACGGTCTCTGCGGGCCAGTCGCCTTCCGTCAGCGGGTTTCACCACAGGTGATCCGCCAAGCCCGCGCGCAAACGTGCCGACATGCGGAAAACCGGCTGGCTTACGCCAGCCGCTCGCCACCCTGTATTTGACTCAGTCACCTCCCGTTAGAGAAACTCACGCCGGATGCGCGAACTTCCACCATTTGCAGTATGGAGGAACGAATGCCCGTCCAGCGCCAAAGCACCTCCAGTCGCTCGCACCATTCGACCGATTTGTCCTCTTTCGGGTTGTTAATCCGTCGTTTCGCAACCGTGAAGTTTTCTAGTTTTTGCGTCCAGAGGCTGGAAAGTTGGTCTCTCTGGCGACCTGGATTTCGACTAGAATAAAAGGTAGAAGACCGGCCATCATGCCGGTGCTACGCTGGCTTGCACCAGCCGACAACGGCGCTGCGGCCGGAGTTCGACCGCGACCAACAGGGACTGCCTTGTCGGCGCTGACCGACTCATTGTGCGTAACACGAGGTGCAACATGACCACTGCCTACAACTTTGAACACTCGCTCACGTTGCCCTTGGTTCATCGGGCCCAGGAAGCGTTGCTGGCTTTCTTTCGAGCATCCGAGACCGGTGCCTGGACCATCGACCCGACTCAGCGGGACGACGGAGCGAGCCTGCACATGATCCGCGGAAGCTGGGAGGTCAGTCAGTCAGCGGGCGTGGGCGGCGAGTATCGCGTGCCCGGTTCGCCGCGCTGGGCGACGCAGCAAGGGTATCTGCGGCACACGATTCCCATGCTGCTGAGCGTCATGTTGGACGAATCGCTGGAAGGGCTGGTGATTCGGTTCAAGCACACCGCGTTCAGCCGCGAATCCGGAACCGAACTCCGGGAGATCAGCGGCCGGGCCGTCGAGCTTGAATTGAAATCGCTCGCCAAGTACCTCAAGCAATCCTTCCACCTGCCCAGCGCCCCCGAAGTCGCGTTGGAGCCGTCCGAGTGTCCGTCGTGCGTGGTCTAATGTCGTCTTTCGCTCCGCGAAAGAACATCCTTTCGCAGAGCGAAAGGCGACAAAACCGCGGTGTCGTTCTTGGACGAATGCTAAGCACCGTTCGAGAAATAACTGTCCGATTTTCCCGTGGCGTAAGCTTCCAGCTTGCGGCAGATGTAAGCACCGCAAGCTGGAAGCTTACGCCACTTTTTTCTCGAACGGTGCTAAGAGGGTTGGCCGGTCCGGGCCAGACGCCATGCTCGCGGGCGGTTGATTTAATCGTGGGATAAGCTTCCAGCCTGTCGCATGGGAAGACGGCGCAGAATCGTCACCTGTAACTGGGCAGACCGACAGGCTGGAAGCCTATCCCACGCATGTTTGCTCCTGTCAATCAACAGCCAGGGCGGTTGGCCGAGAGAAGCGATGAGAATCGACAACGATCCCAAATTGGATTTTGATGATGTCCTGATTCGCCCCAAGCGTTCGGAAGCGCCGAGCCGCAGCGGCGTGGATTTGGAACGCGAATACCGCTTCTTGAACAGCCGGCGTACTTGGCGAGGCATCCCGCTGGTCGCGGCGAACATGGACACGATCGGCACGCTGGAAATGGCCCTCGCGTTGGGTCCCCAGTTGCTGACTTGCCTGCACAAACACTATGCCGAAGCGCAACTGGTCCCCTTTCTGCAGGAAGGCGTCCATCGGGATCACCTGTTCGTCACGATCGGCATTCGCGACGAGGACTTCGACCAGCTGGCTCGTCTGGTCGCCCAGACGGAAGTGCGATACGTCTGCGTGGACGCGGCCAACGGCTACACCAAGTTCTTTGTCGATCGCGTCAAACGCGTGCGGGAGACTTTTCCCGGTTTGACCATCTTGGCCGGCAACGTGGCTACGCCGGAAATGGTTCAAGAGTTGCTGATTTCCGGCGCCGCCGACATCGTCAAAATCGGCATCGGTCCGGGCAGCGTCTGTGCGACGCGGACCAAGACCGGGGTCGGTTACCCGCAGTTGTCGGCGATCATCGAGTGTGCGGACGCTGCCCACGGGCTGCGCGGACACGTCTGTGCCGATGGCGGGTGCCGCGTGCCGGGGGACGTCGTCAAAGCGTTCGCGGCCGGCGCGGATTTCGTGATGCTGGGCGGCATGCTGGCCGGCCACGACGAGTGCGCCGGCGACTGGATCGAACAGGACGGACGCCGGATCGGTATGCCGTTTTACGGAATGGCCAGCCGGACGGCCATGGAACGTTATGCCGGCGGCGTCAAGGACTACCGGGCGTGCGAAGGCAACGAGGTCGTGATCCCCTATCGCGGCCCGGTCAAGGACACGATCCGCGAGATCCTCGGCGGCATCCGTAGCGCCTGTGCCTACGTCGGAGCGGGGGAACTGAAGGATCTATGCAAATGCACGACCTTTGTGCTCTGCCGCCGCACCCACAACACGGTTTTTGAGGCCTGAGTCCAGCCGGTAGGAAATCGTCTACCCAGCGGACGTTGGCGAGCGCGTCGGATAGCACGGCTGGCAAAGCCGGGGCACGGATAACGAAAGTAGCCTGCCTTTCATCCGTGCCCCGGCTTTGCCATCCGTGCTAAATCCGCGTGGGCAGTTCATTTTCCGCGGTGTGCGTCAGGTCCTGGCGCAGCCGGCTAAGTTCTCCTCATATCCCTTTACGTGCTCCGGCGCGGTACCATACCCGGCGCGTGCAGGGTTTCGGCATAACCTTCGTTGGAGGAAAGAGCAGCCATGTGGGAAGTCAATTTCTGGCGAGCCAGGGGCGTCGGGTTGCGGATTTTGGCCGGCTGGTTCATCGCCGGTTTTATCGCATTGCCCGGGATCGCGGCCGAGCCGATGTTCGCGGGTGCGGCCAAGGTGGACATCACGCCGGCCCAGCCGGTGCGAATGTACGGCTACGCATCCCGAAAAACGGAATCGGCGGGAATCGCCGGCCGGTTACAGGCGTCCGCCTTGGCGTTGGGGAGCGACGACAACGAGGGCCCGGCGGTGCTGCTGGCCGTGGACTGCGGCGCCGTGCCCAGCGACCTCGCCGCAGAGGTGCTCCGTCGAGTGCAGGCCAAGGTGCCGCTGAAGCCGGAACGCTTCATGCTCTGCAATTCCCACAATCATTCCGGGCCGAATCTGAAAGGAATGAAGAGTCTGACGGGCGACGAGTTGGAACATCTGACACGCTATGCGGCCGAGTTGACCGAGCGGCTGGAACAAGTCGTCCTGCGGGCATTGGAATCGCGCTCGCCGGCCCGGTTGGCGGTCACCCAAGGCCGCGTCGGCTTTGCCGCCAACCGCCGCGTGCTGAAGGATGGCAAATGGTCCGGCTTTGGCGCCGTGCCGGACGCGCCGGTCGAGCACAGCCTGCCGCTGCTGCGGGTGACCGATCTGCAGGGCAAGCTGCTGGCCGTCGCCGTCAACTATGCGTGCCATAACACGACGTTGCGGGGAAACTTCATGCAGATCCACGGCGACTGGGCCGGGTGCGCCCGGGAGTACGTCGAGGCGGACCATCCCGGCGCAGTGGCCCTGATGACCGTCGGCTGCGGCGCCGACGCGGATCCGTGCCCGCACGGAACGGTGGCCTTGTGCCAGCAGCATGGCCGGGCGATGGCCGACGAGGTCAAGCGGCTGCTGGGGGAACCGCTGCGGCCGATTTCCGGACCGCTGACCGCCCGGACGGCGACCCTGGAAATCGCGTACGATCCGCCGCCGCCTGCGGATGAACTGCGCCAGACCGCCAAGAACTCGTATGCCGCCCAACGGCTGCTCGAACGGCTGGAATCCGGCGAGCCAGCGCCGGCCGCCGCCAAGTACCCCTTGACCACGTGGACCTTCGGCGACGATCTGGCGATGGTGTTCCTGTCCCACGAGGTCGTCGTCGATTACGCGCTGCGTCTGAAACACGAGTTGGACGCCGGCCGGTTGTGGATCAACGCGTACAGCAACGACGTCTCGTCGTACATCGTTTCCAAGCGGTTGCTGAACGAGGGCGGCTACGAAGTGAACAATTCGCTCAGTGCGACCGTCACCTACGGCCACCCCGAACGCGTCCAACCGCCGTTGGAAGACCGCATCGTCGAGCAGGTCAAGTCGCTGTTGCCCGCCGCGTTTCGAACCGCCGCTCCGGCAGCCGCGGATTAAGATCGTTCGAGAAAGTTATCGTGCGCGGTTGGTATTGGCTCGTTTAACCGCGTGGGCAACGCCCCGCGCGAGATACTTCTCCCGGCTGGTTTCCCACGCGCGGGGCGTTGCCCACGCGGTTAAACGAAAGGCGGCACCCATTCCTCAAACGGCAACGCCGTGAAGCATTTTCCGTAGCCGCATTCGCCAGAATGCGGGGCTTGTGGAATGCTGCGGCCCGCGTTCTGGCGAACGCGGCTACTCCATTCTATACATCTGTCACGTAGGACAACTGTCTGTCCCGGGTGGGCTGTACAGACGCCGGCCGGCGTGAAATGATCGGGGCTGGTCATGATGAACCGGCACCGGACAGGAGGCACGTCATAAGCGACGTACAACCAGCGCTCGTCAGGCAATGGCGGCTGTTGCGGCAGTTGTCTGCGCGTCCCGAGGGACTCTCCTTGCGCGAGTTGGCGCGGGAGGTCGAGGTCAGCCAGAAGACGATCCACCGCGACTTGCAGTTGTTCCAGCGCGCGGGATTCCCCTTGCACGAGATCGTGGGCAGCCACGGTGTGAAGCATTGGCGGATCGGACCGCCGGGGGGCGAAATCCCGCTGGGCTTCACCTTTGACGAGGCCCTGGCGATGTACTTGGGCTGGCAGTCCCTGCAGCCGCTGGGCGGCACGCTGATCGCCGAGGCGGCCGAGCGGGCGTTTCACAAGCTCCGCGCCTCGTTCGGCCCCCGGGTGGTCCGCTATTTGGACAAGCTGCGCGGCCTGCTGCACGACACCCAGTTCGGCGTGACCGACTATGCTCCGCATGCCGAGGTCTTGGACCAGCTGTTGATCGCTATTGAGGAGCATCGGGTGGCGTTCATTGTCTAACATGGCTTGCCCAACTCACACGAAGGAACACGGAGCCCCATCGGAGCCCGACCGAAGCCCGACCGAAGCCCGACCGAAGCCCGACCGAAGCCCGACCGAAGCCCGACCAAAGCCCGACCAAACAACCCAATAAAAAGACACCACCGACAGGAGCTAAGAGGTCGTATGGTCTGCTAGTATTTCAGCAGTCTCCCAGGGCTCTGGGTCTTGACCGGAAGATCGCGAAGCGCCTGGAAGCTTGCGGCCGATCGTGGCCTCGCGAGCTGGAAGCTCACGCCACTGGTTGCTCGAACACGGCTCAGCGATTCGTTGTCACCAGCCCCATCTGGATGGCATACCTGACCAGGCTGGCCGTGTCGTGGATGCCGAGCATCTGCATCAGGTTCGTCCGGTGATGCTCGGCCGTCCGCACACTGATCCGCAGCTTGCGGGCAATCATCTTGCTCGAGTCGCCTTCGGCGATCCGCTTGAGCACTTCCAGTTGCCTGGGCGTCAGATGATGCTTGGGCTGCGGGCCGGCCGCCGCAGCGTCTTCGGCCGCCTGGGTAGCGAGGTATTTTGCGGCGGCAGGGCAAAAGTACGCCTCGCCGCGAGCGGCCGCCGCTAAGGCTCGTTCTAATTCGGCGGGACTGACGCTCTTGAGGAGATAACCGGACGCGCCGGCCCGCAACGCCTGGGCGACGGTCTCGTCGCCCACAAAGGCGGACAAAATCAAGAACTTGACCGACGGATTGACGGCGGCGATGCGGGCCATCGCATTCAATCCGTCCAGTTCCGGCATGGCGATGTCCAGGAGGATAATCTCCGGCCGGCAGGCTTGGGTCTGTTCAATCGCGGTCTGCCCGTCGACGGCTTCGCCCACGACCTGGAACCCTGCCAGGCCGTCGATCAGGATCCGCAAGGCGGCCCGTACCAGTTCGTCGTCATCGACCAACAGCACGCGGCAACGCCCGCCCTCCGGCGCGGCTGGCGGCGTCTCTGCGACGCTGCCTTCCGACCCGGTACGGCTCGTTGCGGCGGCTGCCCGCACCGCGTTCAGCCGCTGGACCAACCCACGTTTGTCCCAGCCGCGGGCAAGTCCTTGTTCCAGTCGCTGCGCGGCCGCGGCCAGTTCGGGAAAGCCGAATTGGCCGGCGGATCCGGCCAATTGATGAGCGGCCTGGGCCAGCCCCCGGCGGTCCCGCTGGGCCAGGCAATGTTCGAGCCGCTCCAGCCGCTCGGGCAGTAGCGCGGTGAATCGCCCCGTGACTTGAGCCAGCCGAGCTTCTTCGCGTTCGTCCGTGAGGGCCTGGGCGAGATCTCCACCGGCCGCGCCGCCCTCCCCCGGCCCGCCGCTATCCGCCGCCCGCTTCCGCGCTTCCAGGCAATTCCGGACGGTCGCCAGCAGCGTCGCGGACGTGACCGGCTTTGCCAGATAGCCGTCAAATCCGGCCTCGCGGCAGCGTTGCTGATCCTCGACGGTGGTGTGCGCGGTCAAAACGACCACGGCCCCCCGCCATGCCGAGGCGCGGAGCAGACGCAGGGCTGCGTAGCCGTCCAGCTTCGGCATTTCCAGGTCCATCAAGATCACGTCGTAGGACCGGCCGGCACTGGCGGCCGCCAAGGCTTGCTGCACCGCCTCCAGCCCATCGTCGGCCACGTCGACCTGCAGACCGGCGGACTGGAGATGGAGCCGGAGCAACTCCCGGTTGTCCGGCGCATCTTCGGTGACCAGGACTCGGCCGCGGACGGCGATCCTCGCCGGATCGGCCACGGCGATCTCGCCCGCCCCTTCCGGCGGCGCGGCCTGTAACATCCGGCGGCCCTCCAAGGGACCGGGGTCCAGGGCGAAAGTGAATGCGGCGCCGGGTCCGGCCTGAGGAGCCATTTCGATGCGCGTGCCCAACAATTCCGCGAGCTTCGCGGCAATCGGCAGACCCAAGCCGAAGCCGTCACGCACGCTCCGCCCCCCATCCTGAGCAAAAGGCTCGAACAGCCGCTCCTGCCATTCGGGCCGAATCCCGATTCCCGTGTCACTGACGGTGAACCGCAGCCGCCGATTTCCGCCCTCGCCGGAGGGCTCCAGCTGGACACGGATCCGCACGCCGCCGTGCTCCGTGAATTTGACGGCGTTGTCCACCAGGTTCAGGAGGATTTGGTACAGCCGCAAAGGATCCGTTCGAATTTGCTCCGGCAAGGGATACTCGTAGGCGACCTCCTGCGTCAAACCTTTCTGCTCGGCCCGTGCGCCGGTCGCCGACAACACGTCGCGGATGATCTGCCACAGCGAGCAATCCGCCCCTTCGAGGACCATCTTGCCGGATTCGATCTTGGACCAGTCGAGGACGTGATCCACCAGCCGGAGCAGCGTCTGGGCATTGCGTTGAATCGTGTCCAGGTGCTGCCGCTGGGCCTGCTTGGACAGCCCCGGACGGTCCAGCAATTCCGCATAACCGACGATGGCGGTCAAGGGCGTGCGCATCTCGTGGTTCAAGCTGGCCAGGAACTGCCGTTTGACCAAGTTGGCCGCCTCCGCGGCCTGCTTGGCCTTTGCCAACGCCTGTTCCGCCTCGATTCGCGCGGTGCAATCCTGCACCAACGACATCACCGAACTGATCCGGCCCTGCTCGTCCAGCAGCACCGAATTGTGCCATTCGCAGTGAACGATTCGGCCGTTTTTGGTCCAGTTGCGGTTCGCGCAGACGACGCGCCGGGTGACACCGTCGGTCAAGCGCGCGATGACCTGCTGCGTCAGCGTCTCGTCCTCGTCATGGACCAGACGCAGTTCCGCACTGGGCCTGCCCACCGCTTCCGCAGCCGTCCAACCAAAGATCCGCGCCGCTTCGTCGGACCAGCGGGTGATGACAAAACCCGCGTCGAACTCCACCAGCCCCAAGGATGTGTTCTCGACATGGAAACGCAGCCGCTGCTCGTTCTCGCGCAAGGCCCGTTCGGTCCGTTTCAGCTCGCTCAGATCCAGGGCAAACCCCGTCCCCTCCCGGTTGCGGCCCGCGTCCAGCATCACGCAGGACAGCAGGATCGGCACCAGGCTGCCGTCCTTGCGGCGGTACGCCTTCTCGTAGGGCGCGTTGGCGCCCGTGGCTTGCAACTCGGCCAACGCCTCCTGATCCCGCTGGCGGAATTCCTCGGGCGTCAAGTCCGACCAGCGGATCCGGCCGGCCAACAGGTCCTCGCGGCTGTAACCGACCATCCGCAGGAAACAGTCGTTGGCCTCCCGGATCGCCCCGTCCCAGGTCCAGGTGATCACGCCGACCGGCACCGCCTCCAGGAAACGGCGGGGGAGTTCTGCCTGCCGCAACGAGGCTTCCGCCGGGGCTTCGCTCAGCCCTTGGACGGTCACGGCGATGGCTCGCAACTTGCCGTGAGCCGACCTCAGAGGAACCAGGGTCGCCCGCCATTCCCGCTTCCGATCGGGCTCTCCAGGCGCGCAACCCGTGATCGCGACTTCACACGCCGCCCCGCTTGGCTCCCGAAGGTCGCCAAGCCGGTCCTGGATCCGGGCGGCGAGTTCCGGCAGGATGCCGTCGATCCTGCGCCCCGGATGCTCCTCGACCGGCAGCCCGCTGACGGCCGCCAGCGGCTCGTTGACATACGAGAATCGCAAGTCGCTGTCCAAGACGCAAAAGCCAACCGGTGCGTGCCGGAAGATCTGGTCGAGTTCCTCAAGCCGCAAGCCATGTTTTGCCGTTCGGTGCTGCACGGCGCCGTCCTCCATCGGGCCGCATCGCGCGGACGACGGCGAGTCGTCACGGCGGCCCAGGGGAACATACCACGGAGCTAAGAGGTGCTTCCGGCCCAATCGACGTGCCGCATCTGACGGAAGCACTACTGCCTCAATTTAGCCTGCATCGAGAAACTGAGTCCAGGGGGATTCCCCCTTGAAGAAGGGGTGCTGGCATCGGCTGGTGCAGGTTGCTGGGGACCGAGGACGGCGGTGGGGCCTTGATCCCCACGCTCCAGGAGTCCCGCGAAGCGGCGTTGGCCGCGCCTTTACAATTTGGCGACGAAGGTCTGCTTTATTAGCCTTTATCAGTGTTCCTTAGCGGTTCTCTCCCCACTCTGTCCTGAGCGGCGTCGGCCCGGAACGGAGAGGAACCGCTCATCGACGCTAACGAACGCTAATCGGTTTGGTTGCGGTCGTAGCGCGGAATGGAGGGAGGACAAAGGACCTAACCACGAAGTACACGAATCACACGAATGAACGAACAGATGACGGAGTGCTCCGTTACCAAGGCCCCCGGGTACAGGCGAACGGCCGGCGTCAGCCCGCCGGTTGTTGCCACCGATTGGCGAACGGCCGG
>CAZXYZ010000019.1:0-117366 GCA_964645045.1 uncultured Pirellulaceae bacterium | reverse complement strand
GCCACCGCGAAACGCATCGAATCCAACCGGAAAGCGATCCTGGAAGAGTACCAGGGCTTGCTGGCCATGGACCAGGAGGCCCGGCTGGAAAACCTGTTGGCCGCCGTCTCTCCGCAGGGCGACGCGCCCATCCAGCGGTTGCTGGTACCCTTGGACGCCCTGGGGAAATCGATCCGGCAATGCGGCTTCCGCAGCCGCTTCGGCGTCCAGATCGTCGCCGTCGAATTGGCGGACGGCACCGTGCAGATGCCGCCCGATCTCGACCGTCCGCTCCGGGAAACCGACCGCTTGCTGACGCTGCGGGATGACAGCGGCGGGGCTAGGTTGGAAGGCAGGCCCGGCGCTGCGTGAGGTGATTGAGGTCACGTGGGACAGCCGCGTCCACGGCCAACGGCCAGGACTGCCAACCGCCAGTTCTTCGTGCGTAATAAACGCCCGTGGCGTGCGCGCATCGCTGACCTCTTTTGCTTCACCGCACCGGGCGATGGCCATTGCCGTAACCGCTCTCGAACACTCTGTCGGCAACTTGCAGCTGGTCCTCGAGGCGATGCTCCCCGCTTTGTTGACACAGGCGGCCTGAGTCACCGCGATCGAAACGACTCCTAAATCGCCACCGGAAACGGCCGGAGTTGCTGGGTTGCATCGAGTTCGGTGCGCGTTTCAGCCAACTGGTCTTCGTAGTCGGCTCGAAGACGTTCCAATTCTTCGCTCGGGCCATATCGGTCAATCAACTGAAGACAGTCCTCAAGCCGCTGACGAAGGTCGTCCTTCCTCGCGCTCAATTTCGCCTCCTCGTGGTGGAGGCTTCTCCAGAAATCTCGAAGCGACTTGCGGCGATTGAACTTCAAACGAAAGACGGTGTACTCAGCCACTGGCGATAGCGGCTGGACCCGGCAGAGTTCACTTGTTTCGGGATCGCAAATAAGGCGGAAATGGTCGTCGGGGTCTTCGTGGCAAGGATCGACGAAGTGTTTGCCCTCCGCCTCTTCCTCTGGCTTGGGGTGGTCTTTCTTGTAGTGGCTGTTGCAGATCGGACACGCATAGTAGAGATTGGACCATTCTGTTCTTAGCTGGGGATACCACTTCTCCGACTTGAAGTGATCCACGGTCATACCGTCCTCGCCGCCAAGGCGGTCATCCGGCGTTAGGCAGTACGCACAGCGATGGCGAAACAACGGACGCAGGTGCGGCTTGTACTGCGCGGCGTTGTCGAGTGGCCCCGGGTCCGGCCCGCGTTCGACTCTCATGAATCCTGCTTCTCCCTGAGCGTTGCCGAAACGAGGCGGTCGCCCATCCGTTTGAGATTTGCTTCTGTCGCGCGGTGGCGTTTAGCCGCTTCACGCGACCACGGCTCTTGCGTCATCTGTCGCGCAAAGTCGCGCCCGTCCACATCGGCCTGTAACCGATGCAGTTCCTCGGCTTCATCGTCGATCAGACTTCCGGCGTCCGACCTGCCGACCAGTTCGTCATACCGCTGGTCCTGCTCTGGGGTCAGTTCTGGAGATTCACCACGGAGGGTTCGTTGGAAGGTCGCTGACAAGTAGGCGTAGAGCGGCACATCGGCGGTGAAATCCTGGGGGTAGTACGACGCGAACTTCACCGGCACGCCAGGCCGTTGTTCGCCTGCGAATTGATCGAGCAGTATCCGTTCAGCATGCGCAGGCAGGTCGTAAAGCCGAAGGATCTCTGCGTCGAGCTCCCGAAGCAGCGTAGCTAGACTCGACTCGCTAGGGCCACATTGCTCAAGCACCGTCCTCCGCCCACTCGCCGCGTGCAAATACTCCTTTGCTTTTCTCGATATCCGCATCACGTCACGATCGCCAGCGCGGGGAATGGGCATACTGCCAAGGATTCCCGTGTGGATGTTGCGTTTCAGCGTGAAGCAGTATGCGTAGAACTGGGCTATCGGAGAAACACACAACGCCCATAGGTACTCCAGCGGCAGCTGCTGATCGACCGGACGCACGCTGATAAGGCTGCTGGCGAAGACCCGACGCGACCGATCAATGAACGGCTTGAGCCGCCACTTGCCTCGCCCAATGGGGGAATGGTTGACCAGAACCTGATTAACTCGGTCCAGCCCTGCACCGGGACGCCGGATTACGGACTCGTCAATGTTGAAATATCGAACACGCGGATGTTCGTGTATCCACCATCTCCCCTTCAGTCGGTCAAATCCCTTCACGCTCCCTGTAAACGGCTTATCTTGGACGGTGATCGCATTAGCGGACTTGCCCTTTCCTTTGTGCTGCATACCTTGGCTGACGTCTGCAATCGTTGCAAGCTTCGGAAGATGCTTGAGCCACGACCAAATCTCCTCATCGAACTCTGGAATCCACAACTCCTTCTCTGGCCGCTCCGCGAAACGCGATTGCGGCGTGATGCGGCTGGTCGTGAACTTGTAGTCTCGCTGAAAGGCTTCACGATCGGGTTCACGGACTCGACGCAGACGCGTACGCATGGAATGCGCTGGTGCTCCGTCGGGTAATCGACGCCCCAGGAGAATGGTGCATTCGTGATCCGCAAAGGTGAAAATACCATCTGGAAACAGCGACACTTCCCCGAGCTGGCAATGACCAACCAGCCACTCACGGAGTTGCTTCGGCCCCTTCTTGTCGGAGAAAAGCAACGTGGCCGGTACGACGACGCCGAACACGGCACCGATCGGAAGATGAGGCAACGTGCGCTGCAAGAGACGAACCGCCTTGTCGCCCTCATAGGGAGGATTCGCGAGCAGAACCGTTGATGTCCGGGCCGTCGTTTCGAGGTCGTTGCCAAGAAACATATCGCCGCACTTGACACCATTCCAGCCATCCGGATTCGGCTCATCGGCGACGGTCAACGACAGCCTCGCGATCTCCAGTGCGAACGGATCCGTCTCGACGCCAAGGAGTCGCTCGCGCAAGAATCCGCTCATCTCCCCGCGAGGCGTCTTCAACTCAAGCGTCCGCAGCAAACGCATCGCCGAGACGAGAAACGGCGCATGCCCACAGGCAGGCTCAAACACCCGCAACCGTTCGATAGGAATCTCGTTGATCCAATCCGCCAACTGCCAAACGATGTAGTCGACGAGATACGCCGGTGTCTTGTGGGTCCCGTGAATTCTGCGAGTGTCCGCCGAAATCAGCGCCTGTTCGTACACGTCCGCGAGTGCTTCCGTCGTCAGATTTCGCAGGTCGCCGACTTGGTTGAACACCCGGACCGCCTCCAGGAGCCGTATCCGTTGCGAGGCGTTCCTGATTGCGAGCGGATCCTGCGAACTGTAGTGCTTCTCGACCCGCTGCAGCGACCTGTCCACATCGCTCAGGTCCGCCCTGATGAAGCCCGGCACCCGCTTATCTTTGAGGATCTTGGCTGCCAGCAGTCGAAATGCCGCTGTGAAAGCCCAATCCAGATCCTGCGTCGCCCCGGTCGCTAATTCGCGGATTGCATCCACGACCCCGGAAGTAAGTCGGGTGCCCAACTCCGCCTCGGCGTACAGGAGCACGCCGGGATCGACGAACAATGGCAATTGTCGATCGCTGTCCGGAAGCCGCCCTCGCGATTTCGCGTGATAGAGCCGACTTGGGGTAAGTTCCGACTTGTGTTGCCCGATGAAGCCCGCGATTTCGCCGGTCGGAATTGGTGGCTGAACCCGCGCGGCCTCGTCGCGTCCTGGGCGCCACACCTCAAAGTGGTCCTCTCCGACGGCGAAGAGGACCGGGGCACCGAGCAGTCGTCGGTCCAATGCGCCGTCGTGGGAGTCCTGGCCTACACTGGGGAAGGCTGCAACGCATGCCGATCGGGCGTCGAATGGCTGGTAAGCAAACCCGGCCCAAGCGACCGTTTGTCGCTCCCCAAGTCGAAAATTGTCCTCGAACAGCGTTTCACCGAAACCACACTGTTCGATGAGTAGTGTCTTCAGGACCGCTAAGTTGTTCTTCACGTCGGCCATGCGTCGCCGCTTTCCTGACAAGTGCCACGAGACACATGGATATTAGGGCTGGGTTTCGTCCAGCATCGGTCGACTGCGAACGCGTCAAGTATCGCACACGGCGTTGCGCACGGCAAGGTCACCGAAGTCCGATACTGTTGACAGCGGAGTGCCGATGCAGAAGTTTCCCAATCGTTGCCGGATGGAATGTCGTTCCACCTTGGACGGTCTGGCGAACCGTCCTACCTGGAAACTTGGACGGTTCACTTACCAGAAGATCACGTACAGTGCGAGCGTCAGCAGGATCACGATCGCGCCGAATGCCTTGGCGCCTCGCGACGTCGTCATGTCCATTTTGGGGTTCACCGGCAGATCGACCGGTTTGGCCAGCGGACGGACGAGCGTCATCACGGTCAACACGGCGATGATCAGCCCGAAGCACAGTGCCATGCGGTCCAGGAACGACCACGCGGCGACCGTTTGCAGCACACCGATACTCTTCAGGCCCGGAATCTGCGGGCTGAACTTGAAGATTCCATACAACACCGGGTTCAGGATCAGGCCCGCCGTGCCGACGTAACGCGGCGCCCGGTGGACGAGCACCCCGAACAGGAAGATAGCCAGGATGCCGGACGAAATGAAGCCTTGGAACTCCTGGATGAACGTGAAGATCCCGCCGAACCGGGGATGTCCCAGAGACGGAGCGATGATCATGGCAATCAACACGAACGCAACGACGCAGACGCGGCCGACGGTCACCAACTCGAACTGGCTCGCGTGCTGGCCTCTCAGTTTGCTGTAGATGTCCATCGCAAAGATCGTCGAGGCCGAATTGAGCATCGCGGCAATGGAGCTGACGACCGCCCCAAAGATGGCCGCCAGCACAAAGCCCTTGATTCCGTTCCCGATGGGCAGTAGTTCACGGATCAGGGTCGGAAACGCGTTATCGTAGTCCAGCGCGGCCAAGGTTTCGGTGGCCACCTTGTCGGCCGCCTGCTCGCTGACGGCACCGGCCAGCGTCTGGCTGAAGTCGGCCAACGCCTGGGGCGACGCATTTTCGCCGGGCGCGCCGTCGATGGCCAGCTTGCCGTCCACCTGCCGCAGGTTGTAAGCCACGATGGCCGCCGCATCCTGGTGATGCAAGCCGGCGAACACGGAATCGAACTTGTACACAAAGGGTTTGGCCGGCGCTTGGCCGCGTTTCAGGTTCTCGTCGATCCGGGCCACGATGCCCTTGTTGCGCACCTGATTGCGGTCGGGTTTCATCGTGTCGGACAGCGAGACGTACAACTCCGGCGCGTCCTGGGACAGGATCAAGGCGTTGCGATTCACGGCGTCATGCTTCAGCTGGCCTTGGAACAAGTTGTAGGCCAGGATGCCGGGAATTACGACGATGAAGGGAATGACCAGCTTGAGGAAGGCGGCAAACACAATCCCTCGCTGGCCCTCGGCCAAGGACTTCGAGCCCAGCGTCCGTTGCGTGATGTACTGGTTCAGGCCCCAGTAGAAGAAATTGGGAATCCACAGGCCGATGATCAGCGCGGTCCAAGGGATTTCCTTGTCCTTGATGCCGCGGACCATGTGGGTCTTGCCATCGGGCAACGGGCCTTTGTTCAGGTCCCAGAACCGTTGAATGGGCCCGGCGCTCTGCAGCGACTCGGCGGTGACTTCCTGATTCCGGGCCGTTTGGACCAGTTCCTGCGGGCTCCGATCGGCCAACAAGCTCAAGGCAAACGCCGCGATCACCACGCCGCCCAGGACCAGGGCCGTTCCCTGGATCAAGTCTGCCCACGCGCACGCTTTGAGCCCGCCCGCAAAGACGTAGATGGCCGACAGCGTGCCGATGATCCAACATCCCACGGTGATATCGCCCAGGTCAAAGCCGAGCAAGGCAATGCCCTGGAAGTTCCCGGTGATGACCTTGGCGCCGGAGTAGATCACCGAGGCCGTGGGCACGCCGACCAGGATCACCATCGTACACAGGGCCATGACGGTGCGGGCGAACGTGTTGTAGCGGTACTCGAGGAATTCCGGGATGGTGTAGATGCCGCTTTTCAGAAACGTCGGCAGGAACAGGAAGGCCACGACGACCAGCGTAATGGCGGCCATCCATTCGTAGCTGGCGATGGCCATCCCCAGCCAATCGGCCGCCTTGCCGCTCATCCCCACGAACTGTTCGGTCGAAATGTTGGCGGCGATCAGCGAGAACCCGATCAGCCACCACGTCAGGCCGCGGCCGGCCAGGAAGTAATCCTGCGCCCCTTGGTCGCCGTGGGTCTGTTCGCCCTTGCTTTTCCAGAGCCCGATGGAGATGACCGAAACGACAAACGCCACGAACACGAGAATGTCGAGCGCGCCCATAATGACTCCCCTTTGCAGAAACCACGGACCACGTAGCGGCGTAGTATAGCGTATGGAAACAGGCGGTGAATACGAGTCGTGGGTCTGGAAAAGGGCTTAGGTTTTCTTCCGCGGCGCTTGCCCCACGACTTCGAACGGAATCGCGGGCAGGAGTCCGTACGACCGGCGCAGCGGCTTGGGCGTCGGAGCCGTTTCCGTGGGCGCCGGAGTCCATTCCCGGATGACTTCGAAGATCAGGTTCCCTGCCAGGCCCGGTTGGACGGTCTTCGCGTCGGTCGCGAGCGAGACGACCAGGCCCTGACCTTCGGGCGTTACCTTCTCGACGGTGACGCCCTTGGGCGGGTCGCTCAATTCGACGCGCATTTCGCTGGCCGGCGGGTTCTTTTCCGTCATTTGAGCGCCCAGCTGAATCGTCCCGCCCAGCTTCAATTTGATCAGCTCGACCGGGAGAAATGCCAACGGGATTTTGGCGGCGGGATCCCCGTTGACCAGGATAGCCCACTGCTCGGCGGGCACGATCTGCAGCCACAGAAAGGCTTGCATCATGCTTTCCGCGGGGATGGCCGGGCGCTCGAACCGCCGATGCCTGCGGCTGCCCAGCGACTGGCCGTCCATTTCCAGGAGGAACGGTTCCTTGGCAGCGGCCGGCGGGACCGTCAACGTCATCCGCACCTGGTCCGCATTGCCCGGGACTACGGCGCCGCCGAGTTTGAATCCTTCGGGCGGTTCCACCAGTGAAAGATGGATCGGATCGTCGAAGCCGTCCCGCCGCAAGGCGTGGACCGTGATCGGCACGGTCGTCCCGGGCTTGGCGATGATACAGGACGGCACGACGCGCAAGTCGAAATCGGGACGCGGAGCCCGGATATACAGCCGGTAGATGAAATCCTTCCCGCCCGTGCGCTGGGCGTCGCTCAAGTGCAGACAGTAGGGCCCCTTGCCGGACATGACGGCCGTCATCAGGGAATCGGCATGGTGGGTGATCAACGGCAGCGAGTCATCCCGGAAGTCGTCGTTGAAGCCAATCTCGGCGCCCGTGGCATCGGTCAGGGAGACGGACGAGTCCACCGGGGAACCACCGCGGCGAGCGTAGACCTCGGCGACCACGGTCCCGACCGCATTGAAGCGGAAGACATCGACATCATCCGGCCGATCGATCCGGCCGTTGACGATGATCGGCAACTCGACCGCCTGGGCCGTTTCCGGACGGTCGTTCGGCTCCTGGTCCATGATCTCAGCCGTCATGTCGATCCGCAGCGGGAAACGCACCGAAACCTTGTCGGTCTGGGGAACAGAGTACCAGCGGATGGGGCGGTTCCGGTCGGCAAGGGCCCGGACTTTCAGTTGGGTCTCGACGAGGTTCCAGCCCTGCAGGTCGACCGTGACCTCCTGGCCGGCGCGGGCGCCCAGCGGAAAGATCCCGGTCACGAACGGCAACTCGCCGAGCGTGATGCGGTACACGAAGTCCTCGCGTCCGCGGTAGATGGAATCACGGATTTCCACCACGTACGTGCCGTCCTTGGGGACTTCGTAGTAGATCACCGGATCCTGCCGGTAGTAATAGGCGCCGGCATAAGCCACTTCGGTTCCGTCGCTATCGTACAGGGCCAGCACGGCCTGGAACCAACCGGGCACCGCGTCGGCCAGGTAGGGCATCAGTTCCCGGGCGTCGGCGGCGATGACCAGCCGGGCTCCTTTGCGGGCCTTGAACGAGAACCGGTCCACCTCGCCGGGCATGATCTGCCCGTTCATGACGACCGGAAGCGTCGCGCCGATGACCGGATCGGGCGTCTCATCGTTGGGCTCGGTCTCGCGGTATTCCCCCCATTGGCCCACTTGAAACCAGATTGGATTGGACATGGCGCCGGGCGTCAGCACCCGCATCTCGCGCTTGCCCATTTCGGCCTTGGCGTCAATCGTGATCTTCAGCGTCAACTCTTCGGCAATCTGGTCGTTGGGCTGTCGTTTGGGGTCCGCATCCCGCTTGCGGTAAACCTCCATTTCCTTCAGGTCGTTTTCGGTGATGCCCGCGATCTGGTAGACCATTTCGTCCGTGACCGGTTCGGTCGATCCTGCTTCTTCCCGTTTTTTCTCCAGGTCCTCGCGCGTGAAGCGGATTTTCTGGCTGAGCCCGACAAACTCGCCTTGAGTCAGCGGACGATACCACTTGACGACTTCCGCCTTGACCCCGCTGCCGGAAATATAGAGTCCCGTCGCTTCTTTGATGTACTGCCCGCCGACGGTGACTTCAAAGTCGGTGCTCTGCCGGCCACCGGTCGGATAGACGTAGCCGATATGCGGGTCTTTCGGCGCCGTTTGGGCGAACAGGTCGGCAGCGGCCGACAACAGGGCCGCCGCAGCGAGGATGGCTTGCCAGCGAGGCAGAATCATGGAGCACTCCGTGGTTCGAGTCCAAGGTCGAGGGATGCACACACCATCGCAAGCCGCACACACCGAGGCCGTGACTTTTTCGTAGGACGGCCTTTCCAGGCCGTCAGGTCGGCCCGGAAGGGCCAACCTACAGACAACTCGCTGCCCACAGGGCGAAAAAAGTCACAGCCTCTCCGTGTGCGGATCCCGGCACACGGAGTGTGCCGTCTACTTTGGTTTCGGCCTGGCCGCGTTAAACGAGTTCTTTCAACCGGCCGCCGCTCTTCAATCCTTCATCGTCGCCCGGGACCGCGCGGACGAACTCGCCCATCGGGTGCGGCAGGCCGGCTTCCGGATCGATGCCCAGCAGCTCGTACATGGTGGCGATCAGATCGCAAGGATAGACGGGCCGGTCTTTGACCTGCTCGCCTTTTTCATTGGACGAGCCGACGACCTGCCCGCCTTTGAAGCCTCCGCCGGCAACGACGGTCGAGAAAACGCTCCCGAAATGATGGCGTCCGCCATTCCACGGCGATTTCCAGTCGACTTGAGGCGTGCGGCCGAATTCGCCGCCCCACCAGACGATGGTGCTGTCCAGCAGCCCGCGATCCGACAGATCGGCGATCAGCGTGGACATGCCTTTGTCCATTTCGGGCAGTTTCCGGCGCATGATCTGGAAGTGGTCTTTGTGCGTGTCCCAGCCGTTGTAGTTGATCGTGACAAACTTCACGCCCTTTTCGATCAGCCGGCGGGCGGCCAGGCAGGATTGGCCGAACGTGTTGCGTCCGTAGCGGACCCGGAGTTCTTCCTTCTCCTCAGACAAATCGAACACCTTGCCCGCGTCGCCCAGGATCAGATCATACGCCTTGTCCTTGGCCTGTTTGGCGGCGGCCATCTGCGGATCGCCGTCCATGAACCGGCCCAGCGTGTTGATCCTGCCGAGCATTTCGCGGCGTTGCTGCTGCTGCTCGTCGGACAGGCCCGGAGCGACAATCCCCTCGACGGCAAACCGGAACGCGTTCGGATCGCCGCCGGTCGCGAAGGGCTTGTAGCGGATTCCCATGAAACCGGCTTCCGAAAACCGGCCCTGGGGCTCGGTGAGCACGATGTAAGGTGGAATCAGGCCCTCCGCCCCCTCGACAAAGCCCTTAAACGCCGTGACCACGGCGCCCACGGCCGGGTAGACGAGCCGGCCACCGGCCGCCCGGCCCGTCTGGACCATGTACGAGGCCGTCTCGTGCCCGAACACGCCGTGCGTCATCGAGCGGATGATCGAGTACTTGTCAGCCAGCTTGGCCAATTCGGGGAGCAAGGTCCCGATCCGGATGCCTTTCACATTGGTCTCGATCGCCCCCGTCAACGGACCGGTGAAATCGCTGCCCGCTTCCGGCTTGGGATCAAACGTGTCGGTGTGCGGCGGACCGCCCCACATCCAGATTTGGATCACCGCCTTGGCCTTGGCCGGCCGATTGGCGGCGGAGGGGGTTGCGGCGGGAGGGACTGCCGGTGCCGTCGCCGGGGCTGCCGTCGTGGGCTCGGCGCCGGCACTCAACCGGTGGGCCAACAACAGCCCGGCCGAACCCAGAATCCCGCGTTGAATCGCCTCGCGGCGGGAAATCTGCCCGTCGCTCGAACCGAGAATGTAGGAATTGCGTTTCGTCGTCATGTTAACTCTCCGATGATGCCACCGCCCGCAAGCGGCCAATGCCCGAGGCAGAATTCGTAGCTCACAAAACTCATGCGCCAGCCAGCTAGGCTGTTGACTTAATCGGTGGTGGCACGTGGGGTAAGCTTCCAGCTTGCCGACGCTGCCTATGTTCAATTTGCTATTCTGTTTCCGTTGCTCATTTCGCAAGCTGGAAGCTTACGCCACGACTAAATCGACCGCCCGCAAGCGGGAAGGGGGCCTGAGGAACTCAAACAGCCGAACTAATGCCGAAACAAAAACTCCTCGCTGTTGAACAAGGCCCACACCAGGTTCTCCGCTCCCCACTTCGAGTCGCATTGCCAGCCGACATCGTCCCGCTCGCCGCTGGTCGGCAACCGCGAGAGGATCGTCAAGTACAGGCAATCCGCCATTTGCTGCGGATCGGTCGAGGTCAGCAGGGCCTGGAGCTTGGGCCCCTTTTGGATCTTCAAGCGGATATGACTCGAGTTCAACAGGTGCAGCGCTTGGGCGGCCGTGATGCGGTTGTTCCGTTCCGCTTCCAGGCCCGTATCGCGCGGCGGACGCCCGAACGTCTCCAACACGCTGCTGGTGATGCTCCCGTCCGGAAGCATGATCGAGCGTTGTTTTTCGGGGATGAACGTAAACGGTTCGGGAATCATGCTGGAATAGCTTTCCGTCGTTCCCGTGACTTGGCACAGGGCGTCGAGGAGCACCTCGGCGTCCAGGCGGCGGAGCGGATAGCATGCAAAATTGGCGACCGCCTCCGGACCCTTGCTCTTGGGAATGCATGAAAGCTGGTAGGTCGTGGAATTGAGGACCAGGCGGTAGATGTGCTTCAAATCGTACTTCGCCCGGACCAGTTCCTCCGCCAGCCAGTTCAATAGTTCCACGTTCTGTGCCGGGTTGTCGGGCCGGATGTCATCCGGCTCGTGAACGATGCCGCGTCCCTGCAGCCAGTACCACACCCGGTTGACGATGTGCCGGGTGAACCAGGGATTCTTGGCGTTGATCAGCCAATCGGCAAACACCTCGCGTGGATCTTTCCCCGGCGGGAGTTCGGCCTTGGTTCCGTCGGGAAAGACGGCCGTCGGCGGCTGACCGTCCGGGGGCGGCTTGACCTTGTGCGGATCGAACACGACGATCTCTTCCTTCCACTCGCGCGTGGGCTTGTAGCCAATCTGAGAGAAAAAGACGCCCATTCCCGCCCAGCGTTCTTTCGGCCAGCTCTCCGCCCGCACTCCCATGAACGCCAGCGCAACCGCCTGAGCGACAGCCGGCGGCTCTTTGCTCTGCAGCGCCCGATAGAAATTGACCTGCGGCGTCCGGAAATTGCTGCCACAGGCGGTGAGCAATTCGCGGACGAATTGGTCATAGGGCATGTTCTCTTTGAGCGAAGTCCGAATCCAGCGGTGGTACGCCTGAGCCGCATTGGGCCAGAGGTTGATCGGAAATTCCGCCTTGACCCGCAGCAGGTCGGACCACTTCATCGCCCAGTAGTCGGCGAACTCCGGCCGCTCGAGCAGGCGATCGATCAGCACCGTACGCTTGTCGGGGGCCTTGTCGTCCAGAAAGCTCCTCGCCTCGTCCATCGTGGGTAGCGTGCCGATCGTATCGAGATAGACCCGCCGCAGGAAAACGGCATCGGAACACAATTTGGCCGGCTCGATCTTCAACTGCTTCAACTTGGCGAATACGAACTCGTCGATCTTGCCTTGCGGCTTCAGAGCCGCCTCGATTTCAAAAGGATTCGCCTGCAAGAGCGGATTCACAAACGCTCCCATGGCGGGCAGGCCGGAATCGAATTCCGCCGGGGCCGACTTGCGGGGCGCCTGGGGCGATTTCTTGAGCAGCACGACGGCGAATTTCCGCTCGGCGCTCAGCGGCCGCGATCCGGCCGTCAACACATTGACGATCACCGGGTAGGTACCCGGCGTGTCCGTCTCGGCAGTCGGCCAGCTTAAATCCCCCGTGGTCTTGTCGATCGTCGCACCGGGCGGGGCGTCGCTGAGGCTATACGCCACTTCTCCACCTTCTGGTCCACCCTCGCGACGAACGGGAATCTGCAACTGCAGCACGTCGCCCTGCCTGATGACCGGATCCGATATCGGGAGGATCGTCAGGGAGCCCGAATTTCCCGGCAGCATCCACGAACCGATCCCTATCAAGGCCACGACGATCCCCAGGATCGCGCACACCGATACCCAGACGATCCAAGCCGGCTTCTTCCGCTTCGGTTTGACGTTTCGCGGAGGCGATTGACCGACGTCGAGTTGAAAGCCGCCGTTCTTTTTGGTCTCGTTCGGATCAGGATTCATTCGCACTTCGCTCTGCGATCAGGTAGGTCGATTAACGCCGAGCCGCAAGCACTGGCTACCGGTTGAGGCAGGTATTCTATTTGTGTCCGCTTGCCGAATGCCGGTCACGGCCTTTGTTATAAAACATGATTGTACCAATATCCAGCCCTGCCTGTCCATCGATTTGCAGTGGTTAACGGATTCACGATGCCTATCCCAGATCCCTATCCCCCTTTGCCTGTTCGTGGATAATGCGGGTTAATGAGACTTTCACCCCAGGAGCGGACCATGACTATGACGTCGCGTGCAGGTGTTCGACAGTGGTTGCTGGGCGCAAGCTTAGCCTTGGCGACCGTAGCGGGAGCCGCGGAACCAGGTGGTCTGCTGACACCAGACCGCGACCGTTCGAAGCCCGTGCTGGAACTCTTGTTCGATGGCAATCTGACGGACTCGTCGGCAGCCAAACGCCTCTGCACGGCACAAGGGGCGGTTGCGTTTGTCGACGGCAGGCGGGGTCAGTGTGCGTCCCTCGACGGCCGCAGTTGGGTCGATACGGGACAGCCACAAAAAGACTGGGGCAACGAATTCACCGTGGAATGCTGGGTGAATCCAAGTCCGCAGCAGAGTCCGCACGCCGACATCTTTGGGAACCACGTCGGCGAAGGTTTGGGGTTCGTGCTGCAGCAGGACGGTGCCAATACCAACGAGTTCATGGCGGCCTACGGCGCGGGAGGCGGCCAGTGGGTGATGACCGAAGCGGTGCCGCTGGTGCCGGGCCGCTGGCAACACGTGGCCTTGGTCAAGACGCCGGAAGACCTGCGGTTCTATCTGAACGGGGTGTTAGTCGCATCGGAACAGGATGCCGCACCGGCCCGCCCGTCACCGATGCCGGTGGCCGTGGGACTGGGCTACACAGCTCAGGAACGTTGCTTCCGGGGACTGGTCGACGAGTTCCGGATCTGGAACAAGGCCCTCATCGAGTTCGACCACGCCGGCATCGATCCGGCGGCTGCGCGGGAAACCCGCGCTCAAGGCTTGGAGGCCACGCCACGCCCGGCCACTGGTCCGTTGGTGCAGACGTGGACTCTGGCCACGGACGATACGCGATTGACGCTCGGCGTCACGGCCGCAGGCGAACTGGTCCTACGCGATCTGTCGTGCCCGGCTGCGGGCTGGAATTGGATCACCAAGCCGGTGGCGTTCGGCCTCTGGCCTCACGCCGATGTCGGCGGCCAACGGCAGACGCTCCGCTGGCGACTGGCTGACGCGGCGGTGGAGGAGTCCGGCGGGCGAAAGCTGACGCTCCGGTTTGCGTGTGACGACCCGGTGCTGGAGGCCGTGTCCCAGTGGCACGCGCGCCCCGGTCCCGGCCCCGTCCATCACAGCCTGGTGATCCGGAATGGCTCGACTCAGCCGGTGACGATTAGCGAACAGCCCACCTTCGATCTGGACCTGGCAGGCGCTGCCACGCTGTGGAGCTTTCACAGCGACGGCATCACGCCGGATCCCGTGGGCGTGTATCGTCACCCCCTCGCGACGACGGAACCGGGCCGGCGCTACACGGTACGCACCGCTCCAACCGGAGAATTCATTCCGTACGTCGTGTTCGAGGCGAGCCAGCGGCAGGGCGTCTACCTGGGGCTGGAGTGGAGCTGTTGCCGGATCGAAGCAGTGACGCTGGCCGGCGCTGCCCCGCCAGCCGTGCGCGTGCGGGCCGGCAACCGCGGGGACCTGCGCGCGGAACTGGCCCCTGGGGAATCCTGTGAAATCCGCCCCGGTTTCATCGGCGCCTACGCCGGCGACCTGGACGACGCGGGCAATCGCCTGCGGCGGTGGCTGGCGCGATACCGCGTCCCGGAAATCCTGCGGCAGGATCCGAGCTACCCGAAGGTCCAGTGGAACGCTTTCGGCGCCACGGGCAAAACGCCGGGCAGCTGGGACCCGGTCGAGAAGAAATTCTATCCGCTGATCGACGACATCGCGCCGCTGGGTTTCGAGGAGGTGATGATCGACGTCGCGTGGTGGGAAGGCAACGAGCCTGATTCGGATCGAGCCGACTGGGCGGCCGGGATGAAACAGGCGGCGGACTACGCCCACGACAAAGGGCTCCGGTTTGGGCTGTACTGGACCGACAACCTGGACATGGCCGACCCTGCTGCGAGGCGGCAGCGGGCGGATCGCATCACCCGGTTGTTTCGCGAATACCACGCCGACATGTGGCGGTCCGACTGCACGCGCGGCGAGGTCATTGGGGCCTCGTTCGCGGCGACACGCGGTTTCTACGAGATGGTGGATACCCTGGCCAAAGAGATCCCCGGATTCCAGTGGGAGAACTGCAGCGGCGGCGGGCGCATCAAGGACTATGGGGCCATGAGCCGCGCCGTCAAGATTTTCAATTCCGACACCTATTCCGCGCTGCACGTCCGGCAGGCCTTTTACGACAGCTCGTACGCGTTTCATCCAATGCAACTCGAAGGCCATCTGGGCAGCACGGACGGCCGCTTCCGGCCGCGGGGCGCCGCAGGCATGAAGTACGCGTTCCGCTCGACGTCGCTGGGCGCGCCGGAGTGGTTCCTGGACGCGCCCAACGGCGGCAACGGCAGCGAGCCCTGGACCGAGGAGGAGAAAGACACCGTCAAGGCGTGCGTGGCGACTTACAAGGCCAAGCTTCGGCCTTTGGTGCGCGCGGCCGATTTGTATCATATCCTGCCGCGTCCCAACGGCCGTACCTGGGACGGCATCGAGTACTACGACCCGGCCGCCGGGAAGGGTGTGGTCTACTTGTTCAAGCCGTCCGCCGAACCCGCCACGGAATCGATCCGGTTCCAGGGCCTGGATGCCGGGGCGATGTACCGCGTCAGCTTCGAGGACGGCACGCAGCCGCCGTCCGTCAAGTCCGCCGGCGAGTTGATGGACCCCGGCCTGACGGTGACGCTGCCAGGCACGGAAGCGTCGGAGCTGATTTTCTTCGAGGCTGTGCGGTAATGTGCTAAGCACCGTTCGAGAAATAAGTGGCGTAAGCTTCCAGCTTGCGGTGCTCACATCTGCCGCAAGCTGGAAGCTTACGCCACGGGAAAATCGGACAGTTATTTCTCGAACGGTGCTAAGGAGATTTCGGCGTCCCGACTGGACCGCATCAATATGAGCATCCCCAACACGCCTCTGTTCGTGAAGACCCACGACTTCATCGTGTGGCTGTTGGAGCACAGCCAGCGTTTTCGAAAGGCTTGCGGCGAAGCTATACCACGCGGCTGGAAAACGAGGCGTTCGAGTTTCAGAAGGCCACGTTGATGGCCAACGCGGTTCGGGGTGCCGATCGCAAGGACTGGCTAGACCGGGCGGATGGGCATTTGATGTGCCTACGGGCTTTGCTGCGATTCACGGCGGGCGACCAACGCGGGTTTGTCAGCCATTTCCGTCGGAAGTCCACAGCCGTTCCAGCCGTGCGGTTAGGATTTGGACCCTTTTCTCGAATCGTTTCAAGCGTTGCACGAGTCGGTCTTGTGTCTCGCGGGCGTCCTGAAGCTGACGACGTTCGCAACGGTGCGCGACAAGCGGTGGGCGATTCAAGTGGAGCCGCTCGATGTGAAGAGCACCTCTCGTGCTGAGCGCCTGTAGCGTCCCATCTTCGCGTTCAAAAAGGTGCGCCGTCATCTCGTCCCGCACCGGGTACAAGAGTTGTCGCGAAGAGCCGGGTTGCCAATAGTCGCCCTTGAATTCGTTGCAGGGATGGCAACAATAGACCCAGTTTTCGGGCTCGTCTGCCCCGCCTTGCGGGCGCGGTTGAAAGTGGTCCACCGTCAGTTCAGCGCCGATGTCGCGCTCCGTGACGCCACAGTAGCCGCAGCGGAACTGAAAAATGCGTCTTCGCTTTTCTCGCTCTTCCTGACGCATTGGCTACCCATCGGTCGTCGCATCTGAACTTCCAATCAGTACGGCTGCCAACTCGCCTTCGATCGCCCGCCGTTCCGCCTGGGCTTCAGCCAGAAAATCCTCCAACCGTTGGGCCAATCTTTCCTTGCGCCGCATCAGGCCGTCCAAGGCGTGATTCTGAGCCTCGATGATCTTGCGTTCGTCCCGCAGACGCTGCGTGGCGGGCGTCAAGTACCGGGCTTCGGCGGCCTGCAACTCTTCGATCAACAGGGTCAATTCGGCCTGCTCGGACTCCCCAAGCACGCCTGCCAATTGACGCTCACGCAACTGCCTAAAACGCTGTCGCTTCTGTTCCTCCCACATGGAGCACCCTCCGCAGCGGCTGAACGAACCGCGAGACATTTACGGGTTGATTCTGCCACCATGCTACCATCTTCGCGTCAAGGAAAAAAGAGCATCACATCCGGTCATCGGGCCGCGGTGGTCGACAAAGCGAATGTAAGACCGGCGTTTCCCATTTGGTGCCAGGAAATGCCGCTGGCGAAATTCGCGGTCAAAGTCATCCAGGGTTGATCGACTGATTTCTGCGTCCCCGAGGGTGCCAGATCCTGCCCGCCCGTTCGCCTAATTGTCAGAGGCCCGGATCGCAGCGGGCGGTCCGGCTAATGCAGAAACCTTGGGTCGAACGGGAGGTGCGTCATGTTGGTTCGGGTACGACGACACCCGCGCGCGGCTGGAGGCCAAACAGCGGATCCTCGAATCGCGCGGCCGGACGCTGGACGCCACGGACAAGATCCGGGCTTGTCACCATCGGCATGAGTTGCTGGTCGAAAAATCCGGTTCGCTGCAGGCGGAATTGAAACTCACAATCTTTCGCTGCTTTCCGCAGAATCGCACCATGCTATCCCCCGAGTGGGCCGCGAATCCGCAAATCGATGGCGTGCGCCGCCTTTCCCGGCCGATGAGCCTGAATAGGCGGGTTTCCTGCACCCGCCGAAATCGGACGAACGCACGGCTGCGGTCTGCTCCGAAAGCTGCCCATTCTCAGTTCATTTCGTTCGCGGCGTTTGGCCCGGACCGTCACCATGGAAGGTGGTGCTATGAAGAGGCGATCTCGTCGCTCGTTAGTTGAGCTTCGCTACGCAGTCTGGTTGGCTGGTTTCGCGGTCGCTTCGCTTCTCTGGCCCTGCACCGCAGCACGGGCTGACGAGCCCCTCCCCGTCAGCGATGTCGCGGTCATGGAGCCGGAGCCCGAATCCGCCTTCAGCCTCGTCTCTCAAGAACCGCCGACTGTGCCGGCCGGAGAGCCCGCACCCGCCGAGGAAGCCCCGCCGGAGCTGCGCGAGCTGGAGCAGTTGCTGCAGCAGCCTGTCTTCGTCACGGAACCAACGGTCACGACGTTGTCGCGAGTCGAGGAGCCGATCGTCGAATCGCCGGGGACCGTCTTTGTGTACACCAAGGAGCATATTCAGCATCGCGGGTATCGAAGCCTGGGGGAACTATTGTCCGTCGTTCCCGGCTTTACCATCTTCCACCGGGACCTCCAATACGTGGTCGGCGTGCGCGGCTTCAACGCCAACGACAACGACAAGGTCAGCCTGCTGATCAATGGCCAGCGGGTGCTCGGCATGCACGAACAAGAGTTCCTCAACGGCCCGATCAACTTGGATAACGTCGAACGGGTAGAAGTGGTCGTCGGCCCGTCCTCGATCTTTCAACAGGCCAACACCTTGGCGGCCACGATCAATGTCATCACCAAGGACATCCAGGGCACGGAGGTGATCGCCGCCGTGGGCACCAGCTTGAAGTACTCCACCACGGTGATGGCCGGCCAGCGCTGGGCGGAAGACAAGTTCCTCAATTTTTCCTTCACCACGGAGGAGAAGCGGGGCTTTGACGCGTGGGATCCGAATTTCCGCGCCAATCTGGCGGGGAGATCCTTGACCGGCGAACTCGATCAGCCGAATTACTTCGGCATGGTGCGGGGCAAATACGGCGAGCTGTCCGCACAGGCCATCGCCTACAGGAGTACTTGGCCCGAACTATTGATCGGCAACGGCGACCTGGGCAACCAGGGCGAATTCACCGAGGAGTTCTATTCGCTGTTCTTGGATTACGAACATGAGTTCGATGCGACCCTGACGGGGATCGCGAATTTCAAAGTCGCCCGTTGTGCGCAGACCCGTTTGAACCAAGACGGCCCGCCGCGGAACGCTGCGGAGGTGTCCTTCAAGCAGTGGTTCTACCAGGGTGAAATGGGGTTTCGGTACACGGGCTTTGACCGCCACTTGGTGCAGACCGGCATGCAAGCCTCGTATGACCATAACTTTGACACGTTCTTTACGTTCCATCAGGACAATCCTCCGGTCGAGATCCCGCGGACCACGATGGTGGACCAGGACACGTATGGTTTGGGCTTTTACATCGACGACCAGTTCGAGGTTACGGAGCGGATGAAACTGATCGGCGGGTTTCGGCTCGACAAGAATACCCGGCTGCCCGACAACGTCTGGTTCCCCGGAATCCGCTCTGCCCTCGTCTACGAACTCTCGAAGAAGTGGGTCACGAAACTGGTCTACAACCGCTCCGTGCGCATGCCGTCGCCGGCCCAGTCGCTGAACACGGTGTGGGGCAGCAACAACCCGGACGTTCCGTCCAAGCCGTCCTGGACCGATCTGTCCCCCACGGTCGTCGATCCGGAAATCCTGTCGACCGTCGAATTGCACAATGTCTTCTACCTCGAGCCCGTGCGACTGGCCTTGATCGTTTACCACGAGGAACTGGCCGATTTCATCACTTGGTTTTCGCCGTGGAGCAACGGGGGCAACTTCCGTGGCAACGGGGCGGAATTGACGTTGGACGCCGAGATCAATCCTTGCCTGACGATCTGGGGAAACGTGGCCTGGAACGATACCCGACTGAATCTGTTCAACGACGCCTTGTTCGGCGTCGGTGGCGGAGGGGTCGAGCAGCACCATGCGTACGTCAACCCGGACGGCCGCATCATCGGCTCGGCGGAATGGACGGCTAATCTGGGGCTTGACTGCAAGCTCGCCCCGCACCTGACGTTCTCACCCGAGGCCAGGTACTTCACCGAACAGGCGGCGGTGGACCAGGTTACTCCCACCACCAACGAGTTCGTGACCATTCGCAACCGGTTCTATCTGGATGCGGGATTGACGTGGGACCACATTTGGTGCCGGGACATCGACCTGCGTCTGTCCGGGCGCAATTTGCTGAACAACCGCGAATCCGTCGGCGCCCAAATGGCCGGCGACCTGTATCGGCCGCGAGGGTTCGAGTTGGTTTTGACCCTTTACATGCGGTTCTGACGGAGCCGTTCCGTTGGGTCGGAAGACCGGGAGCGAATCCGGGTTTTGCCGAGTGTGCCTCTACCGATGGCCGGGCCGGCGCAACTTGCTCACCGCTCGACGGGGAATTAGACTTGTGGATAGGTGTACGCGGCCCCGTTTCCCGACCGATTTGGCCCACCGGCCCAGGCATCGCCAAGGATGCGGTATTTTTCGCCCAGAGTGTGCGAGGTTCGGAACGGCAAGTACCATGAGTATCACCGACATGCTCCACCCGCAACCCCTGCTTGTTCCCCTGCTGCTGGCCGCTGTGCTAATGGTTGGTGCGGCGGGCGTTCGCGGGCAGGAAGTGATCAACCAGGAACCGGAGATCAAGGCGAAGATCGTCGACCTGATGAGAAAGCTGTGGACTTGGCCTCCGGCGGCTGCTCCGGCTGCCGGGGCTCCGTTCAGAATCGGGATCCTTGGAAATGACCCCTTCCGGCAAGGTGGCATCAATCATTTGGACAGACGGTTGGCTGCGGAGAAGAATGTCGTCGTCGAGCGTTTTCCGGACGTGGGCGCATACCAACCGTGTCATATCCTGATCGTCTCGGACGCCGCCGATGTGCCGCCCGCCTTGGAAAAAACGCAGGGCCAAAGCGTGCTCGTCATCGCACTGGCGCCCGGACTGGCTGAGAAGGGCGCGGTAATGAACCTCCCGGTGGTCCAGAACAAGGTCAAGATGCAGATCAATCTCAAAGCGGCCAACAAGGCGGGTTTGACGCCCAATCCCGGTCTGTTGCGCAGTGCCGAGGTTTTCCACTAAACAGGCTTCTATTCGATCTTTCGCTGAGAACGCTTCTGAGACGATAAGAATGCAATTCTTTCGAGATCTTTCGATCCGTCACAAGTTGACGTTGCTGCTGGTGGGCACGGCGAGTGTCGTCTTGCTGCTGGCCTCCGTTGCCATTCTGGTCAGCAATGCGCAAAACGCCCGCGCGCAAATGGCGCGCGAGTATACGGCCCTGGCCAAGGTGCTGGGAGCCAAGAGCGCAACGGCCTTGAGCCTTGCCGAGGTCCAAGCGGATTCCGCCCAGGCGGAACTCGCCGATCTGAAGGTTGCCCCGAACATCCTGGTTGCCGCGCTGTACGACACCACCAACCAAGAAGTAGCCAGGTATGAAGCCGAATCCGCCAAGGATACCAAGCTGCCGTCGCCTCAGGAGGCGGGTGCGAACTTCGGAGACAAATTCTTGGATGTGATCCAGGACATCACGTTGGTCGACAAGGGAGAACCCGTTGGGAAGATTGCACTGCGTGCCACCACGAAACAGCTGGATGACGAAATCCGCCGGAATGTGTTTATCGTCCTGGCGGTGTTTCTCGTCGCGTTGGTCATCGCCGTGCTGCTGTCCTTTGTGCTGCAGCGCACCGTGTCCGCCCCGATTCTGCAACTGGCCGAAGCGACCCGGCATGTCTCGTCCGCGCACGATTACTCGGCCCGCGTGGAAAAGCGGGGCGAGGACGAACTGGGAGCGCTGTGCGACGGTTTCAACGGGATGCTGCAGGAGATCGAGCAGAAAGAGCTGCAACTGGAACAGACGGTCCGGGACCGCGAGCGGACGATTCAGGGCGTGCGGCAGGCGGTCCAGCAGCTGAACGCCATGGCCGAGCAATTGATGGCCACGATCGCCCAACAGACCAGCGGCGTGCAACAGCAGGCGACGGCCGTTTCGCAAGTCGTGGCCACGGTCGACGAGGTGGCGCAGACCGCCGAACAGGCCGCCTGGCGGGCCAACGACGTGGCCGACAAATCCCGGCAAGCCGACGACGTGGGCAACCGCGGCCGGCAAGCGGTGAAGGAGACGGTTTCGGCGATGGCGGAGTTGCGCCAGCAGGTCGAATCGCTGGCCGACAATATGCTGTCGCTGGCCGAACGCGCCCAGGCCATCAGCGAGATCACGGCCACGGTCAACGACATCGCCGAACAGACCAACGTCCTGGCGTTGAACGCCGCCGTGGAAGCTTCGCGGGCCGCCGAACACGGGAAAGGGTTCGCCGTGGTGGCCGCCGAAGTCAAGTCGCTGGCGGACCAATCCAAGAAGGCCACCGCCCAGGTGCGGCACATCCTGGGCGAGATCCAGCAGGCCACCAACACGGCCGTCCTGTCCACCGAGCAAGGAACCAAGTCGGTCAACCGGGCGGGCGAAGTGGTGGGAAACGCCGGCGAGGTGATCGGCACGCTCAGCGAAATCATCGCCGCCTCGGCCCGCGCCGCCGCGCAAATCTCGGCCTCCGCCCGCCAACAGGCGGCCGGCGTGACCCAGTTGAACGACGGCATCAAGAACATCGACAAGGTGACCAAAGAGAACGCCTTGGCCATTCAGCAAGTCGAGCAGTCGGCCCGCAACCTGAAGACGCTGAGCAACGAACTGGCGAAATTGGTCGCCGTCTGAGCAGCGGCTGAGCGTCGTAGCAACGGTGGCCGGAATAACTTCCCGATTCTCAGATGCACCGATTACGGTCAATGGAGCCCGGTTTGCCGGGCGCTCTCGCGTCAGCAACTGTCCAAGAACAGTGTCGTCTTTCGCTCCGCGAAAGAACGCCCTTTCGCGAAGCGAAAGGCGACGAAAACGCGGAGTTGATCATGGATAGGTGCTAAGCGATTAGGCCCGACGTTTACGTCGGGTTTCAGCTTGCGTGAACTGCGCAGCCTTGGGTTGGAGTTGTTGTCCGGCATCGATGCCCGCCGCAACGGAATCGAGGACGCATTAGGAACCGGCGTCAACTTCTTCCACCTGGACTGCCTTTCCAGCGAGGTGCGTTTGAATGTGGATCTCGACACAGTGCTGACCGTCATCGCCAACGGCTGCTACCGCTGGCTGGCGAGTCGTCTAAACGGCTTCGAAAAAGCCAAGCCGAAGCAGCTCTACCGGAAGTTCGTGGAGACATCCGGCGCGGTGGAAATCGAGCGTGGACGCCGAATTGTCGTTTACTTCGATCGCCGCTGCCACAACCCAATCCTTCGAGAAGCCGAGTTGGACAAGGACTGCCCGCCGATTCCTTGGCTCTACAACTATCGGCTACATTTTGTTTACACGTAGTGAGTGCCAAGTGTCATTCCATTTCGGGCTGCGGAAATCGGCGTTTAGAATCCGAACGAACCACGATCACCTGTCAAGGGGCGGGAGCGGCGGCCATCTTTTCTTTCGTGCCGTGCCGCGGCCGACTCCGGCCCAGGCCATCCATCGCCGTGCGGGAGGGCTTGGTTTCGCGAGACGACGCGCACGCTCGTGTCCGATTCCGGGAAGGTGATCGCGGACGGACTCGATCGGCGGCGACGACGATGGCCAGCGAAGAATCCGGCCAACGAAGGTATCGGCGTTACGGCGGAGCTTGTCTTTGTCGAACGATGTTCAGCACCAGTCACCCCAACGAATGAAGGGATCAACGAATGTGGGAATCCGTGAATGGCTCCCCATCCGCCCTTCGAGGACTCCCTCATTCGTTGGGATCCGATCGCTTGAAACCAAGACATGTCAAAGCGAACGCCTGTCGTTCCGCAGCGGTTCGGATGCCCACGGCTTGCCCGTGGGAGTCTCATGTTCGTTGCTTGGGCGGCCTGCATCCCAACGGATCGAAACCCGTACAACTGGGGTTGATTGTCGCTGTTCGGCAGGGAACTGCAATGGCAACGGACCGAGAATTCTTGGAATTGTCAGGGACCACGACGGCATCTGGGAAGGGAAGACAGCTGCCGGAACGAGTGCGGTACGCCTTGTGGGGTAGGGATTCGAGGGGCGGACGACGCGGCAGTACGTGGCGTGGACGCGGGATGATGTCCTGTTTCACGGCCCACGGCATCCCTTGTCGAACCGTCTCTTGCTGCGGTAGGATGCATTCTACTGCACCCAACTGAGAATGGCCGTAACCCGAAGCGCCAGCGAGAGGGCGCAACTCGCCCACTCGCTAACGCTTCGGGCTCCCGTGGTTGAGCCCTGGATGGGCCATTCTTCATCGCGTGTGGTATCATCTCGCCGCAGCACGCGTTTTCGTTGGTATCTTTGGGAGCTAGTTCAGCGATGGAAAACCCCGAATCGGATGCGATGCCGGAGGCCGATGTCCTGCCAACGGCGGCGACGGAAGCCTCGTCAACCGCACGGCTGGAACTGCTGGCGCCTGCCGGCGACTTGGCGGCACTGCAAGCCGCTCTGACCGCTGGCGCCGACGCCGTTTATTTCGGCCTGAATGTACTGAATGCGCGGCGGCGGGCCCGTAATTTCGACCAGTCCGAGTTCGCTCAGGCGGTGCAGACGACTCACGAGCACGGTGCCAAAGCCTACCTGACGTTGAACATCGACTTGACCGAACGCGAACTGGGGCAAGCTGCCCGGTTGTTGAAACTGGCCCGCGAGGCCGGCGTCGATGCGGTGCTGGTCCGCGATCCAGCGTTGTTGGCAATGAAGCCGGAGTTTCCGGAACTGGAGTTCCACTTCAGCACGCAAACGTGCAGTGCCAACAGCGCCGACGTGGCGGCCGCGGCCCGGCTTGGCGCAACTCGCGTCGTGTTGGCGCGGGAGTTGTCGCTTGCCGAGATTCGCGACGCCTCGGCCGTGGCGGGCATCGAAACCGAGGCGTTCGTGCAAGGCGCCTTGTGCTTCTCCGTTTCCGGCCGCTGTATGCTGTCCAGCTGGGTGGGCGGGCGCAGCGGCAATCGCGGGACGTGTACCAGCACGTGCCGCGTGCCCTGGATGGTCGAAGGTGGCCCCGTGGGAACGCCGCTGTCGATGAAGGACTTGTCGCTGGTCCAACGTTTGGACGAGTTGCGCGCGGCGGGCGTGGCGGCCTTGAAGATCGAAGGCCGCATGAAGACGGCCGACTGGGTCTCCCAAGCCGTTGGGTTGTATCGGCGGGCGCTGGCGGGCGCAGACGTGGAGCAACTGGCCGCGCAGGCCGAGGCGCTGGGGGCCTACACGGGCCGCCAGTTGACGTGCGGCTACCTGGACGGCGACTACGACGACTTGACCGGCGCGGCGGGGCGCGAACGCCGCGGGGCAGCAGCGGACCGCGATGCGGAAACGATCGCCGACGATGAATCCGAGGCGGGCCGGCCGCCGCGCTCGGACCGCTCGACGTATGAACTGGAGATCGACGTCGAACCGCAAGGCATCGTCTGCCGCGTCCGCTACATGGGCGAGACGACCGAATGGACCATGCCGAAGACGGTCGTCCATCGGCCTCACAAAGCCGTGGCGATCGGCAACCTGCTGGACTTTTTGAGCGCGCAGCAAGTCCAGGGCTGCGACCTGGCCGGCGGTTCGACCAATCAGCCTGAATTCCTGATGGTGCCGCGCAAAGTGAATGAGTTATCGGGGCAAATCGCGAAGGCGATACAGCATCGGCAGAAAGTCCACACTCGGCTGCAGCAAACGGAAGTGCCGGAGGCGGTCCGGGCGATCCTCGACAGCTACGAACGCAGTCCGTCCAACCGCACGGCGCTCGGCCAGACGCCGGATCGCGTCCGCTTGGAGGCCGACGCCGTCGAACCGTTTCTCGCTGTGGCGCGGCCGGACGGCGTGATCGTCGAAGGGCTGACCGCCGACCGCGTGAAAGAAGTCCGCTCGCTGTGCCGCCGGAGTTTGATCGCCGCCCTACCGCCGGTGTTCTTTGAAGCCGACATCGCGCCGCTCCGCGAACTGTTGCGGATGTGCCAGCGGAATGGCGTCCCGGTCGAAGTGAACAGTTGGGGCGGCTGGTTGCTGGCCAAGGAAGCCGGGGTCCGCATGGAGGGCGGGCCGTTTCTGCCCGTGCTAAACTCGTTGGCGGCCCGCGTGCTGGGCAATGCGGGGCTGCAGAGTGTCACCCTGTCCGTCGAGGCCGACCGCCGGCAGTTGGAGAATCTGACCGACCGCTGCCCGGTGGCTTGTTCATTGGTTGTGTACGGCCGCCCGGCGCTGATGATCACGCGGGTCGCGTTGCCGGACGATTTCGACGGCAAATGGATGGTCGACCGCCGCGAGACGCAGGTCGTCCCGCGCCGCGAGCACGGTTTGTGGGTGCTGCGGCCGGCCGAGCCGTTCGATCTGCGGGACGAGCGCAACGACCGGATTCACGTTCGCCATCTGGTCGTGGACCTGGTCGGCGCCGCCGACCCCGCCGGAGAATGGCTGGAAAGCGGCCGCAATCGCTCGCCCTTCCGCTTCAACTATGACCGCACGCTGGCGTGAGGCGGGATGCGAAGGGCGTTGTCCCAGTTTGTCCCACTATTACGAGATTTCTTGTCTTCCAGACTGCATTTTGAACAGGAGGAAACAGAGGCAACAGAGAAAGAGACGGCTCTCCGTTCTCTCTGTTTCCTCCTGTTCAACATTGAATTCTGTACGTCTGAGCCCGCTGTACGCAACCTACTTGGCGGTTTCCTCCCTCGCTTGATCCGGATTCACTCCGTATTTCCGCCGCCGCGCCCGTCCCCACGGACAGCCGCCCAAGGTGACGAGCATTTCGATGGACTGGAGGAAACGGGCCAGCCGGTTGCCCTTTCGCGCACGCGTGCAGATCGGGCAGCGGAGTTCACAGAAGTCGGGATCGAACAGGGGGCGAGTCACTAAGAGCTCCTTCGCATTTGCGCCAGGCTAATCCGGTTTCATTGTTTTGCTGCCACCGCTGCTACGGCTTCGTCTGGTCGAACAGCTTGATCTGCAGGTCCTTGAACTGAATCTTCATCGGCGGGCCGGGATGGACTTGCAGGGCGATGATCCCGTCGCGGGCGGCCTTGCCCGGTTCGTGGTCGATGGCCTGGGACATGACCACGCCGTTGATGGCCAGCGTGATTTCGCTGCCGCGAGCGGTGACGCGGTAATCGTTCCAGTCTTCGAGCTTGATGTGTTTCATCAATTCGGCCGGATCGCCGAGTGACGAAACTTGCTTCTTGCCGTTTTCGTCGACGACCACCCGCTCGCCGCGCATGGCGATGCCGCCGCGTGCGTGCTCGAACAAGGCTCCGGCCCATTGCCCGGCCGCGTCGATGTCGGCTTGATACCCGTAGGTGTCCCAGTCGGGCCGCTCTTGACTGCGGAACTGAATTCCCGAGTTGCCGCCGACGATACGGTACTTCAGCTGCAATTCAAAGTCACCCGGCTTGCCGCCACGCCACATCAAGTAGTTGCACGTGAGGCACGGCTTTTCCAGCGTGCTCTGCGAGGTGATCGCCCCGTCCTCGACATACCACCAGCCGGCCTTGCCCTCCCAGCCCGTCAAGTCCCGGCCGTTGAACATCGACGCAAAGCCTTGTTCACTGTCTGCGGCCTGGGCCGACGAGGCGGCGAAGCAAACGAAAACAACAATCGTCAATCGGCAGAACACGTTCGTCAACACACGCGGCATTTCAATGTCTCCGGAAACATGGGGTGGCAAAAATGGGGGAGGCTTGTCTCTTTATTTTCCTGTGTTTGCCGCGGGTACCACCCCGTTGGTGAGCAAGAAGTCGGCTGCCATCGGGAGATGGTCGGAGGCCTGCCTGGCCGCCAGCGAGCGTGAGGCAAAGCTGTGGTGCAGTTCGATGTCGCCGCGGAAGAAGATCCGATCCAAGGCGCGGACCGGCAGGATGGCGGGGAACGTCATTATTCGCTTGGCCGCCGACTGGAATCCCACCGGCAATAGCAGCCGCCGGCCGAGCGTCCCCCAAACGTCGTTGAAATCGCCGGCCACGACCACCGGCGTGCTGTGGTGCGAGTGCTTCAAGATTTCGCTGTCCAGGAAGCGGCGCAACTGAATGGTCCGTTCGTAGCCGGCCAGGCCCAGGTGAAAATTGAACACGAGCATCGTGCGCGCGTGCCCGTCGGCTTGCACGCGGCAATGTGCGATCAGCGCCCGTCGACGCTTTTTCAGTGGCACCGTCAGCTCCAAGTCCCGCACGTCGTGCAGGGGGAACCGGCTGAGGATCGCGTTGCCGTAGTGTCCCTGCTTTAGAGTCACGTTGGCTTGGTAGGCCCGATACGGCAGACCCAGGGCATCGCCCAACAGGTCGACCTGGCGATGGTGGCTCGACCGCGGCACGCCGTCATCGACCTCTTGCAGCAGGACAATGTCCGGCTGACAGTGCGCAATCGCTTCGACGACCCGCTCCGGCCGATAGCGGCGGTCGATCCCGCCGATGCCTTTATGAATGTTGTAAGTTAGCAGTCGGAACCGCATACGTGACATCCTGCGTGGACGGTCTTCCTTCAGCGCAGCGACCCCATCCAACTCGCGGTTTGTTGATTTAGTCGTGGGGTAAGCTTCCAGCTTGCCGACGCTGCCTATGTTCAATTTGCTATCTTGCTTCCGTTGCCCATTTCGCAAGCTGGAAGCTTACGCCACGACTAAATCAACAGCCCGCTCGCCTGGATGGTGAAGTAAGACCGTCGAAACCTCTTGACCGTATTGTAAGTCCTCGTTGCGTGCTGCAACAGGCGGGCATTCTCCGCAATTACATCCCTTGCTCGCGCGACGATCGGCGCGCCTTTTTCTGCTTCAGCCGTTTCAACCGGATCACGTCGTCCCGGGCTCGTTCCTCCAGGATTTGAGTGATCTGGCGAACCTGGGCCTCCAGCCGAGGAATGACTTGCTGCTCCAGGGCATTGATCCGGCGGTTGGTGCGGCGGATGTCTTCGCCGATCCGCCGCAAACGCAGTTCGCGCGGAGCCAGATCCAACATGTCGCGGACGATCCGCTCGAACCCGGCGGCGACTTCGTCCACCGCCAACGCCGTGCTGCGCGGCGACGCCGGACCGGCCAGCAGGCCGCGCGGCTGGTAGTCGTGCTGCAGGTCGACGATCCGCACACCCCACAGGCTGCGCGGCGTGAGCTTGATGTGCAAGTCGGCTTGCGCCGCGGCTGCGGCCGCCGCCAAGGCGTGGCTGCCGTGAACCGCTTCGGCGACGACGGCTTCCGTCATTTCGCGGCGGAGGGCCTCGGTCAGCCGGGTCCGCAATTCGTATACGTCGCCGACCAACGCAAAGAACTCGCGGAGCAGGGCGTCCTTCTTGCGGTTCAACAAGTCCGCCCCTTGCCGCGCCAATTGAGCTTGGCTGCGCCGAGCCAGCAAGTTCATGCGTGTGGGGTTGATGGGTTCGGACACGGGTAGTACCTTTCCACCAGTTCCTTGCGGATCCTCGTCAGTTCGGCCTGGGGCAGCATCCGCAGCAGGTCCCAGCCCTTGTCGAGCGTTTCTTCGATCGACCGCCGGCCCGTTCCCTGGTGGACCAACTCGCGTTCGAAGCGGTCGGCGAACACCAGGTGGCGGCGGTCGGATTCGGACAACGCTTCTTCGCCGATGACCGACACCAACCGCCGGACGTCGATCCCGTTGGCGTAGCAGGCATACAACTGGTTCGCCAAGGGGCGGTGGTCCTCGCGCGTCCGGCCGGCTCCGATGCCGTTGTTCATCAACCGGGACAAGCTGGGCAGCACGTCCACGGGCGGGAAGATGCCTTTTTGGTGCAGCGCCCGGCTGAGGACGATCTGGCCCTCGGTGATGTAGCCCGTCAAGTCGACGATGGGATGCGTGATGTCGTCGTCCGGCATGGTGACCACCGGGATCTGGGTGATCGAACCGGGGGAGCCTTTGACGGCCCCGGCCCGCTCGTAAATCGAGGCTAGATCGCTGTACATCATGCCCGGATAACCGCGGCGGCCCGGGATTTCCTCGCGGGCCCCGGAGACTTCGCGCAGCGCGTCGCAGTAGTTCGTCATGTCGGCCAGGACTACCAGCACATGCATACCGAGCGTAAAGGCAAAATACTCGGCCGCGGTCAAGGCGTAACGCGGGGTGACCAGACGCTCGATGACCGGGTCGTCGGCAAGATTGAGAAACGTGATCAGCCGTTGGCTGGCTTCGCTGCCGCGGAGCCGCGACAAGTAAGCCGTCGCTTCGCGGTGCGTGATGCCCATGGCCGCAAAGATTACCGCCAGATTCTGCTCCTCGCCGGCGCCCGCGACGCGCGCGTGCTCCAAGATAAAGCCGATGATCTCGTTCGCGGGCAACCCCGGACCGGAGAATACGGGCAGCTTTTGGCCGCGAATCAGGGTATTGAAACCATCGATGGCCGACAGGCCGGTTTCGATGAACAGCCGCGGCTGTTGCCGGGCGACCGGGTTCAGCGGCTCGCCGTGGATCTGCCGCCGCTCCTGGTACACGACTTCCGGGCGGCCGTCGCGCGGACGGCCGCTGCCGCTGAGCACGCGGCCCAGCAGGTACGGCGATAGCTTGACCGTGGCCGCCGCTTCGCGAAAGGCCACTTCGGTCCCCGCCGGGCCGATCTGCGAGGTGCCCTCCAGGACCTGGACCAGCGTCAGTTCGCCCGAAGCTTCCAGGACCTGGCCCGTGCGGACCTCGCCGTCGGGCAGGACCAAGTCCAGCATCGCGCCGTAGCCGAAGCGTCCGCCGCCCTCCAAGAACGCCAACGGGCCGGAAACGTGCGTGACATTGCGATAATAGGTGGTCACGAGGTCCATGCCAGCTTCTTCCCGGGCTCAGACGTACAGAATTCAAATTTCGCGGGGATAGGCGTTTCCATAGGGAAAGTTGACTGCCCGCGAAATTTGAATTCTGTACGTCTGAGCCCTATGCCTCCAACTTCCCAATCGCCAATTCCAACTCCTGCTGAAACCGTTCGACATACGCTTCAATTTCATCTTCCGCAACCTCCTTCATCCGCGACAGCGACTCGCGAGGCGGCAAGGCAATCAACTTCTCGACACCGACGCCGTGGCGGACCGCCTCGGCGGCAACGCGATGAAAATGCAGGATTGCGTGCAGCATCGCCAGTTGCTTGCGCAGCGAGCAGCGTGCGTCGATCGGCGAGAACGCATTCTGTTGCAGATAATCCTCGCGAATCGAGCGGCCGGTCTCCAGCACCATCCGTTCGTGATCCTGCAATCCCTCCGGGCCGACCAACTGGACCACTTCCTGCAATTCGGCGTCGCGCTGCAACAACTCCCGCACCGTCCGCACCGCTTCGCTCCAGTCCGGCGACACCTGCCGCGCGTACCACGGCTCCAGTTGGCGGACGTACAGCGAGTAGCTTCGCGCCCAACTGATGGCCGGAAAATGCCGGCGGTAGGCCAGCGGGGCGTCGAGCGCCCAGAAGGCCCCGCTGACCCGCTGCGAGTTCTGCGTCACCGGCTCGGAATAATCGCCGCCGGGCGGCGAGACGGCGCCGACGATGGTCACCGAGCCCACGCGGTCGTCTTGGCCCAAGCAGCGGACTCGCCCGCTGCGCTCGTAAAACCCCGCCAGCCGCGAGGCCAGGTAGGTCGGATAACCTTCCTCGCCGGGCATTTCCTCCAGCCGAGCCGAAATCTCCCGCATCGCCTCGGCCCACCGCGACGTCGAATCGGCCAGCAACGCCACGTGATAGCCCATGTCGCGATAGTACTCGGCCATCGTCAGCCCGACGTAGACGGACGCCTCGCGAGCGGCCACGGGCATGTTCGACGTATTGGCGATCAGAATCGTCCGTTCCATCAGCGGCCGGCCGGTCAGGGGATCTGCCAGTTGTGGAAACTCGGCCAGGACGTCGGTCATTTCGTTGCCCCGTTCTCCGCAGCCGACATAGACGATGATCTCGGCGTTGGAACACTTGGCCAGCGTCTGTTCCAACACCGTCTTGCCGGTGCCGAAGCCGCCGGGGATGATCGCCGTGCCGCCCAGGCAGATGGGCAGCAGCGTATCGAGCACTCGCTGGCCGGTGAGAAACGGCTCGCTTGGGTCCAGTTTTTCCCGATACGGCCGGCCTCGTTTGACGGGCCAGTTCTGAGTCAGCGTCAGTTCCCGGCCGCTGTCCAGTCGGACCACCGGTTCGTTGGCTCGTCGCCGGCCGTCCCGAACTTCGGCCACCACGCCGGTGACCAACGGCGGAACGAGCACGCGGTGGATCCGCCCCGGCCGTTCTTCGATTTCGCCCAGCACGGCCCCCGCCTCGATGCGATCGCCCGGCCGAACGCGGGATTCAAAGTCCCACGGCTGCCCCGATGGCAGCGCGGGGGCTGTGACGCCGCGGAACAGGAACGCGCCGTGAGCTTCGCGCAGTGCCTCCAAGGGCCGCTGCACGCCGTCATAAATCTGTCCCAGCAGCCCCGGCCCCAGCGTCACCGACAGCGGCGCCTCCGTGTTGACCACGGGTTCGCCGACCCGCAAGCCCGTCGTGTCTTCGAACACCTGCAAGAACGCGCGGTCCCGCTGGACGCGAATCACTTCGCCCCACAGCCGATCCTCGCCCACCCAGACGATGTCGTCCACTTTGGCGGCCTCCAGCCCCTCCGCGACAACGGCCGGGCCGGCGACCTTGATGATGCGACCCATCGCGGGCTCATTCATGGTGGTGGTCCTCCTCCGCGTTTGCGCAGGGATGCCGCCAGATTGACGCGGCAGCCGAGAATGCGGCCCAGACGGGTCTCGAACTCGACGCGAGCGTCGGTCGCCGCTTGCCAATCCAGCGGCAGCGGTACGACATAGGGCTGGTCGCTGTCCAGCACTTGGCGATACGCCTGACGATCGAAGCCGGCCAACAGGTGTTCCGGCAGCAGCACCAGTTGCGCCTCGCCGCGATCGCACACTTCGCGGACGTGTTCGGCCGCATCCGCCGCGGTCCGCGCCGGCAGTACGCGAATTCCCGCCAGCCGCAAGCCCGCCGCCATCTCGTGGGGGGCGATTACAATTACGTCAGCCATACACCAGGCCCTCTCGGACTCGAGCCGCCGGCAGGTGGTAGCGGATCCCGCAGGCGATCATCTTCAGATTGCTCCATTCGTTCCGCGACCGCGCCAGATAATGCAGGGGGACCGCCACCGAAACCGGGCAGCGACAAGCCAGACGATGCACCAGTTGCAGCAGTTGCCTGTCGCCCGGCCGCTCGAACACGGAAGCCCGTCCCGTATCGGCCAGCGCTGACCGGCCCTGTGCCAGGACCGCCGTCAACGGGCTCCGGGCCAGCAGGCGGCAGATTTGTTCAACGCTGTCGGCCGCCATCAGGGCGGCGAATGTCGCCTCCGCCAGCATCCCGCCCCGCAGGTACAGCGTTTGGACTTGCTCGCGCGGCAAGCGTCGTCCCAGGAACCGTAGTGCGGTGCGCAAGTTGGTTAGGTCGGCCAGCAACGCGACGTAGGACCGGATGATGGAAGCGCCGTCCCGGCTGCGGATCCGCGGGGCACATTGGCCCAAGCGGCGAAAATGTTCCTCGTCCAACAGCAACTCGATCTCTCGCAGACGGATTGCCGGCTTGCGCGGCGGTTCCAGGAACGAGCGCAGCGCGTGGGCCCACGAGGGCAGCCAAGGCTGGATTCGCAAGCAGAGATCGTTCGGCGAGCGGGCAGCCAAGGCATCGCAATAGCGATCGCGAGTGAAGGTGCCGAGCGGGACGAACTCGGCGCCGACGTGCGGCTCGCCAGCCTCCTCAACGCCTTGCGCCATCCGCCGCAGCAACACCCGCAAGTGGTGAGCGTCCCACTCGCCGTCGATCAGATAAGCATAAGCGGGGACGCTTTCGTCGATCAGCGATCGCACCTGATTGACGCGTCGAACAAACGTCGCCGTAAATGCGGTTTCCCATTCGCCCAGATCGTTTACGTCCAGCACCCACTCCTTCAGCGACGGCCCGTAATCGGTGGGCAACAAGGCGGAGAAGAGTTCCGCGAGTGACGGCAAGCCGCGCAGGATTTCCATGGTCACGGCGGGCAGCAGCCGCGCAAACCGGGCTCGCAGACGGGCACAGACGTAGCCCAAGTCTGTGCGAATGCGAGGCCCGCGGCGATTGGCGGCGACGGCAGCCGAGGTCATGGCTTCACCCGCTCCTGGAACGCGTCGGAAATCATCTTCAGAAACTCGTCGCGACCACGTTGCAGCCGCGAAGCCACCGTATTCACGATGCGCAGCCGGCGGTCGGGGCTGAGCAATTCGAGCCCGTCGGCGAGCGCGTCCCGCACTTCGACGGCGGCCACTTCGGCGGCATGTTGCTCCGCCAATTTTTGGTCCGACGGCGACGTCCGCAGGATCGGCGGATCGGACCGCTCGAGGCGATAAGCAGCCCGGGCTTCTCCCAGCCACTGCGACCACACCGCCGGATAATCGTCGTGGCGGCGGACCTGGGCTGCAGCACGCGTCAACTCGCCGAACACCTGCTCGACAATTTCAAACTGCAACTGCCGGATGCGGGAACGCCATTCGTTCTCCCGCTGCGCTCGCTGCCCCTGTTCGTACTGGCGAAGCCGCTCGTTCAACCGCGATTCCTCGGCCGCTTGTTCGGCGGCCAGGGCCTGCTCGGCGGCAGCGCCGATTGTCCGGATCGCCTCGTCCGCCTGCTGCTGGATCTCGGCGATCTTCACGGCGACTTCCTCTTCCATCGCGGCCAGCAATCGATGCTCCGCCATCAGGTACCTCCTCTCGGCGGCCAGGGCTCAGACGTACAGAATTCAAAATTCGCCGGCAGTACCTTCCGTTCTGCGTAACGGCGCGACGGCGAATTTTGAATTCTGTACGTCTGAGCCGATCGATACGACGCCTCCTAAAACAACATCAAAGCCGCCACCACGAACCCCAGGATCACCATCGTCTCCGGAACCACCAGGAAGACCAGGATGTTGCCGAACAACTTGGGGTTTTCCGCCAAGGCGCCGATGCCGGCGGAGCCGATGCGGCATTGGGTCATCGCCGTGGCGAAGGCAGTCAAGCTGATCGCTGCTGCGGCTGCGAACATTTTCACGGCATCCTGCCAAGTCGCCGCAGGCTTCGTCTCCGCATCCGCCGGAGACGCTCGCTCGCCGCTCGTCGCTAACGAGAACTCGGAAGCGGCCGTCTGTTTGTCCGCGGCTTGGAGGACCAAGCCCGACGCGACGAGCACGACAGCGCCCGCCGCGGCCAGGCACAAATTCAAAGTGAACGCGTGTCTGCTGAACCAACCCAACATGGCAGGGGTCTCCTATCCTTGCTCCAACGATTCGGTCCGGCCGCCGAACGGCACGTAATCGCGCCCCTCGGGCCGGTAAAACTTGGTAAAGAATTCGACGTAATGCAGACGCAGGGTATGAATCGTGGGGCTGAACATGGCGATCAAGACGTTCAGGGTGTGCAGAGCGGCCGCCGCCAGCAGCCCGGTCAGACCGTAGTCCAGCCTGGCGAACAGGCGGTTGGCCACCAGCGCCAAGACAACCGATGCCGCGCCCAATGCCATCAGACGCGAATAGGAGAGGATATTGCTGACCAGACTGAACACCTCCAGCAGGCCGACAACGCCGGCGCCCGATAGCAGCACGACCAGGCCCAAGACCAGGCACACGGCCGCACCCGCCAGCCACCAGGGCTGGCTCAGGAACAGACTGGCGGCCACCAACACCGCGCTGCTCAGACACAACAACTGCCCCAGACGTTCGTGAAAAGCATGGCGATCCAGCACTTGCCGCGCCGTGAGTATACCGAAACACAACCCCAGCCCCACGTGCAAGACGCCGATGCCGACCGCGATCTTCAGCAGCCAGAGCAAATCCTCCGGCCGTTCGCGATGGACCAGCGGGTGCAGCCCCAGCCACTGGCCCAGCCCGCCAAACAACTCGCCGTACAACAATCCGAAGGTCATCGCGCTGGCGGCACAATAGACGCCAATCGTGCCCGCGGCGCGGAGCATGTCCCGCTGGCGGTACCGCCAGCGCACCCAGAGGGCCAAGGCGAGAAGGATCGCCCCATAGGCGACGTCGCCCACGATCAGCCCAAAGAAAAACGGCACGCCGACCGCGTTGACCATCGTCGGGTCGAAGGTGCCGTAGGTCGGCGGCGGAAAGATGCGGAGCAGCACTTCAAAGGGCTTGGCGAAGGCCGGGTTATGCAAGACGACGGGCACGTCCTCCAAGCGCGGTCCCACCGAAAGCTCGGTGATCTCCAGGCGACCGCCGGTCAACTCCGTCGCCACGCGGACCACCTGTTCCTTCTTGTCAACGGGCAGGAACGCGTGCAGGACTCGCAACAGGACGCTTTCGACGAAGCTGCTCTTCGCTTCTAATCGCTGGGCGTCCTCCGCACACTGCCGGTCCAGGTCGGCCGCGTAATGGGCGGCTTGGCGGCGAAAACGGTCCAACGCTCGATCCATGTCTGCCAGCCGGCGGGGCAGCGCGTCGACGTCGGCTTGCACGCGGTTCATGCGATCGATTTCAAGCCCGTTGCGGCAAGCGGACGGCAGTTTGAACTCGAGCGTTCCGGCCTGCCAGGCGGCTTGGCGCACGCCGGCCACGCTGGCACGTGAGCAGACGACGGCCGCCACGCTGTGCTCGCCCGACACGCGGTAGCACCGCAGCCGGGGTGGCGGCGTCAGCGTTCGCAGCCGCTCGCGCAGGGTCTTGGCGACGAGGCGTTCAGCACTGGGAAACGTAAACAACAGGACATGGGCTGCGGCGCGGCCGGCACGCGGGACCAAATGCCCGGCGCGAAGATACCTCCGCAGAATGCGCCCGTCCTGTTCCAGGTTTCGCCGCCGGCGGCGCAGCGACCGGACCCGGTTGAGAAGCGCCGCAGCCACGTCGCGAATCTCCTCAGGCCCGCGTGGCGGAACGGGCGGTGCATCCCGCGTCTCGGGCAGCGAGCCCAAGGCAGACCGCAGTTCGTTCAGACTTCGCCGTGCCTCCGCCAGCACCTGTCGACGCTGTTGGTCGGCCTCCGTCAGTGTCATGCGGTGCAGCACGCCCGCGGCCGGAGTCTGGCTCAGCGGGACAGGCTCGAGGTGCAGGTAGCCAAGATGCTGCAATCCCTCGACAAGCCGATCGAATTGCTCGTCCAGCGTCACCACCTGGAGTTTGCACATGTGGACGATCATCGGCCCAGCACCTCCGCCAGCACCTGCGCACACAGGGCTGAACGAAATGTCTCGAACCCGGCGCACGCCCGAGCCAATTCCTGCTCTCTCGCCTCCGCCTCGCGAGCCAACAAGCCGTCGATAGCCTGCTGCCCTTCCGCCAACCGCCGGGCGGCGTCGGCGGCCAGCCGTTGACGTGCGCGGCCGAGGCGGTCCTGGGCGGCCACCTGGGCCTGCTGTACGCGTTGGTCGGCCTGCTGTCGGGCTTCGCTCAGCTGCTGATCCAGCCGCTGCTCGGCCTCCACCAAGACATCCAGCGAGGCCTCGTCCGAAATCGGCGCTTCCGCTTGGTGGATCATTGCGAGTCTCCCCGCCCCGTTGCAGCCAAGTGGCCGCAACTGATTTGTCCCTGACTTTGTTCCGACCCGTCGTCTTATCGCGTCGACCGCCACCACGCCTGGTACTTCCCCTCCAACTCCGTGCGCGTCGGGAACGGGAAGAACAGGACTCCGCTCGAGTCGCCGAGATAGAACCCGTTCTTGATGCAGTGATACGGAAAACTCTGCAGGTGCAGCCGATCGACGGTCTTGGTGTGCTTCCGCTCGTCGGCCAGCAATTCCAACAGGCAGCCGCGCAAGTGCCAAAACGGATCCGGATAGTACAGATGATTGGGTTTGCCGTTCTCCGGGTCATTGGCCATCTCGCCCAGATCGAAGTCCAAGAAACAGATCCTGGGCACGAACAGCGGCTTGTCCGGCCGCGTAATGAACGTGGCAAACTCCAACGGCGTCAGCTTGCTGGCGATCAGCGGATGGACGGGGCACAATTCTTGGTACAGGTAGAAGCGATTGCTGCATGCCGGCAGCTGCCGCGCCGGTTTCAATTCGAGCGTTTGCCCGTGAGCCGAGGTCAGCCAAAGGCTGTTGATCGCCGCCAGCGGCACCCGCTCCAAGATGCGGTAGATCCCTAGATAGAGCGAATGCTTGGGCTCGCCGCCGGGATGGGAAATGCAATTCTCGGCCAGGTACCGCTGGTCGAATTCATCGCTATGATACCCTTCCAACAGGTCGAAGAAAATCACCTGGCCATGTGCGCTCTTGCGCGTGCCGACCGCCATGTAGGCACCAAATTCTTCCGGCGGCAATTGCGACGCGACGAGAGATTCCGGCGTCATCGAGAGGTATAGATAGGTACGCATGACCGACTCCCTCCCAGCAGCCCAGCGAGCTGACGAGCGGAGGGACACGGGGGGCTGCTCTGCCCGCCGCCCGGCGGTGACGACGACTGTCCTGCAATCTTCAAATTATCCCTTCTTCGAAAATCGTGCAAGCGGTTAAAGTCCACGCTGAACACCGCACGCGGTTGAATTCAGGTGCTTCCTCGACGCGTTTTCCCGGGCAACAAAAAACCCCGGCTTCCGCGTGGAAGCCGGGGATGTAGTGCCTTGATTGCCGTTTAGCGGATTAGTCTTCGAGGACAGGTTCAGCCGTCATCTCAGCCGATCCGGCTTCGGGCAGGGCCGCATCGTCCAGATCGGTTCCGGTGCGGACTTCCGATGAACCGAGCGCGTCCGTTGCGGATGCCGGCTCGCGAGGCGCTGTGCCGCGGTTGAGCTCCGCAAAGATGTCCGTCAGTGACCGACTGTCCGTCACGGTCGTTTCCGCGATCACGGGCTCGGTTGTGGGAGCGGAAATCGCCGCGCTGGCGGAGGATCGCGGTGGCGGGGTGGCGTTGACCGGCGATTCCATCCGCAACGCATCGGCGGAGGTCACCGGCGCACTGATTGACGGCGTCCCCGCCCGCCGCGCGGACCGTTCGCTGGGCGGAGCCGGCCAAGGCGACGCAGGCGACGTCGCGATCGGCGGTGCCGCACGCGTCCCAAACGGATCTTGAAGCGGAACCAGCGTCTTGACGTTGGCCACGTTGGACACACGGTCTTCCCGCGCCGGATCGACGATCAGCCACTGCTCGCGTTCCTCGGGCGATGCGGACTCGCGCCAGATCGCCAGCACCTGGTTCACGTCCACGTACGGGTTGCCGGATTCGTTGCCCTTCTGCCGTCCTTGCTTGGGACGCAGGGGCAGCCACAGCATATCGATGATCGCGCTATCGGCGTAAAAGTTCCCGCCAACGATTTCGCCTTGGCTGTTCAGGTACAAGTCGTAGTGGAAGGACTTGACGCGGCGGTTCCGGGGTGACTCCTGGTACTCGCCGTTGCTGTCCTTGATGTACGCCAGGTTCAGCTTGACCTCGACGCGGCGGTCGGAACGTTTGATCGACGAGCTGCTGAAGGCGTACGTCGGGTAGTTCCATTTTTCCTCGCTCGGATCCGCTTCCAGTCCCAGCGGATGCCCGCCACGGCCAAGCCAATTGGTGACGATCGCGTGGAAGATGCCCGGTTCGATTTTGGAGTCAATCCCGGCCAGCATCTCCACGTCGTTGTAGATGTAGATTTCGGCCAGCAGCCCCTTGATGTCCGCCGGTGTGAAGGTGACGCCGTTGCGTTTGACACTGGTCTTGGGCTCCGCATGCCGAATGGACGCGGCCGCCCACCCATTGCAGTGCCCATGCCAGTTCGGCGTTTCCATCTTCTGCCCCCACGTCATGCCAAAGGGGCCCTTGCGCGGGGTCGGTTGCTTGAACGCTGTCGTGTCCCACTTTTCAAATCCGACCGCCAATTGACGCCCGCCGTGGAAGGCAAGGTCGTACTTCCGCAGCACGTCCTCGGTTCCACCGCCGCGGTCCGGGTAGATGTACCCGGAGTACGGCACGCGGAAATTCGGAACCGTGCCGGTCGTCGGCAGGGCGTCGAACTTCCACTCGAATTCGGTCCCCCAGAACTGTTCGAAGACACGATTCTGTTTTTCGGCCACCGCCTTCGGAGTAGTTGCCCCAAAGCTGTTGGCCGCGAATATCAAAAGCACGATCGCCGATGTCCCCATAACTGACTCCGCAAAAAGCTGCCGTGCAGCGGAAACGGAACTCGTTACCCAACGCCCTAGCACCGCGTACTCGCGGCCCCCCGTCAGAGTTAGCCCCTCGGTGGGGCGCAAGCTGAACGATGACCACAGAGTTGCTGTCGCTCAGTTATCGGCGGTTACACATGCTGGCATCGATTCCGGTCACCGTTGGCGATACAAGCCGTTCCGCTGCTCCTTCGCGCTCTTCCGGATTCCCACGCGCAACCGGCAGAGTCAATGCCTGCGGGTGCCCGCTTGCCCTATTCGCTTCGTGCCGCCAAATGCGGCAATCTGCTGAAGAAATCAGCAGGCGAAACCGCAGCCCGACTGAGATACGGAAGTTTCCCCAGCCGTTAGAAAGGAACCGCCCAAGGCACAAATTGCCAGCGCACTTAGACTTAAGATCGGGTGTCAATCCCCGCAGCCTTCTCCGTGACGATAGAGGCCGCTGTTTGGTCCGCAAGTTGCATTTAACGATAATGACGGGAACGCTGGACTGAAACGGTGATTTCGGCCCAGTGTGGCTTTAGCAACCACATGTTCTTTGTAAGGAGGTGTGAAAAAGGAGAACTCGATAATGCACAGCGCCAGCCGGCAGGAGACGGTGTTGGGAGAGGGCTCCGGCCTCCTGCCGGCTAGTGTGCTGTGTTGTCGGGTCTGCGTGCGTGGCCCAGGTATCGGCCAAGGATGCTATGCCGGTGTATGCAACAAGTTCTCGATCGCCGCGATCTGCGGCTCGGTCAACTGCCAGTCCCCGCCGGCAATCGTCTGCTCGATCTGATCCGGGCGGCGTGCTCCGACGATCGCGGCCGTCACCTCGGGGCGGCGCAGGACCCAGGCGATGGCCAGCTGTGGCAAGGTTTTTCCACTTTCCGCGGCGATCTTACCGAGCGCGTCGACCAAATCGAGGTTCGCACTCAGTTGCGGTTCCTGGAATTTCGCGTCGCCCCGACGATGGTCATCGGCCGGTAGGGCGGCTACCCACGAGGCGGTCACTTTGCCGGTCAGCAGCCCCTTCTGCATGGGACTGTAGGAGATGACGCCAATCCCCTGGGAGGCACAGTAGGGTAGTAATTCCGCCTCCACGTCGCGAGCCAACATGCTGTACGGCGGCTGCAACGACGTGGCGGGATGAATGGACTGGACGCGCTGCAACTGACTGAGGTTAAAATTGCTGACGCCGCCGAAGCGGACCTTTCCCGCGCGGATCAAGTCCGCGATCGCCTCCCAGCCTTCCTCGATGTCTTCGTCCGGCTGCGGCCAGTGGATCTGGTACAGATCCAGCACTTCGACGCGCAGCCGCCGCAGGCTCGCCTCGGCCTCGGCACGGATGCTCTCCTTCTTGAGCCGGGGGATGATCCGGCCCTCCCCGTCCCAGCAGCGTTCGCATTTGGTGGCAACCAGCGGACGATCGCGCAAGGCGTGCAGCGCCCGGCCGACGACCTCCTCGCTGTGCCCCAAGCCATAGACGGGCGCGGTATCGATCCAAGTGATGCCCAGGTCCAGCGCGCGGTGAATCGTGCTTATCGATTCCGCGTCATCCTGCGGTCCCCAACTGAACTTCCAATTGCCACCGCCCATGGCCCATGTTCCCAAGCCGATCGTCGTCAGCCGCGGGCCGTTGTTCCCCAGTTGTCTGGTTTGCATTGCTTTGGTCCTCATTTGGCGACGGACGCACCCGCCTTGCGGATCGCGTTCAGCAGGTGCGCTTGGGCCTGTTGATAATCGTTCGGTCCGACGTACTCCAGGATCAGCGGCGCGTGCGGCGTGCGCGCGGCGGCCAGCGTCACGAATTTGTCGTAGTCCAAGTCGCCTTGGCCCGCCGGGACGCCGCGATCGACGTGCAGCTTGCGGTCTTTCGCATGCAGGCATTCGATCCACGGCTGGAGTTGCTCGAACATCTCCTCCAGATCGTTCACCTCCAGCAGATTGGCCGGATCCAGCAGCGCGCGGATCCGGGGCGAATCGACCTCCTGCAGGAACAATCGCGTCCGCTTGGCGCTGGCCAGGAAGCCGCGGAAAAACGGCTCGAACAACACGATTGCGTCCTGGGCATCGGCGCGCCGAGCCAGCTCTTTGCCGGTCGCCACCATCGTTTTCCAAACCTCTTCCTGGAAGTGGTGCGGGACGGGCGGTTCGGGCTCGTTCGAGTGAAAGTGCCCCGCCTCGGTCACCAGTTTCTGTACGCCCATGGCGCGGGCGATCTTCATCATGGCTTCAAAGTAATCGAGGTTCGCCTTTCGCTCGGCTTCGTCCGGATGGATCAAGTTCGTGTAGACGCCGATGCTGTGGATCGTGATTCCGGCCGAGCGGTAGGCGTCCGCGATCGCCTGGCAGCGGTCGGCGGTCAAGTCCGAGACGTCGGACCGGCCGTTGTACTTCCAGTAGCGGCTATCGGATTGATTCAAGAACAGTTGAACGACACGAATGCCCTGTTCGCTCAGTTCCTTGGCCAACTGGGCGTTGGTCCGGTCGCCAAAGCCGAGCGTAGCTATTCCCACGGTCAGCGGGGCCGGGGACGAGGCGGGTTCGCCGGCCGGCGCCGACGAGGCCACAACAAGCGGCAGGGCGGCGGTTGCGGCCGTTCTTAAGAATTGCCGGCGGTCGGGTGTCTGTAACATGGTTCGTCTCCGTGTGGGTTGTGGGCTCAGACGTACAGAATTCAATTTTGCCTGGCAGTCCGTTCACCTTTGGCAAAATCTCATGTCCGGCAAAATTGAATTCTGTACGTCTGAGCCCTTTCTTGTGGCTTCACAGCATAGCATAATCGCCTTGCCTCTGCTGGTTACTGCCCTAGGGCGGCCGCAGGCAGGAGCGAAATTTCAAATCTCGAATTCGAAATCCAAAACAAATCCCAAAATGCAAAGCTCCATGTTAAACGCGGTGTATGCCCGCCGCGGATAATGGCTTGACGGACCGGTGCCAACCCCTTAAGAACAAGTATCCAGAAGTGCGACGTCATGAATCTCCACGAGGACGGTTTGCCAAACCGTCTCACACGAACTGGGAAACTTGTGCATCGGTATTCGAGGGTGTTGCCATGCGTTGGAAATCCCGCTCCAAGATCGAACGATTGACCGGGATCTTGGGGCTCTGCTTCTGTCTTCTGGCCGAATCGGCTCCGGCAACGCAGGCGGCCGACCAGCCGGAGTCATATCTGGGACCATGCGCCTTGGTTGCGTCTCCGGATGCCAAGACGCTGTTCGTAGCGTGCGCCGACGCCAGGCAAGTGGCGTGGGTCGAGCTTCCCGGCGGCACGGTCATTCGCCGCGTGACCGTGCCGGCCGAACCGGCGGGCATTGCGTTGTCGCCGGACGGAACGAAACTGATCGTCACGTGTGCGGCGCCGAAGAGTACGATCGCCGTGTTGGACGCCCGTTCGGGCGAGATGCTAGCGACGATCCCGGCCGGACATACCGCGACGGCGTCGACGCTCAGCCCCGATGGCGCACGATTGTACGTCTGCAATCGCTTCGATCACAACGTTTCGGTGATCGACATGCCGACGGCCCGGGAGGTCGCACGGGTCGCCGCCGTCCGTGAGCCGGTCGCCGTCGCGGTGACGCCCGATGGCCGAGCGGTGCTGGTCGCCAACCATCTGCCGAACACGCGGACGGATGGGGCGTTTGCCGGCGACGCGGCGGCCGTCCTGTCGATCTTTGATGCCCAGACCTATGATGGCAGCACGATCGCACTGCCTGACGGCTCCAACGGCTTGCGCGGGATCTGCACGACCCCCGACGGAACCTATGCCTTGGTCACCCACCTGCTGTCCAACTTCCGGATGGTCCCGTTCCGCGTGGACACGGGCTGGATCAACGTGAACGTGGTCAGCATCATCGACGTGCCGCAACGCAAGCTGGTGGGCACGATCGGCCTGGACGAGTTCTACTTGGGCGCCGGCAATCCGTGGGGCGTGGCTTGTACCGCCGACGGGAAATGGGTTTGCGTCAGTCAATCCGGCACGCATGAATTGAACGTCATCGGCCTCGCGGACCTGCTGAGCAAATCCGCATTGAGGACCATGTCGCCGATGATGGGCGTCTGGCCGATTTATCCCAGCCTGGGGGCCAGCCTGTGGCGGCGGACCAAGCTGCCGGGCAACGGCCCGCGCGGCTTGACCGTCGCCGGGTCGAAAGTGTATGTCGCGGAGTATTTCAGCGACACCGTAGCCGTGATCGATCTGGCGTCGGCGGAGGGCGGCTCCGTTGGCTCGATCGCCCTCGGCCCCGCTCCAAAACTGACACCCCGGCGACGAGGTGAGTTGCTGTTCCACGACGCAACGATCTGTTACCAGCAGTGGCAAAGCTGCGCCAGTTGCCATCCCGACGGACGCCTGGACGGCTTGAATTGGGATCTGATGAACGACGGCGTGGGCAATCCCAAGAACACCAAGAGTATGCTGTTGTCCCACGAGACGCCGCCCGCGATGGCCGAGGGCGTGCGGATGACCGCCGAGGAAGCGGTTCGTTCGGGCCTGACGCACATCCTGTTTGCCGTCGAACAGGAGGAAAACGCCGCCGACATGGATACGTACCTCAAGTCGCTCAAGCCCGTGCCCAGTCCGTATCTGGTCGACGGCCGGCTGAGCCCCGCGGCCGAGCGGGGCCGGCAGTTGTTTGAGAGCCAGCGCGTCAACTGCCAGAGCTGCCACCCCGCGCCGACCTACACCGACTTGAAACTGCACAACGTCGGCACGCGGAGCCGGAACGAGACCAGCGATCGGTTCGACACGCCCACGCTGGTCGAGGTCTGGCGGACCGCCCCCTACCTGCACGATGGCCGCCACACGACCATCCGGGAATTGCTGGTCGAAGGCCGGCACGGCCTGGCCGGCGGCCGCCTGGAGGCGCTGAGCGAACAGGAGATCCAAGACCTGGTCGAGTTCGTGCTGTCGCTGTAGCAACGCAGGCCGAATCGGTTCACAGCTACGCGAGTGCCACGACCGTGCGGGTCGCAGGGAGACACCGCTCCACTCGCAGTCGACGGCGCGGCACGTTTGTGGTACGATGCCATCATGAAATCTACAACCTACTACATCGTGTGCTTGAGCCTGTCCTACGGGCATTGCCGCCGGAAGCGGCACGGCAAATTGCCCACGCAGAGGCCGACGAGGAATTGCAGCAGCGCGTCGAGGAGTTGGCGTGCAAAGCGAACGAAGGCACGTTGACGGCTGACGAGCAGTCGGAGTACGAGGCCTATGTTGATGCGGGCGACATCGTCGCTACACTGCAGGCCGTCGCACGCTGCTCATTTGCCCGCCGCGACGAACTCGACCTCCGCCCCGACGGCGCGGGCAGCCATTTCGGCGTATTCCGGGTTCAGCTCGATACCAAGGCTTCGCCGTCCCAGCTCCGCGGCAATGCGGCAAGTGGTTCCGCTGCCCGCGAACGGGTCGACGACTAGATCCCCCGGGTCGCTACAGACCGAGATCAACGGGCGGACGAGACGCTCGGGAAAGGTTGCGTAATGATCGGCGGGTGAGTCTCCGGCTGGCAAGGACCAAACGTCGGTGGGGAGACAGCCTTTCGGGTTCAGCTTGAATGTTTTTCCGTGACGCATCCGCGAATCCTTGTCGTTGCGGCGTCCTTCGCTTTTTCGTCCGCCGTAGACTTGGCCATTCCCCCATCGCTTCAACGTGGCAGCCGCATACGGAACCCGAATTGCATCTCCGTTGAAGCGGTAGTTGCCGGATCGTCTGGTGAGAAAGAGGATGTGTTCGTGCCCCGATCGCCAGCGGTTTCGCGGACTTTCCGGCGGCGGGTCGAGTTTGTTCCAGATCAAGTCGTTGCGCACCGTCCAGCCCACTTCGGCAGCCGCCAGCGCGATGCGGTGCGGGACCAGCAGCAGGTTCTGGTTCCGATAAGTGTCGCCGACCACGAAGAAACATGCGCCGGTTTTGGCCGTCACGCGCAGCAACTCGGCCAGGATACTGCGGATCTTTTCGAGGTACCCATCGAGCGTTTTCTCTTTCCCGATCTGGCCGCGCACGTTGTAGTCGCGATGCTGGTAGTAGGGCGGCGAAGTGACCGTCAAATCCACGCTGGCCACCGGTAGCGTCGCGAGCACCGCTTGGGCATCGCCGCAGAGGATTCGATGTTGGTTCAGCATGGTTTCTTCCCTGAAGGTCGCCGGGCATCCCGTTTCAGGAACGCCACGATTCGGGCCCGCAACCGATCAACGCGTGCCGGAACAATTTGACACTCCCAAACCACGAGCACTCCCCAGCCTGCCCGCCGCAACGCTCGCGTGGTCCGGGCATCCCGGGCCGCGTTGCGCCGCATTTTGGCCAGCCAATAGTCGCGACGGGATGAAGGCACACGGCAGCGCGCACAGCCGTGCATGTGCCAAAAACAGCCGTTCACGTTGATGACTTTCCGAAACGGGGGGAACGCCAAGTCCGGAGTGTTAGGGAGTGAGCATTGGTGGCGGTGCTGTGTCACCGCAGATCCCGTTCCAAGAGAAGGTTTCCCCAATTGTCTTTGATTGTGGCGCGGTCTCGTCGGATCTCGATGATACACAGAGCATTGCCACGATCTGGAGTAACGAAAACTCGCCACAAGTCGGCCGCTCGTTCAATGCTCACGTCCGGAGCGGCCACATCGTTTGGGTCTCCCAAAACAACCCGCAAGCCCTCCACCTCCTGGAGCGTCAGCGTATGTGGCCTTGTGTAGTCGTACTCGACCTCGCCATCTGGATCGTAGGTCGGTATCTGGATTTGGGTTGTTTCCATGTGGCCTCCGGGAATGCGATAGGGAAAGGGGACAGCCGAGCACGGCTGGTATGCTGTGGCAGGCTATTTCCGCCAAGACTGCACTTAGGCTCGGCACACGGGGCACCCGAACTCGCTGCCACGAACCGTCGTCAGCCGCAGATGGCGCTGGGAGTCCGCGATGCGAAGTCCTTTTATCTTTTTGTACCGAATTTGGGAGCATCCTACCAAGTCCCGATAATGGCAGCAATGCACAAATCCGTTCATACGCCTGAATATGCTGCCCTTTGTTCCGAACTGCGGAGCGCGCGGGAGACTGCGGGACTGTCCCAGCGTGCCTTGGCCGCGAGGCTCGGAGTTCCGCATAGCTGGGTCGCCAAGGTCGAAGCCGGCGAACGGCGGATCGATTTGATCGAGTTCTGTTGGTTCGCGTCGGCGTGCGGAATTGATCCGCTTGTGCCGATCGAACTTTTGATACGGAAGACGCGAAGTCTGCAGGCGGGACGACACGCCAAGAAAGGGCGATCGAAATGACAACCGCTATTGACGGTTCGCGACGCAAGCTGCTCGCCGTGGCCTTCCAAATGCCGTCCGCGCAGACAATGGTGTCTCGCAAGTCGAGCATCACCAATGCCTTCGTCAATGCGGTCATTCCAGCGGTTCCGCCGACCCACGACGATGTCGAAGAGGTCCTGACGATACTGGGGATGGAGCCGAGCGATGTGCGGTGCGTCTATTGCGGTGACAAGGCGACTGAATGGGATCATCTCCGCCCGCTCGTCGTAAAACGCCGCCCCACCGGGTTCATCACGGAAATCGCCAACCTGGTCCCCGCTTGCGGTAAGTGCAACCAAAGCAAAGGCAACAAGCCGTGGCGCGATTGGATGCTCAGCCGCGCGAAGTTGTCGCCCACCGGACGAGCTGTCCCGAATGTAGCAGATCGGGTTGCTCGCCTCGAAGCCTATGAACGTTGGCGGTCTCCCATTAAGGTCGACTTCGAATCGATCGTTGGGCGCGAAACCTGGGAGCACTACTGGTCGCTCTGCGAAGCCGTAATCGATGAACTACGTCGAAATCAGCAGGTAGCCGATTCGATTCGCGCGCGCATCGTTGAGGCAGTCTCAGGCAAGCGCCCGGTGCCAGCAGGCGAACTTGACACGTCCCACGTCCCGCCTTGAACACGATCTGCCGACCGCTGCCGCCCCGTGGCGCCCGTAGGCATCCAGCGAACCTGTTGGTGCGGAGTTCTGTCATCCTCTTGCTGTGACGCACCCGGCGAAACGCCGTGGCGTGCCAGAATGATTCCCCGCTAATCATCCTTTTGGCCTAGTTGTTGGCGTGGTTCTCGCTCAGTTGGTTCATGGAGTATTCGGTCCGATCTTGGTTCCACCGGTGCGGGGCGTCCATCGGATACGTATTCTCGCCCAGGATGGCACTTCGGAGTACAATACCCCGATCGAGTGTAGACATGCCCCAATTCGCTGGGAGGAGATTCCTTTCGCCAAATCACTTGTTATTCCGATGTCGAAGACCCAACCGGATGAAACGCATGTCATTCGCCAGCTTTTGCAGCAGGCGGTTCACAGCCGGGATCAACTTCCGTACACGGATGAGTTTCTGCGGCTGAAGAGTAAGTACGAAAGGCACCTCCGTCAAACGGTGCCCGACAGCGCGTTCTGGCGACTTCTGACCCGCGTTGGAAAGAAAGGCGGCTTGGCACGTGACAAGTCACAACGGAAAACGGTATCGTCGCCCAAGCTCACCACCGAGCAACAACTGGAGCTGCTGCGTCTGCTGCCCGACGGTATCGGAAGCCGGGATCAACTTCCGTACACAGCCGACTTTGACGCCCTCCACCGTCAGTTCAGCCGGCTGACCGGAACCAAGCTCGACAAACGCGAGTTCTGGCGGGTGCTTTCCCGCGTGGCGAAGCGATCGCGGAAGCCGACACCGATTTTTGACGCCGCGCCCCTGGGCGGTCTGCACCCGGAGCTTGTGCATTTTCTCGAATTGCAGAACCCGTGGTGGAGCGGCAAGCCAGCCAAGCCGACGGAGCGATTTCGACGTTGGGCTTTCGCCCCAGTCGTTCGTCGACTGGAAGGGAATGTGGCCCCCATCGTGGCAGTGCCGGGCCCCCGGCAGGTCGGAAAGACAACCATCCAGGAGCAGGCGATTGAAGAGCTGCTGAAGCTTCGAGGCGTCAATCCCGCCCGCGTCTTCCGCGTCCAGTTCGACGATGTGCCGTCGCTGCGTTCGTTTCGGCAGCCGATCCTGGCCCTGGTCCGCTGGTTCGAGACCAACGTTGTCCGAGGCTCCATCAACGCGCTGGCGCATCGAGGCGAACCGGTCTACCTGTTTTTCGACGAAGTCCAGAACCTAAAAGCCTGGGCACCGCAGTTGAAGTCCTTGGTCGATCACATGGCGGCCAAGACCTTGGTAACGGGAAGCTCGGCCCTTCGCATTGCCCACGGCGAAGACAGTCTGGCGGGGCGCATCTCCATGCTCGAACTCGGACCGTTGCGGCTGGGCGAGATCGCAGGCGTGCGGCAATTGGGCGACCTGCCGCCATTTCAGCCAACGGCGCAGGTGGAAGCCTGGACGCGACAGGAGTTCTGGCTGGACTTGACGAGTTATGCGAAAAAGCACATCAGAGTCCTCCAGAAAGCGTTCGAGGCGTTTTCCGACGTGGGCGGTTATCCCGTCTGTCACAAGCCGGGAGTCGAGCGATCCGAGTTGGCGGACCAGATCGCCAGGCTGGTCGTCGAACGTACGCTGGTGCATGACTTGCGTGCTGGACCGGATGGACGCCGACGGGACCGGAGGGTCCTCGAAGAGACATTTCGACGAGTCTGCCGTTACGCCGGGCAGGGTGTTCGCGCACGATTTATCAAGGACGAGGTCGCGCAGGTGCTAGGACCCGGCGTCCGAGACAAGTCCGTGCTGGACGCGATCCGATTTTTGGCCAATTCTCTCTTGGTGCAGGAAGTACCTCCGCTCGAAGCGCTCACCAAACGGCAGTCGCACCCGCCGAAGCTTTGCCTGTGCGACCACTTCGTCAGGGAAGCGTGGCTGCAAGAGGCGGTTCCAATCGCTCCTCGAATGCTCGCCAGTGCGAATCAGGCAGTTTCGACGACGGCCGGGCACATCATGGAGAGCGTCATCGGCTACTATCTGAAGGGCATTCCGGGCGCAGATGTAAGCTGGTTTCCCGAACGTCAGCAGGAGCCGGAAGTCGATTTCGTCGTGACGATGGGCTTGCAGCGGCTGCCGATCGAAATCAAGTATCGACGTGCCCATCCTGGAGGTGCGGACCTGGCGGGCCTGCGGAGCTTTTGCGAGCAAGCGAAGTACAACGCGCCGTTTGGGTTGGTGATTACCCAAGAGCTGTCGGGCAGGCTCGACAAGAACGTCATCGCCGTTCCGGCCCACGCTTTCCTCGCGTTGCGTTAGAATGAAACTTCGGTGCGTTAACGGTTCAGTCCGTACCCCGGCACCACCGCGTTACGGTGTGGCCGCGGCGTCATGCACCATCGACCGAAGGGCCTCGTTCACAGATTCGTCCGTTGGAAATGCCGCGCGCACATTCTTTGCACTCTTTCTACCCTTTTCATTCGCGGGGAGCAAAAGGTGGGGGAGAAAAAGGTGACAGCCGGGAGCAAAAGGTGACAGCCACCAAAATTGACGAACCTGGGCGGTTTGGGTATAAATCTTGAATACATCGACCCAGATTCGGTGGCTGTCAACTTTTCTTCCCCGCGTCCGGCAGCGGAAGGTCGTCACTCGTTAATGAACTGCAACAGGCTTAGAGGGTGATCGCCAATGTCGAGCACAACCTCCACCTACGACGTTTTCCTGTGTCATAATTCGAAGGACAAGCCGGAAGTTGAAGCGATTGGCCAGCAGCTTCGCGATGCAGCCCTGAATCCCTGGCTCGACAAGTGGGATCTGCGGCCGGGTTTCGACTGGATGGATGCGATTGAGGAGCAGATTCAGTCGGTACGAGCCGTGGCTGTGTTCGTCGGCGACGACGACCTCGGCCCGTGGCAGCAGAAGGAAATCAAGTCCTTCCTGCGGCGGCAGGTGCGGAAGGAACTGCCCGTCATTCCGGTCATTCTGACGACCTGTACTGCCGAGCCGGAGTTGCCTTCTTTCCTGGAGGACTTCACGTGGGTCGACTTTCGAGGCGACCGGGCGGAAGCTCTGCATCGGCTGATCTGGGGGATTACGGGAGAGAAACGAGAGACCGTCAGGAAGCCGACGGTCCTGATCGCCCCGGCCCTCGCCCGGAAGCCGCGAAAGACGCTGATCGCGTACTGCCGGAACACTGGAATCCGGGTGCTTGGCGACGGGTTGTATCCAGACTCGTCCGCTGAACTGCAGGCGGCGTTCCGCGAGGATCTCAAGCAATCCAACCTGTTCGTACAAGTTCTCTGTGAAGACGCCGACCGCTCGGCCGCATTCCCCAAGGGCAAGGAACGCTGGTTCGTGGAGGCGGCGACGGAAGCCCTGACGGCGGCTCGCGTGCTGCTTTGGCGTCCGCCAGAGGTGGATCCGCACGAAGCTGACGGCGACGACCACCGTGAGTTCCTCTCGCATCCGGATGTGCTGGACGAGCCTCCCAACACCTTTCACGACCGGGTTGTCACACAGACGCGGCAGGCTTTCGAAATCGGAGCGGTTCCCGTTCCGACGGCGGAAAAACGCATCGCGATGGTGAAGTTCAGCGCGGACGATGCCGGTACGACTGCAGAGTTGATGCTCGCCCTCAAAGCGGAAAACGTCATGTGCGTGTCGAGTCAGAACGGCATTCCGATCGTGGATGCGTATCGAGCCATCCCGTCGCTGGACGCCGTGATCGTGGTGCTCGGCCGGTGCCAGTCGGCGTGGAAGGAGCAGCGCGGCCTCGAACTGGTCGCGATCGCTCTGCGCGACGACGCACCGCTCCGCTTCTACTACCGCCCCGACGGCAAACACGGCGACCCGCCGCCGCTGTCCGATCCGGGTGCGATCGATGTCGACGGTCGCACCCAGATCAGCCGCCTCGTTGCCGAAATCCGCCGTCGCCCCCGAGTCGAAGGAGGCAAGTCATGACCTCATTCGGCAGCCCGTATCCTGGCCTGCGTCCCTTCGAGTTCCACGAGGCGCCGCTGTTCTACGGCCGGGAAAAGCACATCGTCGGCATGCTGGACGTTCTGCGGCGGCATCAGTTTCTGGCCGTCGTCGGTTCCAGCGGTTGCGGCAAGTCGTCCCTGGTCCGGGCGGGTCTGCTGCCGGCGCTGCAGCGGGGATACCTCGGCGAAACTGGTGTTGAGTGGCGATTCGTCATAATGAAGCCGGGCAACGATCCTTTTGGAAACCTCGCGCGGTCGATTATCCTCGCCGCGCAGGCAGACGGTACTGAATCTCCGAACGGACCGGCTGAACCCGCTCCCGACGACGTGGCCTTCTGCACGAAAGAACTGCGTCGCGGCCCGCTCGGGCTGCTCGACACGATCGACGACTTCCTCCCCGGCCGACGGACGCACGTGCTGGTTCTCGCCGATCAGTTCGAGGAGATCTTTCGCTTCACGCACCGCGATCGCAACACGGTCGCGCATGACCGGGAACCGGATCCCGATGGACTCGACGACGCGATGGCGTTTGTCGATCTGCTGCTGTCGACGGCCGCGCAGAAGCGTCCGGGCGTCTTCACGTCGCTGACGATGCGTTCGGATTTCGTCGGCGACTGCGACGTGTTCCGCGACCTGCCCGAGGCGATCAATCGAGCCCAGTTCCTGCCGCCGCGGATGACGCGCGAAGAACTGCGTGACGCCATCGAGCGTCCCCCCCAAAACGCCCACTTCGACGGTCCGCCCCGTGACCAGGGAGCAGTGCCCAAGAGCCGGATCGATCCGGGCGTCGTCGCGGAACTGCTCGCCTCGATGGGCGACCGTCAGGACCAGTTGCCGTTGATCCAGCACGTCCTGTTGCGCATGTGGACGCTGGCCGTCCCGGAGGATCCCGCCGCGCCGCAGACGCCCCGGCACATCACTCAGGACCACCTCCGCGCGACCGGCGGCGTGGCTCACGCCCTCGACCTGCACGCCAGCGAACTCTACGAATCCCTGACTGCCGATCAGCAACGGATCGCCGAGCGCCTCTTCCGGTGCCTGGCCGAACGCAGTCCCCAGGGCCAGTTGTCCCGACGGCTGACGAGCGTCCGGGAAGTCGCCGACGTGGCCGGTGTCGCCCCAGACGAGGTCCTCTCCGTCGTCAACGTCTTCCGCGCGTCCGGCGTGCATTTCCTGGTAACGGCGCCAGTCGGCGCGCTGACGGCCGCGACAAGTCTCGACATCAGCCACGAAAGCTTGCTGCGTCAGTGGACGCTGCTGCGGACGTGGATTGAACGGGAGTCCGAAGCCGCCGCCGGGTACCGCTACCTCAGGGACGCCGTCAGCACGGGGGTGCGCGTCCTTGATGACGTGAGTCTCGCACGCGCCGACAAGTGGCGCAAGACGGTGGATCCGCGACCCGCTTGGGCCGAGCGGTATGAGCGCCAATCGCGTTCCGACGACAAAACCGAATCCTTTCTGCCCCAAGGCCTGCAACTGATCGACGACAGTCTCGCCGCCCGGCAGGCCGCGAACGAAGCAGCAGAAAGGCTGCGCCGCGAAAGGGAAGAAGCCGCGGTCAGAGAGCGCGAACGTCTTGTCCGCGAGGCAGCTCAGGCCCGCGAGGTGGAACTCGCCAAAAAGCTGGCCGAGGAGCAAGCAGCCCGAGCCTTGGCGCAGGAAGCCCGGGCTCGATTGTTTCGGCGACTGCTGGCCGCCGTCGGAGTGCTTTCGGTGATTGCGCTTGGAATGTTGTTGTACGCACTGGACTCCCGCGCACAGTTGAAGGACGCGCTCGCGAATGCACTGGATGAGCGTAACACCGCAAAGAAGGCGGAGGAGCGGGCTAACCAGGCACGAGTTCAGGCAGAGCAGGCACGAGACGAGGCGATGCAGCTCAGGGCTTCTCGAAACAGTCTGGAGCAGGTTTTCAAACAGTCCAGCGCATACATCGACAAACGGGTACAGGTGTCGGATACAAAAAGGCTTCCGTATTCGGCAGTCTGCAGGATCGCTTGCACAAGGCTGAATGGGATGCAAATCCTTGCTACCGGTGTACTGATCGGCCCCTCCCACGTGCTCACAGCAGGCTACGTTGTTTTCTCTGGTGGTTTCGTACGCCGTGCGAACGTATCAGTAGCAGTTAACGGTGACGATTCGCCGTTCGGCGAGATCGAGGTTGTGGACATGCGTGTTCCTGCAGGTTACGTCGAATCCGAAAACGACAATCTGAATGTCGCCGTAATGATCCTCGCCAAACCCGTTGGCGAATCTGCGGGCCACCTGGAGATCCAGGAATTCTCGGACGCGCAGTTGCTTGGGATGCAGGTCAACGTGGTGGGATATCCTGCGGACAAACCGCCCAGAACAATGTGGGTCGGCATCGGTAAGATCGAGCGTGTTTCTGTCGACCGACTGGATTACTCAATCTTCACGAGCGTGGGAACGGGCGGAGGGCCTCTCATTTCGTCGGTCGACGGGGAAGTATTTCGGGTTGTTGGCGTTCATTCTGGCGGCGACGATCAAGGCAAGTACGCAACCCGCATGTCGCCTGAGATAGTAGAGTTCATTCAAGGTGTGCTGCGCTCCGAACGGCCTGCCTCCGGCGGGGTTCAGAAAACGCCTTTGCCGGTTCCCAATCCTCAATCCTGAATGCCCGTCACTACCTAATTTATGGTAGGTTGAATGCAAAAAGGAGGGTGGGTGTGGGCTGGAAAGTGGTCAGGCTCGGATCGTTAGGGCCGGAACAGTACATTCTACTTTTGCGACGGTGCCCGCAGGGTCGAGACGCGGAATCCAGGCCCACCTTCGACGCCGAGGAGGCGTCCCACTCGTCAGCTCCGAACGACGTGCCCCGGGTGACGCGGCGACGCAGACGTTTCATGGTTGCTCCACGGGATCGTTGTACTCGTCCCAGGAGGTCCGCTCGGCAACCTCCCACGCCAGCGACTGGAGTTCCTCCCGCGTCCAAGGGCTATCGTCGTACGCTTGCTCCTGGCGGCGTTCGTACTCATTGATCCGGAGCTAGACAAACGTCTCCTTGGTCCTGGGATTGACGACGCGGGGCGGAGTCGCTTCTGAGTTTTCCAGCGCCAGCATCTGTTGTTCGGTGAGTTCGATCACGGCTATCTCCTCCGCTGCATTTTACCCGCTGCCCACGCCGACGACCAGCAGGCCGTTTTTTCGGGGGTGGCTGTCGGGGATGCACTATCCCGCGGCCAGTCAGGACGAGAGGCTTTCGTTCACCAGGAAAGTCCGAAACCGTGCCGTTCGGAGTGGAAAAGCTGCCATGTGGTAATTGGCTGGACAGGAAATGTCCGCCCGGCTTCGGGGCGATGCGATCAGGTCCCGCTGCAGGCGGTCGGCATGGTCGCGAGATTCAGCAACGCGGAGGGCCGCCAGATCGCCGGCATCAGCCAGCGGCCGCTTGAGCAGCCGTTGGCCCGGGCGCACACGTTCGGCCACTCCCCGTCCTGGCGATTCGCGTCGCTGGTGGCTGCCCACGGTCAACCAGTAGGCCGTGCCACACTCGGATCGCGGCACCCAGCATCGGGTGTGACGGGCGCGGCCCTGCTCGGTGTGGCACGGCTTACGACGTTTGACCGACCAGCGAGCCCATCAGCGGGGCGACATCGAGGATCAATACGAGGCGTCCGGTCAGCCTCGCGCGACCGCGCTCCGGAACGCGTCCAGATCGGGGCAAGTGCCCGCCGATCGCACGAGGCTCTTCAGTTGTTTCTCGTCGACGACCGATTCAATTTCTTCGGCCAGATCTCGCGGAACGTCGCCAAACCGAGCTTCAAGGAAGGTCACAATGTACTGGTGAGCTGTCTCGCAAGCCGTTTCGCGGGCCGCCTCGCGGGCCGCCTCGCGAGTCTTCTCGCTGAGCAGGTCCCCGTACTTTTCCATCACAAGTTCGTCAATTAATGGCGATTCGAGCATGACGTTTCTACCTCCTAAAATCGTTAGCAATCCCACATCATTATACCGCAAATAGGTCAGCACTTGAGTCACGGCCAGCAAATTGGCCTTCTCGCCGGACGGAGCATGCTGTTCGATGGCCTCCCGGCAGCGCTGCATCATGGTTTCCGGCGGGTCAGGAAAACCGGTCAACGGCACCCACGGGATCAAGCCGACGTCCTGAGCCTGCAGCAAGTCCTCCGCAGGAATCGTCCACAACTCCACGACGCGCCACTTCAGACGGCACGACGACAGCCCGTGGCGGCTGCGCAGATTCCGGCTGCGGGGAATCCGGTACTTGCCTTTGGGCCGCAGGACCAAGGTCACGGCCTCCGGCAACTCGCCGCGATCCAGGTACACCAGCATCAGGTCGCCCGTCAGTTGCTTTCCGACGCGGCGCTCCGGGTAGGTGGCCACTTCGAGCAGGAACAGGTCGTCCCGGGGTTCGCCCCGCAGGCGGACCTCCAACAGCCCGTCCGGCAATTGGCGTGGCTGCACCACTTCGGCCTGCGCGGGCCGCCAGGCTTCGATCTTTTCGACCTTGGCCAGCCGCAGCATCGAGTCCCCATGGTGCTGGATAAGCCATTTGCTGCTCTTGTCGTACGGTTGGTGTTGGTCCTCGATCATGGCATCTTCCAAAGTCCTCGGACTCGATCATTCCCTTTCGGCCGTGTCTTGCCCTGCGATAGTAGGTCAATTGCCCTCCGCCGGCGCCGCAGCCAAGCTGGCGGCTTCGTCGTCGGTCAACATACCGCCGTACACTCGCACGTCGCTGATCTCGCCGTGGAAGTTGTTGGCCGGGTTGCTCTCCCAGCGGTTCCACGCGCCGATGCGGAAGCGGTACAGGTCGAGCGGTTGGCCCAGATTCAGACGCTGTTGGCTGGACAGCCGGCCGTCGACATAGAAGCGGACGCTGCCGCCCAAGCGGCCGTCGCACACCAGGATGACATGGTGCCACTGGCCGTCGGCCAGGGTTGCGCGGGCCTTGCGGTGCGTCCAGTTCCAGTCGCCCGTGTTGATGGCCACGTTGGGGACACCGTCCGACATCAGGCTGAAGTGAACCGCGCCGGGTTGGCCTTCGTGGCAGAACAGCAGCGGATTCCACTGGTTGCCCAGCGTGCCGGGCTTGACCCGCAAAGCGATCGAAATCGCTTCGTGGGCCCCCAGTCCGTCGGATTCCAGGTAGCCCTTGCCGTCGAAACGGCATGCGCCGTGCCCATCCTGGCCTTCGCATCGGGCGACGCCGATCGCTTTGGCATGACGCGCCGCGCCCGATGCATCGGCGGCCACGCCGGGCGCCGAATCGTCCAGCGGCCACCAAGCGAGCAACCGAGCGGGCAAAGGATCGGGCTGCGCGAGTTCCGGCACTTCCGGCGGGACGCCGCACGCGGACGCCAGCGTGGGCACGGGCCGAAAATCGGGCTGGCCTTGGTATCGCAGATGCCGCCGGCCGTAGTACGAGCCATAGTACGAAGCACCGGTGTCGATCCACGTGACCAGCTTGATCCAGTCCTCCATCGGCAGTTTGACATCATAGTGGCCCGCCTGCAGGATTTTCACCAGCCGGCTGGCATGCGCGCCGTGGGTGTACGGCGGCACGGCCTCGGCGTTCTGCATCGCGTACGAGCCGCCATTCCATTCCTGCACCGTGGCGACGAACTTGCCCTGGAGCAGCCCTTCGTAGGAACGGCTGAACAGCGTGGTCAGTTCGCCGCGCAGGTCGGGCGGGGCCTTGGGATCCTGGCCGTTGTGGCAGCGGACGCAGTGCTGGTCGAGCATCGGCTGGACGTCGGTCGGATAGTACAGCGGGCGCGGGGCGGATTCGCCCGGCTGAGCGGCCAGCGACACGGGCGCCCGGCCAAAGGCGGCCGCCATTCGCGACACGGGGGCCTGGCGGCGATGCTCGTGACAGCCGATGCACGAGCGTTGTTCGCCGGGCTCGAAATTCACAAACGTCCGCATCCGCTGCACGGCCATGAAGTTCTGGTCCAACGCCTGAAAGAACAGGTTCCGGCCGGCGGGGACCTCGAAGCAGGCCGACCCGTCCGCCTCGACCGGCACGATGCCGTGCAATACGCCGATCCAGATGTGGCTGTTCCAACTGACCGCCAGATGGCCGCCAATTCCATCGGCGCCGCGATCTTCGTCGCGGCATGGATCCACCTCGGCCGCCCAGGGCTTCGGGATCTGCTCCATCACGCGCAGGTACTTGACCGTTCCCGGCGGCACGCCGTCCAGGCCGCGGTACACGTCGCTGAGAAAGACGGTCGCCATTTCTTTGGATTCAGGCCGCGGAGCCGTCACGGCGGGCAGAACGGGCGGCGTCTGGCGAGGCCGCAACGGCATCGGCTGCCAACACGAGATTTCCGGATCTGCGTAGATCGGCACGCGGTTGCCAAAGGCGTCCAGCAGGTGAATGCCGTAGCCCGCCGGGTCGTTGTAGCGCCTGTCCGGATTGCACGAGACCAGGAAGAACTTGTCGGACAGCGGATAGGGATCGGAGTAAAAGGGACCGTAGATGTCCTCGCGCCACACGCCATTGCGAAGCTGGTACAAGCCGCGCAGGTTTTGCGTCTTGACGTTGGGCGTCAAGCTGAGCATGGGCTCGGGCGTGCGTTTCTCCTTGTTCAAGTCCAGTAACAGCACCTGCCCCACGCCCAGCGGCTCGTGCCCGCAGCCGATACAGACCGCCAGACGCGGATGGCCGGGCACTTGGCGGGCCTGCCAGAACACGCCCGGATTGGCAATGTTGTCGCCGTAGAATTCTTCGCTGCCCGAACCATCCGGACGCGTAATCCACAGCGGCTGGACGGCGGCGATGCCCTTGTAGACGTATTCCCAGCGGTTGTACAGGATCCGCCCGTCCTCCATCGTCGTGGGCGTAAACTCGCTAAGCGCGCCCTGCGAAATGGGCCGCATCCCGCTGCCGTCGCCATCCATGCGGAACAGGTTCGTACACGCCAGGTAATGATTCGGAGTACACAGCACGCCGTGCTCGCTGCGTGTCGAGGCGAAGCACAGACCGCCGTCGGGAAGATAGCAAGGGTGGACGTCGTCGGTCCAGAACTGGTATCCCAGCAAGCCGTAGAAGCTGTCGCCCGTGCTGGTCTTGCCGTACATCGCGATCCGGCGCTCTTCGTCGGCCGGCGGTTGCGTCACCTGGCGCAGGCCATTGCCGTCGACGCCGACCTCCCACAGCCGGTAGCCTTCCAACTGCGGACGCCGGTAGCCGAACACGATGCGCTGGGCGTCGAACGACAGGTCGTACCGGTCGAAAACGCCGCCGCCCAGCGGCGGCACGATTGCGCGCACCTGGCCGCTGGCCAAGGACAGGACGCATAAATTGCCACCCCAGCGGCTGATGTGCTGGAAATCGTCGTAGTAGTGCTTGCTATTGTACGTATAGCGTTTGACGAACAGGATTTCGGCATCCCGCAGCAGCGGATTCAGGTCGACCAGCATACGGCGCTGCATCGCCGGCATCTTTTCCATTAGACGGCGCGTCGGCGCGTCGGCCGGATCAACCCGCCCGGCGGCCAGGGCCGTCAAATCGTGCTCGTACTCGTCCAGCCGGTCGAGTAGTTCCACGGCCGGGTAGGCCGCGGCGGGAGCCCGGCCTAGTTCGGTCACCGCGGCCCGCAGCTGCGCCAGATCGCGGCTCAGCGCGGCCAACACCGAAGTCTTGACGCACAGATCGAGCCAGCGCGGATCGTTCCGATCGGCCTGCGCCTGCTTGATCTGCTCCCGTTCCGCGCGGAGCGAATCGCCGTAGCTGCCGCAATCGGAGACCAGTTGCTCGACTAGCTGCTCCTCCGCTTGGCTGCTCTCCGCGGCGAACCATCCGCGCGGGGCGAACCAGTCGGCGTGGACCAGATCCAACAGCGGGTTTTGGTCCGCAGGGAAGTCCCGCCGAATCTGCTCCCAAAGCCGGGGCACCGGATCGGGCGGCGCCGAGAAGCAGAAGGAAGGTTCGGTGCCGAGCGTCAACCGGACCAGCAACGTGTTCTCGCCGGCCTGAAGGTCCAGGTCCACCAGGATTTGATCCACGCGCGTGCCGTCGACGCATTCGCTGCACCCGTACCGGCCGGAGACCAAATGGGTGTCGGCGGACGCGATCGGCCGCCCGTTCAGCCAGACGTCCAGGTGCTCGCCGCCGCCGATCCCCACGGTCAGGCGCAACGGCTGTTTAGCACCCACGGTGCGAGTCAGGCAAGCGACGGCGCCTCCCGAGCCCGCCAGGAACTTCACCACCTTGCCGTCCGTCAACTCGTCTTGCGGGCTCCAAAGTGGACGGCCGTCACTGAGTTTGGCATTCAGGTTCATGCGATCGGCCGGCCGGACGTGGGTTTCGGCGTCGGTCGGCGGCAGCGGCGGTGTTACCAGCCAGGGGCTGAATTCGACGGCCGCTCGAGCGGCAGGCTGATCAGCGACCCATGCCGCGTACCGCTGGCGAGTCGTCAACAGCGTCTGTTGGAGGTTTTCTTTGCGCCGGTACAGCGGACCTTCGGCATCCGCCGCGGATCCGGCGGCCGATATCAGCAGGACCAAAATCGTGGCGAGCGTTATCGATTGGCTTGAAATCCTCATGGCCCAGAGCCTCCTCGGTTGGATGGTATCTCAAGACTAGTCGCGTTCAATCGGCACGTCCAGCAGCAGTGGCTGCGGCGTGTCCAGCCACGCCGCCAGCCGGTCGCTCAAGGCGTCCGGATCGCTGATGCGGTCGGCTGCCACGCCGAACGATCGAGCCAGACCGACGAAATCGATTTCGGGCTGGACCAGGTCCATGCCGACGTACTGCCGTTGGGCGAACTGGGGCAATTTCAGTACATCGCCGCAGGTCTTCAGGATCTTGTACTGGACGTTGTTAGCCACGACCAAGGCGACGGGGATTTGGTAACGGGCGGCGGTCCACAGACCTTGAATGCCAAACGCGGCCGCACCGTCGCCCAACAAACCGATGACGGGCCGGTCGGGCCAAGCCAGTTGGACGCCCAGGGTGCAGCCGATGCCCCAGCCCAACGCCCAGCCGCGATGCGCGAAGTAGCCGGTAGGATCCTTGATCGCACCCAGCCGCTCCAGCAGGAACTGGTGCGTCGTCGTGGCTTCCTGGACGACCGCGGCGCGGGGCGGCAAGATACGGCCCACGGCGGACATGAAGGTCGCCGCGGTCATCGGACGGCAATCGCGTTGCCGAAGCAAGTCCGTGTCCAGCCTCGCGCGTTCCTCGGCCCGCCGCGCCGCCAGACGTTCGCGGCGTTGGCCGGCCGCTTCCACCTGCGTGGCAGACATGGACTCGGCCAGCAGCAAGTCCAATTCGGCAAGCCCCGTTTTCGGATCGCCCAGCAGGCCCACCTCGACAGCGTAGTTCTTGCCGATCTCCCAGGCATGGTCGTCCAGTTGCACCAGCCGCGCAGCGGCGGGCAGCGGTCGGGCCGGTTCGTGGTAGATGTACTGCCGCAGGAGGTTGAGACCCACGGCGAACAGCACATCGTACTCCGCGAGCAACTGAGAGACATCCGGCGACCAAAGCGGCAACGAACCAGCGTAACAGGGATGGTCGGTGGCGATGGGCAGCCGGCCATGCGACGAGGCCGATTCATCGAACACGGCGGCGCCGAGCCGCTGGGCCAAGGCCGCCAGTTCGGCCGCGCCGCCGGATTCCATGACTCGGCTTCCCGCCAGGAACGCCGGACGCTGGGCCGCGGCCAGGATTCCGGCGGCCCGCTGCAACGCCTCGCGCGGCGGACGCACACGGCGGTCGGGGATGTGAGGCGGGGCACGATCGAACCGGTCGGCCGTGCCAGACTGGATGTCCAGCGGCAGGGCCAGAAACACCGGCCCGGTGGGTGGAGTCAGCGCCGTCTGCACGGCGCGGCGGACCGCGACCGGCACGTCTTCCACGCGCTGGACTTCATACGACCATTTCGTCCAGGGCCGCGCCACCTGGCACAACTCGCCGGCCAACACGGGCTCTTCGATCCGCAGCCGCCGGTCTTGCTGGCCGGCCGTCAACAGCAGCGGCGTGCCTGCGCAGTGGGCGTTGTACAGCATGCCCATCGCGTTGCCCAAGCCGCAAGCGATATGCACGTTGGCCACGCCGACCGACTGGGCGGCCATCGCATAGCCGTCTGCCATAGAAACGACCGGAACCTCCTGCAAGCCCAGGATGTACTGGAACCGGGCGTCGCCGGCGACCGCGTCGTTCAAGGCCAGTTCTGTCGAACCGGGATTGCCGAAAATGTACCGCACACCGGCGGCAGCCAGCATTTCCAGGAAAGCTTCGATTCCGGTCATAGAGAACCTCCCGAATGACTCCACCTTACCACATTGCCGGTGCGGAAACAGGGGCGCCTTGCACGAAGAGTCCCGGGAACTCAAGTTGACGATTTTTCCGACCGATCTAGATGATACCTGACGACAGGCGAGTCCAGATCGTCGCTGACAAAACTGTGGTCGGATTTAGCGATCGGCCTTGCGGCTGGAAGCCCGTTGTCTCCATGCTACGGCAAGACCGGCCAGTCTCCAGCATTCAGGAACATCCGCGTATCGGATTGCCAAAAGTAGCGTAAGCCAAAGACGTCGCGTGGTTTTTCTCCTCCAGTGATTTCGATGATTGGTCCTATTCAAGCCGTTTTTTCACACACGCGCCGCTTCCATACCTCTTCGCGATCCACGCGGATCTGCGTGGGAGCCTCGACCCTAAGTCGCACCACTCGTCCCCGGATGTGATCGACGGTGACGCGGATCTTCCCGTCGATCACCACCGACTGGCCGGCTTTCCTCGCTAAGAGCAACATGGTTTCCTCCCTTCCTTTGAAATGGGTATTCCCAAGCGTCTGTGAACCTATCCGCTGACCTTCACGTCCGGGGACCACGTGCGGCCCTTAGCGTCCGGTATTACCGCACCGGACAGGGCTTCGCGTTCCAGACAAAGGTGGCGTACTCGCCGATCGTGCGGTCGCTGGAAAACTTTCCGGACCCAGCGACATTCAGGATGGCCATGCGCGCCCAGGCCTCCGGGTCGGCATACAACTCAACCAGACGGTGATCCGCGTCCAGGTAGGAATTCAGGTCCGCCAGGTGCATGTAGTGGTCGCCATGGGTCAGCAGCGCGTCGCGCAAGGGAGCGAAGACCCCCGGTTCGTGTCGGCTGAAATGGTCGGCGAAGATCAGGTCCAGCGCCGCCCGGGTTTCCGGCTCGTGCTCGTAATGCCAGTGCGGGTTGTACCAACCGCGGCTGCCGGCCACTTGCTCCGCCGTTAAGCCGAACAGGAAGAAGTTCTCTTCGCCCGCTTCTTCGGCCATTTCGATCGTGGCGCCGTCGCGCGTGCCAAGGGTGAGCGCTCCGTTCATCATGAGCTTCATGTTGCTCGTGCCACTCGCCTCGTAGCCGGCCGTCGAGATCTGATTGGATACGTCGCTGGCCGGGATCAGCCGCTCGGCGAGCGACACGCTGTACTCGGGCAAGAACACGACCTGAATCCGGCCGCGGAGTGCCGGGTCGCCGTCGATGGTCCGGGCCAGGTTATTGACGAACTTGATGACCAGCTTGGCAAAATGGTACGCAGGCGCCGCCTTGCCCGCGAAGAAGAACGTCCGCGGCGGCATCTGCAGGTTCGGGTCCGCGCGCAGCCGGTTGCAGAGTACGACGATGCGCAGGGCATTCAACAGTTGCCGTTTGTATTCGTGGATGCGTTTGATCTGGCAATCAAAGATCGTTTCCGGATCCACGCTCTGTCCGGATGTAGTCTTGAGCCAGTGGGCGAAGCGGGCCTTGGCCTCGTGTTTGGCCTTGCGGAAGTCATCGCGAAAGCCGCTGTCGTCGGCTAAGGGTTCGAGCCTGCTCAATTGAGCGAGGTCGGTGATCCAGCCGTCGCCGATGGCGCTGGTGATCGTACCGGCCAGCGCGGGATTGGCCAGCAGCAACCAGCGGCGCGGCGTGACGCCGTTGGTCTTGTTGCTGAAACGCTCGGGAAACATCTCGGCCAGATCCTTGACCGTGGTGGTGCGCAGCAGCTCGGAGTGGATCGCGGCCACGCCGTTGGTGCTGTGTGACCCGACGATCGCCAGGTTCGCCATGCGAACATGCGGACTCGCCCCTTCTTCGATCAGGCCGATCCGCCGGACGCGGCCATCGTCGCCCGGAAAGCGGTTCCGGACGGAAGCGAGCAGGCGGCGGTTGATCTCGTGGATGATCTCCGAGTGACGGGGCAGCAGCATTTCGAACCAGGCGACCGGCCATTTCTCCAGGGCCTCGGGCAACAGAGTGTGGTTCGTGTAGGCAAGCGTCCGCTGGGTGAGTGCCCATGCCTGGTCCCAGCCAAGGTGCGCCTCGTCCAAGAGAATTCGCATCAACTCAGGGACGGCCATGGTCGGATGGGTGTCGTTGAGCTGGATGGCAACCTTGTCGGGAAGCGTGTTCCAGTCGGCGCTGCTGCGGCGGAAACGCCGCACCAGGTCGGCCAGAGAACAGGCCACCAGGAAATACTCCTGCACGAAACGCAGCCCCTGCCCCATGCTCGTGGAATCATCGGGATACAAGACCCGCGTCAGGGACTCGGCCGCAAGCGTCTCGGCTTCCGCCCCGACAAAATCGCCCCGGCTGAATCTTTGGAAATCAAAGTAATCCGGCGCCGCGGCGGCCCACAGCCGGAGCGTATTGATCGTCTTGCCGCCGTAGCCAACCACGGGGCGGTCGAAGGGAATGCCATACAGCGTGGCAGTCTTTCCGGGAATGGGTTGCAGGGCGCCGCTGCGGACCTCGAATGAGCAGCCCAGCTGGACTTCCACCTTCTCGTGCGGCCGGATGACCTCCCAAGGATCCGGCCAGCGGAGCCAGTTGTCCGGCTGTTCCTGCTGCCAACCGTCTTTCAGGGTTTGACGGAAAATGCCGTACTCGTACCGCAGACCATAGCCCATGGCGGGAAGCTGCATCGTCGCCATCGAGTCGAGGAAGCAGGCGGCCAGGCGGCCGAGTCCCCCATTGCCAAGACCCGCATCAGGTTCCGTTTCGAGCAGGCTGAGCCAATCGAGTTTGTTCTCCTCAACCGTTTGCTTGGCGAGGGGACCGAGCGAGAGGTTCGTCACGTTGTTTGCCAGGCAGCGCCCGATGAGAAACTCCATCGAGAGATAGTAGACTCGCTTGGGGTCCTCGCGGTGATAGGTGTCCTCCGTTAGCAGCCAGCGCTGCGAGAGCACGTCCCGGACGGAGCGGGCAAATGCCTCGAAGCGTTCGCGCGCGCCGACGGAGGTCGGTTTGACGACGTTGTCGAAGAGCAGGTGTCGCTCGTAAAGAGCGTTGTCCGTTCCCATGAAATGCACCGGGCCACACCCGTATTGCTTGTTGAGACTCGCCAGGCCATCGGGCTCCCTGGCGGTCGTCGAGACTACCTTCTGCTTTGTCGTCATAATGCTGCTCCTCTTCTGGGACGGTGGATAGACTGGTTCGCGTGCTCGTCGAGGACGAGTTATGCATCCCCTTGCTGCACGAGCGGAATTTCCACGTTGACACACGTCCCTTTGCCCGGTTCGCGGTCGATGGTCGCCGTGCCTCCGATCAGCTCCAGTGGTCCGCGAGTCCCGCTCAGTCCAGAGCGTTCGGGTGCTTTCCCGTCGGGTTGGAACCCGGCCCCCCAATCCCGGACGTGCATACGGAGGACGTCGCCATCCAAGCTCAATTCCAGGAATAACCGTTCCTCCTTGCTGTGGCGGCATGCGTTGGCAAGCAATTCTCGCGTGATGCGGACGGCCGCTCGTTTCCACTCTGGAGGAATCTCCTCTGCGTCAATGTCCTGGTGGCAGACCTCCATGTCGGGACCATCTGCGGCTTGGATTTCCTCCAGCGAGTAGGCTATCGCCGCTGGAAAACCGACCGCTGCAATCAGGGCGGGCTGAAGCTTGCGGACTAGACTCCGTTGTTCTTCGATGGCATGGTCGAGGTGTCCCACCGCCGTGTCGAAGCTGCTCCAATCCAAGCCCGCTTCCGCTTGTTGGTGCCGAAAGACGCCCAGCGCTGTCCGCGCCGCAATCGCGTGCCGACACGCGACGTTTTGAGTTTCGTGAGTCATGTCCCTCTCCTCTCCCCGCACTGGCGGGCTTCGTAATTGGTTTATCGTGGCTTGAGGCCGGGGTTGTGTTATCGGAACGGTCTAGTGCGCCGAGACGTGCTCGCCCTTCTCGGCCACCGAGCGCTTCATCAGCAATACCAGGGGGATGAGCGCCGCCGACAGGACGGCGCACACCCAGAAGATATCGAAGAAGGCGAGCGACGCGGCCTGCTGCTGGCGGAGGCTGTCGAGCGTCTGGACCGCCAACTGCTGCGACCGGACCGGGTCGCCGGTCCACTGTAGGAAGTACTCTCGGGTTTGCTCCAGAAACGAGTGGACCTGGGGATTCAGCGAGCCCAGGTTCTCGCCCAGGCGGGACAGGTGAAATTGCTGGCGCGGTTCCTGGATGGTCTGGCTCAGCGAGGTGCCGACGCTGCCCCCTTCGGTGCGGAGCAGGCTGAACAGTCCGACCGCCGCCCCGCGCAGATGCACCGGAATGTACTTGTACGCGGCCACGCTGGCCGGGGCGAAGATCAGTCCCAGGCCCAAGGTCAGTACCATCCGCGGCCCAATCACGTGCCAAAAGCTGACCTGGAGGTTCAATCGCACCATCCAGTAGTTGCCGGCGGCCATGAACATCAGGCCGGCCGCGATCATCCACCGGGCATCAAACTGCCGGCCGATCAGGATGCCGGCGATCACCATCGCGATCATCGAGGAGACGCCGGAGGGGGACATCGCCAGCCCAGAGACAAGGGCGTCGTAGCCGAACAGTGCCTGGAGCATCGACGGCAGCGCCATGCTTGCGCAGTAGATTACGGCGAAGGCTAAGAAGAAGATGACGCAGCAGACGGCGAAATTCCGCTCGCCGAGAACCCGGAAGTCGATGATCGGGTGGGAGGTCCGCAGCTCCCGAATGATCAGCAAGATCAGTCCGACCACGAACACGACCAAGAGCGTCTGCAGTCGCCCGAACGGGTCGCCCAGCCAGTCCCATTCCCGGCCTTTGCTGAGCATGATCTCCCAGGAGCACATGACCAGCACCAGCAAGCTCAGGCCGATGGTATCGAAATTCAGCGGCTTGCCGCGGAACCCGGCCCTCTCTTGCTTGAGGTATTCGGGATCCTCGACCGCGCCGAAGGCACCGATCAGTGCCACGAGACCCATCGGGACGTTAATCAGGAAGATCCACCGCCAGTTGTAATCGACGCAGAGCCAGCCGCCCAGCGTCGGCCCGACGACCGGCGCGATGATGGCAGCCAGCCCGAACAGCGTCATCGCCGTGCCCTGCTTCTCGGGCGGGAAGCTGTCCATCAGGATCCCCTGGCTGCACGGTTGGAGCCCGCCGCCGGACAGCCCCTGGATCACGCGGAACAGGATCATCTGCCCCAGGCTGGTGGCGAAGCCGCACATTGCCGAGGAGAGCGTAAAGATGGCGACCGACAAGAGGAAATAGTTGCGGCGGCCAAGGTGGGCCGACAGCCAGCCGGTGATCGGCAGGACGATGGCGTTGGCGGCCAGGTAGCTGGTGATGATCCACTCGGCGTCGCTCTGGGCGCAGGATAGTCCGCCGGCCATATATCGCAGGGCCACGTTCGCGACCGTGGTGTCCAAGATCTCCATGAACGTGGGCAGAACGACGATGCCGGCAATGAACCAGGGATTGACCGCTGGTCGGCTGACCGTGGTGGGGTTCAGTGCTATGCTGCTCATGATCTATCCTCCTAGGCCCTTTCTCCCTCGGGGAGAGGGCAATTCCTTCATGTCATGGCTGAGTCGCTGCAGTTCTCTTTGGGAGGGCCCCCCACGGTTGCAGGATCTCCCCCGCATGTGGTCCCGTGGGCGGCTCCTTGTAGTACACGAATGGCTCCACCGACAGGCCGACGAACAGCGGCGTCTCGTCCGGGTCGTAGTCGACTAGCTCGACCTTGACCGGCAGCCGCTGGACGATCTTGACGAAGTTGCCGGTGGCGTTCTGCGCCGGCAGCAGGGAGAGCGTCTGACCGGTCCCCATCGTGAAGCCGCTGATCCGGCCCTCGAACTCCTTGTGGCTGCCGTACATGTCAACCTCGCACCGCACCCGTTGGCCGATCCGCAGGTCGGCCAGTTGCGTCTCCTTGAAATTCGCGTCGATCCAGATCTCGGTGAGCGAGCGGACGGCCATCAGGCTTTGCCCCGCCTGGACGTTGTTGCCGGGGTTGACGTTCTTGCCCGTCACCACGCCGTCGATCTCGCTCGTGATGTCGCAATAGCGGAGGTTCAGCTCGGCCAACTCCAGGTCGTGCCGCGCCTGTTCGAGTCCGACCTTGGCCTGGAGCACGAAAGGCACCTTGGGGACCAGATCCTCCGCGATCTGCTCAAAGTTCCCTGCCTTGTCGAGCCGGCGAGATTCTTCGAGGGCCTGGTTAGGTGTCATGTCGATGGATCCCAGCGGCAAACCAAGCTGGGTCATCGTCTGCATGCAGTCGGCCACGCCCATGCGGACTGCGGAGAAGGTCTGGTTCAGGTCCGGCGGCACGTCGGTGAGTTCCTTGCCCTGTTCCGGTTGGGGTGCCAGTCCGAGAGAGACCCGCGTCTGGGCGATCGCCTCCTGCGCCTGGGCGAGGGAGGCCGCCGCGACCCGCACCTGCTGCTCGCGCAGGTCGCATTCCTCACGGCTCATGGCAGCCGACGACAGCAACGCCTGGGCGCGCTTGAAATCGGCCCGGGTTCGGTCGAGAGTGGCCTCGTGACTCCGCAGGGCGGCCACCTGGGACCGCAAGAGGGCGACCTGGGCATCGACCTGCTCCGAAGCGTTCTGGAGTTTCCAGCGTTGGGCGCCGAGTTGGGCCTCCAGGCCGCGGGCTTTGGACTCGGCCGCCGCCAGGTCCGCCTCCGCCATCCGGACGGCGGCGCGCTTGAGCGCCACTTGCACCTGGAAAGGTTCCTTGTCGAGTTGGACGAGCAAATCCCCCTTCTTCACGCGGTTGTTGTCTTTGACGAGCACCTTTAGCACCTGGCCGGATACCCGCGGAGCCACAAAGGTCGCCTGACCGTTGACGTAGGCGTCCTCGGTACTCACCGTGTTCAGTGCCGTTTCTACCCACGGGGCCAGGAAGTAACCGCCGGCCACCAGCGCGGCCACGATTCCGGCCAGCAGGGACCACTTGCGGTAGCGATGCACCGGCGGCGTGGCGACAGGCGGTTGAGGCTGGGTGACGGGAAGCGAACTGTCCGACGGCGCGGCAGGTGCGTCGAGGTGCGCGGGCGGATCGGCCGCGGCAGCCGGCGTGACGTTCGGCACTCGTGTGACCTCCTCGTTGGCAGGAGCGGGCGTGGCTCCGGTCGAAGCGTGAGAGTCTTGAGAATCGGTACTGGCTATCGTCGTCATGGCTAGACTCCTCTTTCTCCTATGTCAGATCGTGCTGTAATTCTCGGGGTTAGGTCGCCGTGAGTTCGCTGGCCTCGGGAAGAGACGAGCGGGTGAGCTCAGCCAGGATGGCTTTCGTCATACAGTCGGCGGCAACGAATTCGGCCCCCTCGCGGTACATGGCCCACAGACATGACTTTGCCGCGTCGTCGATGAAAGTCACTCCCGTAAGGTCAACGCGGAGGATTCGCTTCCGCTGATGGGCCAGGGTGCTTTGCCAGCACCGCTCCAGTTCCGGCAGCCATGGCCCGGCCAGCCGCCCTTCAAGCTGGAATGTGAGGGTCTGCGGTTTGTCGTGGACTGTGATTCGTAACATTGCTTACCCTCCCAGTTCGCCGTGAGGTGCCAGATCACCAAGGCCTTGCCAATAATTCGTTCCGACAAGCGGTACTGAACTCCTTGAGTGGGTCGAGACGATCGAGATCTTCGGACACGGCCACTGCGCGGATCTCATCTGTCGTTAGATTGGGCCGGCCATACAACTCGATGATCCGACGACAACAGGCTTCGCCCTGACGTACCACCTGTTCCCCGGACAGGAGTCGAATGCGACTCAGAATCCCGTACAGAGCCATGATCTGATCCGGCCGTTCCAGGGAATGGGCCAGTGCATCAATGGCCAGACGCGAAGCCTCCGTGATGAACTCCCTATACAGAGACTCGCGCTCGCGAAGCGTCCATTCCGAATTGGCGCGAATGGTCTGTGTGCGCTGCGTGATCCAAGTCGTAACAACGGAAGCCGCGGCGCCCAGCATGGAACCGAATGCCGCAGCCATTGCAGTAACTACTGTTGAGTTCATCGTTCCCTTGCTCCCGTCCTGACCGGTACAGCGGTAAAGCAAGGAACGTGCCGAAGGCGTCCGCTTCGGCATTTTGTGTCGCAAGGCAATTGCCGACGGAGACTTGCGCATCGGACGGGACGAGGCGGTCGGTACGACTGAGAGCGAGTGTCGACGCTGGCGCGCCAGCGGGCGGGCGTCGGCGCCAGGGGGCGGGCGCTACTCGGGTCGAGAGATGCCGAGCTTCTTCATTTTCCACAGCAAGGTCGAACGCTTCATCCCCAGACTAGCCGCAGCCCCCTGGGGCCCGCCCACCACCCAGTTCGTCTCGCGGAGGACGCCGAGGATATGCTCCCGCTCGGCGTCGGCCAACGTGACGGCCGCGGCAGTTGACACCGGGGCTTGCGTGGCCGCCGGCGGCAAGTCGCCCAGCGGAATCTGAAGCGACGAGCCGGGCGAGAGGATGACCGCGCGTTCGATGATGTTTTGCAACTCCCGGATGTTGCCCGGCCAGGGGTAATGAACCAGGGCCTCCATGACCGCGGACGGGATGGTCTGGATCCGCCGGCCCATGCGACGGGCGAACCGCTGGGTAAAATGGCGGACCAGCGGCGGGATGTCGTCGCGGCGCTCGCGCAGGGGCGGCAGCACCAGCGGGAATACGTTCAGGCGGTAGTAAAGGTCACTGCGGAAGCGGCCCTCGGCGACCATCGCCGCCAGGTCGCGGTTGGTGGCCGCTACCAGGCGGACGTCCACGCAGATGGTTTTGGTGCTGCCCAGACGCTCGAACTCCTGTTCCTGCAGCACGCGGAGCAGTTTGGGTTGCAACTCGGGCGGGATGTCGCCGACTTCGTCGAGAAACAGCGTGCCCTTGTGCGCCAACTCGAACCGGCCGATCTTCTGGCTGATCGCGCCGGTGAAGGCCCCCTTCTCGTGGCCGAACAGTTCGCTCTCCAAGAGCCCCGTGGGGATGGCCGCACAGTTGAGTTTGACAAAGGTGCGTTCGCGGCGCGGGCTCAGGTCGTGCAAGGCTCGGGCGATGAGTTCCTTGCCCGTGCCCGTTTCGCCGCGAACGAGCACCGTCGAGCCGGTCGGGGCGACGGTCTCGACCTGCTTGAGCACCCGGCGCAAGGCGGCACTCTCGCCGACAATCTCGTCGAAGTTGTGCTCCGTGCGAGCTTCGTCCTCCAGGTAGGTCTTCTCCTTGGAGAGCTGCTCCTTCAGAGCGGCGATCTCCTGGAAGGCCAAGGCGTTATCGACGGCCACGGCCACCTGATTCGCAACAATCTGCAGGAAGCCTACGTCCGCCGCAGCGTAGGCGGACGGCTGCCTGCTCGTGAACACGAGCGTGCCCAACCGCCGCCGGGCGGTGGTCAGCGGAAGCCAGCAGAAGCTCTGGACGCCGTACGGCTGCACTCGTTCCAGGAACCCCGGCCAGCGCCCTAGCTCGGTCACGCTGGAGGTGATCAGCGGTTGCTGGTCCTGCCACACCAACCCCGCCGGATCGTCTTCAACAGGAAAAACCAGCGTGGGTAGGTGCGGAGTGGGTTCGGAGGCATCCAGCACGTGCAGACGCATGGTGTTGCTCGCTGCCTCGTGCAGGACCAGGGCGAGGCCATCGAAACGTACCACGTGGTGGAGCCGGCCGGCCAACTCCTGGAACAGCGCGGACATATCGCGGTGCGCGACGATGGATTCCGAAGCAGCCAGCAGGGCTTGGTACTGCTCGCCAATGGCCGTTGCCTGTCCGTCGAATTGATCGCGTGTCATGTCGGAAACCGTGTTGAGCCGCTCGTCCCGATCCATCAGGTGAGTAACCTTTCTGGATGTCAAGTATTCTGATATAATATAACCGATGAGATTCGGAGCGGCGACCAAATGAATTCTCGAAGGCGAAATTGCTCCGGCGAAGGCGACCGGCCGGAAGCCCAATCAAACTGGGCAGTTAACCGCTGAACAATTCAAGGGTTGCGGAATCGCTGGATGGCATCGGCTGCGACGGGCAAGTATACTTTGGTCGAGTGGCGGAAACAGCGTAACTCGAAGCGTCAGCGAGGGTGTCTCGACACATGCGGAATTCCTCGCTGACGCTTCGGGTTACGATGGGTAGATCCGTTTCTGCCGTTCCCTTTCTTGCGAACCATGACACCTCGAGGAGCACTCCCATGAAACGTCGTGACATGCTGAAAGCCACCAGCGCCGCTGTGTTGGGCGCTGCCACCTTTCCCTGGCATTGGGCGCCGGCTGCGGACGGCAAGCAGCAACGCGTCCTGTATTTCACGCGCAATGTCGGTTTTTACCACTCGGTGGTAGTGCGCAAAGGCGACCAGCTGAGCCACTCGGAACGGATCCTGGCCGAACTGGGCCGGCAGGCCGGCATCGAAGTCACTTGCACCAAAGACGGCCGCGTGTTCGACGGCGATCTCGGCCAGTACGATGCGTTCGTGTTTTACACCAACGGCGACCTGACGCAGCCGAACCCGCAAAACGAACCGCCGATGACCGCCGAGGGCAAGCAACGGTTTCTCGCGGCCGTCGAGGCCGGCAAAGGCTTCGTCGGCTTGCACTCCACCTGCAACAGTTGGGCCAAGCCCGGGCCCGCTTACGAAAACGTCGCCGAGGTGGACCCGTTCCTCGCCATGCTGGGAGCCCAATTCATCGCGCACGGGCCGCAACAGAAAGCCACGATGCGCGTCACATCGCCCCACTTCCCCGGCGTCGAAGGGATCGGCGAATCGTTCGACTTGCTGGAAGAATGGTATGCGATGAAGAACTTTGCCAAGGACCTGCACGTCATCCTGGTGCAAGAAACCCAAGGCATGCAAGGCGAGTGCTACCAGCGGCCTCCGTTCCCGTCGACCTGGGCGCGGATGCAGGGCCAGGGACGCGTGTTCTTCACCTCGCTGGCCCACCGCGAAGACGTCTGGGAAGGCAAGCCGCTGCAGCCGATCGTCATGGGCGGACTAGCCTGGGCGCTGGGCAGCGTGCAGGCCGACGTGAAACCGAATATCGACCGGGTCACCCCACACGCCGGCATCCTGAAGGGAACGGCGAAGGCCTGAATTTTTCAGGGAATGCATAAAAGAAGGAAGATTGAAACATCGCTAGCGCCGTTTCGCGGGATCATTCCAGGTTCCGCGCAAGCCTGAATCTTGAGTTTTGAAGTTGTCCAGTGACCGATAGCCAGGACGAATCTGCCAGCGACGCTCCAGGAAGTCGAGCACCTCATCGCGAGTGGCTTTCGGGTGCTCCACGAGGAACTGCGCTAACGGGCCCGCATAGCGGGGAAGGAGTTTACCGGGGAACTTGCCGGCTTGACGATTGTGAATGGCCTGTACGACCTGGAAGGACGAACAAGGCCGATGCCGTGACGAGGTGCAGCGATCAAGGCCGACCAAACGTGCTACCTGCGCCACCTTCAGCCCCAGCTCTGCGTGCAACAGAAAATGCTCGATCAGACGGCGCGACGCGTAGTCATGACCGCCGTGATCCAGGAAGCGAAACGCGGCCTCTAAAACGGAGATCTGATGAGTGCTCAGACGTTCACGATGCAGCCGACCCTTCTCCAGCCACATCTCGAACGATAATCCTTCCGTGGACATCGCAACCTCCCTGGTTCCCAATCGTGCCAGGGAAGTATAGAAAAGTGACTCCATAAACGGAACACCAATCGGCCAAAATCCCGTTTGGTGCTAGGGTTCTTCATCCTTCGGTAACGTGGAACTGAAGACGACGGTCTGTCCGGTCTTGGTGCAAACGATGGATACGTCTTCGAGTGTCAACTCTAGGTCCTCACCGCGCAGACCTTGCCAAGTAGCCAAATACTGCAATGTTCCCGGTTTCCTTTCCATCTTGAGCTTCTTGTCGACTCCGCCCTTCCAGGCGAGTACGACGAGTTCGCCCTTGTCAGCCTGCGCCGCGAACTCCGGTTCTTCGACTCGTTTCTGCCGACCTCGCTCCCAGCACCAGATAAGACCTTTGTCAGGCCCCATCCATCTCTCGTCCCAACTCAGGCCTTCGCGAATCGGTTGATGAACGGAACGATGCAAGCGTGTGGTCATCGTATTCCACCTCCACTCTCAATGCTTCCGAGAACACCCTTGGTTTCCTCCGATCGCGTTGAACGAGGGTCCGGCCGACGGAGTGCGGCCGCCCTGTCTGTGTTCGCACGCTGACAGGCGAGGCTCGGGTCAGCCTCCGAGCAAACGCTCGAACTCGGCCTCCTCAATGATTGGCACACCCAGCTTCTTGGCCTTATCCAACTTACTGCCGGCCTTCTCGCCGGCAACGAGGTAGTCGGTGTTTTTCGAGACGCTGGACGCCGCACGGCCGCCATGCTGGCGAATTAACGTCTCGATTTCGTCGCGGCTGTACTTGGTTAGCGTCCCAGTAACGACCAGCGTCTTGCCAGCCAATGGACCGGCGGCCGCGCCGGCGGCAGGCGACAGGGATTTCATGCTCACGCCGACATTGCGCAGGTCCTCGATCGTATTTCTCCCGTGGTCGCTGTGCAGAAACTCGTAGACGCTACGGGCGATGATCTCGCCAATGTCATTGATCTGCGATAACCGCTGCTGGTCGGCCTGGGCGAGTTCGTCCAAATCCCGAAAGTTCTCGGCCAACACGGCTGCCACACGGGCACCGACATGGCGGATGGACAGGGCGCTGAGCAGTCGCGCCAGCCCGCGGTTTTTGCTGGCAGCGATGCCGTCATTGCCAGTTATGAGGTTCTTTGCCGACTTCTCGGCCATCCGGTCCAGGGCAGTCAACTGTTCCTCGGTCAACCGATACAAGTCCGCAAAGGTTCGGACCAGGCCTGTTTCGACCAGTTGGTCGATCAGCGTTTCTCCCAACCCTTCCACGTCCATGCTGTTTCGGCCGGCGAAGAAACGCAGCCGCTCCTTTAGCTGGGCGGGACAGGAGATGTTCGGGCAGCGGATGTAGACACCGCCTTCATCCTTGACCAGCCCAGTGTCGCACGTGGGACACGTTTCCGGAAAAGGGAACGCGGGCAACTCCGACGTGCGCTCGTGCTTCTCCACGCGGACGATATGCGGAATGATCTTGCCGGCCTTTTCCACGACGACCACGTCGCCTTCACGGATGTCCTTGCGCTGGATCTCCTCGGCGTTGTGCAGGCTGGCTCGGCTGACGGTCGTGCCGGCCAGTTGCACGGGCTCCAATTCGGCCACCGGCGTGATCGTCCCGGTCTTGCCGACCTGAACGTTGATCTTCAGCAGTCTGGTCGTGGCTTCCCATTTCTCCCACTTGTAAGCCACGACCCAGCGGGGACTCTTCGACGTCGCTCCCAACCGCTGGCGTTGGGCGAAGTCGTTCACCTTCAGTACCAACCCGTCGACCTCGAAATCTAGCTCGTGCAACTCCTCGACCAAGCGGTCGCAGTGCTCGACGGCGGCGTCGAACGAGGGAAAGCATTTGACCATCGGGGTCGGCGGCAATCCGTATCCGCCGATCTCGCGCAGGAAGTCCATGTGGTTCGTTGCTTTGATTCCTTCACAGTACCCGACGCCGTGACAGAACACGCGCAGCCGGCGTTCCGCACAGATCCGCGGGTCCAGCATCCGCATGGCACCAGCGGCCAGATTGCGGGTATTGGCATACGGCGGCTGTCCGGCGGCCCGCTGCCGCTCGTTCAGCGCGACCAGGTCCGAATTGGTCATGTAGACCTCGCCGCGGATTTCGAGCACCGGCGGCACCTCCGGGCCGGACAATCGCAGGGGAACATCGCCGATGGTCCGCACATTGTGCGTAATATCGTCCCCCACGACACCGTTGCCACGAGTCAGGGCACGCGCAAGCACGCCGTCCTCGTAAACGATGGCGACAGCCGCGCCGTCCACCTTGAGTTCGACGACCCATTCGATCGGCTCGCCTTCCAACAGGCGGCTGGTCCGCCGCCCGAATTCGCGCAGCTCGTCGGTGTTGTAGGTGTTTTCGATCGATAGCATCGGCACGCGGTGCCGGACTTGGTTCAGTTCGGCGACCGGCTGGTCGCCGATCCGCTGCGTGGGGCTGTCGGGCGTGATCAGCTCCGGATGCTCGGCTTCCAGGTCCTTCAGCCGCTGCAGCAGGCGGTCGTATTCCAGGTCGCTGATTTCCGGTTGGGCCTCGACGTAGTACTTGCGGTCGTGATAGCGGATCTCGTCCCGCAGGCGTTCGATTTCCTGTTGCGGAGGCTTGCTCATCGCGATCAACTCCCGGACGGTTCGTCGGACAGCATGCGGAGGTCTTCGAAGAAACGAGGGTACGTCTTTTCCGTGCAGCCCGGATTGAGGATCACCACCCCGGGCGTCCGCAGGCCGACCAGCGCCAAGCTCATCGCCATGCGGTGATCGTTATAAGTTTCAATCTGGGCGGCGCGCAAGGCGGCCGGCTCGATCCGCAGCCCGTCAGGCAGTTCTTCGACGTGGGCGCCCAGCTGCCGTAACTCGCGGGCCAAATCGCCGATGCGGTCGGTTTCCTTGTGGCGGTTGTGGGCGACACCGGTGATCGTGGTCGGGCCGTCGGCGTACAGGGCGACGGCAGCCAGCGTCAGCACGGTGTCGCTGATCGCATTCATGTCCACGGTGATGCCGCGCAGATTCCCGCCGGTCACGGTGATGCCGTCGTCGCCGTAGTCCACCTGGCAACCCATCTCGGCCAGGCAGTCGCAGAAGGCGACGTCGCCCTGCAATGCGCTGCGAGTCAGCCCGGCCACGGTCATCCGCCCGCCGGTAATCGCCGCCGCGGCCCAGAAATAGCTGGCCGCCGAAGCATCCGGTTCGATGGCATAGTCCCGGCCCGCGTAACGCTGGCCGGCGGCGATCTGAAACCGGTCCAGCCGGCTGCCATCGACATTCACGCCGAACGCGGACATTACGGCCAAGGTCATCCGCACGTACGGTTGCGAAACCAGGTCGCCTTCGACCAACAGGCAAACGTCGCGTTGGGCATACGGCGCCGCCATCAGCAGGCCGCTCAAAAACTGGCTGGACACGTTGCCGTGGATCGTGGCGGAACCGCCCGGCAGACCGCAAGCCCGAACCACGACGGGCGGACAGCCGTTGTCCAATTCCGCGCGGACATCGGCGCCGAGTTGCCCCAGACCGTCCAGCAGGTCCTGGATCGGGCGCGCCCGCATCCGCTCCACGCCGTCCAAGCGGAACCGCCCTTGGCCGAGTGTGGCCAGCGCGGTGAGAAACCGGATCGACGTGCCGCTGTTGGCCAGGAACAACTCCGCCTCGCCCGTCGGAATCCGCCCGCCGCAGCCGACGACCGTCAGCTCCGTCCCGTCAGCATCAGCGCGCACTTCCAGTCCCAGCCGCTGGAGCGCACCAATCATCACCCGCGTGTCTTCGCTGTCCAATGCTCCGTGCAAGCAAGAGGTGCCGTCCGCCAAGGCGGCGCAGATCAGGGCCCGGTTGGTGATGCTCTTCGATCCCGGCGGGCGAATGGTGCCGATCAGGGGTCCGCACGGACGGATTTCCAGCTGTTCGCGGGTCACTTGGCAATCTTCCACAAATGTTTGTCGCTACGAACGTACAACGCGTTGCCTGCCACCGCGGGCGAAGCATGCATGGGCTCGCCGAAGTGGTGCTCGGCAACCACTGTCCCCTCCTTGTCGCCCACCTTGACCACCTGCATGCCGCCGTCCTGATTGACGCAATACAGGTGCCCGCCGGCCAGGACCGGCGTCGCCCAGTAGGTGCCTTTCAGCCGCACCGCCCATAACAGCTCGCCGGTGTTGGCGTCGCCGCAGCGCACGTTGGCGTTGCTGAGCACGTAGACGCGCCCGTCATGGACGAGCGGACTGGACGAGCCGGGCCGGAGACGATTGGCATCCCAGGCGATTTCGGGGGCGTTGGATTCGTCGGACAGCCGCAACGCGGTCAGGCCGCGCATGGGGACCAGCAGACAACCCTCGCTGAAGACCGACGAGGCGATCGAAGCGGCGCCTTCCGCAAACCGCCACAGCTCGGCGCCCGTCAGGACGTCGTGCGCGGTGACGCAACTAGGCGACTGCAGCAGGACGGCCGTCTTCCGTCGGCCCGCTCCGGGGAGCGCGATGGGAGACGTCCAGCTGGCCTGGTCCGCGCGTTCCAGACGCCAGCGGGTCTCGCCGGTCGCCGCGTCCAAGCCCGCCGCAAACGATTCACCCTGGTTCTCCATCTGCACCACCACAACGCCGTCCAGGACCAGCGGCGAGGACGCCATCCCGGTGTCGGCGCCCGCTTTAGGATAGTCGTAGCTGAGGCCGCGAGACCACACTAGGTTGCCGTCCCAATCGAGACAGAACAGGTCGTTGGACGAGAAGAACGCATAGACGTGTTGCTCGTCGCAGGCCGGCGTGGGCGCCGCGCCGGAAATGCTGTTGTGGGTTGTCGGGCGCCCGGTGGCCCAGAATTGACGCTCCCACTGCCGCTTGCCGTCCACGGCATTGAAGCACAGCACGTGCAAGCGATCGTGTCGATATCCGCTGGTGGCGGTTAGCAACACCCGGTCGTGGACCACGACGGGGCCGGATACGCCGCGCCCGGGCAGATCGATCCGCCAGGCGATGTTCTGGGCGTCACTCCACGTGACGGGCAGATCGACGTTAGGGGCCAGACTGCAAGCGCCGGGACCGCGGAATTGGGGCCAGTCGGCAGCCACGCCAGTCGCGGACATGGCCAGCAAGATCGCGATGGAGAATAGTCGTATTGGATGCGTTTTCATGGTTTATCTTCCGTGTTGCGGAAAGGGGCTCAGACGTACAGAATTCAATTTTCGCGGGTAGGCGACTTTCCAGATGGCTGGACTATGTACCGCGAAAATTGAATTCTGTACGTCTGAGCCCTGATTTAAGCTACGGCCTTCGATCTTGGGACAGGATGGCCGTGCCGTACTGGTCGCAGACGCGCAATTGAAACTTCCAGTCCTGCGCCCACGAGTCCGTTTGTTCGTTTTGCGCGATCTTCAACAGGATGACGTTCGTGCCCGGCTTCAGCCGCCCGCGGCCGGTGTACTGGTCGATGTACATCCCGGTGTGGTAGACGTGGTTGGCCGTGACCAATTCGCCATTCAACCAGAGCTTGTGGCCCGTGATGCAGCCGATGCGGAACTCGACGTCCCGCGACTCGTCGGCCACGAATTCGGTCCGGGCGTAAGCGATCGCGCCTTTGTGCTTCGTCAGCGCCGCATTCAAGTCGACGACGCCGTACTCGTCCTGCGTGGCGTGATCGATCCATTTGACAACGCCTGCTTTTCCCGGGTACTCCGCGGCCGGTTCCGCATCCCGTTCCGGGCCATACGCCACGTCGAATCCGCTGTCGCTGGTGTTCTCGAACGGGCCGATCAGTTGCCAACGCATCAAAAAACCGAAATGTTCCGCCACGTTTACGGTCTGCCCGAGTTCGCGAAGCCGTTTGGCGGCTTCGTTGATTTGATCCAAGTCACGGGCCGCGGACAGGGCCTGGCGATAGGCGTCGATAGCCGGCGTTTTCGTTGGGCCGTCCAGGAGCTTCTGGGCCGCGGTCAAAGCGAAAGCCACGCCGTCGCGGCGGAGTTCCATGCTGGGATCCTGCAACAAGCCTGGCACCAGCCGTGGCTTGGCAGCCGGGTCGATGCGGAGAATCAAATCGTAGGCCAAACTGCGGGCTTGCGGAAAATGGGCCGTGTCGGCGAGGAACGCCTCCAACTCCGCTTGAGGCAACCGGCCGCCCAGGTCGAGTTCGCGCTGCGCGACGGCTTCGACGGCGCCCCTCAGCCAATTGGCAGACAGCCGATTGGCGCCGTCCATGCCGACGAGAATTTCGGGGATCTGTGCGGCGTCCGCTTGGTTCAGTTGCTGGACGGCGGCGATCGCCGCCGGATGCCCGGCCCCTTTCGGCCCGATCGCGTTGATTGCCTGCACCAACGGCGGCACATCGACTGCGGCGGCGGTCGAGCATGCCACGAGAAGCACCGCGAGGAGGGCCAGGCATCCAAACGCTCGTCGTGCTGGGTTTAGGACGGGCGGAGAAACGAGTGTCGTCTTTCGCTCCGCGAAAGAACGTCCTTTCGCGGAGCGAAAGGCGACATTGCCGGCTCTGCCGGCCGGAAGCGAGGCGGAGCCTCGCGAGCAGTGGGTTACGAGGCAGAGCCTCGTAACCAGATCTGGGCCGGCGACTTGCGACGCTGCACGATGTACACAGCCGTGTCTCGATCTGCTCATGTTTGATTCCCCACTGCCTTTTCGATAATCCGACGGTCAAAATAGTTGATCGACATGCCCGCGTCGATCACCAGCGACTGGGCCGTAATGCCCGACGACCGCGGGCTGAGCAGGAACACCGCCACGTTGGCCACTTCCTGCGTCTGGACCGCTTGTCCGCGGGGGATGACCTGTTCGGCGTACAGGTACGAATCGACATAGCCGGGAATGCCCGCCGAGGCGGACGTCTTGAGCAAGCCCGGCGCAACCGCGTTGAACCGGACGCGGGAAAAACGGCTGAACGATTTGGTCAAGAAAGCCAGCGACGAATCGAGAGCCGCCTTGATCGGCGCCATGAAGCCGTAACTCTCGCTGGCCATCCGCGTCGTCGAAATAGAAATCGTGACGACGGAGGCATCTGCGTCGAGCAGGTCCTTGACGGCGTTGCACAGGCGGATCAGTGAATAGCAGGAAATGTCCATGGCCTGCAAGAACTGCTTCTTGCCCGTTTCGTGAAACGGTTTCATGCCGTCCGCGTAGTCCGCAAAGGCAATCGAATGCACCAGACCGTGGAACTTGCCGCCGCGGGCCGCCAGTTCGTTTCGCAATCGCTCGACTTGCTCGTCCGACTCCACGTCGCAGGCATAGATCTCCCGTTCGCCGACCAGCTTGCCAACCCGCTCGCGGGCCTCCTGGTTCTGGACCACATAGACCACCGTGCCGCCGGCCTCTTCCAGGGTCCGCGCGATCGCGTAAGCCACGCTCTTGCGATTGGCGACACCGAACACGAGGATCGTCTTGCCGGTCAGTTCCAGGAAGTCCATGGGCGGGGTACGTCAGTGGTCATTAGTCACTTGTCATTCGTCATTAGGGGCTGTCTCACGTTGGCACCGGTACTTCGTCCACCAGACGTTCAATGATCGACTCGGCGGCGCCTCGGCTATCGCCCTGGATGTAGCCTTTGGTCACCACGCGGTGGGCCAGCACCGAACTGGTCAGCTGCTTGATGTCATCGGGCACGACAAAATTCCGCCCGTCGATCAGCGCTGACGCCTGCGCCGCCCGGTACAGGCTCAATGCACCGCGCGTACTGACGCCCACATGCAACTCTTCGCACTTCCGAGTGATCTCCACGATATCCAGCAGGTAGTCGTAGATCGAAGCTTCGACGGCCACCTGCCGGACGGCGTCTTGCAGCGACACGACCTGCGGACAAGAAAGTACCGGTTTGAGTTGCTCGACAGGTTCTCCCTCGCGGTGCGAAGCTAGCACTTGCCGCTCGGCTTCACGATCCGGATAGCCCATCGAAATCCGCAGCAGGAACCGGTCCAACTGGCTTTCCGGCAGGGCGTAAGTCCCCTCAAACTCGAACGGGTTCTGCGTGGCGATGACGATGAACGGCCGCGGCAGGTTGTGGGTGATTCCGTCCACCGAGACTTGGCTGTCGCTCATGGCTTCGAGCAACGCACTTTGGGTCCTGGGCGGAGCCCGGTTAATTTCGTCCGCCAGCACGACGTTGGCAAAGATCGGCCCCCGTTTGTACTCGAATTCGGACGTTTTCGAGTTGAACAGACTGCTGCCGACAATATCGCTGGGCAGCAGATCGGGGGTGAACTGCAGGCGGCAAAAATCGCCCGACAGACTTTTCGCAAGTGCCTTGCCCACCAACGTCTTACCGACGCCCGGGACGTCCTCCAGCAAGACGTGCTCGCCCGCCAACATCGCCACCAAGCATTTCCGGACCACTTCCGGCTTGCCCAGCACCACGCTGCGCATGTTCCGTTGCAGTTCCGCAATCGCATCCCGCAGTTCGTTGGACATGAACTCTCTCAAATCGCTTGAACAATCGAACTGAAAGTCGTTAGACTAAACGCTGCAAGGTACATCCGCAATTGGGCAGATTGTGCCGCTCGCCTGAAATACCATCGATCAGCGGTAATTGACGCTCCCGCGCCGCGAGACGGCACCCAAGGCCATGGCGACCCAGATTACCTCCGACTCCAGCCTCAGTTTTCGCCTGCTGCCTGCGCCGGAAAGTGGGGGTGAACCCGCGTTCGAGGACGCCCGCTATCAACCGCCGGCGGTGATCGACCTGTCGTCCGATGGCCCGCTGCCTCAACTGCCCGACGACGCATCTCCGGCGCTGGCGGCCATCGCGCCTGCTGATTCCCACGCCAGCCAGGCTTCTTCGGGCATGTTCTGGCTGGAAGGCGATGCGTTGATGTGCGCCTGTCCGGACTGCCGAGCCCCGATGTCGGTGCGGCTGTGGCTGATGATCGCCGACTGCTGGCGGTGCCGGACCAGTATCGAATTGACCGAGGAGCAGGAACGTGAAGCGCTGCGGTTGCTGAAACAGCGGGAAGCGGCTCAGCGGCCAGGGGCCCTCGGCGCGGGCGCAGCTCGCGGCAGGGCTGACGGCCAGCGGTCGGCAACTCCGCGCCCGGCGAGCGGAACTCCACCTGCCCGTCGGCCGGCGACTTCCCCCAGTCACCCGGCAGGCGGAATCACACCGCCCAGTGCGGAACCGCGGACTCGCCCATCATCGCCCGCGGAAACGCCGACCGAGCGGCCGGCAGTCGCGTCGTCCAGGCGGCTGGAGGCGACCTACAACGAACCTCGGCGACGTCTAGCCCGCCACCTGACGCCCGGCGCGTGGCTGCTCCGGCTGCTGAAAGACAGCCCCGCATGGCTGACCAGCTTGCTGATCCATCTGATCGTCCTCATGATTTTGGCCCTGCTGACTCCGCGGCGCGAAGAAAACGCCAACTACATTCGGCTGAACGCGATCGTCAGCACGAATCTGCGCCAACCCGGCCAGGAAGAGATCGTTAATCCGGCCGACGAAGTGCAGTTCGATTTGCCCGTGCCGGAGAAGACCGACCTGCAAGACCGTCAGACGCGCGAGACCGTGATCCGCGCGGATCAGGAGGCCCGCGAGTTGCGGCTGGTCGACACGGCCGATCCCAATCTGCCCGACATGGAGAGGCTCAAGCTGGAGATCGGCCGGACGGACGGCAGCAGCGTGGCCATCGCGGCCCGCGATCCGCGCGTTCGCGTCGAATTGATCAAGCAAGAGGGCGGCACCACGTTGACCGAAGCCGCCGTGGCGCGCGGACTCCGCTGGCTGGCCCAGCAGCAACAGCCGGACGGGCGCTGGCGGCTGGACGGCGGCATGCGGAGCGACTCGGCGGCCACATCGCTGGCCTTGCTGCCCTACCTGGGCGCCGGCCAAACGCACCTGTCCGGGCGGCACAAGGAGACCGTCGCGCGCGGCTTGCGCTGGCTGGTCAGCCAGCAGAAGCCGAACGGAGATTTGCGGGCCGATTCGGCGGGCAATACGGGAATGTACGCCCACGGCCAAGGGGCGATCGTGTTAGGGGAGGCATTCTTGATGACCGGCGACGAGGCCCTGCGGCAACCGGCCCAGAAGGCCATCGACTTCATTGTCGCCGCCCAGTATCCCGACGGCGGCTGGCGTTATGAACCCAACCAAGAACTCCGTGGCCGCGAACGCCGCGGCGACACCAGCGTTGTAGGCTGGCAATTGATGGCGATGCAGAGTGCGCGGGCCGCCAAGCTAAAAGTGCCCGCGGAGACCTTCGAGTTGTCCAGTCATTTTCTGGACAGCGTCCAGCGCCGTGACGGCGCGTTGTACGCCTACCAGCCCGGCAACCAGCCCACGCCCGCGATGACGGCGGAAGGCTTGCTGTGCCGCATCTACTTGGGCTGGACCAAGACCGATCCGCCGCTGATGGAAGGCGTCCGCTGGCTGCTGGACAATCATCCGCCTGCGGCCGACAGCCCCAATGTCTACTACTGGTACTACGGCACCCAAGCGTTGCACCACGTGGGCGGCGCCGAGTGGGAACGCTGGAACTTCCTGATGCGCGACGCCCTGGTCAACACCCAGGAAACCCGCGGCGAGGCGGCCGGCAGCTGGGCCCCGCGCGGCGAGCACGCCTCGGCCGGCGGCCGCGTGTACATGACCTCGCTGGCCGTCTGCACCCTCGAAGTCTACTACCGCCACCTGCCGATCTTCCGGCAGATTGATGTGAAGTAGCGGATGGTCCTCGCTCTCGGATCTGCCTGCCCTTCGCGACGTGCGGCGTGGCCCACGTAGTCCAGTCTCTCCAAGACTGGAATGTGAGTCTCGGAGAGACTCGCCCACGTGGAAGCCTTCCGCATGACAAGGCAGTGCCCGTAGCATACAATTTGTTTGAGGGTACAAACGCGATTCTGCTTGTGTGGTTTCGACGGCAAGGAGCCTGCTGGTGAGCGAGTACGACAGCCCGTGGAAAGAAGCTTTGGAATGGTTCTTCCGCCAGTTTCTGGCGTTCTTCTTTCCGGATGTGTTCCGCGGAATCGACTGGAGCCGCCGGTACGAAAGCCTGGACAAGGAGCTGCAGCAAATCGTCCGGGAAGCAGAATTGGGCTCGCGGCTGGCAGATAAGCTGTTCAAAGTCTCGCGAATCGACGGCGAGGAAGCGTGGGTGCTGATCCACGTCGAGGTCCAGAATCAGCCCGAAGAGGAATTCGGCGAGCGGATGTACGTGTACCACTACCGGATCTTTGACCGGTATCGCCGGCCGGTGGTCAGCCTAGCGGTGCTGGGTGACGAGCAGCAGGGTTGGCGGCCGGACGAATTCGGCTACAGCCTCTGGGGTTGCACGATGCGATTAGAGTTTCCGGTCGTCAAGTTATTGGACTACGCGGATCGGGTGGCGGAATTGGAAGCCGAACGGAACCCATTTGCCGCCGTGGTATTGGCTCACCTAAAGACGATCGAAACGCGGCACCAGCCGGCCCAGCGCCGGGATTGGAAGATCCGTTTGGTCAAGAGCCTGTTTGACCGGGGCCTGACGGCGGAGGAAATCCGGCAGTTGTTTCGGCTGATCGACTGGCTGATGGACTTGCCGCGCGAGTTCGAGAAAGAATTCCAAGAACAGATTCACCGTTTCGAGGAGGAAAGACAAATGCCCTATGTAACCAGCATCGAACGCATGGCCCGTGAGGAAGGGAGCCAACAAGGCGAACGACGCGGCTTGCAGCGTGGGATCGAGGTGGCGTTGGAACTGAAGTTCGGCGCTGTCGGCTTGACGTTGTTGCCCCTGGTGCAAGGGGAGCAAGACGTGGAAGTATTACGGGCCGTCCAAGAGTCCCTCCGCACCGCCGATTCGCTGGCGGAAGTGCGCAGCCTGTTGACGTGACCCGCGTGCCCGAGGCCAACCCATGTCCGAACACTTCGATCCCTATCATCGCTGGCTCGGGATTCCGCCCAGGCACCGGCCCGCGGATCACTACCGGCTGCTGGGGATTGATCGCTTCGAGAACGATCCGGAGGTGATTGCCGATGCTGCGGAACGTCAGACCTCGCACGTACGGCGATACCAACACGGTCCGCACTCGGATCTGTCTCAGCGGGTCTTGAACGAGTTGGCGACAGCCAATGCCTGCTTGCTGGATCCCGACGAGAAGGCCGAATACGACCGGAAGCTGCGCGAATCACTTGTAGGACAGGAACCAGCCGTCGACCCTGTGCCGCCCCTGATCGTGGCCTCGTCGGTACGCTCTGAAGCCAGCAGCTGCGGAAACGACGCGGGCCCTCCGCCAGCCAGCCCGCGAACTCATGTTGGCGCTATGGAGCCCGCCATCGGTGCTTCGCGAGCGGTTCAGGACCCACGCTTGGCCGAGCATTTCGATCCCCACCACCGCTGGCTGGGAATCTCGCCGAAGCATCAGCCGGCGGACTACTACCGGCTCTTGGGACTGGAACGTTTCGAAGACGATCTGGAGGTTATCAGCGACGCGGCCGAACGCCAAATCACTCACGTGCGGAGTTATCAACTTGGTCCGCACTCGGTGCTGTCGCAGCAGATCCTGAACGAACTGGCGGCGGCCAAGGCATGTTTGCTGACTCCTGCGAAGAAGGCAGAGTACGACGGAACGCTGCGAGAACAGGTTGCGGCGCAAGAACAGGCCGTTCCGCCCCCCGCGCCGCGTTCACCCGCCGTTTTGCCGCCCGTCGTCGTGCCACCTCAGGCACGCCCGGAAGTCGCGGAAGGCGGCAAGGAAATTCCAGCTCCCCCGCCAGTTGTAGATCGTTCAGAACGTGTCAACCGAGCGTGGTGGTCGATGGAGGTCCGCCCCCATGTGTTACGCATCGCGATCATGGCGGGTGCCGCGGTAGGCGGAATTCTGCTCGGGTTGGTGCTTTTCCTGGTTTGGAGCCTGTTTACCGGCGGGGAGGGGCCGGAGGTCGCCGATGGTGATGCCGGTACGGCGTTTGTTGGGAAGGGCCTGGATGGCGAGGGGAAACCAAGGAATCCGACAGCAGCCGATACCCAACCGAAAACCAGCAAGCCGGCTGATCCGGCGCCCGCCGATCCGGGCCTCGCCATCCAGCCGGCGGTCCCTCGTGCGGTCGAGCCGACGGCGGCGGCCGAGTCGGATCGAACGCCTGCCGATACGGAAACCCCGGACACCGAGGCCAAGGCAACGAAAACGTCGGAAACCGCCGATTCGTCTCAGCCAAGTGCATCCAAGCCAGCCGGACCATCTGCGGACCCGGCTGCGGAGTCAGGGAACGAGCCTTCGGCGGCAAGCCAAGTGTCGGTGGCTGCCAAGCCAGCGGCGCCCCCGAAGCCGACTCCGATGGCGTCCGAAGCGCCCCAGAAACCTGAGGTTCACGCATTCGCCGAACTGACGGAATTCTCGGTGGAGGTGGTCGTCGGGGGCGATCCGAACTTGCGTCGCTCGAAATTCGCAACCGGTCTGGGCATTCTCGCCGGCTTGATGCGGAGCACCCTGCAGGCATCGGTTGAGGTTATAGATCTGAAGGTGGTGGAGGAGAGCGACAGGGCGGTGATGATAGTCGTAGTGACGCCGAGCGTGGATTGGCCGTATCTCGTGCTGAACTTGGCGGCCGAACTGAAGTGCATGTCACCGAATGGCGGGGAGGCTGTTGTCGTTTGGTCGGCGAATTCCCAGAGCAACTGGAAGGATGCAGCGCGTGGAGTGTGCCGTCTTGACGCGGCGAGGCTTGACGCACACAAGGACCCCATAATAAGGAACGCCATGGTCCTGGATTTCCACAAGGTTTGGGTGCAAAGCGGCGTGGATTTCTTCAGGCCGTTGGGAGTTGATCACCGCGCGGCGAGGACAAAGTTGGACGCTTTGCCCGGACTGGCCCCCGCCGTGCAGGGGCTCGAGCCGACGTTGCCGTCTGACAACACACAAAGCGTGGAACCGGAATTGACAAACTCGATTGGGATGAGGCTGGCTCTGGTCCCCGCGGGGGAATTCATGATGGGGTCGCCGGATAGCTAGGCGAACCGGAACAGCAGCGAGACAGAGCATCGGGTGCGAATCACGAAACCGTATTACCTGGGCGTGTACGAGGTGACGCAGGGGGAGTACGAACGGGTAATGGGGACGAACCCAAGCTATTTTTCACGAACGGGCAGCGGGAGCGATAAGGTTTCGGGGCAGGACACGAGTCGTTTTCCGGTGGAGCGGGTGTCTCGGGAAGGAACGCCGGAATTCTGCCGGAAGCTTTCGGCGTTGCCTGCGGAAGAATCGTCGGGGCAAGCATATCGCTTGCCGACGGAGGCGGAATGGGAGTATGCGTGCCGGGCGGGCAGCACGACAATGTATAGTTTTGAAGCGACAAGCGACCAATTGGGCGAGTACGCTTTGTTTTCGAATAACTCGGTCAGTCCTTGGCGCGTGGGTAGCAGGCGTCCCAACGCGTTCGGGTTGTACGACATGCATGGCAACGTGTGGGAATGGTGTCAGGATTGGTTCGATGACCGGTATTACGTAAGGTCGCCGCTGGACGATCCAAGCGGGGCGTCCGGGGGCTCGGACCGGGTGATCCGGGGCGGCGGTTGGGGGGCGGTGCCGAGGACTGCCGGTCGGCCCTCCGCTACTGGAGCGGGCCGTCGTGCCGGTACGACTTCCTGGGCTTCCGCCTCGCGAGGCCCGTTTCCTTCCCTGACAGTTTTTCGGCGGTAGCCTTCCGGTAGCGGAAGGCGGAGCGTCCGCAGCCGCCGCGGGGTCTGGGGCGAGGCCCCAGCGAAGTTGATACGGGATGGCATGCAGTTGACGATCCAAAGATGTTCCACGGGAAGGGCAAGCGAAAGGGCCGCAAGTCGTTGCCCTTCGCTGGGAGTGCGTTGTCCACGCCAAATCCGCGGGTTGTGAGCGGCAAGGCGCTAGCCGCTGGTTTTGGACGCCACCGGCGGCTAGCGCCTTGCCGCTCACCCAGCGCGACCCCAATACATGGATTAAACAACGCACTAGAATCCGCGACCAGGCGAGGGATCGAAGTGGTCGTACGCGCCGGCGGATGCTGAGGCCGCCAACCGAAAGAACACTCCGGATCATCCGAGTCATGAAAACCTGCTCACTTTGAAAGACATCAAGACGCCGATCAGTTGCAAGACACGATTCGTGGCGAGGTGGCTCGCCGACGTCCGCCTCAGCCTGGCGGCATCGAACCAGGATGATTCCTCCCACGCAGGCGATCTTCATGGCCGGTCCTGCTCGCCGCGATTGTCTTGGGCCAACTTGGCGACGATTTCCAATGCCTCCGCCACGTGCCGGTCGGCTGAGAACTGGGAGCTGAACACGTGGCGCACGACACCCTCCCGGTCGATGACATACGTGACCCGTCCCGGCAACAGCCCCAGTGTCTTGGGCACGCCGAACGCTTTCCGGAGGGAGCCATCCTCGTCGGCCAACAGCAGGAAGGGCAGACGATGTCCGCTGGCAAAGGCTTGATGGCGATCCAACGAGTCGGAACTGACGCCGATGACCACCGCACCCGCGCGGACGAAATCCTCGTAGGCGTCCCGGAACGCGCAGGCTTCCGCGGTGCAGACCGGCGTGTCGTCTTTCGGGTAGAAGTACAGGACGACTACAGACGTTCCATGGAAGTCGGCCAGGGAGACCCGTTGGCCGTTGTGGGCGTTTGCCGTCACGGCCGGTGCCCGGTCGCCCGTTTGGATTGGTCTCATCGGAACTCCTTGTTGCCCGTTGACCGCGACATGTCGAACCTTGTGGGGGAGTCCGGCCGTCCGCGGTCTTCATTCCTGGTGTTGACGAAGCCTGTGATAGCATGACATGTGATAGTATGACACCGCTGGCGGTGCAGGTTCAACTGGGATATGTTCAAGCAACACTCGCAACTCAATAAAGGGGACCCAAGATGCGCGATCACCGGATTCACCGGCGTCAGTTTCTCGGCGCGGCAGCGGCCTCGTCGCTGGCCTTCACCTTCCTTCCTCGGCGCGTCTGGGGCGCGAACGACCGGTTCTACGTGGCCGGGATCGGTGTCGGCGGCAAAGGGGCTGGTGAAGTCAACGACGTGACCCAGGCCGGCGGCACCTTCGTCGCGCTGTGCGACGTCGACCAGCGCCGGGCGGAAGGGACGTTTAGCAAGTTCCCGGAAGCCAAACGCTACACCGACTTCCGCGTGATGCTGGAAAAAGAAAAGGGCATCGACGCGGTCACGGTCAGCACGCCCGACCACACCCATGCTGCGGCGTCCGTAATGGCCATGTCGCTGGGCAAGCACGTGTATTGCCAAAAACCGCTGACGCATTCGATCTACGAAGCGCGGGTGATGGCCCGGGCCGCCACTTACTACAAAGTCCAGACGCAGATGGGCAACCAAGCGCACTCGGGCGAGCCGATCCGCCGGGCCGTGGAACTAGTGCGGGCCGGCGTCATCGGTCCGGTCCGCGAGGTCCATGCCTGGACCAACCGCCCCATCTGGCCGCAGGGACAAGCGGCGCTGGACGAGCGGCAACGGCTGGCGGACCAGGCCAAACCGGACGATCTGGACTGGGACCTGTGGGTCGGCCCGGCCCCGCTGCGGCCGTACAATGCTTGCTATGTTCCGTTCAAGTGGCGCGGCTGGTGGGACTTCGGCTGCGGCGCGCTGGGCGACATGGCATGCCACATCATGGACATGGCCTACTGGGCGCTCGATCTGGGCGCGCCGCTGTCGGTCGAAGCCGAATCGGGCGGCCCGACGAAGGAGACCGGTCCCGACTGGTCGACGATCACGTACCAGTTCGCCTCCCGCGCGTCGGTCGGCGGCGGCACGCTGGGCGGCGCGGTCGGCCCTCGAGCGGCGGTCGATCAGCCGGCGGTCAAGTTCGTGTGGTACGACGGTAAGAGGGACGACCGGCAGAACGCGCCGTACGCGCTGCTGAAACAAGCGACCGCAGGAGCGGCCAAGAGAGAACCCGTCTCGGCGGAACCCGAGGCGAAACGAGCCAAGAAAAAAGCGGCCGCGGCCGTGGACGATCCGTCGCGTTGGGACTTGATCCTAGTGGGTGACGCGGGCACGATGCTGTTCCGCCGCAGCGCGACCGACTGGATCATCGCGCCGGGCGAGCGGGCCGGGCAGTTCCAGGACGTCCCGCAGACCATTCGCCGCGTGCCGAACGAGGACGCCGAGTGGATCGACGCCTGCCGCGGCGGCCCCAAGCCCTTGTCCAGCTTCGATTACGCCGGGCCGTTCACCGAGATGGTCTTGCTGGGCAACCTGGCCGTGCGGTTGGGCAGCAAGATCGAATGGGACGCAGTCGCCCTGAAAGTCAAGAACGCCCCGGAAGCCGACGGACTGATCCGCCGCGAGTACCGACCAGGCTGGAGTCTGCCGGAGCCTCCCGCAGCCAAGTAGCCATCATGCTGGGCGAACGGACCGTCCCTGCCAACGCAGGCCAGAACAAGTCCCGGTCTTTGTTGGTCTTTGCCGCGTAGCGGTCACTGATCGTAGCCGGGCTTTCCCTTACCGACGCGCTTCCCGTTACAGCGTCTACCTTGGTATGCAATAATGTGGGCTGGCCAGATGGAGGCGGACGCATGTCGTCCTACTTCGAACTGACGGCGTTCTCGAATATATTTATTGGTCTTGGGTTCCCAGCGGAGGTTCGAGTATGGCTTATCCATTTCCCGCGGATGTTCGACGGCAGGTGGACGATCGCTTGGCCGTCGGATCTTATGCGACGGAAGACGATGTTTTGCGCGACGCCTTGCGGGCACTGGACGAGGAGGAAGAAGACCTGGAAGCCGTGCGAGACGCTGTGCGCGAGTTGCATTCGGGCGATGCCGGTCTGCCTTTGGATCAAGCGTTTGAGCTGGTTCGTCAGTCGATTCGGCAGGCTTAAGCCCAATGAACTTCCAGGTTGTCCTGCAGCGTCTGGCACGACAAGACCTCCGGGAGGCATACCAATGGGCGGCCCGCCACGCACCGGAGACAGCGAAGCGGTGGTTAGACCGCTTCCAGGATGCGTTGCGTACGCTCGAATCGCAACCCGAACGTTGCCCGTTTGCTCGTGAGAACCTCCGCGTGGATGTCGAAATTCGAGAGTTTCATTTCGGCAAGCGGCCCTACAGATTTCGCGCAATCTACACCATTGAACCTCCCGTGGTACGCATCCTCCGTATCCGTCGCGCGCAACGGCGGCCCCTGACGCGCCGCCAGATTGATGAGGCGTTGCGACTTGACGAATGAGTTGTTGCTGCTTGCACGAATCGGTAATACCCATAGCGAGACCGGAAAAGGAGCACCCCATGAAATGGAACATCCTGTTAACAGCGGCTCCCGTGGTCGCGATCCTGGCCAGCCTCGTAACGGCTGCGGACGGGCCGGTCGCCGGCTCGTTGTGCGAGCCCTGGTCGGCCGGGTATGCCGGCGAGGACGCGACCGGGCCGCATGTGATCGGCTTGTGGCAGTTCAACGCCGGTGCCGAAACGGCCGATGCGTCGGGACGCGGGCATGACGCGACGCTGCAAGGTGCGGCGATCGGGGCCGAGGGCCGGTTCGGCGGGTGCCTGGAATGTTTTCCCGGCTGGCCGGTCGAAGACAAACCTCATCGGGCGCAGGTGCCGAATCATCCGGCGCTCAGCCCGTCCGGCGCGTTTACGCTCGAGATGTGGATCCGGCCCAAAGACCAACTGGACGAAAAATACCCGGACTCGTTTCTGCTGGACAAGAAGTATGTCGCCCACGACGATTATCAGTTGATCCTGGGCGCGGCGGACAAGAGCGGCAATCGGATTCTGCAGGCCAATCTGGGGTTCGGCGCCGATTCGCAGACGTACTACTCGCAGCCGGCACGCTTCGAGCCCGGCCGCTGGCGGCACATTGCATTCACGTACGACGGGGCCGGCGCCGGGCGGTTTTACGTGGATGGCCGCTCGTGGGGCGGCGGCGAATTTCCGGCCCGCAAGGCCATCAGCCCCGGCAAGCACCTACTGTCGATCGGCGACCGGATTGGCAGCTACTATCACGGCTTTCCAGGCTTCATCGACCAGGTGCGGATCACATCCGGCGTCCGCGAGTTTCGCCGCGTCCGCTTGGAACAAGTCTCGGACCGCCGTGTGTTTGTCCGCCGGGAACCGGATGTGCGGCTTCAATTGGCGGTCACGAATCTCCAGCGCGTCCCGTTGGCCCGGGCGAGCGTGAAGGTGTCTCTGCAGGGTACCGGCGACCAGGCATTTGAGTTACAGAACCTCGCGCCGGGTGTGGCGCAGACGGTCGAGTACCCGGTCGACGCGTCCTTGCGGCCTGACGAGTACGCCGTGGTCGCCCGATTGGAGCTGCCGGAGCCGCAAGACGAATCGCTCGAAGAACGTCTGTCGATCCGCTTGGTGCCGCGGCATCCGCCTCACCAGTTCCCCGTGCTGATGTGGGGCATTTACGGAGGCGTGGACGACGAGGCCGAGCGGCTGCAGCAGATCGGCTTTACGCACGTGCTCGGCCTGGGCGCGGATTACGGCCGGATCTGGGATGCCAACCAACCGGTTCAGGCGGCAGACGACCAGACCGTCGCGCGGACCAAACGCACGCTGGACGCGGCGTTGGCCCGCAATCTGACGGTCGTCGCCAGCTTGTCGCCCGGCGCGGCGATGCGGAACCGCGAGGAATTGCAGCGGGTGGGCCGTGACGGCAAACCTTATCCGTCGCGCGAAGATGTCTGCGGATTGCTGCCGCCGCTGGCCGATTTCTGCTTCCGGGTCGGCCAGTCGGTGGGCCAGACCTACGGGCATTTTCCGGCCTTTGGCGCCGCGCTGATTCACACCGAGGTCCGCGACCATGCCCGGCCGTGCTTTCACCCGGAAGATTTTGCGGCGTTCCGGAAACATGCCGGGTTCGAGATTCCTAAAGAAGCCGCGACGTCGCGCGGCGTAGACTATACCAAGCTGGACGGCTTCCCCGCCTCGCGCGTGATTCCGGACGATCACCCGCTGTTGGCCTACTACCGCTGGTATTGGCAGTCCGGCGACGGCTGGAACCTGCTCAATTCACGGCTGCACGAAGGTCTGGCGACGATGGGCCGTCCGGATTTCTGGACGTTTCACGATCCGGCGGTCCGGGTTGCGCGAGTCTCCGGCAGCGGCGGCAGCGTCGACGTGCTCAGCCAGTGGACGTATTCGTATCCCGACCCGATCCGGATCGCGGTGGCGACCGACGAGTTGCTGGCTACGGCGGCTGCGGCGGAGCGGCCACAGCAAGTGATGAAAATGACTCAGGTCATCTGGTACCGCAGCCAGACGGCGCCGGAACCGAAAACGCCCGGCGCAGCGCTGCCGTACCGGGCACGGTGGGAAATCGAACAGCCCGACGCACCGTTCATCACGATTGCCCCGATGCACTTGCGGGAAGCGTTCTGGACCAAGATCGCGCGGCCGATCCGGGGCATCATGTATCACGGGTGGCAATCCCTGGTGCCTTGCGACAGTCCCGGAGGCTATCGTTACACGCATCCCGACACGCAGCACGAACTGGCGCGTTTGATCCGGCAAGTCATTCGTCCGCTGGGACCGACGCTGCTGCAGACGCCGGCGGCGAAGTCGGACGTAGCTCTCTTGGAGAGCTTTGCGTCCGAGATGTTCGCGCGCCGCGGAACCTACGGCTGGGGCGGCGGTTGGACCGGCGATTGCCATCAGGTCTTGCAGTACGCCCATCTGCAGCCGGAGATTGTCCTGGACGAGACCATTGCCACGCGCGGCTTGGACGGCTACCGCGTGCTGGTCATGCCCGATTGCGACGTGTTGACCGAGACGGTGGCGGCCCGGATCAAGGCGTTTCAAGCGGCGGGCGGGATCGTGGTCGGCGACGAGCGGACGTGCCCGGCCATCCAGCCGGACATCTTGCTGGCGGTGTGCCAACGGACCGGCCGAGCGGACGCCGACAAGCAGGCCTTGTTGGGCCGCGCGGCCGAATTGCGAACCAAGCTCGATGCCCGCTATCGCCGCTCGGTGGACACGTCGAATCCGGACATCATTCCGTACCTGCGCAAGTTCGGTCCGACAGATTACGTGTTCCTGGTCAACGACCGCCGTGAGTACGGACAATACGTCGGACAACACGGCTTGGTCATGGAAAATGGCTTGCCTGCCGAGGCCAACATCGCCGTGCAGCGGGACAGCGGCGTCGTCTACGACTTGGTCAACAGCCGACCGGTGGCGGCGCAAGCCAACGAAGGCCGTTTGGGATTCACCGCGGCATTGGGTCCCTGCGACGGCGGGCTGTACATGGTTTGTCCGGAGGCCATCACGGGCGTTCGCGTGGACGTGCCGGAACAGGTTTTGCCGGGCGCGCAGGCTCGCTGCATGGTCCGCGTTGTCGACGCACAGGACCGCCCGCTGGCCGCCGTCGTTCCCGTCGACATCCAGGTCCGCGATCCGGCCGGTCGTTTGGCCGAGTTCAGCGGCGCGTACGGCGCGGCTGAGGGCCAGGTGGAACTCGTCTTGGACATCGCGGCCAACGACCCCTTCGGCACCTGGCAGATCGAGGCCCGGGAACTGGCTTCCGGCCAAACGGCTCGCAGCTATTTTCGCGTCGTTTCCCCGACGCCCTGGCCCCCGGCGGCCGGTCCGATTCCGGCTCACTTGGCCAAGCCCGAGCAGCCCAAGGGCTAGTACCAGACAGGGCTCAGACGTACAGAATTCAATTTTCGCGGCCGATCGTCCAGCTACATGGAAAACTCTCTTCCCGCGAAAATTGAATTCTGTACGTCTGAGCCCACCACACTTGGAAGGACTTCTGTCATGACGCACCGCACCAAATACTCGTTCGTTGTTTGGCTGACATTCGCTTTCGTCGCTTCCGCCACGGCGGACGAGGCCGCCGTTTTCCAGTCGGCCAAGCCGGTCTGGCCGGCGGGCCGCGAGGCGGAGATGAATCTGCTGGTCGGGTTTCGTGCGCTCGTCGCCGCCCCGCCCCCGCAGAATGCCGTCCTGCGGGTGGCCGCCTCGACCCTGTACCGGGCCCGCGTCAACGGCGAATTCCTTGGACACGGTCCGGCGCGAGGGCCGCACGGATACTACCGGGTGGACGAGTGGGACCTGAGCGGAAAACTGGCGGCCGGCCAGAACGTCGTGGCCATCGAAGTTGCCGGCTACAACTGCAACAGCTACTACCTGCTGGACCAGCCGTCATTCCTGCAAGCGGAAATCGTGGCGGACGGGAAGGTGCTGGCCTCGACCGACGGACAGGGCGTCCCGTTCACGGCGGCCGTGTTGGAGCACCGCGTCCAGAAGGTCCAACGCTACAGCTTCCAGCGGCCGTTCATCGAAGTCTACCGGCTGCAGCCGGACACCGACCGCTGGCTGCGAGATCCGGCAGCAGCTTGGCCGGTGGCTGATTGTCAGGTCCAACCGGTGAAGAAACTGCTCCCGCGGCACGTGCTCGCACCCGAATTCGCCGTCATCCCGCCGGTGCGGCATGTTGCCAGCGGACGAACGGAACGGCACGAAACCGTCGCCAACTTGTGGAAAGACCGTTCGCTGGTGAATGTCGGGCCGCAACTGAAGGGCTATCCGGAAAGCCAACTGGCCGTGGTGCCTTCGACCGAACTGCAGCACTTGACCTCTACGCAGACGGCCGCGATCGACCACCCCTACGGCTTGGAGGACAAGCTGGAGCTCAAGGAGAACTCGTATCACATTCTGGATCTGGGAGCGAATCTGACGGGCTTCTTGGGCGCCCGGATCAGCTGCTCGAAGAAGACGCGGTTGGCCTTCACCTTTGACGAAATCCTGTCCGGCACCGACGTCGACTTCAAACGCCTCGGTTGCGTGAACGCGGTCAGTTATGAATTGGAGCCCGGCGAGTACCAGGTCGAGTCGCTGGAACCGTACACGTTGCGTTACTGGAAGCTGATTTGCCAGGAAGGAGCATGCGAACTCCGCGGCCCGTATCTGCGCGAGTGTGCGCATCCGGCCATCCAACAAGCTCAGTTCGCCTGCAGCGACCCACGGCTCGAACGCCTGTTTGCCGCCGGGGTCCTGACGTTCCGGCAAAATGCGCTGGACGTGTTCATGGACTGCCCGTCGCGTGAACGGGCCGGCTGGCTGTGCGACAGCTATTTCACCGCGCGCAGTGCCTGCGATCTGACGGGCACCACGTTGATCGAACGCAACTTCTTCGAGAACTTCCTGTTGCCCGATCGCTTTGCGCATCTCCCGGACGGCATGTTGCCCATGTGCTATCCGGCCGATCACAACGACGGCGTGTTCATTCCCAACTGGGCTTTGTGGTTCGTGGTGCAGTTGGACGAGTACGCGGCCCGGTGCGGCGAGCGGACCATCGTCGACGGACTGCGGGCCAAGGTGCTGCGGCTGATGGAGTTCTTCAAGCAGTACGAGAACACGGATGGCTTGCTGGAAAAGCTGCCCAGTTGGGTGTTTGTCGAATGGTCCAAGGCCAACGAATTCGTCCAGGACGTGAACTACCCGTCCAACATGCTGTACGCCGCGGCCTTGTCGACGGCCGGGCGGATCTACGGCGTGCCGGAATTGACGGCCAAGGCCGAGCGGATCCGCGAGACGATCCGCCGGCAGTCGTTCGACGGCCAGTTTTTCGCGGACAACGCGGTGCGTCGCGACGGCAAACTGCAAGTCACTCAGAATCACAGCGAGGTCTGCCAATACTTCGCGTTCTTCTTCGAATGTGCGACTCCGCAGAGCCACGCTGAATTGTGGAACACGCTCTTCCAGCGATTCGGTCCGGACCGCGCCCAGACGAAGGCTTTTCCCGAAGTCCATGTCGCCAATTCGTTCGTCGGCAACATGCTCCGCATGGAGTTGTTGTCGCGCGGCGGACGCAGCCAGCAGATCCTGGACGAATCGATCGCCTACCTGCTGTACATGGCCGAGCGGACCGGCACCCTGTGGGAGAATGTCGGCGCCTACGCCAGCTGCAACCACGGCTTTGCCTCGCACATCGTCCACACCCTGTACCGGGACGTGCTGGGTGTGTCTCGCGTCGACCACCAGGCGCGAAAGGTCTACCTCCGGTTCGGCGACCTGAAATTGGATTGGTGCGAAGGCCGGCTGCCGCAGTTCCAGGGTGAAATCCGTCTGCGCTGGTGGAAGGACGGCGATCAACTGCGGTACACGCTCGCCGCCCCCCCGGGCTACGACGTACCGATCGAGAACCTGACGGGACGGACGCTGCTGGCAAAGTGACCAAGGGCTCAGACGTACAGAATTCAATTTTCGCGGCCAATCGTCCAGCCATATTGAAGACTCTGTCCCCGCGAAAATTGAATTCTGTACGTCTGAGCCCGGCCTTCACCGGGCCGGGCGTGCAGTCCGTCGCCGTCCGAGCCCGCGACGCCCAGAGCTGGAAGGCGATCAATTTGCGTGCCGTCAAGCTTGCCCCGGCGAAGTAACATGCCGTCGGCGAGGCGAGGATCGCGGCTGAAATAGAACCGGTTTTTTATCCGGTTCCCTGACTTTCCTCACCTCATCCGTGCCCCGGCTTTGCCATCCGTGCTATTTAACGCCATGACTAGCACGGATGAAGAGCTAAGTGGTGTCACCAACACTGCATTCATCTGGGGGCCTGTGCCGCCGAATTCGGTGTTTCATCCGGTCGTAGGAATGTCACGGCAGCCACTGCAGGCGGACGTGATTGCCGCACGTTCCAGGACTTGGGAAAAGTCAACTACTTTCTTTCGGCGGCAGGGGAATTCGTCGCGATTGGCGGCCATTCCTAGCGGTCGGCGCACGGGCAGCGCGAATGCGAAGGGCAAGGCGCGGCGTGGTTTTCACCAAGTCCGGTCGCAGCTGGCACCGATAACACTTCCGGCAAGACACCTGCACAGGAGCCCTGGTATGCCGGATGGAAAGCGCAAACGGAGGCACAGCCCCGACGAGGCCAAACGCCGCTGGTACGCGATCCACCGATCCCGCCGCTTTCGCCGCCGTTTCTGGCTGCTGCCCAGCAAATCCGACCGGCCATCCTCGATCCTGGCCTTCTTCGGCTCCTGGCCCAGCGACGCACCGACGGACGCGATCGTGTGATTAAAGCTACTTGCCCGGCAGTTCCTTGATGCGGAGGTTCTTGAACTGAACTTCCATCGGATCGCCGCTGTGGACTTGGGTGGCGATAATGCCTTCGCGGGCGATGCCGGCGTCGGTTTCCGTGTATTCGACGGTCGTCACACCGTTCAGCCGGAGGGTAATCTTGTTGCCGGCGGCTTGAATCTCATAATCATTCCAATCGGCCGGTTTTAGCGCCTTGTCCAGCACGTCCTGCGGCGGGCCGGCCAGCACCCGGTTGCGTCGCGATTCGTCGTACAGCTTGCCCCACCAGCCGGCCGAGATGTCTGCCTGATAACCGGACACTTCGTGCGACGGCGGCGGGACTCGCTGCGAGCGGAATTGAACGCCGCTGTTGCCCCGGTTGTCCAGCAATCGGACTTGGAATCGCAGGATGAAATCGCGGTAGGTCTTCGCCGTAGTCAGGAAGTCGTTGTACTTGATGCCCGGCGAACGCCCGACCAGCATTCCGTTTTCGACGAGCCATAGCTTTGCGTCGCCGTCCCAGCCGGTCAAATCGCGGCCGTTGAACAGGGGCACAAAGCCCGTTTCGTCGGTTGACGGCGCGTCCGCCGCGGGTGAGGAGTCGCAGATCGAACACGCGACGGCGAGCAAGACGCCTACGAGAGTCAAACCGACGGATCGTTCGTTGGAATGGACGCACCTGGACATGGTCAACCTCCTGAAATGGCTGAGTTGTGAGATTCGTGGAGGGCGAGAAACGGGAATTGTAGCGGTTCGTGGCCCTTCTTCAACCAGCAACATGCCCCGTCCCGCGGTCATTCGCCCGACGGAGCGTCGATGGCAATGGTTCGCAATTGCCCTTGCCGTTCGATCTGGACCGGAACTGGACCGGGCAGCGAAGCCAATCGCCTGGCCAACTCTTCGGCATCGCGAAACGGTTCGTCGGCCACGCGATAGATCCGGTCACCGACTTGCAGCCCGGCCAACCAGGCCGCCGACCGGGGCACCACTTCGGTCAGCAGCACCGTCCCCGGTTCGCCCTTGTCCTCGCGCCACGAAATACCGTAACGCAGGGGTTGGCCGTCCAGTTCCACGGAGATTTCCAACGTTTGCCCGCCGGCGCGTTCGATCACGGCCATCGCCGGCGAACTCGCCGCCCAGATCGCAACGCCCAACCGGCTTTCGTCCGACGCGTCCTGACCGGCGAAACGGACCAGCCGGTCGCCGACTTGCAGACCGGCGCGCTCGGCGGGCGAGCCCACGGTGACGTTGGTCAACGTAACGCCCGGCGGATGGCCTTCCTTGCGTTGCCAGGCAATTCCCAGCCGCGGCGGACGGGCCGAAACCGGCTTCTCCAATTGCGCAAGGTCTGCCGGCCTCTCGAACCGCGATTCACCCCGGAACGGAAACCGGCTCGGCTGATGGGCCGCGTCCACAACCAGCGAAAACAGCAGGCGACTGGTCGCCGAGGCTCCTTCGTGATTGATCTTGTCCACGTCATCGCTGGGGCGGTGCCACTCGTCGTGCAATCCGGTGTGCAGCATCACTCCCGGAATCCCGCGTTCGATCAGCGGATAGTGATCGCTGTGGGCCTTCAGTTCCCAAGAGAAATCCAGCCGCAGGTCGGTCAGTTGATTGCTCTCGCTCAGCCAGCGGCGCATTCCGGCCGCGGTTCTCGTGCCGAATACGTGCAGGGTTTCGCCTCGCAGCCGTCCGATCATATCGGCGTTAAAGGCCAAGGAAACGGCCTGTAGCGGAACCGTCGGCTGAGAGACCCAGTGTTTCGAGCCGAGGAGCCCCGCTTCTTCTCCGTCCCAAAATGCAACCAGGATCGACCTTCTGGGCGGCGGGTCGAGCAGCGTCAGAGCCTGTGCCGTCTCAAGCACGCCGGAAACGCCGCTGGCATTGTCATCGGCGCCGTTGTGGATGTGTCCCCAAGGGCCGCGGCTATTTCTTGAAGTGCCATAGCCCACGTGGTCATAGTGAGCGCCCACCAGGACGTATTCCTGCTTCAGTTCCGGGTCGCTCCCTTCGAGCACCGCCAGCAGATTCTGATAGCGACCGTTCTGAAAGCTCTGCACGAACGTGCCGCGGTCACCGCCGGGCTTCAAGCCGAATTCGGCCAGTCTCTCGGCGATATACGCGGCCGCTGTTCGACTGCCGCGGCTGCCGGCCTCGCGGCCTTCCATCGCGTCGTCGGCAAGAACCTCGATATGGGTTCGAATATCGGGGACGGAAATCGACTGAATAGCCGCGCTCAGCTCTTCTCCCTGCACGACAGTGTCGCCTGGGACGTCAACGCAAATTACGACAACAAATAGACTTGCGAGTATCCAACGCGGCATTTGGAGTTCCCCAGGTGGTCTTGCACGGACGATCCGCACCGATGCCCCCGAAGTTCCGAAGGAGGCCGAATCGAGGCAATCTTGGCACGTTTCCTGCGGTTGGCGACAAGTGATTACGTGAATATGGGACGCGGCGCAGGAAATGCCAACCAAACTCAGCGAAAACGTGACTTCCGGACGAACTGGCCTTCCGTCAAAACCAACGCTGCGGTAGATCCTTTCCTGAACTTCTTGCCACAAGCACATCGACCGATGCGGCCAAGCTGGGCGGACAGCCGAAGTGCCTCCGGCGTAGTTCCAGGGTCTCGGCAACGCTCACAACGTCTTCAACTCTTCGAGCAACTCCAGCAGGTTTCGTGTCAGAATGACGGAGGAGTCCTTTTCAAATCGGGAGGCGCCGATCCAGGTCTCGTAGCCGCCGAGTTCGTGTTGCTGCGGAGGCGGCAGGTAGCCATAGGACCCGTTGGCCAGCTCGATCAGAAACGTGTGCGGAAACGGGCTCTTCGCCTTGATCTCGAGCCCGATTTCGACCAGCACTTCGAACGGCATGGAAACGATGGCTTGGTCGCCAATTCGAATCGCCTGAACCATCACGTTTTCCGTCCTGTTCGGCTCGGCATAAGTCAGCGTCGCGTTGGCGTACTGGGCGGCTTTACTGTGGAACTGTTCGCGCTCCTTGCGCGGCAATTCCAGCAGCTTCCGAGCCCGTTCAACTTCGGCCGGTTCCGCCTGCCGGTATTTCAAGGTGATTTCGCGCTGGCGCGTGGCGACCAGCGGATTCTCGTCGTACTGCTCGATCTTCTTCACGGCTCGCCACGCCGCATCGGCCGTTTTCGTGGCGACGATCTGGATCTGTTCGAAGGGAGCCCGGGGCGGGCGTTTCCCGTAGAAATCGATGTTGTTGATGTCGCCGCTGGCGCCGTTGGTCATCATGGCGACGAAGTTCTCCGGCGGATTCGCACCACCGACACGATAAGGCATGATCCGCGCGAACTCGCCAAAGTAATCGGCCGATGCCATGCCCACGACCTTTCCATCCTCTTCCTTCACCGCCGGTATGCCGCCGACATAGTGCAACGCGTAATTGGCGATCAGCGCGAGCGCTTTGCCGCGACGCGTGCGAACATCCACCACGCAGACCTCCGGGTCCGTCGGCCCGGCGGGTTTGAGCAGATTGGGACGCGGCGCGTTCGTCCGCACCTGGTCCAACTCGCCGAACGGATTCGGTTCCATCGTGCCCGGTTTCAAGAACCAGCGGCGGTTGTAGACCTCGCTCGGCTCTTCATCCGCAGCGAATCCGACGTTGGCCGGTTCGAGCGATTGGATCGCACCGGTGAGTGCTTGCACGATGCCGTGGAAGCGTTTCTCCTCGTAGGCGATCCTGCCCGGCGTGGTGTCTCCGCCTTTGGGAGCGCTGTGCGTGTGTGTGGCGCACACCAGCATCTCCGAGGGCTTCCAGCCGGTTTTCTCGGCGACGACGGCCTTGGCTTCGTCGCATGCCTCACGGTCGACGCCGATCGCATCCACCACCGCGATGACCGCACGTCCCTGGCCGTTTTCGAAGGCGATCGCGCGGACGTGCAGCGGATCGTGGACATGACGGGACGGCCCTGAGCGGAGTTGGATCGGGAAGACGGTGGGCGAGATATCGACAGCCGCCGTTCCGGCGCGAAAGGCTTGGCGATCCTGGGCCACCGCTGCAATTGCCGTCAGGGTCAACATGCCAACGAGCGTTAGAACTGGGAGCATGGGCGTTTTCTTCATAGACACTCCTGTCGGTGTCGGTCGCTGCTCAGACTTACCGATGTTCTACGACCCATGCCCGCCAAAGGCAACACCCCCCCCAACAGCCCTCTGCCCAAGGGCTGGCCCGGCTTGCAGGTATTCGGATGCTCGAATCTGCTGTACAATCGCCGCTCACGGATGACTGGGCCGTGCTCGCCGCGCCAGTTGAGAAACAGGAGCAATACCCGTCTGCTATTTTCTTGGAGGGACTGTTGGCCATGAAGTTCTTGCTCGCACTGTCGGTAACGATTCTGGCTCCCGTGGCCGCATTTGCGGCCGCCGATGCGTCCGCCAGACCCAACATCGTGCTCATTTTCGCCGACGATTTTGGGTATGGCGATCCGAGTTGCTACGGCGGCACGCTGGTGCCGACTCCGGCGATCGATTCGCTGGCGCGCGACGGCGTGCGCTGCACCGACGGCTATGCCACCGCCCCCGTGTGCGCGCCGAGCCGTTGCGGGCTGATGACCGGCGCCTACAACCAGCGTTTCGGCATGCAGTGGAACGATGACCGCCGGAAGTACAAGCTCGACGAACACCAACTGCTGCCGCAGGCATTGCGGGCCGCCGGCTACGTCACCGGCCACATCGGCAAATGGAACATTCCCAGGGATGCGCAGGAGTGCTTCGACGAGATTTACGATCTGATCGACTGGGAGGCGGATTACTTCCCCGATGCCAAGGGCCACTACTACGGCGTGGACAGCCCGACCGAGTTCGCCTCCAGCAAGCGGCAGGGCGTCTGGGGGCCGGAGCGATCCGGCGACGAGTACCTGACCGACCGCATCGGCCGGCACGCCGTCGAGTTCGTGCAGAAACACAAAGGCGGCGGTAAACCGTTCTTCCTGTACCTCGCCTTCAACGCCGTCCACACGCCGTTGCACGCAAAGCAGGAACATGCCGACCGCTTCGAGAGTCTGCCGATCGCGTTGAATTTCTACGCCTCGATGGTCGCCTCGATGGATGAGAATATCGGCCGCGTTCTGACCGCGTTGCCGGAGAACACGCTGGTCGCCTTCACCAGCGACAACGGCCCCGCCAAGATGCCGGTCGAGAAGTGGCCCGACGGTTGGCCGGAGGGCATGTTGAATGGCAGCGCCGGGCCGCTCAACGGACACAAGGCACAATTCCTCGACGGCGGCATCCGCGAGCCGTTCCTGCTGCGCTGGCCGGGCAGGCTCCAGCCGGGCACCGTCTATCGCCGGCCCGTCAGCACCATGGACCTGTACCCAACGTTTTGTGCCGCCGCGCTCGCCCCCGTGCCGGACGGGACGAAGCTCGACGGCGTGAACCTGCTGCCGTACCTGACCGGAGAAAAGGCCGGCACGCCGCACGAGATGCTGTTCTGGAAGAACGGCGAAAACGGTGCCGTCCGGGAGGGCGACTGGAAGCTGCTGCTCAGCCCGTGGCAACCGAAGCTGCAGCTGTTCAATCTCGCCGACGACATCGGCGAGAAACGCGATCTGGCCGGCGAAAAACCGGAGCTGGTCGAGCGTCTTCATAAGGCGTGGCTCGACTGGAGCGCGCAGCTGCCACCCCGCGCCAACCCGGTCGCCAGCAAGCCCGCCACGGGCGCCGCGAAGCCGCCCCAGGATCGCGCCGCCCTGTTTGCTCTGAAAGACAAGAACCACGACGGCCAACTCAGCCCCGAGGAATTCCTCGCCAACCAGGTCGACCCGGAAGCCGCACAAACGCGGTTCGCCAAATGGGACTCCGACAAGGACGGTTTCCTCAGCCGCGACGAGTTCATCCACATGGGAGTCAGATCGGAATGAAGTTACACGGAAACGCCGCAACGCGGTACGGTTGCTGGCACCTCTCGTTTGGCGGCGGCGTTCATGACGCGCACGCAAAAGCTCCCAAGCCGGCGCCACCGCCCTCCCGGCTGTTGATTTAGTCGTGGCGTAAGCTTCCAGCTTGCGGTACTTGGCGGGATCGCAAGCTGGAAGCTTACGCCACTTATTCCTCGAACGGTGCTTAGCCCGAACCCGTAGGAGTTGCCGCCATGACGTTTCTTTGCCGTGTCCACTTGATGACTTTTCTCCTGATCTTCAGCGCCGCCGCAATGTCGGCAAGCGCCGGCGAGGAATGGGTGCCGTTCCACTTGCCGTGGGAGTCGCCGACGGGCGCGATCGCCGACGCCCGCTTGCTGCTTGATGCCCCCGCTGGCAAGCACGGCCCGCTGGTGGTGCGGGACGGGCACTTCCATTTTGAGAACGGCAAACGCGTCAAGTTCTGGGGCGTCAATCTCTCGGGCGAAGGCTGCCTGCCGCCGCCCGAGGTCGCCCCGCGCGTCGCGGACCGACTGGCGAAGTTCGGCTTCAACCTCGTCCGGTTCCACGGGCTCGATTCGACGTGGGGCAACACGCTGTTTCCCCAAAACGCGCCGGACACCCAGCACTTCGATCCGGGGCAACTCGATCGCCTCGACCGGATGATCGCCGAACTGGAGAAACGCGGCATCTACGTCAACTTGAACCTCCACGTCGCCCGCCGCTTCACAGCCGGCGACGGCCTGCCGCAGGCCGAGATGCTCGGGTACGGCAAGTACTGCGTCATTTTTGACCCGCGGATGATCGAGTTGCAGAAGGATTACGCCCGCCAATTGCTCGGCCACCGCAATCCCTACACGGGCCGCACGTATACGGAAGACCCCGCCGTCGTGATCGTCGAATTGACCAACGAGAATTCGCTGTTCGGCGGCTGGACCAGCGGCTTCCTGCGCGGCCAGGCGACCCAGCGCCCGGTCAACACGACGTGGACCGACATCCCGCCCTATTACGGCGAGGAACTGACGCGGTTCTTCAACCAATGGCTCACCCAGCGATATCCGACGCGGGCGGCGCTGGCCGCTGCGTGGGCCGAGGGTTCACGTCCTGCGGGCGTGCAACTGCTGAAGAATGCCGATTTCGCAGCCGGTACGGACGGTTGGGAACTCTCTCGGCAGCAATCTGCCGCGGCCACGCTGGAAACCACGCCCGACGCGCCCGGCGGCAAGCCGTGCGCGAAAGTCACGGTGACGGCCATCGACGACACGCCGTGGCATATCATGCTCACGCAGCGTCCGCTGAAGCTCCAGCAGGGAATGAAGTACCGCGTCGCCTTTCAGGCCCGCGCCTCGGCGGCGCGCCGGCTGGGCGCCGAGGTCTGCCACAGCTCGCCGTACCGCGGTTACGGCAGCGCGCGGTTCGAACTCGGCGACCAATGCCGCGACTGCCAGTTCACGTTCGTCGCGCCGGAGAACGACGACCAGGTGCGGCTCAGCTTCCAGTTCGGCGACGCGACCGGCACGGCCTGGATCAGCAACGTGATGCTGCACGAAGCGCCGATCTACGGGCTGCGCGACGATGAAGATCCGACTCACGTGGCCGCGTCTCTCCGAGACGCGAGAGCCGTACGGCGGCTGGAACCGGAAGAGTTCGCCGCGTACACGCCGGCCCGCTTTCGGGACGAAGGCCGGTTCTACTACGACCTGGAGAGCGGCTACAACCTCGACATGTTTCGTTTCCTGCGGGAGGAGCTGCAGGTGCGAGCACTCGTCGAAGGCACGAACCACAACTACGGGCTGCCGTGCCTGCGGGCCGAGTCGTTGCTGGACCTGATGGACTGCCATGCTTACTGGCAGCACCCGCGTTTTCCCCGCCAGCCCTGGTCGCGCACGGATTGGGACATCGCCAATACGCCGATGCTCGACTCGCCCGGCACCAACTGCATCTCCCAACTCAGCCGCTCAGCGGTCGCCGGCAAGCCGTTCACGATCAGCGAGTACAACCATCCGTTCCCGAACGAATACGGGTGTGAGATGCCGTTGCTGCTGGCGGCCTACGCCAGCCTGCAGGACTGGGACGCAGTCTACGGTTACACGTTCCTGCACCGCTACGAGGACCGCCTGCTGGGCGGCGATTGCGTCACCGGCTACTTCGACCTGGCCAACGAGGTCAGCAAGATGGTCCAGATGCCCACGGCGTCGCTGTTGTTCCAGCGCGGCGACGTACTGCCGGCAAAGAAGCTGGTCGCCGTCAGCTACGACGAGCACCGCACCTACGACAGTCTGCAGGAGCCGCGTTGGGACCGGACGCGATTCTATCTGGACGGCGACCTGTCGCCTTTGCTGCCGCTGGTGCATCGCTTCCGCGTCGACCGCTTCGACGCACCGGCCACCACGCGCGTTATTGTCGGCTTTCGCTCCGCGAAAGAACGTCCTTTCGCGGAGCGAAAAGCGACACTCGTCGCCGACCCGGGTTTTACGCCGCCGGAAGGCCGCATCGCCAGCGACACGGGCGAGTTGCTGTGGGAAGCCGGCGAAAAACGCACGGGCCGGCTGACGATCGACACGCCCCGGGTCCAAGCCGCGATCGGTTGGCTGGAAGGCCGGACTGCATGCACGGCGGACGCCGAGTTCCGCGTGCAGACACCCTTCTGTGCCGTCAGCCTGGCCGCGCTCGACGGCCAGCCGCTGGTTCGCTCCAGGCAAATCCTGCTAGTGGCCGCCGCCCGCTGCGCCAACACGGGCATGAAGTGGAACAGCGAACGGACCAGCATCAGCGACCAATGGGGCGGTCCCCCGCTGCTGATCGAAGCCGTCACCGGCAAAATTCTCCTTCGCCGTGACCCGCAGAGCGTGCCGTTGCGGCTGGTTCCCTTAGACGGCTGTGGCCGCCCGCACGCCACCCGCGCCGCTGCGCCCTCTCCCGACGGCGACCGCACCAGCTACGAACTGAATTCTACGGATGGCACGGCCTGGTACATCTTGTGTCAGGGCCCGGCATAACCGTCCATGACGCGGGGGAGGGGGGGGGGACCGTCGTGCAGTACATCAAGCTTCGCAAGCAGCCTGATCCGGCCTTGCCATCAAGGACAGCAAGCGAGTCCTATCCGCCGCCTTCCAGAAACCAGATCTCCAGCAGGCGGCCGATGATCTGACAGCCGCGGCTGTTGGCGTGAACGGCGTCGCCCATGAACCAGCCGTAGGTCTTGCCGCTGTCTTGGATGTACGCCCACCAGGGACCGGTCATATCGAAGAAGGCGCATTTTTCTTCCGCCGCCACCTGCTGCATGAGGAAACGGAAATTGGCCGTCGTCGTGTCGATCTCGCGCGTAAACGTCCGGATATGCTCGTCCCGCATCGCGCCAAAGACGGGCGTCAGCAGCAGCACTTCGGTATCCGGTTTCTGGGCGCGAACCTGGCGGATCACCGACCGGACCGCCTCGGCGTCGCCCCGGTTGGAGATGCCGCCGATGACCAGCAGATCCGGGTTGTGTTTCAGCACGTAATCCTGGACGCGATTGTCTTCCTGATAGTAGGTGCAGCCGGTGGAACTTCTCAGCGAGGCGATCTTGACGATCTTGCACTTTGGATAACGGCGCGTGAGCAGCAGCTCGAACGACGATCCGGACGTATTGCCCATGATGCTGTCGCCCAGGAGCACCATCCGGCGTTCGCCGCCCTCGCGCAGCTTGCTCATGGTCTTGGGAATGTTCGCCAAGCGGCCGGCCGGGGGCTGGTAGACAATCGGATCCATCGCGGCGTAAATCGCATCGATCCGCTCCAGGGTGCTCAGGCCGGCGAAGGCGTCGGCGACGCTGCCGTTGAGCAGGAACCCGCCCATCCGCGCGGTGCCGGGCGAGGCGATCTTCAGGACGAGTTCGTGCTCGGCCTGGCGGTCCAATCCTTTGGCCAGAGACACCGGACGCATCGTCGGGCCGGCCGTGTCTTTCGGCGCGGCGAGCCTGCAAAACGCCGCACCGTCGACGGCGTATTCGTAGTCCGCACTGTCCTTGTCAACAACGTCCAGAAGGCCGACTTCCGAACCTTTGAATTTCAACGTCAGCGTCGCGCCGACGTCATTCGCGACGAGCAGATGGCGAAAGGGGCCGATCGGACTGGCCTGGCCCGGCTGCCAATGAGCGGACCGCTGGACCGGCGGATCCTCGTACGCGACGATCCGGCCGTTGTCGTCCGTTTCCGGAAACAAGGGCGGGGGCAGCGTGTACCGTTGGGGCCGGTCCGGAACGGGATACGCGGCCAGCAGCGCCTCGACGAATTCCGCGACGGCGTCGGCGTAGATCTTGGCGCCCGCATCGGTCGGATGGAGGCCGTCGGCGGAGAACTCCGCAAAGGAAATCTCGCCGGCGATGATCTTCTCGGCCGCGTATTGGGCCAGATTCAAGCTGGGGATGCCGTAATGCTCCGCGATCTGCTCGCTGACCCGGATGTACTCGGGCGTCTGGCCTGCCTGATATGCCTGCAGCATCTCGGGAGTCAAGGTATAGACCAGGATCTGGTTGTGGGTGGCCCGATAGAGGATGACCTGGCGGACCAGTCCTTCGAGCGACGTTTTGACCTGTTCGATGCCGGCGCGGCGGTCGTCGGCGGCGAAATCGAGGATCGCCAGATGGCCGCTGCAGATCACCTCGCCGAACACCGCCTGGCCCCGGCTGCAACGGAACCGTCCGAACCAACTGCCGCCCGGTTGCGTATGCCGCGTCTCGATGATCGCGGCCTCCGGGAAGTGTTTCTTAAAGCCCTTGACCATCTGGGCTGAGTAACGCAGATTCACGTCTTTCAGGCCGGTGCCGGCCAGCACACCGTTGCCGATGAAGAACAGGTACTGGTTCCCAACAATGTTCGCTTGGAAATAATGCTGGCTGTTGGGAATCCCGCCGCGGACCTGATAGAACTCGGCGGCCTGTGCCGTCCACGCCGCGCACGCGCTGAGCAAGCCACAGACAAACGCTTTTTTGAAGGCAGACGGTGTCATCATCGCTTTGTCCTTTCTTGGATCCAAGCATGAGAACCTAAGCGGACCTTCGCGAAAAGGGGGCAGGACTGTAGGCAGGCCTGCGGTGTTCACCCAAACGTTGCAGAGATTCTGGCGAGCGTTGAGGCGTAAGCCCACCGGTGTATGTTCTCTGCGGACCCTTCACCTTCTGCCAGCGGTCTTCACCGAAGGTGATCTGGCCAACCCCTCGCGTCAACGTGCCGCTATGCGGAAAACCGGCGGGCTTACGCCAGCCGCTCGCCGCTCGGTATATTTGTCGGTGAAACGCTTTCAGGCATACTCGCGCGTGGTACAATGATCCCGCTCGGTCCCGCTCCGGTTTGTGCGGCGGTCGCACGTGGAACGGCGAGGGCCGGAATCCTCCACTATCCCGGGCCGCTAGGATCCGTCCATCACCATGCGCAATCCCATCACTCGACGACGACTTCTCCAGGCCGGCGCAGCTGCGTCGGCTTCTCTGCTGATCGGCCCCGCGGCCATGGCCCGCACCTACGCCGCCAATGAGAAGATCCGCTTTGCACTCATCGGCATCGGCGGGATGGGCAGCAAGGGCGTAGGTGTTGCCTCCGGCGAACAGATCATCGCGGCGGCCGACGTGGACGTGAACCACGCCGCCGGCTCGATCAAGAAGATCAAGGACCAGTTCGCCGACGCGAAGATCTACAGCGACTACCGCCAGCTGTTCGACGAGCAAAAACAGCTTGACGCCGTGTGGGTGGCCACGCCCGATCACCATCATTTCCCCGCCGCCGTCCGGGCCCTCGAGGCCGGGCTGGCCGTCTACTGCGAGAAGCCGCTGTGCCACGACATTTACGAGGCCCGCAAGCTGCGCGAACTCGCCCAGGCGAAGCAGTTGGTCACGCAGATGGGCAACCAGGGCCACTCCGGCGAGCACGTGCGGCTGTTGTGCGAGTGGATCTGGCAGGGCAGCCTGGGCGATGTGACCGAAGCCCACGTGCGTCCGCCGTTCAATCAGATGGATTACGGCTCGCGCGACGCCGGCGAGCCGATTCCCGTGCCGGAGGGTTTCGACTGGGACCTGTGGCAAGGCCCGGTCAAGGCGCGTGAGTTCCGCAGCGGCATCCATCCGGGCAAGTGGCGCGGGTGGTTCGACTACGGCACGGGTTTGCTGGGCGACTGGTTCTGCCACAACGCCGACGGCGCGGTGTGGGCGCTGAAACTGTATGAAGCCGATACGTGCGAGGTGGAGTGCGAGGGCGAAGAGCCCGGCGAGACGAACTGGCCGCACGGTATCCGCGTCTCCTGGAGCTTTCCCCAGCGCGGCGACATGGTTCCCTGCATCCTGCGTTGGAGTTCGGGCACGTACAACGACAAGCCGATGCCGCCGACGGTCGATCCCGCGCGGGTGGCGTCCGTCGCCGAGCATCCCAGCGCCTACTTCGGGACCAAGGGCATCGCCGTCTCGGGCTGGTGGATGAACGGCACACGGCTCTTTCCGGAGAGCTTCATGCAAGAAATCGGCAAGCCCCAAACCGTCCTGCCGCGCGTGGAGGGAGGCCACGAGACCGATTTCCTGAACGCGATCCGCACGGGCGGCCGCTCCTCGGCCGACTTCGACTACTCCGCGCGGCTCACCGAGATCATGCTAGTCGGCAACGTGGCCAATCGCGTCCGCGAGAAGCTAACCTACGACTTCCGGCAAGGCAAGTTCCTCAACAACGACAAGGCCAACGCCTTGCTGAAACGCGACCCGCGTCCGGGGTGGGAATTCGGCTACGCGTAGTCGGCGAGGATAATTCAGTCCATCTCGACATCGGTTACATTGCCGAACGAGAACCCTTTACGAAGCCACCTGCCGCCGTAAGTCGTCCTACCCTGAAGGAGTCCTGCCATGCGCCGAATCATTCTCCGGTTGGCCGTCGTTTGTGCCGTTCTGGGAGTGCCGCTGTCCGCGGTGGCCCGGGATGTGTATGTCGCCAAGGAGGGAGATGATGCGAATCCCGGGACCAAGAACCAGCCGCTGGCGAGCCTTCCGAAGGCGGTCGAGGCGATGCGCGGGGCGGGGCCGGGGACGATCTGGGTCGGGCCGGGAGAATACTGCCTCGAAAAGGGCCTGGCGTTCGACGCCCGGCACGCCGGCACGGCGGAACAGCCGTTGGTCCTGCGCGGAACCGAGCCGGGCACAGTCCGGCTGACCGGCGCTCGGACCGTGGGCGACTTGCGCCCGATCACGGCCGACGAAGCGCGGCCGCTGGTTTCGCCGACAGCCAAACAGCAGGTCCTGGTGGCCGACTTGCGCGAGCAGGGATTCCCGCCGCTGGGGCCGATGCCGGAGAAGCATCGCGACCACGGCCAAGAGGAAGTCGTCTTCGGCGACCGGCCGATGCAATCCGCCCGCTGGCCGAACGAAGGGTTCGTCGACTTCGACAAGGTGCTCGATTCCGGGGCGTCGGGCGTGACGCACTGGGTGTCGCGGACCGTCTATCGGCCCGGCTCGTTCCAGTTCCCCGGCGAGCGGGCGAAGTTGTGGGATTTCAAACGCGGCGTCTGGCTGCACGGCTTCTGGTGCTACGAGTGGAGCGACGAGGTCTTGAAGGCGGCCTCTTACGACCCGGCCAGCGGCGAGTTGCGGTTGGCGGCGAAACACGCCTACGGGATCGGCTCGCCGCGCCGCGAGGACTCGAAGCATCCGTTCTATGCCCTGCACGTGCTCGAGGAACTCGACCAGCCCGGCGAGTACTACCTCGATCGGCAGCACAACCGCCTGTACTTCTGGCCGCCCGAGGACGTGACGAAGACGCCCGTGCGGCTGACCCTCTGCCGGCAGCCGCTCGTGCGGGCCGACGGCTCGGCCTATCTGACCGTCCGCGATCTGACGATCGAAAACGGCTGCGACGCCGGCTTGGTGATGAGCAACGGCCGGCACTGCCGCGTGGAGAACTGCCTGGTCCGCAACATGGGCCGCAACGGGATCTCGTTGAGCGGCTCCCACATGGCCGCGGTCCGCTGTGAGGTCACCGAGGTCGGGTCGTCCGGGATCAGCGTCCACGGCGGCGACCGCAAAACGTTGACGCCCGGCCAATGCACGATCGAGAACTGCCACGTCCACCACGTCGGCCGGTTGAACTGGGAGGGAGGTCGCTGTGCGTTTTTGGGCGGTTGCGGAAACCGCCTGGCCCACAATCGGTTCCATCACGGCCCGACCGGCGCCGTCGCCTACGGAGGTAACGACCACATGCTGGAGCTGAACGAAGCCCACGACATGTGCATCCACTACGCCGACGTCGGCGTGTTCTACACGGGCCGCGATTGGGCCAGCCAGGGGAATATCGTGCGGTGGAACTACATCCACGATGTGGCGGTCAAGGGCGGCAGCGGCGCGCAGGCCATTTACCTGGACGATTGCGACAGCGGCGAGACGGTCGTGGGCAACATCGTCTATCGCTGCGGCAATCGGGGTGTGCTCCTGGGCGGCGGACGCGACAACACGTTCCGCGGCAACATCTTCATCGACCAGCCGATCGGCATTCACGTCGACGGCCGCGGTCCGCGCGGGATCGTCCTCGACCGGCCCGACTCCTGGAATCTTCTCGCCAAGTGCGAGGAGCTGGGCTACCAGTCGCCGCTGTGGAAGGAGCGTTACCCGCGGCTGGCCAGGACCATGGACGAGAATCCGCTTCAGCCGCTGGGCAACTCGATGCGCGAGAACATCCTGATCGGCTGCAAGAAACCGTTCGACCTGCGGAAGGAAGTCGATCCGGCGTGGGTCGACCGGGAGAACAATGCCGAGTGGCAGTTGACGGACTTTCCCGAGTTATTCGAGGGCGGACCACCGGCCCGACTGAATCTCGCGAAGCTGCCCGCGGTTTGGCAGAAAGTGGCCGGCTTCGAGCCGATCCCGCTCGAACAGATCGCCCTCCGCCCCGATCGCTAGGCACCGTTCGAGAAACAAGTGGCGTAAGCTTCCAGCTTGCGATCCCATGATCTCCCGCAAGCTGGAAGCTTACGCCACGCAGGAATCGAACAGTTATTTCTCGAACGGAGCTAACGTTTGCCCGCTTCGGGCAATTTTACCGGCCTCACCTCATGCTGAACGGGCCAACTCGCGCGGCGTTCGTCCGCGTACAGGCCCATCTTGTCCAGCGGCAACGGCTCGAAGCCGATGGCTGTTGCGGCTGCCGGGTCCTTGAATTCCAGACGCACCGGGCGGCCGTCAGCATCTTTGGTCAATCGCGCCCAATCCTTGTCGGCGTCGAACACCAGATTGTCCGTCACCGTCTGCAGCTGGCGGATCGACGGCGCGATGTCCTCCCATTTGCCGCCGGCACTGATGTTCCGCGAAAACACATTTCGCTTCGGCACGCCCGGATCGTCCTCCAGGATATTCACGAGCGTCGGGTAGCGGGTGCGCCACAAGTCGTTCGTGTAAGGCATCGCTTGAAGGTTCGACCGCAGCGTGTCTTTGGGATTATCCGTCGCGGCCTTTTGCCAGCCCATGCCGCGGTTGTCCAGGTGGGCGGCCTTCCAGCAATCCAAGAACATGTTGTTCGTCACCACGTTGTCGTCGCCGCCGCCGATGAATACGGCTTGCATGCAGCGTTCGAACAAATTGCCGTGGATCGTATGACCGCAGTGCTGGTCGTCCAGGTAGATGGTCATCCCGCCGTAGCCGGTGCTGCCGAGAATCTGGTGCCAGTAGTTGTAACGCAGGATATTGCCGCGCTGCGTCCAATCGCGGCCCACGTAATAGGCCCCGGCATCGCCGCTCTCCTCGACCACGTTGTGGATTTCGTTGAACTCGACGACATGATCGTTGCCGCCCGCGGACAGCGCCATGTGTGGGCCGTCGTGGACCAGGTTGTGCGCGATGCGGTTGCCCACGCCGCTGATGGTGATCGCCGGATGGTACGTGCGGGCCCGCCGAGCGTAATGGTGGACGTGATTGTTCTCGGCGTTGTGACCGGCCGGGGTCAGCGTCGGCCGCTGGCCGCCGCTCAACGACAGGCCGCCCGCGCCCGTGAAGTACACATCGCAACCGTAAACCTCGTGCCGGTTGCCGTCCGACACGGTGACCGCGCGCTGGCCGGTATTCCGGATCGTACAGCCGACAACGTGGCAGTCGTCGCCGCCCTTGATCGCGACGGCCGTGGCTCGACAAGCCTCCAGGATGAACCCCCGGAACGTGACGTGCGACAGGTTCTCGCCGCGGATCAGGCCCTCGGAAACGGACAGCACGGTGCGTCCTCCGGCGCGAGGCGGCCAAAAGTACAACCGCCCGCCGGTGCGGTCCAGGTAGTATTCGCCGGGCGTGTCGAGTTCCGCAAGCAGGTTGAAGGCGTACCAACGAGCGCGGTCGGGCGTGACGCCATACACGGGCTTGACCTTCTCCGTACGCAGCAGTGCCTGCCGGGCCGGATCGACACCGGCCAGCGGCTCGTACAGTTCCGCCCAATCATGATGCCAGTAGGCGAAAATCCACGGCTCCGTTTCCGCCGACCAGCGGCCGACGCGGTCGGTATCGACGACGACCGTCAAATCGCCGTCCTTGCTTTTCGCCCCGCGAAAGCCGTCGTTGGGCCAGCGGGCCAGCATCATCGGCTGGTCGTCGAAGAACAGCTCCGCCTCGGCCGTCGGATTGCCGGCACTGAAGCCCCGCACGTTCAGTTGGCCGAAATCCGTGATGCCCTGGGCCCGCAAGTCCGCGACGACCACCTGACCCCGGGCTTCGGCCGGCAACCGCTGCAGCACCGCCGAGTCGGACACCGGCCGCCAGGCGGAGACTTCCCGCCCGCCGGTCAGACGCACGCTCGCGCCGCGCTCGGCCAGATAAGTAATCGGCGCAGCCGCGGTGCCCGAATCCGGCTGGCTGAACTCGACCGCCTGCGCCAGGAAATAAGTCCCGCCGCCCACGCGCACCGTCACCGGTTGCTGGAGCGGTCCGGCTTGCTTGAGTTGACGAACCGCATCGCGCGCCCCGGCCAATGTCGCCAGTGGTTTATCCCGCGTGCCCGGATTCGCATCGTCGCCCGTCGGCGACACATACAACTCCGCGGCGGACGCCGTCGCGGTACAGGTCATGGCAAATACGAAGACGGTACGGCAGATCATCTAGGAACCTTTCATTGCGGACGGATGTTGGATGCCGTCAGATTTTAACAGCGTGAGCCGATACGGCCCACACCCCGCGGAGAATTGCATTGAAAACCGCGGTATTACTCCGGGAACATCCGACTGCTGGTTCGCCTATCGTCGCCACGATGTCCGACCGCGTTCGGGACCCTATCACGGCATCAAGGAAGGCCGGGCTTTCACTCCGACCATTGATAAATAGGTGGTTACGTCGTCGAATCAACTTTCCGGTCGGCCGCGATGAGGCGTTGCGGCCACTTATCGCAAACCCGACAGTCGGCGATTACCGGTTTCGGTTAATCAACGTTCGTGCGATCGAGTGCGTGGATCTGGGGTGGCGACGTGAATTGGCTCGAGGGCTCGGGCGGTGGTACTTCGGCGTCCGCGATTGGAATGGGGGGGATTGGCTCCACGTGGCAGCGGCGTGCTGCCGATGGCGGCAATTCGAGGCTCCGCGCGCTGGCCGCTGGCAACCATTGATCGGCGCGACGGCGTGGCGACAGGCAGTCCTGGGCCTCACCGCCGACCCCGCGTCGGCGGAAGGGTGACTGGCAGGCTAGAGAGGACGCCTCGAAAGATCTACCCCTTCCCTCTCCCTTCCGCCGCCGCAGGCGGCGGAAGGGAGAGGGAAGGGGTGCGTTGGGACGGCTGACGCGGCAGCTAGCCTTTCAATCGTCGCTCCACCGACGCGGGGTCGGTGGCGGCGTCCGCGGCTTTGTCGTGGTTGCTGTTGCCCTGGTGGCTGTTAGAACCATGTGCTGATCGGCCCGACGCGGCGATCCGCCACGATGGGGCACGAACCAACGGGTGGACCGAAGCGGCGTTTGCGTCCAGCGGGATCGTTCGCCTGTCCTGTCGCCGCTCGGTCACGCGGAACGTTCGGCAGGGTGGGGCGTTGGCGTCAATATGCGTCGAGCAAGCTTTGAACGACAGCGGACCATCCGAAAAAACACACGAGACACGTTCGCCATTTGGCGTAAGGACACCGTCGAACTCGTCGCACAACCTGCCCTAATGCTGCCGGACCACGTCTATGGTAAACTACGATGCCGTAGCCCGGCAGGTCCGGGCAGGTGGGATTCGACGTCTGGCGAAAGAGGGGCAACGAAGGGACAGCTGTTCGCCGCCATTCGCAAGCTCGTCGCGGCGGATAAGTACGTCTTCGGAAAACACGCGGCCGAGCGGCTTGAAGAACGGGGCATCATGGAATGGCAGGTGGTTGCTGGCGTAGACGACGGAGAACTGATCGTCGAACGCCCTGCCGCTTCTCCCAAACCTGTGGTGGAGGTGCGCGAGACGCTGCCCGACGGAATGGAGTTCAAAGCCGTTTGGTCTCACCTGCGGCGCAGTGGCGTCGCGAAGCTTGTGACGGTTCGTTTCTTTGACGAGGATTGGTAATGCGGATTCCAGGGCAACGAATACGACGCACTCGCTTGATCCAGAGCGATCGATACGTAGTCGCAGTGGATGTCGAGATGGTTGTACCCATCGACGGACCAAGTGAACCGTGCTACGAGGCTGAAACGATCAACTTGTTGCGCGAAATCAAAGAGCGGGCAGACGTCGGCGACCTCTCCAGGCTGCGGCGTTACGGCAAAGTGTACGAAGCCATCGGAGCGGCTTGATGGCTCGGTTTCGGAATTCGCCGAGCGGCGGAGCGGATCGGTCCTGAAGTCAAGCCTCGTTGGCTGCGGTCGGTTAAATTGTATCGTTCCCGACAAGTGGCGTCATGTTTTTGTGGCGGGCATGGCCCGCCCGGCACGCTAAAGCGTGTACTCCAACAAGCCCCGGCACTGCGGACTTCCCAGAAAATCGCACCGTTACAGGGGTGGGCCTCTAGTCCGTACACGGTGGCGCCGGGCCAGACGGCGATGGTGGAAGGCTCCCCGGGGACGTCGCTGGCAACTCGACCAGTTCGCCGCGGCCGGCAGGCAGATCCCATTGCCAACGCACGGCCGCCAAGTCACCGCTGCTGGCGTGCCGTTTGCCATCGCCGATCCACAGCAATTCGTCCCGGCTGTCTCCGTCCACATCAACGGCGCGCAGTTTGGCGGAGTAACCACCGCGGCGTTCGAGGGATTCCAGTACGGCCATCGCCAAGGTTTGCCCCCGGACATCGAGCACGCTCAAGAGCTCGGTGCGTGCCTCCCGGTCGGTGGCAGCCGTCAAGACAACTACGTTGCAGTGGTCGTCCTCGCGAAGCACTAGCACAAAATGGAATGGTCGACGCTTCTTGTTTGGAATGGGCTGTCACGGTTTGACGTCGGAATCACCCCAACGAAGGAAGGGATCAACGAATGTGGAAATCCGTGAATAGCTCACCCTCCGCCATTCGTTG
>CAZXYZ010000018.1:67905-120270 GCA_964645045.1 uncultured Pirellulaceae bacterium | reverse complement strand
GCCCCAGAATTCGCACTGGGACGCCCCGGCGGCGCGGGCCATCTGCTGCAGTTCGTCGGCCTCCAGTCCCAGCAGGGGCACGGACTCGGTGTGCATTAACGCGGCTGGATTCAGCCCGGCTACGATCAGATCGACAAACCCCTGCTGGCCGCAGCGGCGGACGCCTTTGACGATCAGCACCTCGCCCTCCGGCAGACTGGCCTGCTGGCATTTCTGCCACACGCAGGGAGCGTCGGGCAGACGCCACAGGTTCAAGATATGTACGAGGACGATCCCGCCTGGACGCACGGCGGCCAACATCCGCTCGAGCGTCCGTTGGACCATCGGCCGATCGGCCGCCAGGGCCAACGAGTTACCGGCGCAAATCGCCGCGTCGAAGGCCTCGTCCGGTCCGCCCGGCTGGTCAAAACTGCGTACCCGCCAGCGCAAATCTGACGATTCGCCGTGCTGACGCCGAGCTCGCTCGATCATGGCTGGGCTGACGTCAGCACCTTCGACGGACAGTCCCCAGCGGTGAAACAGGGCCGCGTGATGTCCCGTCCCACAAGCCGCGTCCAGCACACGGTTGACCTGATGGGTGGCAAACAACTGGCGATAGAACGGCTCCTCGCGAGCCAGCCGCTGCGGCCAGTTCACCAGCGATTCGTACACGTCCGTCAAGTCGCGAAACAGTTCGGCGTTAGTCATGACAGCGTTATTCGTCTCCCGCCGCGGTCTCCGGGGGTAATGCCTGGCCGAGACGACTGACACGGACGCGAAACGCGCGGTCGTCGCGGACTTCCAAGACCTCTGCCACAAAGCCGCTCAACTCGATCCGGTCGCCCGGCGCCAGAATGTGTTCGGCGTAATGCATCAGCAGTCCGGAAAACGTGTCGGCGTCGGCCTCGCCATAGGGGATTCCTAGTCTCCGTTCCACATCGTCGACAGGGGTGCTGCCCAGGACAATCCACTCGTCCGGTCCGTCCGGTACGATGTTCGTCTGTTCGGTGTCGAACTCGTCCTCGACGTCGCCGATGATCTGCTCCAAAACGTTCTCCAGGGTCACCACGCCGATGACCGTGCCGTACTCGTCGATTACGAACGCCAGCAGCTGGTGGCTGGCCTGGAAATGGCGCAGCAGCTTGCTGATCGGGAGGTTCTCTGGCACCTTGCGGGGCGGGCGCATAATGGATTTCCAGTCGAAGGACTCGGTCACATTCACGCCCACCAGGTCTTTCACGTGGACCACGCCCAGCACTTCGTCCAGCGAGCCGTCGCACACGGGGTAGCGGGTATGTTTCGTGCGGCGGGCCAAGGCCACGCACTCGGCCACCGAGTCGTTGACATCGAAGAACTCGACGTCGCTGCGGGGGAGCATGATGTGGCGGCAAATCATGTCGTCAAACTCGAAAACCGCATTCAGCAACCGATGCTCGGACCGCGTCAGGCTGCCGCGCGTATGGGCGTCGTGCAACAGAGCGCGGATCTCCTGTTCGCTGTGCGGCGCCTCGTGGTCGGCGCCGGTCCGCAGGCCCAGCATCTTCAGCACCAGCGAGGTGGCCGCATTCAAGGCGGCCATCAGCGGATACGTCAACAGGCAAAACCATTTCAACAGCGGCGCGCAGCGCAACAGCATCGCTTCTGCACGGCGGATCGCGAAGATCTTCGGCGCCTGTTCACCGATCACCAAGTGCAAGCTGGTAATGAAGGTAAACGCAATCAAAAAGGATACCGAGTGAATCGCGGCTTCGGACGCGATCCCCAGCCGGCGGAAAACCGGGTCCAGCAGGCGGGCGAAGGCCGGTTCGCCGACCCAACCCAAGCCCAGGGACGCCATCGTGATTCCCAGCTGACAGGCGGACAGGGAGCTTTCCAGCCGCTCGGATAGCCACAGCGCGGTCTTGGCGAAGGGGCGGCGCTGCAAGACCAATTCACGGATCCGGCTGTCGCGCACTTTCACCAGCGCAAACTCGGCGCCGACGAAAAACCCATTCAACAGCACCAGCACCACGGCGATGGCAATTTCCAAAACGTCTTGCAGATGCGGCATGATCCTCCCTTGCGTGTTTGTCCACGATCCTCAAAATCATGGCCGATTTACGCCTGCCGATCAATGGGGATGAGGCGGATGCTTAGCCACGGTCCTGCCTTGCCGCTTGCTACCTGCCTTGCCACCGCTTGACCAGCGGGCGATCTGTGCGTAAACCTTAGCGTTTGCAGGCGGTAAGCAGAAATACGGACGCGATGGTCCGTAGCATGTCTCTCCGAGCCGTGCAATCGGTCGCGAAATCCTTAAGAATCTACACGGCTCTGGCAAGCCATGCCACGAGCAATCGGCCCCTTGTCAACGAGGATGAACTGGAACCATGAACGCCATTCCTGTGAAACGTGCCATCGTTAGCGTTAGCGATAAACTTGGACTGGCCGACTTTGCCCGAGCACTTGCGGACTGCGGAATAGAAATCTACAGCACCGGCGGCACGCGGCGTCACTTGGAAAGCTCCGGTCTGCAGATCGAGGATATCTCGGCGTACACCGGGTTTCCCGAGATGATGCACGGCAGGCTGAAGACGCTGCACCCCAAGGTCTTCGGCGGCATCCTCTGCCGCCGCGATCACGACGAGGACCTGCAGGCATGCGACGAGCACGGCATCCTGTCGTTCGAGTTGATCGTCGTCAATCTGTATCCGTTCGAAGCCACCATTTCCCGGGCCGGAGTGACGCTGGCCGAAGCCATCGAGCAGATCGATATCGGCGGTCCCAGCCTGGTGCGGGCCGCCGCCAAGAACCACGCGTTTGTCGCGATTGTCACCAACCCAGAGCAGTACTCGGCCGTCTTAGAAGACATCAGCCGACAGGGCAGCGTATCGGACGAACTCCGCCGCCGGTTGGCGGCCGAAGCGTTTGCCTGCACCGCCGCTTACGACCGGGCGATTGCGGACTATTTCGCCAGCGGCCTGACCCAGGGACCTTTTCCGCCGACGTTGAATCCGAACTTGCGGTGTAAAGAAGAGTTGCGCTATGGGGAAAACCCGCATCAAGCCGCAGCCGTGTATCGCGAAGTGGGCGCATGCGGCCCCAGCCTGGTGACCGCCCGGCAACTGAATGGCAAAGAGCTGTCCTATAACAACCTGCTGGACCTGGATAGCGCGCTGGTCATCGCCCGCTCGTTCGTCCAGCCGGCGGCGGTGGTGATCAAGCACAACAACCCGTGCGGCGCTGCCACGGCCGAAACGCTGGCCGACGCCACGCAAAAAGCGATGGACGGCGACCCGGTGAGTGCCTACGGTTCGGTGCTGGGCTTTAACCGCACGGTCGACGTGGCCACGGCCGAAGTCCTCTCGGCGCCGGGATTATTCGTCGAGGCCATCGTCGCACCGGATTTCGAGGCCGCCGCCGTGGGCGTGCTGACCACCAAACCCAAGTGGAAGAAAAACGTCCGGCTGATGCAGGTCGGCCGCTTGGACGACCCGCCGACCCGCCGCCACTATCGCTACATCGACGGCGGCATGCTAGTGCAAGCGTCCGACGTCGATCCCGACGTCGAGTCGGATTGGAAGGTCGTCACCCAGACCTCGCCGCCCGAGGGCCTGATGGCAGACCTCCGCTTCGGCTGGGCGATCGTCCGCCACGTCAAGTCGAACGCCATCGTGCTGTGCCGTGACCAAGCCTTGTGTGGAGTCGGGGCCGGACAGATGAGCCGCGTCGATTCCGTCGAAATCGCGATCCGCAAGGCGGGCGAGCGGGCCCGGGGTTCGATCCTAGCTTCGGACGCCTTCTTCCCCTTTCCCGATTCGATCCATCAGGCCGCCGACGCGGGCGTAGCCGCGGTGATTCAACCCGGCGGCTCGATCCGCGACGAAGAGGTCATCGCCGCCTGCAACCAGCGCGGCCTGCCCATGATCTTCACCGGCCGCCGGCACTTCAAGCACTAGCCCTTGGGCCGGATTTCGGCCTTCAGGCCCTCCACCCAATGCTTGTCCTCGTCGGTGTAGTACAAGTACGCGCGGCTGGCGGGGCCGGTGTAGGTTCCGGGGACGGCGGCGGTCAGGCTGATCGGCAATTCGACGCGTTCCTCCGGTTTCAACGCCCGCCAGTACAAAACCACATCGCGTCCCAAGACCTCGTACGCCGCGATCTTGCCGGCTTTGACAAGTTCCTTCAATTGATCGTGGCGGACTTCCAGGCCGCCCGGCACGCCGATGATGGCGACCGGCATCGGCATGGTCTCGCCGGTGCGGTTGATGACGGCGACGGCCACTTCGGTCACGCCGCCCTCGTCGATGACCTCGTCCCGCAACGCGGCTTCCAAGTGAACTTTGCAGGCTTCGGACGAATCGGGCTTCAGGCGATGGTACGTCAGGGCGGCCGAATACGGCATTTGCGAACCGCCGGTCATCTGGATTTGCACCTGATGCTTGCCAGGTGTCAGGATGGACGCCGCGTCCGGCAGTTCGATGGCGCCTTGCGTCTCGGCGGTGAACTCGACCGCTTGGCCCACGGGCGATCCGTCAACGAGCAGCTGCAGCGTCCCCGGCGCTTTGGGTTTGGCCCGCGACTGGTCGTACGCCACGATGGCCCGCAACGCCAGGACCGTGGATTGCGTCGAGCCGAATCGGCCCGCTTTGCAGGATTCGGCCAGGTACTTGATCGACTTCTCGACATTCTCCGCATAACGCGGATTCTTCAGCCACGCCAGCACGGCCAGGCCGGTGGTCTCGATCGCGAGCGCCTCGCCGCCACTGCCGACAACGGAGGTGGTAGCGCCGGTCAACGAGCCGTCTTCGGTCTGTTTGCCGGCCAGCTTGTCCAGCAGGTGATTGGCGCCTTCCTGGTCGCCACCCAACGCGAGCACGTTCGCTGCCAGGGCCATGACATAGGTGTTTTGCGCCCGCTCGGCAGCTTCCCGCACCCACGCGACCTCCCGCGCCAAATCGGCCTCGACTTTGGCCTCCAGCAGGGCCCACGTGTTGTACGGGTTGGCGACTTCGGGTTCGGCCAGCCATGTGTGCAACGTGTGCGTCTTGCGGGCGTAGCCGCCTTGTCCGTCGCGCTGAGCCAGCAGCCACGTTCGCGTGCGTTGCAGCATCGCCGGATCGACGTGGCGGACGGCGGCCATGTCGGTGAATTCCAGCAGGCCATAAGCGGTTAGCGCGTCGTGGCCGGGATCGCTGCCGAACCACTCGTACCCGCCGCCCGGGCATTCGAAGCCGGTCAGCCGATCGTAACCCTTGGCCAGCGTTTCGCTGCTCCGCTCGACGAGGGTCGGATCGACGCCCTGGTGCGACAGGAAGTACTGCTGGGCCATGACCAGCGGATAGTTCGTGGAACTGGTCTGCTCAAAGCAGCCGTTCGGTTCTTGGATCAACCGCTCCAGGGCCTCGGTCATGCTGGCCAGAGGCGTAGGATAGACGACGAACCGCGCGGCCAGGCTGCCGGTGACGAGATCGTCGGGGACGATGAACTCGTGCGAGACCGTATCGCCGGGACGCAGCAAACCGCCGGCGCCGTCCTCGATGGGGAAGCCCAGCGGCTTGACCATGACCGAGCGGGTCACCTGGTCGGAATAGGGTCCGGCGGCGGCGGACAGCGTGAATTCGGCGCGGCCGTGGAACTTGCCCACGCGGACGCGCATCATCCTTCGCGTGCGCTGACCGGGCTGAAGGGCAAATGGCGGGACCACCGACTCGATCTTTTGCGACGCCTGCGCGGCAATCGTGATCGTCGCCGGATCGAGCGGCACGCCGGTCGCGTTGACGACGCCGATCGGGGCGCGGATCACGTCGTCCATCGTGACTTCCAGCGGCAACTTCGGTTCCAGATAGAACGGCTCGACGGACTCGATCTGCAACGACTGGCTGCCCAGCGCCCCGTCGGCGGCAAACACGTCCGCGAACACGCGAAAGCTGCTCACTGCGTCGTTCAAACCAAATTCGATCGTCGCCGTGCCCTCGGTGCCGGTGCGGATGCCGGCGTGCCAGAACAGCGTTTCGGCAAAGTCCGTGCGCTCGTTGGGCTGGCGGCCGCTGCGGACCTGATGGGCATAGATGCGGACGGGAACGAAGTCGTTGCGGAGCGGGCCGGCCAAGTCCTTTCCCATCAGTCGCCCCTCCGCCTCCGCAGCCATCCCCTGCTGTAACGCGCCAGCCATTTGTTGGCGCTTGGCGGCTTGTTCTTCGCGGACGGGAGCCGAAGCGACCGCCGGGGCCTCTTCGTCCGCCAGTTCCTTGGCCTCCATCGGCTTCTCGACCGGCGCAGGGCCATCGAACTCGGCGGGCATCGGCGCCTCTTCCGGTACGGCCGCCTCTGCAGCGGACTGCGGTGCCCCGAATGCGTCGGCAGGCATGGCAAATCCCGGGGGCATGGCTGCTCCGGCCGGCATCGCCAGCGGCATCCCGTCGGCCATCGGGAATCCCCCACCGAACCCGCCCATCATGCCGCCGGATCGTTCCAAGTCCCGCATGGTCACGATCCGCAGGGCCAGCGCCCGCCGGCCGGCGTCGCCGTGTTCGCGGAGGAAATCATCGGTTCGCACGAATCCGAAGCGACGCCAGCCTTGCGTGCCCAGCAGCAGGTCGACGGCCAGCGGGGCCTGTTCGTTGGTTGGGTCCAAGTACACGTGTGCGTCTGCCAGTTCGCGGACTTCGCTTTCCAACAGCACCATCACCGGCAGACGGGGCGACTGCTCGCGGCGTTCGATCATTTCCAACACGCTGTCATCCGTCACCGCGACCCCGACGACGGCGTCGATCGGCTTGCCGTCCTGGTCCGTGGTCTGCAGCGTCACGCGGGAGTTGCCGCCGGGCACATACTGAGGCGCATCGGCCGTGATCTTGACGTTGACGGTCCTGCGGGGCTGCCTAAACACCAGCCGTTCGGCCAGCGGCGTCCCGTCCGGTTCCCAGACCGTGGCGATCAGGACGCCATCGGGGTCTTCCGGCTTCAACGAGAATTCGACAGCTTGCAGCGTCCCCGCTGTCTGCCCAGTCTTCTTAACTTCCGCTCTTGCCAGGACCGTCTCGCGTTTCGACAGAGTAACCACCAGAGGCCGATCGGCGGGCAAACCGGCCACCGCCAGCTTCACCGGCTCGTTCGACTGGTAGACGTCTTTCTCGGCTCGCAGTACGGCACCGTCCGGCTTGACCTCGGGCAGCGTGTACTGGGTTTGAATGCCGGACGGCTCGGTGATTTTCAGGGCGTACTTTCCGCCTGCTTGCGGCGTCAGGACGAACCGCCCGCGGCCTTCGTGTTCGCTGCGGAATTGGGCGACTTCTTTGCCGTGCTGGTCCACGATGATGCCGGCCAAGTCGGCCGGTTTGTGCGCCGGCGTAAACGCCTCGAAATAGACGCGGTTGGGCAGTCCGGCGACCAAATCGCCGCCTTCGGGATACAGCGTCAGGTCCACGGTCTGCAGCAGGATGGGGATGGTCTTGCTGGCGGTCTCCACCACGCCACCGTCTTCGATCGCCAATGCCAAGACGCCTTCGCCGCGCGCCATCTGTTGAGGCAATTGAAAGTGCGCCAAGCAAGTGCCTTGGGCATCGACCGTTGCCGGCCCGCGGAATACCTCGGCGCCGTCCACTCGGGCAATGACGGTCACTGGCGCTCCAGCCGGGACGCCGCCTTCCGCCCGTTGGACGTGCAACATCGCCGCTACGTCGTCGCCCGGACCGTAGCCGTCGCGGACGAATCTGATCTGCGTCTTCAGCCGCGGAGCCCGGTACGCGCGGATGTCGAACTTCCGCTGGGCAGGAGGATAGCCGGCGGACGGATACATTGCTTCAATCGTGTACTCGCCCCCGGCCTGACCGTCCGGCACCGTCCACTGAAAGCCTGCCACGCTGTCTTCCGTAGTCACTTGTCCGGAAGCGACCACATCGCCCTTGGGGCCGTGAATTTCTACGACGGCCGGAGTTTGCTGGCCGGCAGGCAATGGCCGGCGCGTGGCATGGTGCAGCAGGACGCCACGCACGAAAACCGTCTCGCCGGCGCGGTAGATCGGCTTGTCCGTGCTCAAGAACGTCAGATACCGGTCGGGACCGCCCAGGGTCCCAGTAGCGGCAATGCTCAGCACCGGGCCGGCCGGTGCGGGCTGTTCAGACGACGGGTCGGCAGCTAGTCCCTGCCAAATCCAACCTCCAAAGCAGGCGATGATCGAGCCGCAGAACCAGGGAACGAAAGGCAGGAGTCGGCGTCTCATTTTCGGGTGCTCCTTGGCGTAGGCGATGCTTCGGGATGTCACGGTATACCAATACAGACGAGCTGGCAACGGCGATCGTTTTCCCGCCGGGGATCGCCAGTTTGGTAATTCAGCCTGGACTGACGCGCTACCTGACGACTATGATAGGGCAGCAATCGAGTTGGCCGAGACCGTTGGAACCTTCGGGTTGGAACATCCAGTCGTTCTTCGGACTTCGCGGCCTGTTGGTTGCGACCTGCCCACAACTCCTACCAAATCGCGTGGATTACGCCCATGTTGTCGACGACGTACCATGACCTGCACGCTACCATGACTCGCGGGCACGCCTCCGATCCGGCGGACGCCGACGCCGAGTTGTTTGCCCGTTACCAACGCTTGGTCAAATCCAAGTACTTCCCCTGGACTGTCCATTCCCATTTCCAGCGGCGGCTGGGTTCGGGCGGACAGGGCATCGTTTACTTGACCGAGCACCGTGGAGCGGACGGATTTACGGTTCCCGTCGCGGTCAAGGTATTCGCGCCCGAACGCTATGACGACGCGCGGGGGTACGACGAGGCCATGGCGCGGATCGCCCACGTTTCGGCACTCGTCGCCCGCATCCAGCAGGACAATTTGCTGACCGTGCTGAATTTCGTGGACTACGACCGCATCCGCATGATGCTGATGGAATGGGTCGACGGTTTCGATCTCCGCCGCTTGCTGTGTAAGCAAACGCTGGCGCGGGTCAGAAACCAGGTGAGCGTCCGCCGCTGGGAGTACATCAACAACGTGATTGCCACGGCCGGACCGGAGCAGACCCGGTTCAAGCCGGGGGTCGCGGTGGCGATCATGCGGGAATGCTTGATGGCCCTGGCTGCGCTGCACCGCGAGAGCATCATCCACGGCGACATCAAGCCCTCGAACATCATGCTCAAGCGGACGGGCAACGCCAAGATCATCGATATCGGCTCGGCGTTCGAGATGGACAATCCGCCTCCCATTCGCACGTGTACGCCGTTTTACGCCGCACCCGAGGTGTTGGACGGCGGCGAAATGACGCCCCGCAGCGACTTGGCTTCGTTGGGATACGTGCTGATCGAACTGCTGTCCGGCCGTCAGCTGTTTGCCGGCCTGAAGACCTGCCGCGAGTTGCTGGAAGCCAAGCGGGCGCTGCCGCAGCAGTTGTCGAAAATCCTGCCGGCCGAGGTGACGTGCAACGAACTGTTGATGAGCTTCTGCCGGGGTCTGATCGCGCCCGACCCGCAACTGCGGTTCCCGGATGCCGAAGCCGCGACGATGCTCAAGGAGGGGGCCGCTGCGTTCCTGGCGCAATTGGTCAAGGGCGATATGTCCAGCGAGTATGAAAACGAAATCCGGCTGTTGATCGAGGAGTTGAAAGAGCTGAGCGAATCCGACGGTGACGTCGAACCGCCGACGGTGTAGGTACCCTCGTGAATACCGACGACACGATCGCCGCTGTCGCTTCTCCGCCGGGCGGCGCGTATCGGGGCATCGTCCGGATCAGCGGGCCGGAAGTCGTCGCCTGCCTGAAAACCTGTTTCCACAGCGAGGCGGATCCGGCGGTCGTCACGGTCCCGACGGTTCTGTCCGGACAGCTCGACGTGGGCGATCCCCTGGGCACGGTCCCCTGCGATCTGTACCTGTGGCCGGGGCCGCGAAGTTATACCCGGCAGCCGCTGGCCGAGTTACACACGGTAGGCGCGCCGCCCCTCCTGCACGCGGCCTTGCGGAGCGTTTGTGCGGCCGGAGCGCGGCTGGCTGCACCCGGCGAGTTTACGCTGCGTGCCTTCTTGGCGGGGCGTTTGGACCTGACGCAAGCCGAAGCCGTGCTGGCGGTGATCGACGCTGGCAGCCGGACCGAACTCGATGTCGCGCTCCGGCAATTGGCCGGCGGCCTGGCCGGACCGCTGCAGCAGCTGCGGGATCGGCTGCTGGATCTGTTAGCCCAGGTCGAGGCCGGCTTGGATTTCGTCGACGAGGACATCGAATTCATCGCCGCTGCCGACCTGCACCGCCAGTTGGAGAGCGTCGCGGCCGGACTCGCGGGGTTGGCCGAGCAGATGTCGTCCCGCGGCCATGCGGGCGAACAATTCCGCGTGGTCCTGACGGGCTGGCCGAATGTGGGCAAGAGCAGCCTGATGAATGCGCTGGTCGGCCGGCATGCCGCCCTGGTCTCGCCGCGCGCCGGCACGACGCGCGACTACCTGACCCGGACGGTCAACCTCTGCGGCCTGGACTGCCGGTTGGTCGACACGGCCGGCTGGGACACCAGAGGCTGGGACACCAGAGGCGGGGGCACCAGAGGCGGGGGCACGATCGCCGAGTCCGCGCAATCGCTGGCCGCGCAACAAACCGGCCAAGCCCACGTCCAGCTGCTTTGCCTGGATGCGACTCGGCACCTGAATGCCTGGGAACGCGAGGTCTTGGCGGGGCCACCGCAGCCCAACCGCATCCTGGTGCTGACCAAGACGGATGGCCTGCGTTCGACGGACCTGCACTTGGACGCGGTTCCCACAAGCAGCCACACCGGAGCAGGCATCGCCGAACTGCGGCAGGCCGTTTACGAGCGCATCACCGAGGGTCTGGGCAACATCGATGTCGTCGCCGGCACGGCCATTCGCTGCCACGAAAGCTTGCGGCGGGCTGCTGCCGCCGTGGAATTAGCTCAACAAGCGGCCGTCAATGCCGCCGGCGAAGAACTCGTCGCCTCCGAACTCCGCCTGGCGCTGGATGAACTCGCCCAAGTCGTCGGCGCGGTCTTTACGGAAGACATCTTGGACCGCATCTTCAGCCGGTTCTGCATCGGAAAATGACGTCACCCCGCAGTTGCATACCGAGAGGCGAACGGCGGGCGTGAGCCCGCCGGTTTTCCGCATGCCGGCACACTTGAGCGAGGGATTCGCAGCAGTACCTTCGGTGAAATCAGCAGACGGTAGTAAAAGTGCTGGCAGAGACAATTCACCGATGGGCTGACGCCCACCGTTCGCCGGGGTTTCTCCAACGTTTGGGGTCATTCCACATTGGACTCGCGTTTTCTCACGCTCCACGTCCAATGCCGATCGTCGGTGGCTTGGACGGTCTCGGGGGCGTAGCCCAGCTGTGCCACAAGCGTGTGGACTTCGTCCAGCGTCAATGATGCGCGGAGGGAATCCTCGAACATCCGGCGTTGGAACTCGTTGGCGGAACCGGCGCAGGTCTGAACCAGCTGCTGCAGCGTTTCTTCGTTGTCCGGACGCAGCAGATCGCGGATGAACAGCAGACCACCGGGACGCAAGACACGGAGTACTCCCTGCAAAACGGGCAACGGATCGGCGAAATGATGCAGCGCGCCGTTGCACGCAACGCAATCGAAGTAGGCGTCGGCAAACAACAGGGCCTTGGCGTCGGCTTGCGCCAACTGGACCCGGTCGGTGACGCTGGCGATTTCGATGTTCAGGCGGGCCATCTCCAGCATGCTGACGGACAGATCGGCCGCCATGATCCGGCCGTCGAATCCCTGGCGGCACAATTCGACCGGGATCTGCGCCGTGCCGGTGCAAAGATCCAACAGATCGCCGCTTCCGCCTGCGGCCAAGAAATCGACCGCGAAGGTGCGGTTCGCTTCCGAGTGATCCATCGAGTCGTAGTCCATCGCCGCTTGGGGCGTGTCCATCAGTTCCGCTTCGAGTACGCGCTGTAGTGACATGGGTTCCTCTGTACGTCTGAGCCCGGGTTATTCGGTCGGCATCAGTGTAGCCAACATCCGCTCGAATTCCGACCCGCCTACCGTGATTTCCAATCCGATTTCCAGGGCCCACAAGGGAACGGCACCGAGTTGCGACACGGGAATCTTGACCAAGTCCTTGTGCGTACACAAGACCGCCGCGAGGTCCGGCAATCCGTCCGCCCAGCGGGCCAGCGATTCCAAGTCCGCGGCCGGATAGGAATGGTGATCGGGAAATTCGCGGAATTCCACCAACTGGCATCCGCAAGACTCGATGGTATGGCGAAAACCCGCCGGGTTGCCGATCCCGCAAAAGGCGGCGACGCGCCGGCTCTTGATCCGGTCCAGATCTTCCTGCGTGCCCTCCGCCGACCATAAACCACGGGGCCGCTGGGCGACCTCCAGCCATAACGCATCTGGGGCCAAACCCGCCACCCGCCGGCGAACGGACTCGCGTTTTTCAGCCGTGACCGCGTCGCTGCGCGACAGGACCACCACGTCGGCGCGCCGCAAACCGGACAACGGTTCCCGCAACATGCCGCGGGGGAAGACCCGCTCCCAACCAAACGGCTCCAGGGCGTCCAACAGCACGATGTCCAAATCGCGATGAATCCGCCGATGCTGAAAGGCGTCGTCCAGGAGGATCAACCCGGCATGATATTCCCGGATCGCTTGCCGCGCTCCGGCCACGCGCTGCGGGTTCTGCACGTGGGGCGTGCCGGGCAGCTTGGCAGCCAACTCCAACGCCTCGTCGTTCGGCGACCCCGAACGGGATTTGTAGCCGCGGCTGACGAGCGCCACGCGGACGCCCCGGGTCTGAAACCAGCGTGCCAACCATTCGACCAACGGCGTCTTGCCCGTGCCGCCCAGCGTCAAATTGCCGACACTGACAACGGGGACATCCACGCGGCCGATCTTGGCCAGTCGCCCGTCGTAGCACGCGTTCCGGGCTGCCACGACCAGCGTGTACAGCCAACCAGCCACCGCCAGCAGACCGCGCAGCAGGCCGGGCAGCCAGCCGCGCCGCCGTCCGCTGACCAGATCGCGAAAACTTGCTGCGTTCAGCAATCGGTAGGTCCTTTGTCGAGCCTGGAGGTGGGGGGGTGCCGGGCTCAGACGTACAGAATTCAATTTTCGCGGGGACGAGACTCTCTATACGGGAAGGCGATCGGCCGCGAAAATTGAATTCTGTACGTCTGAGCCCTTTGCTGCAACCGCGCCGCGTCAGGCCATTTGCGCGCAAATCGCGTCGGCCATCTCCCGCGTTCCCACGGCCGTCGGATCGTCCCGATGCGGCTTCAGGTCGTACGTCACGTACTTGCCTTCGGCGATCACCGCCGCCACGGCTTGTTCCAAGCGTCTGGCTGCGTCTACTTCGCCCAAGTGCCGCAGCATTAGCATCCCGGACAAGATCAACGCCGTCGGGTTGACTTTATTCAGCCCCTTGTACTTGGGAGCACTGCCGTGCGTAGCCTCAAACACCGCACCATTGGGTCCGATGTTTGCCCCGGGCGCGACGCCCAGGCCGCCGACCAGTCCGGCGCCCAGATCGCTGATGATGTCGCCGTACAGGTTCGGTAGCACCAGCACATCATAAATCTCCGGTTTCTGGGTCAGCTGCATGCACATGTTGTCGACGATCCGTTCCTCGAACTCGATGTCCGGATAGTCCTTGGCGATCCGTTGGGCGGTGGCCAGGTACAGCCCATCCGTGTGCTTCATGATGTTCGCCTTGTGAACCGCCGTGACTTTCTTGCGGCCGTTCTCGCGGGCGTAATCAAACGCACAGCGGACGATGCGCTCGCTGCCCGGCACACTGATCGGCTTGATGGAAATGCCCGTCAGGTCCGCAGGGGTCTTGATCTTACGGTCCGACGGCAAGCTGTTGATGAATTCGATCAGCCGGGCGGTTTCCTCCTGGCCGGCCTGGAATTCGACGCCGGCGTACAGGTCTTCCGTGTTCTCGCGCACGATGACGATGTCCACGCCGAGGTGTTCAAAGAAGGTGCGGACGCCCGGATAGTGCTTACAGGGGCGGATGCAGGCGAACAGGCCCAATTCTTGCCGTAGGAACACGTTGATGCTGCGGAACCCGGTGCCGACCGGCGTGGTGATCGGAGCCTTTAACGCGCACTTCGTCCGGCGGACGCTCTCCAGCACGCCGTCCGGAATCGGCGTTCCCGTGCGGGCCATCACGTCGATCCCGGCTTCTTGGATGTCCCAGTTGATCGCGACACCTGTGGCATCGACGCAGCGCCGCGCCGCTTCGGCCAATTCCGGTCCCGTCCCGTCCCCTGTGATCAGTGTTACTTCAAACGCCATGTACACTTTCTCCCTCGTCAAGTCGTGCGCTAGTAATGGGCGAATGCCGCCCGCCAAACGATCGGTTGCCCGGGCCAAAGTCCGGCACCCGAACAGCGGCCGGGTTTCGCAACAGGCGTATTATGCCCGCGCGGGCCGCAGGATCAAGGCCGCAGGATCAAGGTGACGGGAACCTGGATGGAAACATGATGACGACTTCTCACTTACCATTTGACACCTTACACTGCTCGCGTAGCCAGTTTGGTCCCCGCCTCGCGTCAGGAAGGCCCGCTTTATGGAACCATCACAAAAGTCCCATATCGTATCTTTCGGTCTTTTGATCGTTATTATCCTGGTCATCGGCGGACTGTTCATCAAGGTGATGGCCGGCTTCCTCATCCCGCTGTTTCTGGCGGCCCTATGCGTGGTTATGTTCCGGCCGTTATACGCCTGGATCCTGTTGCGGTGCCGGGACCGTCAGCACTTAGCGGCCGGCTTGACGACGGCGGCCATCCTGCTGATCGTCCTGGTGCCGGCGTTCGGGATCGGCACCCTGGCGGCCATCGAAGGCACGGCCATTGTGACGACGCTGGAAGTCGGCACGATTCGGGACAAAGTCGCCAAACTGCGTAAGCGGCTCGATCTGGATCTGCCGCTGGCAGGCGACGTCCAAGCGGTCGACGCGGCATTGCGATCCCTGGCCCGGCAAACGGATTCGGACTCGCGGATCGCGGCGAAACAAACTCGCCCGGCAGATCCGCCCGCCACGCCCGATCATCTGCTGGCGATGGTCGCGCAGTTGCAACGGCAGGTGGTCGAGTCGGAGACGCTTCCACAGGTCAACATGGACCATTTGGTGCAGGATTTGCAAACGCTGGCATCCCACGCGCCGAGAACACCCGAGTACGGAGACGCCCTGGCATCCGCACTCCGCCATTTTCATGAATTCCGAGTTGCCCTGTGCGGAGGACCGTATCGCGCTCAGCTGATCGAACTGGCGAACCCAAGCGACGATGTAATCCGCCGGTGGCGGGCAAGCATCCTGGACAAGGCTCAGGCCTGGCTGCTGGCCGTCGGCGGCGCCACGACCGCGTTTGCCGGTCAATTGATCCTCGGCGGCTTCGTCATGGCCGTGTCCATCTATTTCTTTCTGCTGGACGGCCCCAGCATCATCTTGACCCTGATGCGGCTATCGCCGCTGGACGACCGTTACGAACGGGAACTGGTTGACGAATTCGATCAGATCAGTCGCGCGGTCGTGTTGGCAACGCTGTTGTCGGCGGTCGCCCAGGGAATCCTGGCCGGTGTGGGCTATTGGCTGGCGGGGTTGCCGTCCGTGTTCCTGCTGACGTTGTTGACGATGGTGATGGCGCTGGTGCCGTTCATCGGAGCCACGGCGGTCTGGCTGCCCGCCTGCTTGTGGCTGTACGTGTACGACGAGCGGACTTGGCCGGCCATCCTGCTGGCCGTTTACGGCGCGGCCATCGTTTCGACCGCCGACAATTTCATCAAGCCGTGGGTGCTGCAGGGCCGGTCAAAGTTGCATCCCCTGCTGGCGCTGTTGAGCGTCCTGGGCGGCGTTCAGGCGCTGGGCCCGATCGGAATCCTGGTCGGCCCGATGATCGTCGTCTTTCTGCAAACGCTGCTGAACATCCTGCACCGCGAACTGACCGCGATGGACCGGCCGCGCGCCGCCTGATCTCGTCGCTGCAGACCGCGAGGGCGATTCTTGCGGAAGCTTGGCAAGTCTCCAGGAATCCGGATCGGCGTCAGGGCTGGGCGCCGGTTTGCTGGGTGACCAGCGGCGGCAGCGTGGTGGCCAGATAGTAGGCTTGCGGCGTATGCAGGTCCAGGACCAGGGCCAGCGCGGAACGCTGGGAGCCGGCGGCGCTGAGGAACGGGACGTCGAACAGCGCAGGCGGCGGTTCAAACGCGACGATGCGCGTCTGTTCCTTGTTCAACTTCGCCAGTTCGATCGCCCGGTCGATCGCGTCTTCGATGAATCCCGTTTCGTCCACCAGGCCGAACTTCTTGGCCTGTCCCGCGGTGAAAATCTCGCCGGTGGCCAGCTCGTCCAGCTTCGCCGGCGCGTCGCGGAACACGGGCCTGCCACCTTTGACAATGTCCTTGAACCGCGCGAACGCCTCGTCGACGTAGACCTGGATAATCTTCCGGTCTTCATCCGAGATCGGTTTCGTCATGGTCATGATCTGCTTGCGCGGATGGCTGACAATCGAATCGTCCTTGACGTTGAATTGCGTCAGCAGACCGCTCAGGTCGTAATGGGGAACGATCACACCGATCGAGCCCGTGGTGGTCGTCGGTTCCGCGTAAATCGACTTCGGCTGGTCGCCGACGGCCATCGCCAGATAGTACCCGCCGCTGGCCGCAATCCCGCCCATGCTGACGACCAAGGGCACCTTCTTTTCCTGGCGCAGTCGGACCAGGTGATGATGGATGTAGTCGGACCCGGTGATGGTGCCGCCGGGCGAGTTCACGCGGACCACGATTGCTTTGACGTTTTCGTCGTCGCGGATACGATCGATCTGGTGCTTGACAAAGCCGTCGCCTTCCATGATCACGCCGTCGATCGTGATGATAGCGATCTTGTCGCGGGCGTGTTTCGATCCCGAATGGTACCGCTCCTGAATCCCGTGCGTCGTGTCGAAGTACTCCCGCAGTCCGAAGGACAGGCCCAGGAACAGCATCAGAAACACAAAACAGCCCGTCCAGCCGAGCCAGCAGAAGATACGTTGCAGCACGCCCCCGGTGTGGATCGTGATTTGCGGAAGATTGGAGTTCGGGCCCTGCGCGGCATTGGCGGCAGCCCCTGAAGTGGTCGTTTGGCTCATCCCGGTTTTCCTCTGCTTGGTGACGGACTTGGGGGGATTCTGATGCGGCGCGTCGGCCGGACGCACCCGTCGTCCGCTGCAAGTGCCGCAGGCGTCATTGTATTTCACGGCTGGAAAACCGCAATGCATCCGCGGAGATCACGGGTTGCGGCGGTTCGATGATCGGCATCTAGCAATGGAGGTCGCAATAACTTCCCGATTTCGTGGAGTCCTTTCTGATCGGTGACATGGTCTTTGTTAGCCGACTTTAGTCGGCTCCCAGTCTGCCACCAGCTTCAGCTGGTGGATACCGGAGCGGCTCGCCCACCTCAGCCGGCTTCAGCCGGACTTCTCGTCAAGTCTTGAGACGCCATTCCCCCTGCGAATGAGGAGTCCGCCGTGTCGCTCGGTCATTCGGTTGGAACCCGGATCGAGAAGCCCGGCTGAAGCCGGCTCCCTGAAACGGCGTGTGGCAACGCTACCACCAGCTGAAGCTGGTGGCAACAGGGAGTCGGCTGAAGCCGACTAACGTCTGATCGCGGAACCAACTTGAACGTGAATCATCTCCCGATGCTAGTCACTTTCTCCCACGGCGCAAGAGAGAAGCTCCAACCGTCCGGGCGAGACGGAAACACTCCGCTTCAACCCGGAATGCGGCCGGGCCCCAAGAAGCCGCTGACGTTGATGAACGGCTCCAATTCCGTCCCCCGCATGAAACGCAACAGCATCGGCGTGGTCATGATCGTGGTCGCCAGGGCCATCAACACCAACATGCAGAACACGCTGTCCGGCAGCACTCCCAGGTCGCGGCCGACGTTGATCACGATCAGCTCCATCAGCGCCCTCGTGTTCATCATCGTGCCGATGCACAGCGACTCGCGGGCCGAGAAACCGCTCCACCATGCCGCGAAACCGCAACCGCCCAACTTGCCAGCCACCGCACCGCCGAGCACGGCCAGGAACAGCGTCCACTGCAGCGGCGAATGCAGCGTGCCGAGGTCCGTCCGCAAGCCGGTGTAAGTGAAGAAGATCGGCAGGAAAATGACGGTCAGGAAGTTCCGCAGATGGCGGATCATGACGTCCCGGAATTGCGGCTCGTCGGACAGCACGGTTCCCAGCAAAAACGCCCCGAAGATCGCAAAAATGCCGATCATGCTGGTCACCAACGCACACAGGAACAGAATCCCGTAGATCACCGCCAGGCTGTTCATGCCCATGTCACCTTCGCTGCGTTCGAGCGCACGCCGCACAAATCGTTTCAGCAGCGGGCGGAGAACCAGCAGCACGAACAGAAAAAAAACGATAGTCTGGGCGACCATCGTCAGCGTGACCCAGACCTGGAACCGGGCCTGGACGACGCTCGAAATCGTGGCCAGCAGGATCCAGCCGCAGGCATCGTCCAGGGCCGCGGCCGAAATCGTAATCGCCCCGATCCTGGTCCGCGTGATATTCAGTTCCATCATCAGCCGGCCCAAGATCGGGATCGCGGTGATCGACATCGCGACCCCCATGAACAGGAGGAATCCCGCCAAGGACGCCGGTTCGCCGGACGCCGTCGGCTCCAAGTGCGGATGCATCGCCAGGCCCAGCGCACCGCCCAGGGCGAAAGGCAACAGGATGCCCGTCAGCGAAATGGCGACGGCGGAGCGGCCGTGGAACTTCAAGTGGCTGAAGTCAAACTCCAGACCCACCACAAACAGCAGCAGGATCAGGCCTAACTGGCTGAGCACCCCGAACACATCGCTGACCGCAGGATCGAAAATGGCGGCCGAAGTTTCGGGAAAGAAGTGGCCGAAGCACGACGGTCCCAGGACCAGGCCGGCCGCAATCTCGCCGACCACAATCGGCTGCCGCAGGGCGCGAAACAACGAGCCGAAGATCCGGGCCGCCGCCATGATGACCAGCAGCTGGACCAGGACGGTGAACAGCATCTGCTCGCTCTTGATGCCGTCGGCGGCAAAGAGGGGGAAGGTCAAGGGCATGGATGGTGGTCCGCGGGGTATCGGCTAGGGATTGCCTGAACTGCGCGCAGGTCGTCTGGCAACCCCAAAAATGTCCCGCGGGAATGCGGGATTCCTCTCATGTTTTTGTCATCAATCTTTTTGTCTAACGAAACGAAACCAGGGTCAACTCTCCGTTCAGTCAATTCGTCTGTTCTGTCAACCCAGGCTGAGCCTCGCAAACCGCAGGCAACGAAGCAGCGCACCGCAAGCAGTTCCTTCGCTGGACCGTAGTTTCGGCCGCAAGCCGGTCGCCGTCAATCGCCCTAGCAGCTTCAACCGCAGTGTCTCGCCCTTCCGCGTCTTGACACGTCTGCACGACCGGGCTACGGTCAACCGCGGTGAATGGACATTCAGGAGACATTCGATGAACGCATCGCGAACGACGGCCGGTTCCTTGAGCGGCGGCCGTTGGTTATGGCTGGTGTTGATAACCGTCTGTCCGGCAGTGGGCCGCGGAGATACGGTGGAAGCACGTTACGCGGCGCCTGCCGCTTTGCACCCCGTGCCACGCCAGCACCCGCGGCTGTTCGGCTCGCGCCAACGGCTGCAACAGTTGGCTCGCGAGCGGGCCGACGCGTATCGCCGCGTCGTCAGCGTGGCCCGCGAACAGCAGGCCGACGAATGGTCGAAGCTGGTTTCCCTGTCGCTGGTTTGCGCGATCGAGCAGGACGCCGGCTTGGGCCGGCAAGCGATCGACCAGGCGCTGCAGACGATCCGCGGCCCGATCCGCGTGGGACACGAGACGTTTGGCCATGACCTGGCCCGGTGTGCCGTCGTGTACGACTTGTGCCACGAGCACTGGACGCCGGACGAACGGACCCGCTTTCACGACTACATGAACCGGACGATCGCAGCCAACGTCCAGTCGGAGACGCACGTTTTTCACAACGCCTGGTACGGCTACAAGAACGGGGGCATCGGCCTGGCGTGCTACGCCACGTTTTACGAGAATCCGCGCGCCGAGGAGAGCCTGCGGACGCTCGAACAGGACTACCGGAGCCGCGCCGCCCCGGCCCTGGAACTGGCGGGCGACGGCGGCAGCTGGGCGGAAGGCTACTACATAAACTACTGGCTGTACGAATGGCTGGTGTTCTGTGAAGTCGCCCGGTTCTGCGAAGGCGCGGACCACTACGCGGCCGCTCCGAAATTCTACGGCCAGCGGGCGGTAGCCGGGATGTTCGAGACCTATCCGGGGATCGACGGCTATCGCTCGCGGCGTCCCGTGCCGATGGGCGACGGCGGCGGCCGCTTGTTCGGCGGCGACCGCGACAAGGCTTTGTCCGCGCGCCGCATCCTGGTCAATCGTTTCCGCGACGATCCCGACCATCAAGCCGTTCACACGTTCAACGAAACCACACCGCGTTCAAGTGTCGGCGTTTATGCCTACAAGGATTTCCTGTGGCGCGACTCGACCGTTCCTCAAGGGGACCTGAAAACATTCCGGCTGGCTCATGTCAGCCCCGGTTCCGGCTATGTCTTTGCCCGCAGTTCGTGGGACGAAGACGCGACGTATTTCTTTTTCAAGTGCGGCGACCGGTTCACGGCGCACCAGCACTTGGACGTGGGCCATTTTGCGATCCACCGGCACGCCGAACTGGCCGGTGACGGCGGCCATTATGACGGTTTCGGCACGCTGCACGACGTGAACTATCATTTGCGGACGATCGCCCATAGCACGATCCTGGTCCACGACCCTGCCGAGAAATGGCCCGCGATCCGCGCCGGGCGAGTGATGGGCAACGACGGCGGCCAGACGCACAATTGGCCGCACCACAACGGCGCCGTCTCCGATCCCGCCGCCTGGCAAAAGGACCGCACGCGGTACGACATCGCGGACCTGGTCGCCTTTGAGGACACCGGGGTGTACGTGTACGTGGCCGCCGATTGTTCGCGGGCCTATTCGCCTGACAAGTTGGAGTCGTTTACGCGGCAAATCGTATTCGTGCGTCCCGGCACGTTCGTGATTTTGGACCGTGTCGTCGCGCGGGATCCGAACTTCAAGAAGACGTGGCTGTTGCAAGCGATGAGCCGGCCGTTGGGTCAGCATCCCAGCTGGACGATTACCAACGGCGCGGGGCGGCTGTTCGTGCAAACGCTGCTGCCTCGAACGGCGGAGGTTCGGTTGCAGGACGGAGACAACCTGTATCGCTACGGCGGCGCCGCGTATCCCCCGCAGCGCGACACGGGCCCTGCCCCTCAGTGCCGCATCGAACTCTCTCCCGCCGAGGCGGCACGCGAGGATTGGTTCCTGCATGTTCTGACCGCGGCCGGCGCGAGCGTCGAATCGGTCGATCCGGCCACCGCGGAAAACGCTGACGCGGCGATCCTGGTCCAGCTGGGACAGATTACGTTCCGCTTTGACAAAAATCACCTTGGCGGATCAAGCGAAGTCGACGGCCAGCGCCGGCCGCTGGCAGGCAGGGATGACGCAGCAGGGATCGCTGGAGAACGGACGGGCGGATGAAACCAGGTAATCCAGCATCCACGCCAAGTAGCAACGGCGGTCGAAATAACTTCCCGGATTCCGGCCACCACGCTGCTTGTCAGCGTGGAGCCGTGTTCAGAACCAGAGATCGCCCCGCCCCGCGACCTCTTCGGCCACCACGCTGCTTGTCAGCGTGGGGCCATGTTTCCGACTAGACCTCGTCTCGATTACTGCGTCGATCACCGTGAACACCGCTCCACGCTGGCAAGCAGCGTGGTGGCGAAGCAACGGATTTCTTGGTGGATTCGCTCTGGTTTTGAACACCGTCCCACGCTGGCGAGCAGCGTGGTGACGCAGGCCAGACGGCCCCGCAACGTAGCCTCGGACCCCGTGATGTGAACCGGCGACGTCCCCGACATGCCGCCAGTTCCCACTGAAACCGGGAAGTTATTTCGGCCTCCGTTGCTACCGTCGCACCACCGCTTCCTCGACACCCACAGGGCTTCTCACGCTCGCTCCAGCAGTCTTTCTCCCTTCCCAGCTGCCTTGGTGGTTCCTGAGAATTCCGCAGATTCCTGGTCCATTGTTATTCGAGATTTTCTAAATACAATACTGCTCATCGCACCCCTAACTGACAGGAGTCCTAAAATGAAAGTTAAACGCGTTCGCCTCATTGTGCTTGCAATTGCAACGACCGTTGTCACCTTGATGGCATTCGGACTCGCGTACTCGCGCATCGAGTCGCCGCGCCCGATCTCGCAATTCGAGGTCACCGTTGCATCCCTGCCTCTTGGCATATCGCCGGACGAAGCCAACGCCATCATCGGCTCGACCCCGGATAGCGTTACTGAACAAGATGGCATCCTGATCTCGCCGGTAACGATGTATGCCGCTTCAAACGAAAAGTGCATGAAGTACGGCGAGCCGGAGACGTATTCCATGCGAGTGTGGGAACGCGACGGCGTTAAGGGAGTTGTTGCTGTTGACAGTGACGGAAAGGTCGCAGGTCGGTGGACTTGGCGGTAACGATAGGGCAAGACGAGCAGAGCTAAGCACCGTTTGAGAAACCAGTGTCGTCTTTCGCTCCGCGAAAGAACGCCCGTTCGCCGAGCGAAATGCGACAATGCGACAGTAATTGATTCGCCGATCCTTACGTTGGTTGCTACACGATGCACGGCCTCGCGTGGGCATCCCCGGTTGCTACGGAGCGACCGATGACGGTGGCTCTCTTCGGCTCACCCCAGAAACTCGTCCCACTGCGCCGGCGGAATCTCCGGCCACTGGCGCGTCAGGCGGAAGCCCTCGGCCACGCGTCTGGCTTCCAGCGACTCTTTGTCCAGCACCAACAACAGACGCCGCAGCAGGGACCGGGCCGTCAAAACGTACACGCTGGCCGTCTCGGCCAGCTGCCACCGGGGCCAGTGGTCCAGCTTGGGATACTCGCCCAGAATCCGGGCCAGCCGCGGGTCGTCGGGCGTCACCGGCTGGAGCGATCGGCACGCCCGGCAGCGGCCTCCCGAGATGGCGTGCGGACTGACTTGTTGCCGGCACTGGGCACAGCTCACCAATTCGCCGGCCAGGACGCTTTCGTCGCTCACCGAGCACGTACTCAGGAACTCGCCCAGTACGCGGCGGCCCGTGACGGCACAGGTCTTCAAGTCCGAATCCAGCACCCGCCGTCCCGAATGCTCGCAGCGGGCAATGGCGTCGGCGACGGTGATCCGTCCGTCGTCCGTGGCCACCAGATGATACGACTCGCGGCCGGTCGCCGAACAGCGGAACGGCGGCGGCAGGGCCGTGCCATCGACCAGTTGCTGCGCCCACAGATCGAAACTCCGTTCCGCCGAACTGTCGCCCAGTTCAAACAGTAGCTTGCCACTGGCGCGTTTGCACCAGATCACCGTCGTCAGCAAAAAATCCGCGCGGCGGTCGCCCGCCAGCCGCGGCGTCTGCCGTTCGCCGTGAGCCAGCCAAGCGGCAATTTTTTCGTCGGGCAGTTGTGGCGGCCGGGCTGCGAGGGGAGTCAAGTCGTGGACCCGCAGCGCGGCCAATAGATCCTCCTCGATCGGCTGCTGTTGGGGCGAGGCGTAGACGTGTTCCAGCCGCAAGCCTTGATCGGCGTTCTCTTGACGAATCCCGTACGTATAGCGCAACAGCGGCTGGTCCTCCAAACTACAGCCGCTCAGCCGCACCGAGCCGCCGTCGACCCGGTACGGCGCAAACAGCGGCTCCGCCAGTTCGTGGATGCTAACGGGCTGGCCCCGGGGCGCTGCGTGGACCACGGGCCCGCGTCGCTTGAGGCACTCCAACAGCCGGTCGCCCAGCGGCCATCCCGCGGCAAGGACTTCGGCCGGAGCGCCGGCCCGCTCGAGATCGGCGCCGGCGGCCGCACCCCAACAGAACGGGATTACCTCCCGGCCACCGAAGTCCGCCCGCCGGTCGGCCGGCACGGTACACTCGTAGCGATCGGCGGCGCAGCGCCGGGCCGGCAGCTGCAGCGTCTCCAGCACCCAGAGCCAGAAGCTCTGCGCGGCGGAACTGACTTCCGGCGGATGGTGTTCGCGTAAGTCCGTCACGGTTGCTCTCGCCTCGCTCGCAAATTCGGCTCGCACGCCATCGGAGTGCCTTCATGTTGGCGGGTTTCGGGCAGAATTGCAAGCGCGTTCAACTCGTTCCGCTTGTGAGGTGTCTCCCAGAATCAGATCCTCCTTCTGTTCCGCAGTTAGACGCGACTCCAAATTGGCGATTTCCGCGCGCAACTGTTCGAGGTCCTGTTCCCGGTCCAGCAACTCTTCACGCAGTTTGACCAACCGTTTGGCCGGATTGCCTTCGACCATTTGCCGCACGAGATTGACCAGCAGCAGGCCGCGGAACATCTTCTGGCTCAGACCCCGCAGCCGGTACGCGCGGGCCGCGCGGCTGACCGTGGATAACCGCAGCGCGCGGGCCACGCGGAGCAAGCGCAGGAACCCGACCAACGGCGCCAAGATAATGATCAGATCGACCCAGTGGTCGCGGCAATAACGGAGTTTTTTTGGCGAGACGGAAAACATGATGACGAACTCGACCGCAAACGCCAGCCAGATCACACTCTCGCTGCCCCACAGGAAGATCAACATCATCCAACTCGGCGACACGGCCTGGTTGTGCCAATGCCAATCCAAGGCGAACAAGGGCAGCACCGCCAGGGCGATCAAGATCATCGGCACGCTAAACGCCTTTTCCAGGCGTCGTTGCAGATGGCGGTCCACGCGGGACCAGCCGATATGAGGCAGCCAGATCGAGCCGCCGTTGACGTGATCGCGCCCTCCCATCCGTAGCGGAGGCACAAGGCAGTACCACAGATGCCGCAGCCAGCCGTAGCCGCGCGTCAAGGCGTGCGCCAGCCCCTCGCCCAGAATCACTGCGTACAGCAATCCCAGCCAACCGCCAAACCGGCGCAAGGGGCGAACCGCGTGATCCACCGGTATCTCGTCCCCCTCCGTCCCCAGATGGTGATCTGCGATATCGCCCGCGCCGGGCGAAATGGCGGCGTGGGGCGGGAACGGCATCTGGCCGGCCGTCGGCGCAGCGGGAGCAAACCGCGTCAACGCCGCGACTTCGATGGAAAAAGAACAGAGCATGCCCGCCAAGATCGTCAGAAAAGCAAACGAGACCCAGAACATGCACGGGCCCGTCCGGCGGTCCAGACGGGTGATCTGCACATGCGGATCGGAGGAAGACATCTTGGCCATCGCCATTTCGCTTGCGGATGCTGGTACGATTCGGATCGGCCGCATTCTACGCCGTCCGGATCGTCAGCCACAAGCGGCATGGCTCCAACGGAATTGGCCCCGGGCTTACGCCGCGGGGTTCGCCAATACCCCCCGTAACCCACCCCCTGGCTTACGCCGCGGGGTTCGCCAACCCCGTGACCGACAAGCGGCATGGCTCGAACGGTAAATCGAGCATCCACGCGCGAAACCCCAACAACTGGTGCATCGGCTGTTCGGCCGCAAATCGGACCCACCCCTGTAAAGGTCGGATTTCTCAAGAAAAGCTGGCGGACGATTCAGTTGGAGTACAGCCTTTAGGCTGCCCGGGCGGGCGAAGCCCGCCGCCGATACACGCTAAAGCGTGGACTCCAACCTACTTGACACCTTTACAGGGGCGCAAATCGGACCCTACTTGAAACCCTTGAGATCGACCTCTAGCGCGGTCTTGATTTTCTTCCGCACGCCGTCCAGTTCTACCAACTCTTTCGCGAGCGTGGACTTGTACAGTTTCCCTTTCTTGACTGTCTCCTCCAGTGCTTTTGCTTGCTTGTCCGACGTGGCCTGTTTTCCTTCTCCTGGCACAGGTTTCGATGTGACGTAGTTGGCCAATTTGGCGATATCTTCTTTGTATTGCTTCAGGGCCTCCTCGGCCTTTTTCTTATTTTTGGCGACGGCGTCCGTATCTTTTTTGTCCGCCGGTTTCTTCTTTCCCTCGGCCTTCTTGATGTTGTCGAGTGCCTTGTGGATGTTGTCGAGGCTTGGGCCCAGGCCCTTGCTAAATCCCGGAAAAGGCGCTAAGTCGTCTTTCCCGGTGTCGACGATCGCAATGACATCGCCAAAAAACCGGGCCCAACCGTCGTAAATGAGCTTGGCGTCTTTTTTTGCTTTCTTCCACTCATCGTGCAGGTTTTTGAAATCAGCCATCGGCAGTTCCCCCCAAGAAAGAAAGGACCGGGATTTTCTAAGATCGCGAGCATCCTCGTAACGCAGCGCTATCTTCAGAAAAGTCGCGCCCGCTTTGGTAGCACAAACACAATTCCGCTCGATAATCGGGCGGCTCGAATAATGCTATTGCGATGAACGACGTCGGCAAGTACACGGAGCGGGATTTTCTTTTTTCTCTCTGCGAGCCCCTTTCCTACCGTCTGCTGATTTCACCGAGCTGATCTTGCGAAGCCCTCTCACAAATGGGGCGGGCACGCGCAAGACCGGCGGGCTTAGACGCTGTCAGAGAATAACCTTCTGGTTTGGATGGAGGACGGATTGGCAATCCGTCCTACAGGAATTCGGCAACTTCATTCCTGACAGCTTTTGCGCCCGCCGGTCGCCTCTCGGTGAGCAGCGGCGGGGTCAATACTCCCGCTTCGACTTGACGCCGGGCATCGGCCACGGATACGTGCCGTCGTCTTGCAGTTGCAGCGGAGCGGGGCCGTCCGCCGTCAGCTTGTCCGCATCCGGCGCGAACTCGTGGTCGCTGTTCAGGATCTCGTCATAAGTGACAATCCGGCCGACGTGCGCCGCCATGCGGCCCATCGACGTCACCAGGCTGGCCTCGGCGCCCCGTTTGGCCTCGTTGTACGGCTTGTCCTGACGGATCGCCTCGATCAGATCGTCCCATTCCATCTGATACGGATTGGGCTCGGGCTGCGGAAAGGCCCACAACAGCTCGTCGTCTGTCATGTTGTGGCCTTTGTACGTGCGGACCTTGCCCGGCGTGTGAGCCGAGGTGGAGATCACCGCCGCGCCTTTGGTGCCGTGGGCAAAGCTGGCAAACTCGTTGTAGCAGTTCGGCATCTGCCGTCCGTCGTAGAACAGCTTCGTGCCGTCCGGGTAGGTGTATTCAACTCCGTAGGTATCCAAGTTCTGGTCGACGTTGTTGCCGCGGTAATGGCGGCCACCGATCGCGTGGGCCTTGACCGGCCACGCGCCCTTGATCCACGAGCACTCGTCGATCTGATGGATGTAGAAATCGCTGTACACGCCGCCGCTGGCCCACAGGAAGCTGTGGAACCGCTGAATCTGGTACATGACCTCGCTCATGTCCGCCGGCTTCGGCCCCGTCATCCCGCCGCCGCCGCCCATGCGGTAGCCGCGCAGGGCGATGATGTCGCCGATCTCGCCGTCCTGGATCCGCTGTAGTAGTTGCTGCCGGCCTCGGCAATGCCGGATCATCAGCCCGACGCCTACCTTGAGGTTCTTCTTGTCGGCCTGTTCGGCCAAGGCAATCATCTTGCGGGTCGTGGGGCCGTCGACCGTGACGGGTTTTTCCATGAACACGTTCAAGCCCTTGGCGATGGCGTACGTGAAATGGACCCAACGGAAGGCGGGCGGCGTGGCGAAGATCGCGACATCCCCCGGCTTCAAGCAGTCCATGGCCTTCTGGTAGCCGTCGAAGCCGAGGAATTTGCGGTCCTCCGGCACAGCAAACTTGTCGCCGAACCGCTGCAGATTCTTGTAGCTGGAGTTCAATTTGTGTTCGAACACATCGGCCATGGCGACCAGCTTGGTCTGCCCGTCGGGGACGGACAGGGCGTTGCTGGCGGCGCCGGTGCCGCGGCCGCCGCAGCCGATCAGGGCGACTTGAATCGTATTGTCTTCCGCCGCATGAACGCGGGGAATGGCCAGCCCGGCGACCAGCGCCGAAGCGGCGGCCGTGCGGCCCGTATTCTGCAGGAATTCGCGGCGTGAGGTGGCAAGCGGTGAACGCTCTCGCATGGTGAGGCTCTCCTTCCGAAGGGAATCGAATCGGGACACACGGGACGCCGCGTTCGCATTCCGCCCGCGCCGCGTCCTCGCCCAAACCACAGGACGACTCACGGATTGTACACCGTGGGTGGAGGAATTGCATGCCCCGGTGAGCCACTCGATGAGTTATATGGGGGCACGCGTGTGTGATCAGGAATCCTGGCAACCTTTGCGTAGCCGCATTCGCCAAAATGCGGGCTTTCCCGGTGTTCCCGCATTCTGGCGAATGCGGCTACCTGCCAGGAACCACGGCCACACGCAGGCACTGGAGGTAGTTCTCTTGGTTCCCCTCATGCGGTATAATCAACGGTGCATCCGTGGCTCTCGGCCAGGGGCTCGTCGACGCGGCATCGAGCCGGACCGTAATCCGAACAAGGCGCCGCTGCCATGCCTATCGCCAGGAATCGAGCGTCCGAAAACTCAGACGGCGGAACCTCCGCACGCCGGCCGTGGATCGTCCTTGCGGCCGCCACAGGCGCCGCTGCGGCGGTCGCTTGGCTGATCTGGGGCGGCGCGGATGCCCAGCCAAGGAGTCCTCCCATGCCCACCGCCTCCGACCAACAAGGTGTGGCCACGGAACCCGTGGCAGCGGAACCCCGGGAAACCGAACGATTTACGGTGCTCCGCCACCGGATGGTCGATTTGCAGTTGGCGGCGCGGGACATCCGCGACGAACGCGTCCTGGACGCCATGCGGCGAATTCCCCGGCACCTGTTTGTACCCGAGTCGCAGCGCGAGTCGGCGTATGCGGATTGGCCTCTGCAAATCGGCTCCGGCCAGACCATCTCCCAGCCGTACATCGTGGGGCTCATGACCCAGCTGGCCAAACTCCAACCCGATTCGCGGGCCCTGGATGTGGGAACGGGCTCCGGATATCAAGCCGCCGTGCTCGCCGAACTGTGCCGCGAGGTGTACAGCATCGAGATCGTCGAGCCGTTGGCCCAGGAGGCCCGTTCGCGATTGGCGGAACTGGGGTATCGCAACGTCGAGGTGCGTTGCGGAGACGGCTACCGCGGCTGGCCGGAGCACGCGCCGTTCGAGGTGATCATCCTCGCCGCGGCCCCTTCCCACATTCCCGAGCCGCTCGTCGAGCAACTGGCCCCCGGCGGCCGGTTGGTCCTGCCGGTCGGCGGTTGGTCTCAGGAATTGGTCGTGGTCGAGAAGCAACCCGATGGCACGACCCGCCAATGGACCGAAATCGGCGTCACGTTCGTGCCCATGACGGGCGAAGCGCAACGGCGGTAGCGGCTGTTGGCCGTTCGAGACGGAACTTACCTGGCGCGCCGCTTCGATGAATGGCCTCGCCGTCCAAGTGGGGCGGCTACGGAGTGATCGCGCTAATCAGATCCACCGAACTGGCAAAGGTGTCTTTGACGTTGGCGCCGAAGATTTGGACCGTGACGATAATGACGGCCACAATCGAACCGACCATCACGGCATACTCGATCACTGTGGCACCCTGTTCCCGCCGTAAGAAACGCAGAATGGCTTGCATAATGTACCAACCATTAACAAGAAGACCGTCCGCCGGATCACCGTTTGCGTTTGCCCCGTGGCCGGGGCCCGTTTCGCAAAGTCTAGCTCAGGATTTGTTTGCCGAACGGCCCTAAATCGAATCCCCGCGGAGTTTTCTCAGCCGCTCGACAGCGGTGCCCACGGTCTCGATGGCAAACTCGATCTCGTCCGCCGTGTTGAATCGCCCCAAGCCGAAACGCAGGCTGGCCCGCGTTAGATCGTCGCCCAAGCCCAGGGCCCGTAGCACGTGACTGGGCTCCGGATCGGCCGACGTACACGCGCTGCCGCTGGAGACCGCCAGGTCGCGCATGCTCAGCATCAATGCCTCGCCGTCGACGTCCGCGAAATTGCAGTTCAGATTACCGCTCAGCCGCAGCTCGGGCCGATCCAGCGCGGGTCCGTTCAAGGCCACGTTTGCCACGCGGTCGCACAGTCCGGCAAACAGCCGGTCGCGCAACCGCCGCAGACGTTCCGCCTCGGCCGGCATTTCGTCCTGGCACACCCGCAGGGCCTCGGCCAGGCCGACGATCCCGGGCACGTTCAGCGTGCCGCTGCGCCGGCCGGCTTCCTGGCGGCCGCCGTCGATCTGGGACTCGAGCCGCACCTGCGGATTCCGCCGCCGGACATACAAGGCCCCCAGGCCCTTGGGCCCGTAAATCTTGTGCGCCGTAAAACTCATCAAGTCGACCTGCAGCTGCTCGACGTCCACCGGGATCTTGCCCACCGCTTGCGTGGCGTCCGTGTGCAGCAGGACCTCGCGCTGTTTGCAGATGCGGCCGATTTCCGCCAGTGGCTGGAGCACTCCGATTTCGTTGTTGGCCAGCATCACGGAGACCAAGACGGTGTCGTCGCGGATCGCAGCGGCCAACTGATCCAGGTCCAGCGTGCCCGCATCGGCTGAGCCCTGGGGACGCACGGGCAGGTACGTCACCTCGAACCCATGACGTGCCAACTTGGCCAACGGATCGAGCACCGCGCGATGTTCCGTAACGACGCTGATAACGTGTTGGCCACGCCGTGGCGACCGTTCGCAGACACCACGGATCGCCAGGTTATTGCTCTCCGTGGCGCCGCTGGTGAACACGATCTCCCGCGGCGCAGCGTTCACGGCTGCGGCGATCGACTCGCGCGCCGCGTCGACCGCGTCCTTGGCGGCCCAGCCAAACGCATGGCTCGTGCTCCCCGCGTTCCCATACTGGTCGGAAAAGTAAGGCAACATCGCCTCCAGAACACGCGGATCGACGCGCGTCGTCGCGTGGTTGTCCATGTAAACACAACGGCCGACCATATTCACTTCAACTCCTCCAGGATGTCACCGCGACTTTTCTGCGGCCTCGATCGTAACGTTGCGAGATGCAGTCAGTGCAAGCACCAGCGAACGCCCCCGGCTTGCGGGCTGTTGATTTAATCGTGGGATAGGCTTCCAGCCTGTCGAATGGGAAAACGGTGCGGATTAATCAGTCACCTGTAACTGGGCAATCCTGACAGGCTGGAAGCCTATCCCACGTATGTTTGCTCCTGTAAATCAACAGCCCGCTTGCCCGGGGGATCGTCACGCTCTGAACGTACTATTCTAGTCACTCCCGGACCGTTTACGACCCTCGGAGTTGCTGATACCATACTCGCCATGAACGCGGCGTTACCGCAATCCTGGGCACACGTGCTGGCGGACGAACTGACCGCGCCCTACTTCCTTGATCTGCAAGCGTTTGTCGAGCGGGAACGGCAGCAGCACACGGTTTATCCTCCCCCCAGCGATGTCTTCGCGGCGTTGGCCTTGACGCCCTACGAGCGAGTCCAGGTGCTGCTGCTGGGACAGGATCCTTATCACGGCGAAGGCCAGGCTCATGGACTGTGCTTCTCGGTGCGTCCCGGCGTTTCCCCTCCGCCATCGCTGGTGAACATCTTTCAGGAATTGCACGACGATCTGGGCTGCCCAATTCCGAACCACGGCCACTTGGCGGCCTGGGCGCAACGAGGCGTCTTGCTGCTGAATACCGTACTGACGGTGCGGGCTCACGAGGCCGGTTCGCATCGAGGCCAAGGCTGGGAGAAATTCACCGATGCGGTGATTCGCCGCGTCAACGAGAAACGCGAGCCGGTCGCGTTTGTGCTCTGGGGACGGCCCGCGCAGACGAAGGTCAAGTGGATCGACGCCAGCCGCCATGCCGTCGTCACCGCAGCCCACCCATCGCCGTTGTCGGCCCACCGCGGCTTTTTCGGCAGCCGGCCGTTTTCGGCGGTGAATCAGGCTTTGCGGGGCTGGGGGCAACCCGAATTCGACTGGCGGCTTTAAGGCTCTGCTACCCACCCCTGTAAAGGTCGGATTCCTCAAGAAACGCTGGCAGACGATTCAGTTGGAGTACAGCCTTTAGGCTGCTCGGGCGGGCGAAGCCCGCCGCCGATACACGCTAAAGCGAGGACTCCAACCTGTTTGACACCTTTACAGGGGTGGTTCTGCCACCCAATCCGCGCGCCATGTACGCGGCCGGAGCCAAATTTTGCTTCACCGATCCCAGTCGTTGGCCGAGGCCCCGTGCGGCGGCAGGCCATTGCCAAAGTCCTCGTGAATCGCTTCCGTCACCGCTGACATATCGACTCGTGGTGGAGTCCACATGGCGCCGGGCGGCCTTCCAGCGCGTTTTCGCCGTTCACGTTCCGACCACATTGCCTGGATTTGCTCGCATTCCTGCCGAATGGCCCCGGGGGACGGTGCATAAGGCTGATTCACTCGTGTGGGTCGTTTGCGGAACTCGTTCATGATTCTTCCCTCCCGCTGGTCCGCTTTGTGCCGGTTCACCAACCTCGCCGCATCCGGCGTGATGTGCCAAGGCTTCCCTCGCAAAAACCGTTCCGAAGCGCCGCCGGTCGGTGAATTGGCCAGACCATTGATCGCTGACCGCACGCCAAAACCCAGCGGCAGCGGGTCAAAAAGCGCCCTGACCAGGATTGGCAAATAGCGTTGGCCTGCCGAAGTCGTTATGCTAAGGCTGTTAGTTGTGACAAAAGCGCGCATCGTGCGCGCCCCGCGATGGCACAGATGAGCGGTGCCTCCAACTCGACGTGGCCGTTCCTACCGCCCAGCGCAACGGCGCCGATGGCTCTCTAACCCATTCCTTAGAAGGAGTACACACCATGACACGAAATCACCCCCACCTGGCGGTCAACCTGATGATCGCTGCGAGCTTCATGGCGTGCGGCACCGTCCGCGCGGCGGAAGGTCCGCGCGTGTGCGAACCGTTCAACGGCAAGGACCTGTCGGGCTGGAAGACGGTTCAGCCGCAGGGCAGCCAATGGGTCGTCGGCCTGGCCCAGATCGATCCCGCCAATCCGGCGCGGCTGGTCGTTTCCGAGGCAGGGGCGGGCCAGGGCGAATTCATCAACCGCGAGGCTCACGGGGTGGACATCTACAGCGAGCAGGAGTTCGGCGACTGTACCGTCAGTCTCGAAGTGATGGTACCCAAAGGGTCCAACTCCGGCATCTACCTGATGGGCAACTACGAGGTTCAGGTGCTGGACAGCTGGGGCCGCGAGAAGGTCGGGCCCGGCGATCTCGGCGGTCTGTACGGCGCGGCAGCGCCCAAGTTGAACGCCGCCAAAGCACCTGGCGAGTGGCAAAAGTTCGTCATCGAGTTTCAGGCTCCACGGTTCCAGGACGGCAAGAAAGTCGCCAATGCCGTGTTTAAGAAGGTCCTGCTGAACGGACAGGTCATTCACGAAAACGTGGAAATGACCGGTGTGACCGGCGGCAACCTGGGACGCGGCGAGCAACCGCAGGGGCCGTTGATGTTCCAAGGCAACCACGGCGCCGTGGCTTACCGCAGAATCTGCGTGTCCGTCCCCAAGTGAGCCGTGCGGCATGAATGACAAAACAGCGGGGCGGCTGCTGATTCTGGCCGCCGCTGTGATGTGGAGCACCAGCGGCTTGTTCGCCAAGGCGCCGCTGTTTGCGGACTGGCCGCTGCAGGTTACCGGCCTGCCCGTCCGCGGTCCGCTGCTGGCCTGTTGGCGGGCGGTGTTTGCCAGCCTGGTGCTGCTCCCGTTCGTGCGCCGGCCGCGCTGGACGTGGAAGCTGGCCCCGATGGTCCTGGTCTACGCGGTCATGAACTATACGTTCCTGGCCGCGCTGACGTTGACCACCGAGGCCAATGCGATCTGGCTGCAGCATACCGCGCCGGCCTGGATCTTCTTGGTCGGCGTGTTCGCGTTCCACGAGCCGGTGCATCCGCGGGACGGCTGGCTGCTGGGCTGCTGCCTGGCAGGCGTGGGCCTGATTCTGTGCTTTGAATTGGGCGGCCAGGCGCCGCTGGGGATCGTGCTCGGATTGTTGGGCGGCGTGACGTATGCCGGCGTCGTGTTGTCACTGCGGCATCTGCGCGACGAAGACGGTGCGTGGCTGGTATTCTTGAACAACCTGACGACCGCCGTTCTGTTCCTGCCGTTTGTGCTGCGTTACGATCTTTGGCCCACGGGCAAGCAGACGTTGGCCCTGTCCGTCTTTGGCGTCTTTCAAATGGGACTGCCCTACCTGCTGTTTGCTCGCGGCGTGCGCCGCATCTCAGGCCACGAGGCCGCGGGAATTGTCCTGCTGGAACCGATTCTGGTTCCCGTCTGGGTCTATGTCGCTTGGCGGCATGTGCCCACGTATCAGGCACCCCAGTGGTGGACGCTGGCCGGCGGCGGGCTGATTCTGCTGGGGTTGGGTCTGCGGTACCTCGGACGCAGGAATCCCGGAGTGCGGTCACCGTAGTTCATGCCGGGTGGCGAACGGCTGGCGTAAGCCCGCCGGTTTTCCGCATGCCCGCATGTTGGCACGAGAGATTGGCCGATCACCTTCGATGAAAACAGTTGCCGGAAGGCGACCAGCCCGCAGAAACCATACCGGTGGGCTTACGCCCCACCGTTCGCCAAGAACTCTGCAGCGTTTGTGTGTCACCGCGTTGGATCTCGCACGACCTCGAACAACTCCACGCTCTCCGGATCGACATTCAGCGGAACCGGCCGCAGGATCTGCTGCTTGCGGACCAATTCGTCGCGCACCAAGGACTTGGTGACGTAATCCGAAAAGCCATAGTTGCCCGGACTGCGATACCGCTCGATCTCGCTCCAGTTCACCAGCACGTACGTGATCTGCTCCCGGTTCAACACAGCCCGGCGCTCGACAGCGCTGCGGCCTTTCAGCCAACGCTCAAACCGGCACTCGTCGAAACACGTGTCGTACAGCACGGGCATTTCCAGATCGAACGGTTGGGCGTCGCCGACCAGCAGGACGCGATCCGCGGCGGTGGCAATGCCGTTCAGGTACCGATGGGCCGGTTGCACGCGCGAAGGGTCGTCCGGTTTTACGGGCTCGTCGCGCCGCAATCGTTCCAACGACACCAAGTACCGGTGGTCGTAAACGCCGGCCGACGACAAGAAAGCCAGATTCGCGGTCAATCCGCACAGCAGCAACACCGCTACCGCCCGTCGCCCGACTCGCGAAGCCGGCCAAACGGCGCCGACGCCGGCCAGCAGAGCGACCACGGGCAGGATCGGCACCCAGAAACGATCGACGCGATGCGTGACCAGCCACCAGACCGTCAGGTAAAAGCCGGCATAGGCGGCCAGCCAACCAATGAAGCGGCGCTGCCGCGCACCCAGAAAAGCCGCCGCCGCGAGCGGGACCAGCAGGGGGCTTTGCCACAGGTTCCGCCCGCCGAAATCGGCTGCCGCCACAAGGGCCTGCGAAACGGAATACCGGCGGCCGGACTCGTCCGGCGGCACGCGATGCGCACGATTCCACTGTTCGATTCGCTCCGGCGTCCGGCTGACGCCGCCGAACATCAACGGATAGACCGGATTGCCGGTCAGGGCCCAGTTCTTCGCATACCACAGTCCGCTGCTGCAAAGGGCCGCCAGCAGGAACAACGCCGCCGGTTGCCAGCGGCCCCGGCCCCGCCCGAACATCGTCCCAAGCGTCAAGGGCGCAACGACAAACAGCAGCCCGGGGTACTTGCAAGCCGCCGCCGCGCCAGCCAGGAAACCGGCCAGCAGAATCTGCGGACCCCGAGCCGATACCCCGCTCGCCTTGTCCGGCAACGCTGTGAAGCATCTTTCCAATGGGAAATCACGTATTTTAGCGGAAGGGCGCAAGCCCTCCGGTTCTTGGCGATCTACGGAATACCGGAGGGCTTGCGCCCTGCCGCTACAAAATGCTTCACCGCGTTTCCTGTCCGGGAGGCGATCTGCCTTTCTCCGTCCGCCGTTTTCGTCGGACCAGATGGCAACCCCGTACACGGACAGAAACAAATAGCACGCGACCGCACCCTCGATCAATCCGGCCTGGGAAACGTGGACGACCCAAGGAACAGAAAAGTAAATCAACGCTGCCACCACGCCCGCCCCGGGCGTCACGAATCGGCGGCCGGCGGCCAGCAGTCCCAATGCCGTGAGCGGCGCAAAGCCAGCGATCACGGTTTTGCCAGCCAACGCGCCCCACCACCAATTGCGTTCGCCCGGCATCAGGACCATGCCCAGCAGCGCGTGCATCTCGGCGCCCAGCGGCATATTTCCGTAGACATTGTGCGGCAGAAAACCGATCCGGCCGGCCTGATACCATTCCTTGGGGACCTGCAAGTGGTACTCGCGGACATCGAAATCCCACGGCGGCAACATGGCTCCGAGCAGGATCAGCACGAGAAACGGCAGGCCGAGCCAAAGTCCGTGACGCTCCAGCCACGGCAACACGTCGCCCGCCGTCGGCTGGTCAGCCCGGGAACGATCGTTGGATCCCGCGCGGGACTCCTGACCGTGTTTCTCCGCGCAGCCGCCGCGCCATCGCTTCCACTGCCAAATCGCCCAGCCCGCCATAACGCCGACTGCCGCAAGTTGAAGCCAGGGGCCGTGCAGTCCCCCCGCCAGTCCGACGGCCAGCGTCAACAGCGACCACTGGGCGAGTCCCACCGCGGTCGAGAACACGAAAACCTCCAAGCGGTCCAGATCTCGATCGCAGCCCACGGCAGCCAGCGACAGCCGACCCCCGAGATAGGCGAAGATCAGAATCAGCCCGGCGACGGCCGCAATCGGCAGCCGGTCCAGGACTTGAAATTGGCTCCAGTCATTTCCGACCCACGACGCCACAATCTGGTCGGGAAGCAGGATCACAAGCAGACTCTGCCAACGCACCGGCTGAGCGGCATAGAAGGCTGTCAGGTACAGCGCCACCCCCACCACGAACAACGCGGTTTTCCAGCGCGCTGCCGCGCCGGCGGCCGTGGACGAGTTTGCGGGTTGGGAGCAGTTCATCGTCGCCGACGTAGTAGCATGGCTCTCCAGAGCCGTGCAATGGGCCCGAAATACCAACGGAATCCGCACGGCTCTGGAGAGCCATGCGACGCGCGATCGATTGTACTGCCCGGGGGCCGCGCCGTCCAACCGCGCCACGCCTACGATCGCTACGTCTTCTCCAGGTTGACGCGGCAGCCTGCCTGCCAACTTTGCGCAACAGGCGCTTCGCTCACTTTCGTCCTGACGAGTCAAATCGTTGGGGTCTAGCGGACGATGATTATGGCCGTAACGGCCCCACCCACCTCGCCCACCCATCGACACCCACCTATGCCTGAACTCGAACGTAAGAGCAGTTTGCTGGAAGACTTGGAGCAGCGTCAGGATGACGTGATCGCGCAATTGGACCAGCTGAACGCGCGGATCGAGAACCTGCTGAACGAGTGCCTGCAAACCCGAAAGCCGGAATTGCAGGCGGCGGACCTGTGAATTGGCGAGGCGGACTTTTCGACGGCAGACATTCGTTCGGCATTGTAGCTTCGGCGTGTGGAATGTTGTGCCATCGTCTGGCGGTGGCCGGGCCGCCGAGCAGTCGCCGTTCTGATGCCGCGGGACGACTGGATCAGATCGGATGCGAAGACCGGACCGTTGCGCCGCGGCATGCGTTGACGCTCGGCGCCATCCCGCGTTCCGGATCGACTGCGTCGCCGTCCGTCCGCCTCAGTCCGCTGGCAGCAGGAAGCGGAACACGCTGCCGCGTCCTTTCTCCGATTCCACCCAGATGCGGCCGCCATGCCGTTCCACAATCGTCCGGCAGATGGCCAGGCCGAGCCCGGTTCCCGGAAACACTTCCTGCGAATGCAGCCGCTGAAAGGGCTTGAAGATCTTGTCCAGGTTGGCGTCGTCGATGCCGATTCCATTGTCGCGGACGGCGAACTCCCACCCGGCTTCCACGCGCGCGGCCGAGACATGCACGCGCGGCGTCTCGAGCCGGCAGAACTTGAGCGCGTTGCCGATCAGGTTCTGGAACAGTTGCGTCAACTGCGTGGGATTGCCGCCCACGGTGGGCAGCGGATCGCTCGTCACTTGGGCCCCCGTCCGCTTGATCTCGGCACGCAAGTTCTCGAGGGCTTGCTGCATCACCGTCACAGCGGATACGCTCTGCGCAGCAAGCGTCTCGTTTTCGAGCCGGGAGTAACTCAGCAAGTCGACGATCAGGGTCTGCATTCGTCCGGCACTGTCCAGGATCAGACGGAGTTCTTCCTGGACTTCCTGGTCGGGGAATGCGCTGCACCGGTCCTGAAGATCCTCGGCCAGACTTTGAATCCCGCGTGCCGGCGCGGCCAAGTCGTGCGACAGGGCGCTGGTGAAATATTGCAATTCGCGATTGCGGCGTTCCAGCAAAGCGGTGGTCTTCTTCAGTTCGGTGACGTCTTTCACAATGTCCGCAATCGCGGCGGGCTGGCCCTCGTCGTCCGTCAGCAGGAAGGACGTCACCAGCACCGGGATCACCTCGCCGGTCTTGGTGCGCACGGCCGATTCCAGGTTGCGGACGGTCTCCCCACGCTGCAGCCGTGCCAGGACATCATCCGCCTGGTACTGATTCTCGGTTGGCAGGGCTTGTTTGGGTCGCTGGCCTAAGACGTCCTCGCGAGACCAGCCGAAGACCCGTTCCGTTTCCTTGTTGACGTCCAGGATGCGGCCTTCGAGGTCGCGAATAATGATCGAGTCCGCTCCTTCCAGAAAGACCGAAGTCATGCGGCGAAGCTGCAGTTCGATCTGCTTCAACCTCGTGACATCGCCCTCGACGGCAACCGTTGGCGCCAACCCAGTCATAAGCTTCACCTCCCCAGACTCAGCGTTTCCGCAGGCGGCGACTAGCGCGACGCCTGTTTACGACCCTCGCGATCCTCCGGCCCCGGCCGCGCCGGCGGCACGGCAAACTTGTCGAGGTCTTGCTGCAACTGCAGCATCCCGCCTTCGCTGACCTTGATCAGTCCCCGGCGAGGCCGGTCCAGGTCGACGATCACCAGCAGCGTGGCGGCCACCAGGATGGCCAGGATGGCGCGCAAGACCAGCAGCCGCGCGCGCTTCAACCCCGCACTGTACCCCGTGACCCCGATCGACATGGTCGCCACGAAAAAGAGGAGCAGCAGAATGAACTCCGGAACGTGGTTCTCCATGGCGGCAAGCCGCTTGGTGTGATCGTCGATCAGGCCGTTCAGCGACTCGACGTAATACCCGGTGGTGACCTCGTTCGGGTTGTCTCGAGCGGCCTCGACGGCCACGGTCCACAGGCGAATCTGCAACTGACTGGTCCGCTCCAGCGCGTCCCGTATTCTCTGCCGATCGGCTCCTGCCTGATAGTACGCGACACGGGAATTCACGTACTGGCGCAGCAGTCGCGAACTCTCGTCCTGGTAGGGCTGCCGGAGAAGTTGGGCGCGGAGGAAGGTCGTCTGCAGATCGTTGGCCTCCTGGATGACGACCTGCTTGCGGACATCGAAGCGGGTGATGGCCATCGCAAAAGCAAAGCCCAGCAACAGGGCGAGCAGACCGAGCAGGGCGCTTTCGACCGTCGCCACGTGCATATGGGGCTCGGCGCAGCCCCGCGCTCCGAACCGCTGTGCGTACCGGTAGCCCGCTTCCGCGCTCAGGTACAACAGGCCCGCGACCACGACGAACAGGATCCACTCGCTTATCCCGTACAGCAGTTCCCCGGACACGACTTCGGTTCCTTTGCCAGCTTGACCTCACTCCCGTTGCTCACACAGTACCTCCGGCAGGGTTTACGCCTCGACGATGGCCAGATCCTCCAACACGGCGTCGAGGCTGTCATAGCGCTCCGAGCGCTGCGGCGCGCACATGCGGGCAATCACCTGGGCCGCGTCCTTCGGGTCTTTCACGAAGTTCGGGCTGTCGGAACGGCTTAACTCGTGTTCGAGCAGTTGCACGTCGATGGCGATCTCGTTGGTTTCCAACACGGTTTCCACGTCGTGACGGGGAGGTTCCCCCGTGATCACCGTGTAGAAAACCAGCCCCAGCGAATAGATGTCGGATGCCGGGACGACATCACGCGGGTCGAGCCACACCGCCGGGGCGACATAGCGCCGGTCGAAATGCTCACGCACCGTCTTGGCAATGCTCAGGTTGGGCGCGCTGGGGATGTAGGCCAGGTCAAAGTTGCCCAGCTTGACGCAATCGGGCGCCACCAGGATATTGCGGGGCCGCACGTCGCGATGGACCACACCATGCCGATGGGCGTGCTTCAGCCCTGCAGCCAGGGCTCGGAGCGCCCGCAGCTTGACCTCCCAGGTCACCTTGGCAACGATCTCTTGGTCCAGCAGCGTTTCCAGCAGCATCCCTTGTTCCGGGTATTCCTGAGGTTCGACGAAACTGTCGTCGTTCCAGGCGAACATGTCGCCGGTGCGCACCAGATTCGGGTGGGTGCCCAGCAAACGCATGGCGTCCTGGCCATGAAAGATCTTGCGGAGGCGATACTGCTTCTCCTCCTCCGAGGCATAGACATCGAAGTGATAGACCTTGAGCAGTGTCTTGGGACGGGTCTCGATATAGCGGTGCTGGGTGAGAAAGGTCGTGAACCGGTCATCTTGGTCGACTTTCAGCAGGACATCGTACAGGCCGATCTGTTGTACCCGTTTGGTCGGCCGGTTCAGGGACATGGCCGCGAACACCGTGTCGTACAGCGGGGTCACGTCTCCCGCAGCCACCGGCAGCTGCTCCGGGTCCTCCAGGCGTTTCAACGCCTGACGCACGTGCAGGACGCGGCCGGCCTGATCGTCGCTGATCTTGATCTTGGCATCGTCGTCGGTCAACAGCAGGAGGGTGTCGACGAAAACATCGTCCAGTCGGCGGGAGTGCCGGCGCAGCTTGGACGCCAGCACCTTGGTCTTCTTGTTGGCCAACGGAATGGGGCTGGGATAGACACTGCCGTTCTCGAAGAGCCACTGCTGGCTGTTGCCGCGGATCAGACCCTTGTAGCCCTTCACCTCGACATGATACAAGGCATGCGGGGCGAGCACGGCAATGTCGTACTCGTAGGGGAGCCCGTGGCCCGTGGTCAGCTCGAAGTTGTGAAAGAGGACGTAGTTGTCGGGCAGTCCTTTGGCCAACCTTCGGATGGCCCGGGTCTCACTATCGTTCTCCGGCATCCCGATGCGACGAACAATCGCCATGTCTCCAGCTCCTTGTCGGTGCTTACCCTCATTGACTTGCTGCCCCTGCCGCGACCGCCGCAAAGACCGGCTCCCCCAATTCCTTGCGAAACGTCGGCTGAGCGGGCAGGGTGGGATCGTTCTGGTCCCGGTAGCCGCGGGCGTCGAGGTAGCCGCGGCGGATCGCCGCGTCCACCAGGTTCTCGGCGAAATCCAGCAGGCAGATGTGAGGCGGCTCCGGCGTCATGGTGAACACGACCACGTGACGCTTGCTTCGCACATCGACCAATTGCGTCTGACGATGGAGGTGGCCGAACGCCGCCGCGGCGTTCTCGGCCAGGTTCCGCATCGCCACGCGGCCCGTCGGCGTCGCCTCGATCAAGATGATGTGCGTGGCGCCCCACAGCACCGCCGCCTCGATGGGGCTGTTGTGAGCGAAGGCCCCGTCGACCAACTCGACCCGCTGGCCGGGTTTCGGAAAGTCATGCACCGTCCGGGCCGGAAAGACGGGAAAAATCGTGCCCGAACCCATGACGGCATCCAGGAGAATCTCCGGATGCCCGGCCAGATTCACGCCGCGTTCGCCAAGCGGCGGCGGGCCGGCGGAATGGGCGGCGGCGTAGAAGTAGAGGTCGCTGGGCAGCGACACGTCGGTCTTCGTCAGGCAGTTTCCCGTGATGACCAGATCCCGCGTCAACAGCCGACGGCTCATGATCTGGCTGCTGACTTCGTGCAGCCGGCGGTCGTGCGACGCGGAGCCGGCCGGCGGAAGCCCCGCCTGGTTCTGCCGCCGCAGATGGGCGTCGATCAAGCGCGGGAACTCCGTGGCCAGCGCCCGCTCGATCCCCTGCCCTCCGGACAGCGTGCGCGAGCCGAGCAGGACCGTCGGCAACTGGAGCATGGGGAGGCCGAGCAACAGGAACACAAGCATGACGGCCGTGCGCGGGGAGACGCCCGTCCAGAACATGCCTCGCCGCCGCAGTCGGCTCTGGATCGTCATCAGAATCAGGCTGCCCAAGACCAGCGTCCCGCAACTCCACCACAGTCCGAAACCAATCCACGTCCAGAGATGGTGCCAAAGGTGATTCGTGCCGAACCAGCGCCAGGGAACAAGCGGTAACGCCGCCGCGGCTGCATTGAGTCCGGCCAGCGCCAGCAGGGCCACGCCGTCCACCCAGCCGCGGCGCCGCGCGACGCGGACGGCGAGCCGCGTGACGGTCAGTACCAGCACGATCTGGACGACGGCCGTCCACAGCCCGATGTTCAGCCGGACGAGCCACGTGGGACAGATGATCCGCCGCTGGTCCAGACTCTTCCAGACCGCGGTCACGTCGGACCTGCCTTCCGGCGTGCGGGTGATTCCCAGGGCGATGGGCAACGAGTTGATCGCCCCTCCGGACGTGCCGGCGACAAGAGAGATGTCCAGCGGCGTCTGCGGATTCGCCTCCGTCACTCGGGCCAGTTCTTCCTCCAGGGCCGACACGACCCCAATCTGATAGGCACACTTTGCGCCGCCCCCGGACAGCACCAGGGCGATCCGCGGCGGCTGGGCACGGGTCCGCGCGGCGTGCAAGAGCATCTCGCCCAGTTCGGTGAGCGTGATGTCCTGGGCGCCCTGCGTGAGCGACGAGAGCTGCAGTTCCCGGCACCAAGCGCCGGCCTGAGCGTATCGTTCCTGCCAGTCTGCGAGATGACGGAACGTCCGCTGCGTGGCCGGGTCCTGGTACGTTTCCAGGACCGCCTGCAACGAATCGCGGAAGCGGAATCCTCGCACCGTGGCCAGGACCTGCTGCGGGATCTTCAGGCCGTCCAGATCCGGGAAGTCGACCTTGCGGACCCCTGCGAGCAACTCGGGCTTGTCGTACAACGCGTCGTCCTCGACGAACCCCACCCGCGTCCGACTGCCCGAAGCGTGTTCGAGATGGCGGATGGTCTCCAGGTCGCCGTAGGTGTAGCTGATCTGGGTGCGGTCGGGATGTATGCCGGCCCGGCGCAGCGCCAGCTCCGGTGCAACTCGTCCCGGCAACGACAACGGATGGGAGAACAGGTATTGCACGCGGTTGCTGCTGGCCTCCCGCTTCAGATCGTCAACCGTCCGGATCGGTGCATCGGCGGCCACCACGCAGACCGCCCGGTAGTCCAGGTGCGGTCCGGGCAGCCGGCGATCCTCCGCCGCCCAAGGAGTCTGGGCCGGAGGAAACCCCACGGTCACCAGGTATTCGTAACCGGGTCCCTGCTGAAATGCAGCAAAATCATGCCGGTATTCGGCAAAAACGCCTGGCGTGAGCAGCGCGACATCGACGGAGCCGCGTTCGAGCCAGTGCAGGACATCGCCGTAAGTTCCCGCCGCCAACTCGAATTGCAGCTTGGGCTCGTGCCGCTGTCCGACCGCCGCAAAGATGCTCTCCCAAACGGTGCGGCGATGACCGTAGTCTTCCGACGCCACGATGCCGACGCGGACGATTTCCCGAGGGAGCGTTTCGCCAGCCGGAACCAGCCGCCCCGCCGGAACGAGCAACGCCAGTGCGGCGGCGGCGGGCAGCCATCGCCCGCGAGCGGGGCACGAGCAAGGTGGCTGGGGATTGAGATGGAACGCCATGACCGTGTCCTCAAGCGGCTCGATGCCGTCTGAACTTAACCGGCTGGGCCGGGATTTGAAACCCTAATCTTTCACCTAATCTTTCACTTAATCTTCCGGAGCTGGCGAGATTAGGTGAAAGATTACGTGAAAGATTAGGTGAGACTCTAAGGCACATTCCCCTCCCGCAACAGGTCCTGCAAGAATCGGTGCCGCACATCGCCTTGGCGTTCCGTGATCACCGCCGATCCTGCGTCGGCGGAGCCATGACTGATCGGCTAGCTCGTTTCGATCCTCACGACCACCACGTTTTTCCGCCGCCGACGGGCCGCCTGCGGCGGCCCGTCGGCGGCGGAAAAACGTCGAGCTTCGCGAGAGGACGCTGGCTAGCCGACCAATCGTCGCCCCGCCGACGCAAGGTCGGCGGAGGCGGATCGCATTTCTTCGTCTCCTCCAACGCCGGGGGGCTGACGCCCCGCCGCTCGCCAGAACACGGCGGAGGCGGATCGCATTTCTTCGTCTCCTCCAACACCGGGGGGCTGACGCCCCACCGCTCGCCAGGACACGGCGGAGGCGGATCTCACTTCTTCGTCTCCACCCGTGGTCTGCCCTCCACCAGCTGTTGCAGATCCTGGCGAATCAAGGTCCGGACTTCGGGGGTCGTGCCCACATGCGCCGCCTGCAGAGTCCCGTCCTTGGCAATCAGGACGGTCACCGGAAGCGATGTCACGCGATAGGCCTCGGCGACCTTCCGCTCGGGGTCGAGCACGACGGGATGCGCGTACTTGATCGAGTCCAGGAAAGCCTTGACCGGTTTCCGGTCTTCCCCGACATCGATCGCGTAGAAGACGACGCCGCATTCAGCGTACTCGTTGATAAACGTCAACACGGCCGGCATGTCCTGCGTGCTGGGGATGGCCCATGTCGAGAAGAAGAACAAGACCACGACGCGCTCGCCGCGATGCTTGGACAGATCCCAATCGGCGCCGTCCACCAGCTTGGCGGGGACCGGCGTGGCGAGCTGGCCCAACAGCGCGTCCATTCCGCCTTTCAGCAGATACGTCTGCAGGTCCTTGACCTCGATCGCCTCCGGCGGCATTCGCACCTCCGTTTGTTCGTCGGAGACGGCCGCTTTTAGATCCCATTGCAACTGGCCGTCCATCCGGATTTCCTGCGGCCGGCCGCCCAGATCGACTTTCTGCACGCGCTTCCAGCGGAGCAGCACCGGAGCGTCGCCTGCCGCGATCCAGAAATCAAGGTGCGATCCTCCGAACCAGGCGGCGGAAAAGTGATCCGCGGCCTGGCCTTGCACCTGCTCCCTCCCGCGGTCCTTGACGTCGGAAATCGTCGACATCAAGTACCTTTGGGCGTCGGCGCGGAGGATCACGCTCAAGCCGGTCCCCTTCACGCAACTGTCGGTCAAGGCGTCGTCCAGGACCCGAGCCAAGCCCCCGTCGTGCCGCGAGTAAACGGCCTGCCGGCCGCTTTGATAGAGGCGAGTCAGCGTCTTGCCGTCGCTGGCACAGAGCAGCGATACCTTCTGATCATCATCGGGGAACACCTCCAGGCGGAACTGCCCGGGCTGACGGACGCTCAAGCGACAATGCGTGACGCCGGCTCGCGTCTGGTCCCCCGCCACCGTCCAGTCGGTTTTCGCCTCGACGTGGAACGTCGGCGTCTGGCTCCACACCGCGGCCATACGGGTGAGTAAATCGTCCAATTTGCGCACCGCCGGATCCACCGGCACGCCGTCTGCCGGGCGCTCGGGCTCGGCTGCGGCAGACGTAAGAGAAGTCAGCAGACACAGCGTCGTGGCAAGCATCAATCGTTTCACGGTCAATTCCAGTCCTCCTCTGAACAACCCCAGCATAGACAAGTCGCGGTCCATCAGTACCGGGCTCCGCCCAGTTCCTTGTCGATCTTGTAGGTCAACTCGCCGATCTGAGCCCAGACGGGTGAATTGAGCGACGGATCCTGGCCCACCAATTTCAGAAACGTCGGGCCGGCGGCCGCATACTGGCGCACCGCCTCGCGCGACGCGGACTGCAGTTGCGTTCCCCAGGCTCCCGTCGCGGCTTGTTGTCGCAGGACCAGGATTGCATTCCGCAAATTCAGCGCCTGGTTGACCATCACGCCGGCATCGCCGTTGCGCGCGGCCACCGGCCGTAGCGACAAGACGTAGTTGTCGATCTGCGCCAGCAAATGGTCCGCATTGCTGATGATCTGGCGATTGTCGGCGGAAGCCTGATAGCCGGGACTGGTCTGAACAGGAAACCCGGACCACGCAGGATGGTTGAGGATGACCGGATGGTCGGTCGTGATGTACAAGTCGCCGCCGCAGCCAGCGGCCAAAGCCAACTGGTCCAGTTCATGCTGGACGTTCCACCAACCCTGCTGCAAGCTGACATCGGCCTGAGTCATCTGCCGCGCGACGTCGCGAGCCTGAGTCAGGATGCTGGTCGTGATCCGCTTCACGTCACGGTCCCCCGCGCCTTGCCTGGCCAACAACTGGAGGCTCTCTGCCTGGACGGCCAACGCGTCGACATCGCGGGACAAGCTCACGTAGAAGGCGCCCTGCTGCTGATACCGCGACAGGACCGAGGTGAATTGCCTGAGCAGGGACAGCAACTGGCCCGCCTCGGCTTCGACCGCCGAGGTGGCGCCAGACGCGGGCACCGTCGCCTTGGCGGACAGTTCCGCGGCCGCTTCCAGCTGCGAGACTTCCCAGAGGGTGCTTTGGCAGGCCGCGGAAGCGCCCGGAACGGAGCGGAACGTGGCCTGTAGCTCCTGCAAGGCCCGGGCGACGTTGTTCGCTGCGATCGCGACTTGCTGCGAGGTACTGTCCGGGCTTTCCATCGTCTCGCGATACTGCGTGCTGGCCGAGGCCAAGACCGCAGCCTGTCTCGTCAATTCCCGACCGAGATACGTCCCTCCGAGTTCATTCTGAACCAGCGAACTCAGCTGGCTCGCCTTAGTTTCGAGCTGGCGGGCAAGCTCGGAACGCGTGCCGGCGGGACGGGAAGGCAAGGGGACCATCCCGGTCACGGTGGGCACGTAATCAACCAAGTTGTTCGCCTGGCAAAACTGGCGTACAAACGCCAGCCGGGCGTCGGCGCCTCCGCCGGGGAAACGGCTGACCCAATACCGCTGTTCCTCAAAGGTCGGCTCGCGGTGCAGGAAGACCTCGTACAGCCGCGTCACGAACAGTTCGGGCCTCTGCTGGCATTGCCGGACATAATAATCCGTCGACGCCATCATGCGGGCCAGACTTTCCAGCGGACCGTCCGTGCGCGACACACTGGAATAGTAATTGACCTCGGCTCCCGTCGGCGGACGACCATATTGATTGTCGAATGCTGCGTGCAGGAACTTACTCAGGTCCGAGCCCAAGGCGGGCGCCAGCAGACCGACAACCAGCGTGATGGCCGCCCAGGGCGAAAGTCGTAGACTACCTCGCATCCCAGAGTCCTCCATTCCTTTGAGTGAGGCGCGCAACAGAACCAAGACCGATCGCCGCCGCGAACGGCTATGGCCCGCGCTTGATCGTCCGCAAAATGACCAGCAGCAACACCGCGCCGATGGTGGCACACACGAGGCTGCCGATCAGGCCGCCAGCCGAAATCCCCAGCAATCCGAACACAAGCCCGCCCAACACAGCTCCAATGACGCCGACGATCAAGTCGCCAAGCAGGCCGAAACCTCCGCCCTTGACCAACTGTCCGGCCAGCCAGCCGGCGGCGATACCAATCAAAAGAAACCAGACGATGTTCATGCATCAAACTCCTACACTCCGACGATTCCTGGCCATCTCGAGAAAACTAGATCCGGTGCGCGCAGAGCGTCCTGAACAAGAAATAGCGATTGGTGGCCGGAATGTATCATGCAGCAAAAAATATTTCCGATGACTTGGCTCTGAAACGACCGGTGCCCCCGAACTTCAAGTCGCTGGGCGTATTCAAACGCCAAGACGGCCTGGGTGACCCAAAGAAGAAAGGTGGCCAAGGGACCTCCCGCGATCTCCGCCCGAATCTCCTCAAGACGCGAGCGGTTCTGCGGCGAACGCGTCCAAGTCTTGCATCGCTTGGCGCCCGCCGCTTCGCTCCCCGCCGCCCCCGTGTCGGCGGAAGCGTGATTGGCCAGCTAGCCCGCCGCTTCGCTGGCCGCCATTCTCCTCCCCCCCGCTCCCCGCCGACCCCGTGTCGGCGGAAGCGTGATTGGCCAGCTAGCCTGCCGCGTCGCTCTCCACCATTCTCCTCCCCCGCTCCCCGCCGACCCCGCGTCGGTGGAAGCATGACTGGCCAGCTACTGCTGCGTCCCGTCCGCTCTCGCCTTCTTCGCCTGCTGCAATTGGGCGGCCCGCTGCCGCAAAGCGGCGGCCTCGGCGTTCTGCCCCCGACGCTCCAGCACGTCCGCCAGATCGAGGTGGGCTTGCACGTAGTCCGGTTGCAGACGCAACGCCGAGCGGAACGCCTGTTCCGCCTCCGGGTACCTCTTCAAGTCCGCCAGTGCCGTGGCCAGATTGAAATAGGCGGCGCTCGTCTCCCGGATCGCCAGGGCCGCCGTAAAGAACCGAACCGCCTCTTCATGCTTGGGTTGGGGGAGGCAGTAATTGACAACTCCCAAGTACTGGTTGATCCAGAAATCCCCGGGATGCCTCGGCTGAGTCGCCCTCAAAAGTTTGAGGGCCAACTCCAACTGATTCGCGTTGACCAGGCTTGAGGCCACGATATTGACCGCATCGGCTGACAGCGGCTCGTCTTGGGCCGCTTCCAGCAAGTCATCCACCGCCGGCCAGTTCTGCTCGCGGCAGGCCTGACGCACCTCGCATCGCCAAGGATTGTCATCGATCCCATCCAACACCGCGTCAATCCATTGCCGCTGGGGTACCGGCTGCTTGAACAACGACCGCCAACTCTCCAGTCCGAACACACAGGCTTCCACGACGTGCGCCGGTCGGCTCCGAATTCTGGCCGTGGCCTGTTGGGCATCCTCCAGATCCAGGCCGTAGTCGTCGAAGGCTTGCCGGTACATGGGGCGCGTGCGGCCACTGGCAAACCTGTTGGTGCGAGGATTCACCTCGGCACATTTCAAACGGATGGCTTCCAGGCGGTCCAGCAACCGGCCGTCGGCGTCCTCGGCCACGATTCGGTCGCGCAGGCCGCGGACTTGTCCAACATGCACCGGCTCGGCCCACGGACTCTCGGCCAGGGTCTCCGCCCGGCGAACCAGTTCCCGGATCTTGGTTCGCCGCAGGGGATCCTCGCGCCCGTCCTCCGGGGCCCCGGCGTACTGCCGCGCGGCCTCGTCCAGCGTTTCGGCGAGTTGCCGCTGGATCTGCTCGCGCTGAACGTTCTCTTGCCGGCGGCGGGCCGCTTCGCGTTGCGCCATCCAGGCTGCGCCGGCGGCCGACAACACAACCAGCAACGTCAGGCTCGCCGCCAACGTCAGGATGATCCGTCGTCGACGCCGGCGCTCCTCGGCGCGAGCCTGCCTCTCCGCTCGCTCCAGTTCCATCTTCCGGAGCTTCTCCGGGATGCCTCTCAGGAACGCGGACAGACGCTGGGACACGTGGCTGGCGTCCGGAGGGCGGTCGGCTGGCTCGAGCGCCAGGCAGTCGCGGGCCAACTCGATTACCTCGCGGTCCGCCAGGCATGAGTCCAGTCGAGCCAGGCTCGCGGTCAGATCGCCTCGTTGGGCTTGTTCCAGCTGCGTCGCGCGATCGCCGGCGGAATAGGGCGGCGTGCCCGTCAGAATTTCACACAGCATGCCACCCAGCGCAAAGACGTCCGACCGCTGGTCCACCGTCTCGGCGTCGCCGCAGGCCTGCTCGGGCGACAGATAAGCCGGCGTGCCCACGACGTCGCCCAGGAAAGTCCAGGCGGCCGACGCGTTCGCCCGAACGGGACCGGGCGTGTCGAGTTGCCCTTCCCCTTCGTCCTCTGGGAGAGGGTCGGGGTGCGGGAGATCGTCCTCGAGTCGCTTGGCCAGCCCCCAGTCGATCACGTACACTTCGCCAAACGAGCCGAGCATCACGTTGGCCGGTTTCAAGTCGCGGTGGACAACACCCTGGGCGTGCGCGTAAGCGACCGTTTCGCAGACGTGCTGGAAAACCTCCAGCCAGCGGGGCAACTCGTGCCCGGCATCCGGACGCGCGGCCAGCAACTCGCCCAGGCTCCGCCCGTGGACGAGCTTCATGGTGAAATACGGACGTTCACCCAGCCAGCCCAGTTCGTGGATGGGGACGATGCCCGGGTGTTGCAGCCGCGCACAAATGCGGGCCTCGCGCAAAAATCGCTCGACCGCCTCGCGCCGCGTCTGCAGATGTTCCGCCAGGACCTTGATGGCCAGGTCCCGGTCCAGTTGCCGGTCTTGGGCGCAATAGACCACGCCCATGCCGCCCGCGCCAACTTGCTCAGCCAAGCGATAGCGAGCGGCGTTCTCCCCGGAATCGGCGCTGTTCCGGGGGGCGGCGAGAGCCCCTGCGGTGTCCAAGTCCGTGACCTGGGCCAGGGCGGTCGTGACAGCGGCCTCGTCGTCGGGGAACCGCTGCAGGTATTCCGCCGCCTGCACCGCTTCGCCCGCCTCCCGCCGCAACTCGAACTCCAGCGCGACCAACTCGGCCAGCAGCGACGATCGGTCCTCCGGCTTGGCTTCGGAGATGATCGCCTCGATGCGCGGACGCCGGCCGGATCGCCAAGCCGACTCGAAATCACCGCAGATCGCGTCGACCCGGCGAATTCCCAGCAGCGAAGGGCGAGATGTGACCGCGTCCATTTCACGCCTGACCAACACACGCGTCGGCCGACCAGCGCGTCGAAACCAATCCGCCCGTCTCCGCGTCCCAGATCTTGCGGATCATGCGCAGCTTGCGCTGAATCGTCACGCGCGTACAACTCTGCTTGAGGGCGATTTCGTCGTTCGTGTGGCCCGCCAGTTTCCACAACGCGATCTTTTCCAGTTCCGGATCGGCCAACGATTCGATCAGCAGCCGGCATTCCTCGGACATAAAATCCGCAAAGGACGAGGTCAGATCTTCCCCGATGAGGTCGTCCAAGCGGAATTGCCCGGGAGGGCCGATTTCCGACTCCAACGCGACCAGACCGCTACCGCGTTTCTGGGTCCTTTCGCGGCGAGCCAGAACGACCGCCTTGCGGATCGTGATCACGACCAGCAACTGCCACAGTTCGTCGCGGTTGGCCACCTCGCGATGCCCGCCCTGCTCGACCTTGAGGAAGAACTCGCCCAGCACGCCGGCCGCCACGTCCTCCTCGTCGAACGCGGTCGCGCGAATGCGAGTGCCCAGATTGCGACGAGCCAGCCGCAGCAACCGCCGGAAGTAGCGATCCCACAGCCGATGGGCCGCCTCGGAGTCTCCGCGGCGAAGCGCAAACAGCCATTGCGTGACGGAATCGGACACGAGGATTTCTCCGGACTGGCGCCGCCAGCTGACGTTCGGCGTAGATTACGAAATTATTGACGGTCGTCAAGCGACCGAATGGTGACAGTGCTACCGCGTCATTCTACCACGTCAAATCCCAGCTATCCATCATTTTGCGTTCATTTCCCCGCCCTGACGGCGACCCGCTAGCCAACCAATCACCCTTCCGCCGACACGGGGTTGGCGGGGAGGGCGCGTGGGGACGTCGCGCGGCGGCGTCTAGCTCACCAATCATCCTCCTGCCGACACGGGGTCGGCGGTGGGCTCCCCGCCGACCCCGTGTCGGCGGTAGAATGATTGGTTGGCTAGACGTCGAAATGCCCCCATCCATCCTCTCCCCGCTCCCCGCCGACCCCGCGTCGGCGGTAGAATGATTCCTTAGCTAAACCCCAACACCTCTTCCCTCGCTCCATACGCCCACGGGAGGCTTCATGCCCGATCCCCTCTACACCGCCGACAACTGCAACCCGGCCTATCAACTTCGCTGGTCCCTGGCCCTGTTTCCACACGCCGAACTGCCCGCCGCCGACGCTTGGCTGGACACTCTGAAATGTGGTACCGAGACCGACTGCGTGCGCGTCCTCGAATGCCATCGCCGCGCGGCCAACGTCTGGCAATTCCTCCTCAGCACCCTCCCCACCGTTGCTCCACCGCAGATCATCAAATCGGTCAAGGGCCGCCTGCAGAACCTTGTGCGCCAGACGCACCCCAAGGCATTTCAACGCAATTTCTCGCTCACCAGCGTCGGCGATGCGAACCGGTCGGCCATCGAACAGTACGTCTCAGACCAACTGGGCCACCACCGCATGGCCGACCCGCGGATCGAGGCACGGCTTGCCCGTTACCAATTGGCGTTCCCCGACGTCGATCTGTCGCGTCCCGTGTTCAGCGACCACGGGCGTTACGTGTACAACCTGCACCTGGTCCTGGTACACGTGGAGCGGTGGCGGCAAGCGAGCGAAGCGTTCCTCGACGCGACGCGCGATACGGTGCTGAAGGCGGCCCGGCAGAAAGGCCATCGCCTGTCGCGGTTAGCGATCCTGGCCGACCATGTACACCTGACGTTCGGCGCGCCGTACGAGCGGTCGCCGGAGGAGATTGCGCTGAGCTACCTGAACAACCTGGCGTACGCCCACGGCATGCAGCCGGTGTATCAGTTCGGGTACTACGTCGGGACGTTCGGCGAGTACGATATGGACGCCGTGCGGAAGGAAGCGAACGCGGACGGGTGACGCGGGTGCGGTGCGGTGTGGCAGCCAACCAATCACCCTTCCGCCGACACGGGGTCGGCGGGGAGGGCGCGCGTTGCGGGGTCGGCGGCGCTTCTAGCTCACCAATCACCCTTCCGCCGACGCGGGGTCGGCGGGGAGGGTGCGCGTTGCGGGGTCGGCGGCGCTTGTAGCTCACCAATCACCCTTCCGCCGACGCGGGGTCGGCGGGGAGGGTGCGCGTTG
>CAZXYZ010000018.1:0-67805 GCA_964645045.1 uncultured Pirellulaceae bacterium | reverse complement strand
GTGCGCGTTGCGGGGTCGGCGGCGCTTGTAGCTCACCAATCACCCTTCCGCCGACACGGGGTCGGCGGGGAGGGCGCGCGTTGCGGGGTCGGCGGCGCTTCTAGCTCACCAATCACCCTTCCGCCGACGCGGGGTCGGCGGTGGGGGATGCGCGCGTTGCGGCAGGGGCGTTTCTAGCTCACCAATCGTCCTTCCGCCGACGCGGGGTCGGCGGTGGGCTCCCCGCCGACCCCGCGTCGGCGGTAGCATGACTGGCCGGCTAGCCCGCGGCATATACGCCTCCATCGTCCCCTCCCCGTTCCCCGCCGACCCCGTGTCGGGGGAAAGGTGACTGGTCGGCTACAGTAGCGTCTGTTCCCTTTTCGATCCGTGCTGACGTGCCGGACCAGAGCCGGAGAGAGCATCTTTTGAAAATTCTTCGCCTGGCCTGATACATCTGAAACGGTTGTAGCTATATTACTGCTAGGAGACTCTGCGCTCCCGGTCTATTCGCGTTTCGGACATTCGCGGATTTTTCTCCGGGCACGGACGCTCGACGTGATGGGCAGTTCCCCGCCGCCGCCTGCGGGGGAACGTCCCTGCGACGCGTTCATTCAGCCCGCGTCCGGATATAGGTTTCCCTTTGCATTTATCGAGGAGTGACCACTGATGAGTACCACGACCCGCCGCCTGAAGTCGATGTTTGGTTCGTTGCATCGCACCGAGGCCGCCCGCCAGGAGGCCCGCAAACGCCGCGGGATGCGGAAGCTGTTCCTGGAACCGCTGGAGGATCGGCGGCTGCTGGCCGTGACCGCCACGGTCGATGGGAACAACGTGTTGAACGTGTCACTGAACGCGGCCAGTGACCATGCTTACATCACCAACAGCGGTTCGGGGATTCGGGTGGGGACAACGGCCAACGGTACCGAAGCGTTGACCGACACGACGGGCATCGTGGCGATTTCGGTCACGGGAACGGGGGCGGCCGGCCAGAACGTCGATTTCGACGGTTCGACGTACACGCTCGCGGGATTCGGTGGAAATGCCGTTACGACCGCGGGGCTTGCGGTGGTGGATCTCGGGTCGAGTATCACGACCGACGGTAACAACGTGACGATCGCCGCCAGCGGGCATCTGAACATCTCGGCGAACGTCACCATCGACACCGAGACGGGCAACGACGGGAGCGCCGGAAACGTGGACCTTTCCGGCGCGACGGTGATTCAAGCGTCCGGCACACCGGACCTCACGATCGACACCAGCACAGCAACTGGGATGGGGGGCAATATCAGCCTCGTTCCCGCAAGCGTGAATAGCCAGTGGCTGAACGATCAGCTTTACGATTCACGCGGCTCTGGTGGGGACGGGATCATCACCGTCACCGGGAACATGGAAGGCGACAACAATGCGGGTGACTTGTCCTCGATAACGATGCGGGGCGACGTGCGGCTATCGGCCAGCTCGACGTGGAATCTTGGTGACTCTACGGCCGGCGTGGAGGGGGTCGGTCTCAGTCAAGCCACCGTTTCTGCGACCGTCGCCGGCGCGAATTTTTCGATCGTCACGACTTCCAGCCATGCCTCGGACAGCAGCGGGTACATCCAGCTTGGCGAATTCGACAGCACAGGGGGCAGTTTCGTCAACAACCTGACACTCAACTCGAACGGGTCGAGTTCCGGCACCGACGGCACGATTACGCTCACCCAACCGGTCCAGATCGCCGGCACGCTTACATCCGATTCCGGAACCAGCAACACCTTGATCCAGGGCAATCTGACCGTCGGGAGCGGGACGAGTCAGGCCACAGCGGCTCAGATCGACTTGGCGAATGTCACGCTGACGGTGGGCCCGGGCGGAACCTTGACTGCCAACGGCATCGTCACGGGCAGCAACGGCCTGACCAAGGCGGGGGCTGGAACGCTCGCCCTGGCCGCGACGAACACCTACTCCGGCAACACGAACATCAACGGCGGCACACTGCGGATGGATGCCAACGACGTGCTGCCCAACGTCACGACGGTGATCGTCAACAACAACGCGACGCTCAATATGCAGACCCATACCGATACGGTCGGCGGCGTGCGGTTGATCAGCGGAACGATCGCCGGGACGACCAATCAGGCCAAGTTGACTAGCGCGACAGATTTTGACCTGCGAAGCGGCGCGATTGCGGGCCCGGCATTACGCGGCTCCGTCAATTTCCTGAAGACCACCGTCGGCACCGTCACGCTGGATGCAACAGCAAGCGACTACACCGGAAATACGTCGGTTAGTGATGGGACGCTACGATTGACAGGTGCTCAAGGGATACCCGACACTAGCGAAGTCATCGTTGGGGCGACCGCAACCTTTGACGTGAATGACCGTTCGGAAACGATAGGCGGTCTGAGCGGTTCGGGCTCCGTTTTGCTAGGAATCAATACCTCGAATGCCAACACGTTAGATATCGATGTCGCCTCCGGCACGAATACTTTCAGTGGCGTGATTGCACAGTCTGGTGGCATCGTCAAAAAAGGTCCGGGGCAACTCGTGCTATCCGGAGCCAATACGTTCAGCTTAGACTTTATTTCAGATTTTGAGGTTACTGGCGGGACAGTACGTTTACAGGGTGGGGCGGCGCTTCCCGATAACGCTTACGTGTTGCTCTTGGGAACTGCACAGTTAGTCCTGGATGCCAGCGAGACGATCGGTTCAGTACGCAGTCCCGACGCCACGACTTCCATTGACTTAGGCAGTCAAACGCTGGCCCTTGCCGGCGAGGGGCATAACCGAACTTTCGCTGGCGGGATCATCGGGGCCGGCAACCTGGTCAAGCAAGGTCCCGAGACATTCACGCTCAGCGGCACCAACACCTACAGCGGCACGACGACGGTCAGCGCCGGCACCCTGGCGTTGTCCGGTGCTTTCACCAACAACATCGCCAGTTCGACGACCATCGATGTCCAGACGAGCGGCACCCTGGATGTCACGGCCTTGACGGGCGGGGCGGGCGGCACGCTGGTGCTGGCCAGCGGCCAGACGATCAAGGGGACGGGGACCGTTACCGGTGCAGTCGACGCTTCCAGCGGTTCGACCATCGCTCCCGGTGCTTCGCCCGGCATTCTGAATACGGACGACGTCACCTTCAACAGCGGTTCCAATTTCAACGTCGAATTGAACGGCACCACGGTCGGGACCCAGTACGATCAATTGAACGTGACCGGCGCCGTCGCTGCTGGAAGCGCAACGTTGAACGTCACGGTCGGGTTCACACCGACGGCGGGAAACACCTTTACGATCATCAACAACGATCTGGCCGATGCGGTGACCGGTACCTTCAGCGGTCTGCCGGAGGGCAAGGTCTTCACCGCGGGCAGTTCCAACTTCCAGATCACGTACCAGGGCGGCGACGGCAACGATGTGGTGTTGAAGGCGATTGACCCAGCGAATCCGTCGCTGGATGGCACGCCGGGGGGCGATACTTGGGTGGTCGTGCTGAATTCCGGGAATGTCGACGTAACGCTCAACGGCAACCTGATCTACTCGCCGACCTTTGCGTCGTTGACCAGCTTGACGATAAACGGTTTGGGAGGCAACGACAGCTTGCAGGTGGATCTGTCCGGCGGAGATCCCATCCCCGCGGGCGGATTGACGTACAACGGCGGGACGCAGAGCGGCTCGCCGGGCGACGTGCTGTCGATCACCGGCGGCACCACCCAGGGCACGACGACTTACAACTATACCAACGCCAACAGCGGCTCGATCGTCATGAGCAATTTCGGCACGATCACCTACACGGGCCTGGAGCCGATCGTGAACTCCGGAACCGCCGCCGACATTATCTTCAACCTGCCGGCCAGCGGCAATGTGCTGGCGATCCTGGAAGACGACGGCGTGTCCAACACGCTGTCGCGCCTCCGCTCCAACCCGGTCGCTTTCGAGCAGACCGACTTTGCCAATCCCACCGGCTCGGTGACCATCAACCGCGGTTTGGCGACGGACGACCTGACGGTCAACGCGGTGCCCGATTTCACGGCCGGTTTGACCATCGGCAGCGGGGCCAATCCGTTCGATCAATTGACGGTCGCCGGCGCGGTAACCTTGGCCGCCAACAAGAACCTGACTGCCGACGCGACGACGATCAGCTTCAGCACCGCCTCGTCCGACGTGACGCTGGCCGGCAGTGGGGCAGCGACCCTGACGGCGGTCCAGTCGATCGCGATGAGTTCGGGTTCCAGCCTGACCACGGCCAACGGCAATGTAACCATGAGTGCCAACGCGGCCGGCACGGCGGCTGGCCCTTCGGTTGGGATTGATGTGGTTGGAGGGACCGTCCAAGCGACCGGCAACGGCGCGATCAGCCTGACCGGCAAAGGCGCCGGGGCAGGAATCACACAGCACGGCGTGGCGATCACGGCGGGCGGGAAAGTCCAGAGCGGTTCCGGCGGGGTGCAGGTCGTGGGCACCAGCAATCAAGGTAACGGAATTCTCTTGGATGGCAGCGGAACGCTGGTGCAGTCGACGACCGGCGCAATCACGCTGACCGGCCAATCCACGTCGAAAGAGGGGATCGAAATCAGAGGATCGGCGATGGTCGAGACGACTTCGGCCACCGACGGTCAGGGGAATATCGAGCTGGACGGACAGGGGACTACCGGTGTGTCGTTCTCGACTGGGACCGTCCAGGCCGTCGCCGGAGACATCCTGGTGACCGGCACCGCGAGCGTGAGCAACGGAATTGATGTCTTCGTGGATTCCGTGATCAAGACGACCGGAAGCGGGGACATCACCATGAACGGCACGAGCGGGACAAACGCCCTCAGTAACGGCATCTCCGTGGGGAACTTCTCATCCACCAGTCTGGAAATCTCGACTGTGAACGGAGATATTGCCCTGACGGGTTCTTCTACCACAGGCAACGGAGTTCAGTTCACCAAGGGCGAGATTAAATCCAGCGGGACCGGAGACGTCGCCCTGCTTGGCACCGCGACGACGGCGGCCGGGAGAACGGGCGTGTCGGTCTCCGGCCCCGTCTCGAGCAACAGCGGCACGTTGACCATCACCGGCACCGCGGGCGACGCCGCGGGTCGGTTTGGGGTCGAGCTGTTTAGCGGTCCGGTCACAACGGGCGCCGGCACGATCCTGATCGACGGCAAGAAGTCGTCACCCGGCGGCCTCAACGGCGACGTCCGCTTGAACTCCCCCGTCACCTCGTCGGGAGCCGACATCACCATCCGCTCGGACCGCGATATCGTGGGCAATGCCAGCGGCGACATCTCGACGGGCGCTGCCGTGGGCGGCAACATTGTGATCACGGCCAACCAGGACGGCGTGGGCAGCCCGAACGACGCCGGCACGATCCGGACGGCGGGCGACGTGACGGCCGGGACGGGCACGGTGACCGTGAGCCTGACCGACTGCGACGGCGACATGACCGGCAACATCGTGTCGGCCAGCGACGTGATCAAGGCCGGCAGCGGCGCGCTGCGGCTCAGCGGAACGGCCAATGCCTACACCGGCACGACCAACGTCAACGCGGGCACACTGCTGATCAATGGCAACCTGACGGCCGACGCGGATGTGGTCCACGTGAACAACGGCGGCACGCTGGGCGGTAACGGGACGATCGGTACGACGCCGGGAGCCCGCGACGTGATCGTGCATCCGGGCGGCGTCCTGGATCCGGGCGATGTGAGCACCACGGGCTGCACGCCGCTGGCCGGTCAGCTGACGGTCAACGGCGATGTGGAGGTGCAGCCGGCGGGCGTTCCGTCGGCCGGCACGTTCCGCGTCCAGTTGGGCGGCTTGACGCCGGGCGTGGGCGGCTACGACCAGTTGGTCCTAAACGGCACCGGCAACCTGTACGGCAGCGTCGCCACGGGGGCCGGCGGCGGCGTGCTGGAGGTGCAATTCGTGGGCGGATACTCGCCGCCAGTGGGAGGCGAGTACATCATCATCAGCAACGACCCGTCGGAGGTGCTCGGCACGCGGTTTAACAACCTGCCGGAAGGCGCCTTCCTGTATCCTGGCGGACTGATGATGAACATTTCGTACATCGCCGGCGTAGGTGACAACGATGTGGTCCTGACCGCCCCGGGCCGGTTTGATTTCAACGGATACCACGGCTACACGGCGACGAACTACGGTGGCATTTCGCCCTTTACGCAAAAGACGGGCAGCAACTCCGCGGGCTGGCAGACGCTGCCGCCGCAGTATTTCGAGCGGGAGTACACGGCGGTGCCGCCCTGTACGGCGATCCCGGACCCGCTGTTGCGGTTCGACGGCCAATCCACGGACAACATGGGCAACCCGTTGACGTTCGAGACGACCGTGGTCGCCGGCAAGGCGTACGAGGTCATGATCCTGACGGGCGATACGGTGTGGAACCACGACCGGCAGCAGTTCCAGGTGTACGACGCCAACGGCCCGGTCCCGCCCTTGGACCCGCCACCGCCTCCCCTGCCCCCGAACACGCAGATTGTGGACACCTGGGGCGCCGGGGCGCCTGACGGTAGCGGCGTGACACCCAGTTCCGGCGGCGGAGCGACCAGCTCATGTCCGGGGAGTTACCGCTGGGTCCGTTTCACGACGGGCCAGATTATCGACGGCGGTGGCGGCCTGGGCACGTTGCTGATGCGGATGCGGGACCTGGGCGGCTACGACGGCGCGGCGGTGATCCTAGCAATGGACATCCGGCCGGTGGACACGGTGGGTCAGATGACGCTGACGCGAGTCACTCCCGCCGGGACGCCGCCCCTGAGTGCCTTGCCGGCCGACGGGATGACGGTCGACACGTACCAGGGCACGAACGCCCCGCCGGGCGCCACGATCACGGTGACGGTCTCGGCGGTGGGGCCGGCGCCGACCTACACCGTCCATTACGCCACCGTAACTCCGGACGGCGACACGACGGCGTTCGGCGCCCAGGTCACGGCCGATGGGAGCGGCAGCTTCCAGTTCTCCGTGCTCCGGCCGGCCACGTTGGCGGACACGTCCCTGACGACGGAGAACTGGACGATCACGGCCCAGGAGTCCTCGGGGCTGTCGCGGGCGACGGTGACGCAGCCATACGAAGCACCCGACGACGCAGCGCCGCTGCGGTTCGACTTTGGGATCTACGGCAGCCCGGTGCAGACGGACTTCCTGCAAGTCATCCCGCAGACGACCTACAACGCGACGCGGGGCTACGGCTGGACGTCGCGCGTGGCCGGGGCCTGGCGGAAGGACACGGTCAACGCCGCGACCAGCAGTAATCTGCGGACGGACTTGGCCTACGCGCGGGATGCGACGTTCAAAGTGGATCTGCCGGACGGGCCGTACAGCGTCCGCGTTTACCACTCGAACCCGATGTACTACGGGACGGTGCCGTACATTGCGGACAACTTCAACGTGTCCGCCGAGGGCACGCTGCAATACAACGTGGCGGACATCCCCGCGGGGACGACGGACATCCGGACGTTCACCGTGACCGTCGCCGGCGGGGCGTTAGAGCTGCGGTTCCAGGACCTGGGCGGCCGGGATGGGAATTTCGTGGTGTCGGGTGTCGACATCTCCTCCGGCACGTTGCCCGGCGTGGCGCCGCTGCTGGCTGCGGGCGACCCGCAGGACGGCGGGGCGGCGGCGATCAGCCTGCAGGAACTGCAGCCGGTGGTGGCGGAGGCCACCGCGCGGTGGTCGGCGACCGGCCTGACGGCGGCACAGGCGGCGACGCTGGCCAACGTCCGGTATGCCGTGGCGGATTTGGGCGGGGCCTATCTGGGCCTGGCCAACCCGGCCACGAACCAGATCCGCATCGACGACGACGCGGCGATGATGGGATGGTCGTTAGGGAAGTACGAAGTCGGAAGTGCGAAGTACGAAGGAATTGCCGTTTCACCCTTCTCCCTTCTCCCTTCAAACTTCGGAGTCGATCTGCTGACCGTGGTAATGCATGAAATGGGGCATCTGCTGGGGTACGATCACAGCGACGATGACCACGATCTGATGGCGCCGGTGCTGACGGTGGGGCGGAGTGTTACGGACGACGTCCTAAGTACTGAGTCCATGGGTCAATCCGATATGCGATTCATTCTTCGGCCCTCGCCCTTGGCCCTTGGTTCCTCCCGCAGCCCGGACGACGTTTTCTCGAATCTGGGACGGGCCGGACTGACCGCGCAGGACGACAGCGCGGCGGGCGGGTCGGAGCTGCTGTCGTCGCAGGATGAGGATCTGCTGGCTGCCGCGTCCGTTTTGGCGGACGAAGAGGCGACGAAGACTCGCGTCCCGCGGCGCAGCCGGATGCAGCGATTCGAGCGCGACCGGGACGCCTGGTTCGCCGAATTGGCTACGGAGGAAGGTGGTCTGTAGTCCCCGTAGTTGAACCCCAAAAGGCGAGCGGCCGGCGTAAGCCCGCCGGTGTTCCGCAGGCCCGGAATTCGCGCGACCAGTTCGCAAGAACACCCTCGGTGTGAATAGCTGACGGAAGGTGAAGGGCCTGCGGAGAACTTAACCGGCTGTGCCGAGACCCAGCCGCGGAGCGGCGCAAGCCGCCCGGTTTTCCGACTATAATACCGGACGGCTTGCGCCGTGCCGCTACAAAGCAAGCGGCATTAGGCCGGCGCCCCTGGCTACACCTGTCGTCCCGACGGCACGGAGGAACGGGCCTGACTTGGCAACCTCGCACCTCATCCTCTGGGGCATCACTTACTTCGTTTTCTGGCCTCGAATCACTCTTTCGGATTCTTTTGGCGGCCTTATAATACCGGCCTAACCATTCCCGCATTCCGTTTCACGAGGGTCCGATGGCAACAGGTTTCGGCATTATCGGCTGTGGCATGATCGCCAATTTCCACTGCAAAGCCGTGGCGGATATTCGTAACGCCAAGGTGGCAGCCTGTTTCGATACACGGCCCGAGGCGGCGGACCGCTTGGCCGCCCAGATCGGCTGCCGGGCTTACCACGATCTGGACGCGATGCTAGCAGATCCGGACGTCCATGTCGTGACGATCGGCACACCCAGCGGAGCGCACATGGAACCGGCTGTGGCGGCTGCCAAAGCCGGCAAGCACGTGATCGTCGAAAAGCCGCTGGAAGTGACGCTGAAACGCTGCGACGCCGTGATTAAGGCTTGCGAAGCGTCCGGCGTGGCCCTGGCGACGATTTTTCCGTCCCGCTTCCACGAATCGTCCCAGCTGCTCAAGCGGGCCGTCGAGCAGGGCCGTTTCGGGCGGCTGACGATCGGCGATGCCTATGTCAAGTGGTACCGGACGCAGCAGTATTACGACAGCGGCGCGTGGCGGGGCACCTGGGCGCTGGACGGCGGCGGGGCGTTGATGAATCAGGCGATCCACAGCGTGGACTTGTTGTTGTGGCTGATGGGACCGGTGGTCGAGGTCACCGCGCACACGGCCACGTTGGCTCACGAGCGGATCGAAGTCGAAGACGTTGCCATGGCGACGTTGCGGTTTGCCAACGGGGCCTTGGGGGTCATCGAAGCGACGACCGCCGCCTATCCGGGCGCGCTGAAACGCGTCGAAATCCACGGGTCGGAAGGTTCGGCGGTGCTCGAGGAAGAGGACCTCAAGACGTGGGCCTTTGCCAAGCCGACGGCCCGCGACAAAGCCTTGCTGGAGCGGATGGCGGGCAAGACCCAGACGGGCGGCGGGGCCGCGGATCCGGCCGCCATCGGACATCACGGGCACACGGCGATGTTCAAGGACGTGCTGAAGGCCATCAGCAGCGGTTCCCGGCCGTTGATCGACGGCTCCGAGGGGCGTCGTTCGGTGGAGGTGATTCTGGCGATTTACAAAGCCGCTCTAACGGGCCGCAGCGTAACGCTGCCGTTGAGCGGCGATCCGAGTTTGAAGGGCAAAGCCAAGCGGTAGAGACCTGCGCATCGCCAGATCGGCTGGGGACGACGACATGAAACGCCTGACGGATTGGCTGGCCTATCTCTTCGTGCGGCTCTTTATTTGCGTGATCCAAGCCCTGTCGCTGGAGACTTGCCAGGCGGTGTCACGGCTGCTGGCCCGGCTGGCATGCGACGTCGTCCGGTTGCGTCGGCAAGTCGTCGACGACAATCTGCGTCACGTCTTCCCGAAATGGACGGACCGCGAGCGTCGCGACTTGGCGCGGCAGATGTGGGAGCACCTGTTTCTGATGGTCTGCGAGATTGCCCACGCGCCGCGCAAGGTCCATGAGACGAACTGGCGGCGTTATTTCCAGTTCCGCGGCAAGCGGGAGATGGTGGAAATCCTGCTGGACCAGCGGCCGACGGTCTTTGTGTCCGGACACTACGGCAACTTTGAGTTGTCGTCCTACATGATGGGCCTGCTGGGGTTTCCGACCTACGCCATTGCCAGGCGGCTGGATAATCCGTACTTGGACCGTTTTGTCAATCAGTTTCGCAGTACGAACGGCCAGTTTATCCTGCCCAAGGAAGGCAGTTCCGCCCAAGTCGATGCGGTGCTCCGCTCCGGCGGTGTGATCGCCCTGCTGGGCGACCAAAGCGCGGGTCCGAAAGGGTGCTGGGTCGATTTTCTGGGGCGTCCCGCCTCGTGCCACAAGGCCGTCGCCCTGTTCACGCTGGTGAGCGGAGCACCCCTGGTGGTGGCCTATGGCCGGCGGACGGGTGGGCCCTTGCAGTTTGAATTGGGCACGGGGGGGATTGCCGATCCGCAGGTTCCCGGCGAGGATTTAGCCGGGGTGAAACCGCTGACGCAGTGGTACAATCGGGCCCTGGAGCGTATCATCCGTGCCGCGCCGGAGCAGTATTGGTGGGTGCATCGGCGTTGGAAGGGCGAGCCACCGAAGAAAACGAGCCGGAGCGGCCAGACGGTCTCCGCTCCATCTGCAGCGCCGCCGGCCCAGCGTTCGGCGGCCTGATCTCTTTGTGACGGTACACGGATGATTCGCTATTGCGCGTTCCTGAACACCGATGCGCCGGCTTTGGTCGAGCTGTGGAACAGCCAAGCACACCGGCGTGCGTTGGCGCAACCGATGCCCCAGTCCCTGTTGGAAGAGTGCGTCTTTGCCAGGCCGTATTTTGACCGCCTCGGCTTCATCGTGGCCAAGGATGACGACCATCTGGTCGGTTTTGCACACGCCGGATTCGCAGCCGGCGATGACGGCTTGCGGTTGAACACCGCGGTCGGCGCCGTCCATCTCGTGCTCGTCGCGGAGCATCCGCAGCGAGAGTCCATCGCGCGCGGATTGCTGGAGCAGTGCGAATCCTACCTGATTGGCCGCGGCGCCCGCACCTTGTTGGCCGGTGGCGTGCAGCCCGCGCACGGATTCTATCTTGGCCTGTACGGCGGCAGCGAGTCGCCCGGCGTGCTGGAATCGGACGCCGACGTTCTGGCGTTGTTCCGTGGCGCCGGTTACGCCGAAGTTGAACAGCACGTGATCCTGCAACGGCGGCTCGCGAGCTTCCGGCCCCCGGTCGACCGCAAACAAGTTCAGCTCCGCCGCGAGCACCACGTCGAATCCGAGGCCCATCCGCCGTCGGCATCCTGGTGGGAAGCCTGGACGATGGAACCGTTCGACCGCGTTCAGCATCGACTGTTCAAGCGAGGCGCCCGGGAAGCTTGCGGGTCGGTCGTGAGCCGGTGCTGGGAACGCCTGGCGGGCCATCCAGACGCCGGCGTCATGGGCTTGGAGGATCTCCACATCCCCGCGGCACTGCGGCGCCAGGGGTTGGGGGCATTTCTTCTGGGCGAGGTTCTCCGGTGGGCCCAGGGGAACGGCGTGTCGCTCGCCGAAGTCCAAGTCGCGCAGAGCAATCCACCGACCCTGGCCCTGTTGAAGAAACTGGGGTTCCAGCAAGTCGACCGCGGCTGGGTGCTGTGCAAGAGTCTGTAGTCTCCTGGCGGGCAACGCTGTAGAGCATTTTCTGATTGCGAATTGGTCGCCACGGAGTCGCCGCGTTTGCCATAACGCGGGCCCAATGTTCCGAGAGCCCCGCATTCTGGCGAATGCGGCTACCAAAATGCTTCACAGCGTTGCCTGGCGGGGCGCAAAAAAAGAGGGAAGGTCCGCGTCAAACCGCGTGCCTTCCCTCCTGATTCCACGTGAGGCCTTCAGCAGGTCACTCCGTCTTCGGGGCTTCCGGAGCGGCGGGAGCTGCTTCGGCGGGAGCCGGAGCCGCATCAGCCGGGGCGGGAGCTGCATCAGCGGGGGCCGCATCCGCCGGAGCCGCATCGGCAGGAGCCGGAGCCGCATCAGCCGGAGCCATGTCAGCCGGAGCCGCATCAGCGGGGGCTGCATCAGCCGGAGCCGCGTCGGCCGGGGCCGCGTCGGCCGGGGCCGCATCAGCCGGAGCCACGTCAGTCGTCGACGGTGCAGGCGACGGCGCGCTCGACTCGCCACATCCCACCACAAAGAAACCAACGGCCAGAACCACCAGCAACAAACTCAAACCCTTCATCGAATCACCCTTTCACAAAGAAACAGAAGTTTTCGTGATGCGTGTGCAACGCAACCACGCGATACGCATGACTCTCCACGGCTATAGATCCGTCGCCAACCGGTTTTATTCCCGAACTCCCAAAAAAAGCTAGCAGCCGCGTACCCCTAGCAATTCTTGTCCGAAATGGGGAATAATAGGGCAACGAGATGGATCTGTAACAAGGTGGGGTCCCGATGACTGCAAATCGTCCGGCGAGCGATGACGGTGTGAACCCAACAGTCGGGCCGTCGTCGCTGGATATTCGGACGCTGGTCCGGGACTATCACCGGGATGTCTATCGTTATGCGTTTCGGCTTACCGGAAGGCAGCCGGAGGCGGAAGACCTGACACAGCAAACGTTTCTGATCGCCCAGCAGCGTTTGCACCAGGTTCGCCAGCCGGAACGCGTTGTCAGTTGGTTGTTTTCGATTTTGCGGAGTTGCTACCTGAAAGCCGAACGTAAGTCCACGCCCCTGGCGGCGACGAGCATCGAGTTGGACGTGGACGGCGTCCCCGATTCGTCGACCGAGACTTCGGTCGACGAGGAATTGTTGCAGGCGGCAATGGACGAGTTGCCGGACGAGTTCAAGCTGGTTTTGGTCATGTTTTATTTTGAGGAGTGCTCGTATAAGGAAATCGCAGAACAGCTGCAAATCCCCATCGGGACCGTGATGAGCCGGCTGACGCGAGCCAAGGGCCGTTTGCGCTGCCGGTTGCTGGAGGCAGAACGTGACGCCGAGCCGACCGCGACGCGTCCCCCCACGGCGGAGAATCCAAGCGAACCGGTGCATCGTAGCGGGCGAACCCACTGACGAAATTCACCTATTGCCACTGTCCAAATCATGGACGGGGCATTGAGGCATGAGACTATGACCGACCAAGAAATCCAGCAAGCGATTGACGCCTGTCGTCCCGGCAGCGATGACCTGCAACGGCCCGAAATGGCGGCCCTGGCGGAAGCGGTCCGGTGCGACTCCGACGTCCGTCGTCGCTACGAATGCAGCCAGCAGTTCGATGCGCTGGTCATGGGGTCTTTTCGCGACGTGCCCGTGCCCGTCGGCTTGGCAGATCGCTTGCTGGCCGCCATCGAGCCCTCAGCAGACCGGGCGACCGTGGAATCGCGGGAGCCGGTCGCACCGCGAACATCGGAGCACGACACCCGAAAGAATGCGGAAGGAGCCGGACCATGGTTCCACCGGCACGGGCGTCGAAGCTGGCCGATCCTGGCTGGCAGCTTGGCGGCAATCGCCGCCTTGGCCGGTTTTCTGCTGCTCGTGCCGTACTTCAGCGTTGCTGAGCCTCGGCCCGACGATCGGCTGCCGGGCCAGATCCTGGTCTGGGCGGATGCGGTCGTCCGGCAAGGCTGGAACGAGGATTTGCCGACAGCTCAGTCGCTGCATCGTCCGTTGGATCGCGCTGTCCGGGCAAGACCGCAGCGTTGGTGTGCGATCGCGACGGCCTATGATTCGCAAACCATCGTGTATGACGTGGCTCCGCGTGGCACAGACATGGCCCTGGTGTTCTGCATGCAGTCCCGCGTGCGGAGTTCGACGCTTCCGGATATGCCGCCCTGGAATGCCTTTTCTGCAACGGGCGGCCTGACGCTGGGCGTTTGGCGTCGTGGAGACATGGTTTACGTGCTTGTCGTCCGCGGGGGTCCGCGCCGGTATCGCGAGCTGATCGAGGCCTCGCCGCTGATTGGCCTCCTCCTGAACGGTTGCCCATTCTCGCTAACCGCGACAGCTTGACAGCGAGTCGGTTAATTGGGGCAACGCGACTAATCTTGGGCGGGATCGGTGGCCGAATCCACATCTATTCACCTGCCGTGATCCTTCAAGCCCGCCGGAATTCCCCATGATCGGCTCAACCTGGAACGTACTATTTGTCGCGGTTGCCATGGGCGCCGGGATGTTTGCCCAACAGGCCGCCCACAAGGTCTCTGCCGCCAGCGAGGACAAGCAGGTCAATTCGCTGGTCGGTCTGGAATTGTTCTGTTCGGCGGAAGGTTTTTACTTGGCGGGCCGATTTAACGGCTCCCCACCGGCCGCACCGTTGTCTGCGGCTTCCCCGGCATCGCCGGAATCGCCGCCAACCGATGAGCCGCTGCTGGTAGCCGCAAACGATCCGCCCCCGGACGAATCGATGCAGCCGAGTGAGCCGGCCCCAGGTCCGGCAGATTCAGAATTGGCGGCCTCAGATGCGGCAATCCCAGATCCGGCAGCCCCAGATCCGGCAGCCCCAGAATTGGCGGCGGCGGCAGCAGCCGACGCGCCGGTCGTGCTCGCGGCTCCCGAGCCGCCCGCGCCGGAAGCGTCGCCCGCGCCGGATGCATTGGCTGGTGCGGATTCGAACGAGCCCGCGGCCGAAATGCCCGAAGTCGCTGCGCCGGAACCGGTCGGCGAAGCCCTGGCCACGGATCCGGCTGCAGAAGTCCTGCCGCCTCCGGCCCCGGACGTAGAACCTCGGATGCCCGGTGACAACTTCGGCAAGTTCGCAGACGACCCGTCCGCTGTTGTTCCGCCGCGATCATCGATCCGGCCGCCGTTGCCTGCCGGCATGAATGCCCCCGCCGGGCGGACGTATCTCGACGCCCCGGCAGGTCAGGCCAGCCGCTACGTCAGCCCGGCTGATCTGGTTCGCGACCGAGCCGTGGCGCGCGGAGAACAACGCCGGCAGCGGATTGAAACCCGCAAGTGGCTCGGTATTAGTCCGCTGCGCCCGGCGGTCGATTCAACCCCGTTTACGACGGTCGAACAGCCGGCCCAACTGCTCCTCGTCGTTCCGGACGCGTCCACAACGGTCCATCGGTAAACTGGCGGCCAGAGTGCCTGCAATGCGCATTGTTGCAAGAAGATACGACACGCAGGAACCTGTGGCCGTCGACATCGACGACGGCCGGATTTCCACCATGTCCGCCGCGAGCCCGCCCGTCGCGGGCGAAGCGTTACCCTGGCTCGCGCCCGGACTGGTCGATCTTCAAGTCAACGGGTTCGGCGGCCGGGCCTTCAACGATCCCGCGTTGTCGGTCGAAGACGTGCTTCGCATCAGCTGCACGCTCGACCGGTTCGGGGTCACCAGCTACTGTCCAACGGTCACCACCGACAGCCACGAGGCCTTGTTGCAGGCCATGACCAGGTTGGCCCGCGCTTGCGAACAATCGGCCGAGGTGGCCCGCCGCGTTCCCGGATTTCATCTCGAGGGTCCCTACATTTCGCCCGACGACGGCCCCCGGGGCGCTCATTCGCGTCAGTATGTCCGTCCGCCGGATGCGGACGAATTCCAACGGCTGCAGGACGCCGCCGGCGGCCGCATCTGCATTCTGACGCTGTCGCCGGAATACGAAGCAGCACCGGCCTTCATCGCTCGCGTGGCGGCCATGGGCGTCCTGGTCGCGATCGGTCACACCAGCGCCACGTCGGACCAGATCCAAGCCGCCGTGGATGCGGGCGCCAGTCTCAGTACTCACTTGGGCAACGGTGCCCACGGGCAACTCCGCCGCCACCCGAACTACATCTGGGACCAGCTGGCCGAAGACCGGCTGAGTGCCAGCCTGATTGTGGACGGCCATCACTTGCCTGCCGCGGTTGTCAAGGCCTTTGTGCGCGCCAAGTCACCCGCGCGCTGCATCCTGATCAGCGACGTGACCGCGTTGGGAGGCATGCCGCCCGGACGGTACGAAATGCCGGGCTTGGAAGCGGTCGAACTGCTGGAAAGCGGACGGCCGGTCGTCGCCGGACAACAACAGATTCTGGCCGGCGCAGCGGTTCCCATCACGGCAGGAATCGCCAACATCCTGCGTTTTACCGACGAACCCTTATCGTCCGCCGTCGACATGGCCAGCACGCGTCCCGCGGCGTTGTTGGGGCGATCCCGGCCTTGGCTGCGCGTCGGCCAACCCGCCGACTTGGCCATCTTCCACCTGCCCGGCGCCGACAAATCGACGCCCGTTGGCGAGGTCGCAGTCGTGGCCACCATCAACTCCGGCCGCCTCGTGTTCGGCGAACCGCCTGCCGCGTAGCTCAGGCATCTTTGAAATTCGAAAACCAAAGCACGAAATCCGAAGCAAACCCAAAATCCGAATGCCAAAGGTCCGAAACAAGAGCGGCGGCTCCAACGCTTCCAAGCGACCTCGCCGGGGACGTGTCGAGTATTCGAGCTACGCTTCCGGCCTGTGAGCCGAGAAAGACAGGCAGGAGGCCTGTCCCACGTCGCAGTTCAATCCAGCGACGGAAGCAGCGTCGCATCGACGCCGGCGTGCGTTTCCCCGCCGTCGTACAGCGCCGGGTTTTGCTCGTTCTCGTCCAGCAGATAATCGGCGGGCACGTGCCGGTCCAGCGGCAGATCTGCGGCTGGCAGCGACTTCCAGATCAGCGTGAAACGGGGGCTTTCCTCCTGATACCAACTCTCGCTGCGGTCGGCGAAACCGAAGGTCACAGAGTCTTTCGGATCGCCGTTGGGGTTTAGACGGAGCAGCAGGTCCGAGCCCGGATAGAAATTGTCGCGTCCGCGGACGTACAGGTGCTTTTCCAATTCGCCCGGGTCCCGGATCCCGCGCCGCTCGATCACGGCCGACTGGGTGTCCGTCAGATACAGGATGCTGCTCTTGCAGTCCGTGACCAGGTCTAACTGAAAGGGCTTCAGCGCGTCGCTGCTCAAGCGGCACAGCGCGCCGCCCAGCGCGGCAGTCACGTTCTTGAGCGAGAATTCGATGCGGGCGTCCATCTGCGCGGACTTTGTCTCTCGTCCGCCGACATCCAGCAGGCCCTGCGACAAGACGAACAGGCATTGGCGGCCGCTGATCCTCAAGGGCGTTGCGGTCTCACAGTGGATCAGCGTCGCCTGTCCTCGGGCCACGCAATTGGTGAGCCCGATGAAAGGTGGAATGGCACGCTTGGCCGCCGCCTCGGCGCCCGTGGGAGTAACCGGCTCGGGGCGTTGTGCGTCCCCCACGTCCAGCAACGCCACTCGATCCTGCAGCAGCACGCCTGGCGCCTTGGCGTTGTGGACGGTCAGGACGGCATCCTGCAGTTCAAAACTATCGCAGTCGCGCAAGGCAAACAAAGCCCAGCCGGCCGCAGGTTCGGCCGGCAACTCCAACGCCAGATGCACGCCGGACCACTCCAGCGTGCCACCGCTCACGCGGATCATGCGGCGGCCTTCAGCGAGATCTCCGAAACTGGGGCGGAACATCACGGTGGGCCGAAAACCGCGTCCGTTGCAGATGGTCAGCTTCGAGTTGGAGATATCGAACGCTTTCTCTTCGCGGACGCCGTCGAAGTGCAACTCAATCGTTTCGACGCCCAGCGCGGCGGCCTCGCGGCAGGCCGCGGCCAACGAAGCCGCGGCCTTGGCATCCGCGGGTGGCGGACCGTCCGCCGCCGCGACGATGATCCGCGTTACCGGCGGAGTCACCGCCGGCGTTTTTGCCTCCGAACCCGCGACGGAGTCGGCCGCCGCGGCCGGCGTGGGCACCGTGCTCGCCGGATTGCCAACGGCGGCGGCCGGAGCGGGAGCGACAGGCCCGGGTGTTGCGGCGTCGGGAGGCGGACTTGGTAACGCCGTTGCCGGCTCGCCCGATTGAGTTGGGCTGGCTGGCGCGGCCGCGGCGGGCTTCGCCGGCGGCACCGCCGGCGTCTTGGCAGGAGGCGTTGCCGCCGCTGGTCCAGGCTGCGGCGCGGCCGACGCCGCGGAATCCGGCTTTGCTGCGCGATCCGCCGGTGCCGCTTGCTGCGCGGGACGGCGATCGGCCGCTCCGCCGGATTTGGCCGTCGGCGGTTTCTCCACGGGCTTCTGCGGACTTGGCACGCGCACCTTCTCGGACGCGGTACCTCTCGGCGTTTTCGTTTTCACGGACGGTTCGGCCGTGCGTGGCGCAGCCGAGCCGGACCACAGCCGCTCCAAGGCAAAGACCGACGCAAACAGCAGGACGATCGGCACCAGCCAGGGCAGGATCCGCTCGACGCGAGTCCAGTGAGACCGTCTCAAGCCGACCCAGACGGCCCCCGTCAGATTGAGTCCTGGCAGGTGCAAACGGTCGGCCACCAACAACAACTCGCCGATTAACTCGTTGGGCTGCTGGTAACGGTCTCGAGGCTGTTTGGCCAACAGCTTTTCGACGATCCGGGCGATTTGCTCGTCGAGATCGGGCCGGAGCAAGCGCGGATCGGCGGGAGGCTCGCTGCTGTGGCTCAGCAACTTCTGCAACAGCGTGCCTTCGGGGAACGGCGGACGGCCGGTCAGCATGAAGTAGAACGTGCAGCCCAGCGAGTACAAGTCGCTGCGGACATCGGCAATGCGCGGGTCCCGCGCCTGTTCGGGCGAGATGTAGTCAAATGTTCCCAGGGTCACGCCGCTGGCCGTCAGATCTTCCCGCTCCGGTTCCATGCGCAGCCGTGCCAAGCCCATGTCCACGAGCTTGGCCCGTCCGTCGGCGGTCACCAGGATATTAGACGGTTTGATGTCGCGGTGTACCACGTGACGCTGCGAGGCGTGTTCGAGGGCCTCGGCCACCTGCAGCAGGTAGCTGATCGCCTCGCCCAATGGCAAGGGGCCGTTGTTCTCCACCAGATCGCGGATGTTAATGCCTTCGATGTACTCGAAAACAATGAAGTGCAACCCCTGATCCTCGCCGACGTAGTACACGCGGGCGATGTTCTCGTGGTCCAGCCGCGCCGCACTTTGAGCCTCGTTCTGGAACCGCCGGAGCGTCTCCGGTTCGGTCCGGTCGCGCGACAGCACCTTGACGGCGACCGTCCGCCCCAGCCGCATGTCCGTGCCCCGGAACACGGAACCCATGCCGCCGCCGCCGACGAATTTTTCCAGCCGGAAATGGCCCAGGACCATGCCTTCCAGAACGTTGCCCAAGTCGGCTCGTGAGGTTGGCACCACCGCCGGCGGCTTGGACTTCGAAGACGAGCCGCCAGCCTCCTGCGTCCGCCGCGAGATCACGGTTTTCTCGTCCTTCGAAACGTCTCCGTCGTGGGCCCCATCGGCGGTGCCCGCAGCAGGGGCATTGCCACCGCCAGCCTGCAATTCGGCATCGGCGACGATTTCCACGCGCGACAGGCCGTTGGGTTCGTTCCCCTGCGCAGGACTTCCCTCGGCGGCAGAGTCTTTCGGAGGATGGTCAAGCACTTGGCTGGACATGGACGAGTCAGGCAAAGGTGGAGATTTTTTCCAATTACGGATTTAGGTATTGGGTTCTAGCAGGCTCCTTCGTGCCGCTCCGCCTCTCTGCCCGACGGGACAGGTCGTGTTCGAACGACAACAAGTCTTGCGAATCGTTGACGAGAAGTCGAATGGTCGATGCGCGAGGCCAACGGTCGAAGCGGCCGGCGCGTCGATCCCGTCTTGCCCATCCATCTTAGCATCTTCTAGCCGGATTGTACTCCTTGGCCCTTGACTAATCAACCGTAAGTCTCGTCCAAATGTGGGGTTGCGATGGATTACGGGTCCCGATTGGCGTCCCGCAGGCCCAAGCCCCATTTTGCCAACTGCCGGTTTTCTTTATCTTGTGACTTGTCGCGTATCGTTCGTTAACCCGTCAGACGGAAACCAATGCCATGATCGAAATGGAGAAACTGGTCTCGCTGTGCAAGCGGCGCGGATTTCTATTCCAATCCAGCGAGATTTACGGCGGCCTGAACGGATTCTGGGACTACGGCCCCCTGGGCGTCGAACTGAAACGCAACATCAAGGACGCTTGGTGGCGCGACATGGTCACGGGACACGACGATTCCGCGGTTCAGCCGGGTGCTCCCGATTCCTACGAAATGACGGGCCTGGACTGCACGATCATCATGCACCCGCAGGTCTGGAAATGCTCGGGGCACTACGACCTGTTCCACGATTTCATGGTCGATTGCCGGGAATCGAAGGGCCGTTACCGGTACGATCAAGTCCGGGGCCGCTGGGTCGAGTGCAAGGGGCAACGGATCTTTGTCGCCACGACCGCCGAAGCGGATCACGAACAGGAGGACGTCCAATCGCGGGCTCTCAAATTCTTCAACTTGCGGTCGAAAGATGCGGACCAGCTACAGTGGGACGCCGACTTTCTCCCCCTGCCGGCGGTGAAAGAGCCCGCGCGAGTCTTGGGGCCGGATGCGAAAACACTGGGCACGCTGACGGAACCCCGCGAATTCAACCTGATGTTCGAGACCTACACGGGGGCCGTCCGCGACGAAACCAGCAAGGCGTTTCTGCGCCCGGAAACCGCCCAAGGCATTTTCGTCAACTTCAAAAACGTCCTGGACAGCACGCGGGTGCGGATCCCGTTTGGTATCGCTCAGGTCGGCAAGAGTTTCCGCAATGAAATCACGCCGCGGAATTTCACCTTCCGCTCGCGCGAATTCGAGCAGATGGAGATCGAATTTTTCTGCCATCCCAATTCATCGCCCGACTGGTACCGGTATTGGCGCGATCGGCGGATGCAGTGGTACGTCGGCCTGGGCCTGGCCGGCCAGCGGCTGCGGCTGCGGGAGCATGCGGCGGAAGAGTTGAGCCACTATTCGACGGGCACCGCCGACATCGAATATGCCTTCCCGTTCCTGCCGCCGGGCGAGTTCGGCGAATTGGAGGGCATCGCCCATCGCGGCGATTTCGACTTGCGCAGCCACATGGAAGGCAAGTTGAACGAGAAAACGCGACCCCTGCAACTGGAACTTGGTCCGGACGGCAAGCCGAAATGGAAAGGCAGCGGCCGCGATTTGACGTACCGCGACGATCTCACCAACGAGCGGTACACGCCGCACGTGATCGAGCCTTCCGCGGGCGCCGACCGGGCCACGCTGGCGTTCCTGTGCGAAGCGTACACCGAAGATCAAGCGCCGGACGAAAACGGGGTGATGAAGGAGCGCGTGGTCATGAAGTTTCATCCGCGTTTGGCTCCCATCAAAGCGGCCGTGTTCCCGCTGGTCAAGAAAGACGGCATGCCGGAGATCGCCAAAGAGATCTATCGCGCCCTGAAGCCGCAGTTCCCCGTGTTCTACGACGAAAAAGGCGCCGTCGGCCGCCGCTATCGCCGCCAGGACGAAGCCGGCACACCGTATTGCATCACCGTCGACAGCCAGACCCTGCAGGACCGCACCGTCACCTTCCGCGACCGCGACTCGCTGCAGCAGTGGCGCGTCAAAATGGACGACTGCCTGGACGAGTTGCGGCAGCGGCTGCGCTAGCGCGGGTAGTGTCCCGCTGGCACCAAATGGAATCGCCGACGCATGTTGTCTGGAACGGGCCTTGATCGGAATGTTTGCGCATCGTAACCCGAAGCGTCAGCGAGGAAGAGCGCCGTTCCCTCGCTGACGCTTCGGGTTACGATGATCCGATGCTCGCTTTTGCGCCGCAATCCGATCAATGCCTTCGGAACGTCACGCGATCCTGCAAAAGGAGATCGAAGCCGACACGGGCATCCGTTTCGGCATCGTGGAGAAGTACCAGTTTGCGGCTATCCCGGTAACCGACGAATCCGGGCGGACGACGGCGTTGGGGGTGGCCCAATCGGAAGCCATCTGGTCGCACCTGAAGGAATCCGGCTACGTGGACGCAAGGGCCGGGTGCAGGACACCTTGCGCAAGACGCTCGTCCAGGAAACCTTGAAACTCCCGGAACCGTTCAAACAGCAGTTGCTCCAAGTGCGGGACAACTTTGCCGAGAAACTGGAGCAGAACGAAGCCGTCAAGGTCTACGCCAAGCTCCCCGGCTGGTTCAAAGTCCCGACGCCGCTAGGCACCTACAACCCCGACTGGGCCGTCCTGGTCGAGCAAGGCGGCACCGAGCGACTGTTCTTCGTCGTCGAGACCAAACCCAGCCTGTTCGCCGAAGACCTGCACGGCAAGGAAGACGCCAAAATCGAATGCGGCAAAGCCCACTTCCAAGAACTGAGCGCCGGCGACAAGCCTGTCGAATACGTCGTCGCCCGCAACTTTGACGATTTCACGAAGCATTGGTGACGCGCCGCGGAGCCGGGGCTCGGAGCTTGGGCGATGTTACGTCTTGGCGGCTGTGCCGGTGACGATTGCACCATGGGCTTGGCGGCGGGGCAGGTGCTGATTCTACTCGCCGCTGTTCCGTGTCGAACTTCGTTTCCTCGTCGCGCAGAAGCACGATTGGCAGATCGCGGATGAGGATTTCGCCGCGTGAATAGGAAAACCGACAGGAGAGACACTGCAAAATCCCTGCAAACAGGGAGTGTTTGCCGTCAGACAAAGGGCTGACACGCTGCTCGAACCCCCCAAGAAAGCAAAGTATAAGGCGTGGAGGAGCACGCAAGGAAAGTGACCCCGACGGGACTCGAACCCGTGTTGCCGCCGTGAAAGGGCGATGTCCTAGACCGCTAGACGACGGGGCCTTGTGCCATCTGCCAGGAGTAGCTCCTGCTGGACAGCTACGGTATTAAAAGGAACAGGGGGTGAATCGTCAAGTGGCGGATGACAATTCCGGCCAGAAACCCGGTGCGGGACGTGGCCAAAATTCAAGAAAGAAGGAGGGGACGATACCAATAGAATGACGCGGCAATCCGTCAGTCAATTAACCTTCCGTCGCCGCCGGGCGGGATTCGAGCGCAGCAGGTTTTTCCAGAGTTGCCGCCTCGTTGCGTTTGATGGCCTCGTACACCTCGCGACGGTGGACGGGGACTTCCTTGGGGGCTTCAACGCCAAGCCGCACCTTGTCGCCGCGAATTTCCACGACCACAATCGTGATGTCGTTGTTGATTACAATGCTTTCGTTCTTCTTCCGCGACAAGACCAACATGATGCCATTCCTTTGCCGTGCTCCTCAATTCGCCCAACGGTCCTTACGTATATTATTGGGGTCTATCGACTGTCTGGCAAATCGCGCCGCCGGTGTTTTCGTGCGGTTCCGCCGTGTTTCCAAGTCATCTAGGCAACCGCACTCTTTCCACTGTACGCGATTAAAATGGGTAGTCAAGCGAGCCCAGGCAATACCACTCTTTTTTTATCAGGCGAACGTCGGTATTCCGCATACGATCAGTACGGAAGGACATTGGTCGAGGTTCGGCACGGTTTGCCCGTTTTCATATCTGCGAACTCTCGCCACCTTTGCGGAACTTCGACCGGACTCTATAATGGGCTTGATGCGACTCCGCCTATAAATTCGCAAGTCCTTATTCAAAAACGACTTACGGTGAATTGCATGTTCGAATGGCTGCGGAATATCGGAACGACAATCGGGACCGTGGCGAAGGGCTTGTGGGTTACGCTGCGGTACTTGTTGATCACCCTTCGAAGCGATCGTGGCACGTTTACCGAGCAGTTCGCTTACCCCGAGAAGCCAGTTCCAGTCACTACCCGTTATCGTGGTTTTCACAGGTACGATTTGACAACCTGCATTGCGTGCGATCAGTGTGCCAAGGCATGTCCTGTGGATTGCATTTACATTGGCAAGGAGCGGGTAACCGGCGGAAAAGGCTTTCGAGTCACCGGTTTCGCCATCGATTACTCTAAATGCATGTTCTGTGCATTATGCGTTGAGCCGTGTCCGGTGGACTGTATCTTCATGGGCTCGACCCATGATCTTAGCTGCTTCAGCCGGGATGGCTGCATCGTGGATTTCTCGCGCCTGCCGCTGGATGTGGCTTGGGGGCGGACCACGCTGAATCCGACCGCGGTTGCTCAGTCGAAGGTGGTGGCTGAGCCGGTTCATGCGGGCCCGAATTCCTGATTGGATGCCTTATTGAGGGTGTTTCGTGAGATGACATTAGGACTTCGAGGACGCATTCGCTCATTCACTGTCGAGCAAGCGAATGCAACTTTGCCTTTGGTGCGAGTGATTGCGAAAGACGCCATGGACTTGGCGCAGGATTTGACCGAGCGGCGATTGCGGTTGGCGGGCCTTGTCAACGGCCGCAGTCTTCGGCCGGGCGATCCGTACGCGGATGAGCTGCTGGAGAGCAAGAAAGAAATCGCCAAAGACATGGAGCGATTGCAGGGATTCGTTGACGAGTTGCTGGAGCTGGGGGTTGAACCGAAGAACCTTCAGGACGGGCTGATCGATTTCCCGTCAAGCTTGAACGGGTGCCCGGTGTATTTGTGCTGGCAACTGGGGGAACCGGAAATCAGGTTCTACCACGAGCGGAATGCAGGTTACGCCGGCAGAAAGCCGCTGGAGGCGGCGCGCGTTTCCGAAGTGAACGAAGACGAATTTGAACGTTCTTGCGCGTGAGGGAGACCGGAAGAGGGGCCGCAGGCGTACCAGCGGCCTGTTGATGTTGGGAGCGGTTGTGATAGACTTCCGGGTCGGCGACCGGTTTTTTTACGTTCACCAGCGCGGCGTCGTGGTGCTCCAATCGAGGTAAGACATGTCACCTGCTGAGGCATCCTCCTTAGGGATCGTCGCCTACCTGGCCTTGTTCGCGGCCGTCGGCATCCTGTTCCTGTTCGTCAACCTGCTACTGGGACGCTTCCTCCGTGCATCCAATCCACAGCCGGAAAAGCTGGAGGTTTATGAGTGCGGCGAGCCGACGATCGGTTCATCCTTCGTCCAGTTCGACCTGAGGTTCTACGTGGTGGCCCTGTTGTTCATCATCTTTGATGTCGAGGTGGCGTTCTTTTTTCCCTGGGCGACCGTTTTCGGCAAGTCGATGCACTTGGCCGACGAGCGTTTGGCGGTGGTCGAATCGGAGCCGCCGCAACTCACTCGGCAGGCCAAGCTGTTGTACCGCGAGCTGGGCGTCGTCAACCCTGTCGCGCCCCGGGAAATCCCGGCCAGCCTGACCGGACGGTTGGAGGACGGCGCCAACTCGAGCCAGATCATCAAGGCCGGTTTCCGGCAGTTGGCTTGGCTCACGATCGTCGACATCGGATTGTTCTTTGCCGTGCTGATGGTGGGGTTTGCTTACGTGTGGAAACGAGGCGATCTGGATTGGGTGCGGGCGGTCAGCCGCGATCGGCCGAAGCGTGCGGCAGGCGGGCCGGCCGGGCGAGAATTGATCGAAGAGCCCGTATGTTCGGTGTGAACTTATGAACGTAGCGGAACTTCTCCAGGACCTGCAGACACGATTTGGCGACGGAGTATTGGGCGCAGAGACGCAGGCCGCGGATCCGTGGCTTGAATTGTCGCCCGCCGTGCTCGTGCCCGTCTGTGAATTCTTGCGCGACGAGCCCCGCCTGCAGTTCAACCTGCTGAACTGCATCACGGGCGTCGACTATTTCCACATCGACCCGAAGAAGGCAGCCAAGTCAACCTGGCAGCCGCACCTGGAGGTCGTTTACCACCTGTCCAGTCTGGTACATAAGCACCTTCTGGTGCTGAAAGTCAAAACGCCGCGATGGCAAGACGACCACGCCGGTCAGTTGCCGGAAGTGCCTTCCGTCAGCAGCATTTGGAAGACCGCCTTGTGGCACGAACGCGAAGCCTACGACATGCTGGGCGTCTGGTTCACGGGGCACCCTGACTTGCGGCGGATCCTATGCCCGGAAGATTGGGTCGGGTATCCGTTGCGAAAAGACTACGAACTACCCCTGGAGTATCACGGCATTCGAGGGCGGTAAGAGCCGCAAGAGAGAATATGCCCACTGCAATGCAAGACACCAGGATTGTCGAGTTTGACGTCCGAACGGACGAGATGCTGGTCAACATGGGACCGCAGCATCCCAGCACGCACGGTGTGTTGCGGTTGGCGCTGCGGACTGACGGCGAAGTGGTCTCCGAAGTCGAGCCGCATATCGGCTATCTGCACCGCTGTGCCGAGAAGATCGGCGAGAACTTGACGCCGCGGCAGTGGATCCCCTATACCGACCGGATGGACTACTTGGCCGGCATGAATATGAATCTCGGCTGGGCCCTGACCGTCGAGAAACTGCTGAAGCAAGAGGTGCCGGAAAAAGGCCGGCACCTGCGGGTGATCATCACCGAACTCAATCGCATCGCCAGTCACTTGGTGGCGATGGGTGCGTACGGCCTCGATCTGGGTACATTCACTCCGTTCCTGTACGCGTTCCGCGAGCGAGAGAGGATCCTGGACTTGTTCGAGGAAGCCTGCGGCGCGCGGTTGACCTACAGCTATATCACCCCGGGCGGCGCGACGGCGGATCTGCCGCGCGGTTGGACGGACGCGTGCCTGGCCTTTTTGGTCCAGTTCGAGCCGGTGATCCAGGAGTACCACACGCTGCTGACCAGCAACGCCGTGTTCATCAAACGCACTGCCGGCATCGGGGGCTTGCCCGCCGACATGGCCGTCAGTTACGGCTGCACCGGTCCCGTGCTGCGCGGCAGCGGCGTGGACTGGGATTTGCGCCGCGACGGGGAACCGTTTTACACGCGGATGTACGATGGCTACAAATTCGAGGTGATCGCGCAGACCAACGGTCACTATCCCCAGGACCATGATTACCCGCCCGTCCCCGCGGAAGCCGTGCTGGGCGACTGCTGGCACCGCTTCTACGTCCGCATGCTGGAAGTGGTCCAGTCCATCAGCCTGATCCGTCAGGGGATCGAGTTCTATCGCACCGCCGCGGGCGACTGCGGCACCCCGATCAAGCTGACGCAGAAACTGCCCGTCGGCGAGGTCTATCTGGAGACGGAATGCCCCAAGGGCCAGATGGGTTTCTATCTCGTCAGCGACGGATCGGCAATTCCCTGGCGTGCGCGCGCCCGCAGCAGCTGCTTCTGCAACTTGTCCGTGACCGCCGAACTGTGCCGCGGTTGCCTGATCGCCGACATCCCCGCCGTCGTCGGCTCGTTGGATATCGTCATGGGTGAGATCGACCGTTAGCCGGGTCAGTTCCAGCGGAAACAGCGGAGCGCCAGGGCGAAGGTCACTATGCCCCAGGCGACGATCAGCGCCAGTTGCGGGCCGAGCGACAGCAGGCTTGCTCCTTCGAGCATGACGCTGCGCAAGGCGTGGATCAGCGGGGTTAGCGGCAGGACGGACAGGACCGGCTGGACGACGGCGGGAAACCGCTCGGTCGAGAAGAAAATCCCCGAGCCGATCCACATCGGCAGCATCACGGCGTTCATCAATCCGGAAACCGTCTCGATCGTCTGTGCGCGGCTGGCGACCAGCAGCCCGATGCCCGAAAACTGGAAAGCCCCCAAGAGGATCAGCAGCCCCAGCGACCCATAGCCGCCTTGGCTGGTGACGCCGAAAAACAGCCGCGCACACACCAGCACCGTCAAAACCTCTGGGATGGTGAACAGCAGCCGGCTGGCCATCACCGCCGCCAGGAAGTGGCTGCGTTTCATGGGCGTCGCCAAGTACCGCTTGAGCAGTTTCCGCAGCCGCATGTCGACGATGGCAAAGCCGACGCCCCACATGCCGCCGCCCAACAGGCCCATGCCCAGCAAACCGGGGACGAGGAAGTCGATGTACCGTCCGCCGGGCTCGGTCACCGGATGGTCCTGCACCGCCACGGCGTCCCGGCGTGCAGCGGCCTGCTGCAGAACGTCGTCCGCCACGTGGCGTGCCAGGACGCTGTTCGCCTGGGTCGGGTCGTAGTAGTAGGCGTAGCCGCCGCCATCGTCCGACGGCGGGACGATGACCAGGTCCGCGCGCCCGGTCCGCAAGCGTGCCCGGCTTTCCTGCTCCGTTCCCACCCAGACGCGAAAACGGCCGTCCTGTTCCAGCGTTTGTCGGACCGGCTCGCCGCGGTCTCCGTCGCGGACGGCGATGGCAAAGTCGCCAACGGGCTTGTTGCGGAAGGCGACACCCAACGCCACCACCAGGATCAGCGGAAACACATAGACCCAGAAAATGGCCGTGGGCTCGCGGCAGAATTCACGCACGCGCGCGGCAATCAGGCTCAGCAAGGGATGGCGGCGCGTCGAGGTCGATTCGGGGCGATCGGTCACGAGTTCGCCTCCTCGGCTTGTTCGAGCTGTCGCCCAGTCAGGACCACGAAGACATCGTCCAGGCTCGCATGCCGCGTGACCAGACTGGCCAGCCGCCACCGTCGCTGCTCCAATCGCTCGACCAACGCCGGCAGGACGCGATGCGGTTCGGTGACCGACAAATGAACGGCGGCGGCCTCATGGCGGCAGCTCACAACGGACGGCAAATCGCTCCAAAACTCCGCGGGCTGGCCCGCACCTTCAGGACACGCCAACGAAAACTCGACGACATGGTGGCCGCCCAGACGCGCGATCAGTTCGCGCGGCGATCCGCTGGCGATGATCCGGCCGTGGTCCACGATGGCCACCCGATCACACAGCCGTTCCGCCTCTTCCATATAGTGCGTGGTCAACAACGTGGTCCGGCCCTGCCGGCGGCAATCGCCGATGATTTCCCACAGCCGGCGGCGGGAATGGGGATCCAGGCCCGTCGTGGGCTCGTCCAGGAAGAGCAACGCCGGGTCGCCCACCAAGGCGACGGCAATCGCCAGCCGCTGCCTCTGGCCGCCCGACAGGTGCTTGATCCAGGCGTTTGACTTTTCCTCGAGTCCCACGCGGCGGATGGCTTCCAGCGGCTCCAAGCCGCCCGGATAGAAACTGCGGAACAGGGTGACCGTCTCGCGGACCGTCAGCTTGTCCGAAAACTGCGTTTCTTGCAGCGAAACGCCGATCCGTTGGCGGATCACCCGGCCTTGTTCGAGCCAGTTCAATCCCAGCACTTCCACCTCGCCGCTGGTCGGTTCCAAGAGCCCTTCCAGGATCTCGATCGTGGTCGTCTTGCCGGCGCCATTGGGGCCCAGCACACCAAAGCATTCGCCTTCGTCGACGCACAGATCGATCCCGCGCACCGCCTCGACAGGCGGCTTGCCAGGATAGGTCTTCTTCAGGTTGGTACAGCGAATGGCCAGTGGCATGTTGCGGCAATCCCCTCGTCTAGCGAGACAATAGCACAAGACGCGCTTGCCCCGCAAGGCACGGACGGAAAGGAGACGCGCTTCCGGTTGCGGAGTGACTTTGGAACCCGCGTTTCCGGGGTCCGCCCGGGAGGGCCCTGACGAGCCCCCGTAGTTGCATACCGAGAGGCGAACGGCCGGCGTAAGCCCGCCGGTTTCCCACATGCCCGCACATTTGCGAGATTAGTTCGCGAGATCACCCCCGGTGAAATCAGCAGACGGTGGGAAAAGTGGCCGCCGAAACAATGCACCGACGGGCTGACGCCCACCGCTCGCCGTGGACTCCAGTGGCAACGTCCGCGGCCACTCGCCACGAGTGTACTTCGAGCCGGCCCGCGTCCGGCCGTCACGGGATCGCGAAGATCAGGCCCGTGACAACACCTGCTTCAGCGGCAGCGCCACGGAAACTCAACGGCGGCCGGTACAGTTGAAACGGCGCACACGATCCCGGCCGGTAATGGCCCAGCGTGTAGGCGCACTCTCCGCACGGCTGGGCGGCGATCAGGTACGGCAACGCGGGAATCGTCCCAAAGAAATGGGCGGCGGAGACGAGCGGCTGAGCGGCGCCGCACGAATAGCCGTATCGCTCCAGGTTCACTTGCTCGAAATACAACGGCCGGTAGCACACGGCCGGCGCCTCCCATCCGTAACAGGATGAAGGCCAAGGCCGACTGGTGCCCCAACCGTGGCGGATTTCGCCCAGTTCGGCGAATCGCGCGGCGGCCGGACTGCCGGGCAGATCGCCCGCCGCAGGCCGTATGTCGACGGACAGCCCGCGAATCGTGCGCAGCCCGTCGTTGCTTGGTTCGGATGGCGAATCAACCGTTATGTCCTGCAACTCGGAATCGGCGGCGACAACGGCCGGTGTTCGAGGCACGATCTCGGCGGCAACCGTTACAAGCGGGGGCGCGGAAGTGGGGGATATTAAGCGATCCGGCGTTTCGGCCGCGGCAATCGCGCAGGACGCGACGATCGCGAACAGAGCCAGCCACGAAGCGCGCCGCTGTTGGAACGCGACTGTAATCCCGGACCGCCGTCCGCGCAGAGCTACGGCGGGCCTTGCGGATTGTAACGGATGCGCGGCTTGTGCGTTTTTTTTCGAGGAAAGCATCGGACGGAGAATCCTGTCGCGGATCGTGACCCCGTGTTCTCTGTTCGTTTTGTCGTCTTGGATCCGTTCTCTTCTTGACCATCGTCACCAGGGTTGAGACTCGTTCGACAGGCAAGAATCGCTCGACAACTACAGTCGGCAAAGTTTACCGAGTTTCCCCGATGAACTGGCGCGGTTTGCCGAATTGGTGAACAACGGGCGGGGGAATGGTGGGCAGGGGTACAGCGACCGCGGGGCGCGGTTCGCCGGTCATGTCTCGCCGATGCACCGCTACATCGCCGGGGCCGAACCGGTCCGCCAAGAATTCTGGCAATTACTGCGGGGCAACGCTTGACATGGCCCCCGCAAGGCAACGAAACTCTGCATTGTCCCACCAGCCGGAAACGCCCCCGATCACCGGATCGCGGCGGCGGCACATCCCTCATAGGAGAACCCCCATGCCGAATCGAGTACTCGCCTCGCGGCGAAAGTTCTTGAAGACCACCCTCCAGGCCGGCGCCGCTGTGCTGGCCATGCCTTACCTGATTCCGGGGCACGTGCTCGGCAAAGACGGCGCAGTGCCGCCTAGCGAGCAGATTCTTCTGGGCGGTCTGGGCATTGGGGGCCGCGGCTCCTACGTCCTCGGTTGTTTCATGCAGCAGCCCGACGTGCGGGTCGTCGCGTGCGCCGACCCCCGGGCCGATCGACGCGGGCGCGTGAAACAGGTCGCCGAGGCCAAGTATGGCGAAAATAGCTGTGCGGACTATCGCGATTTTCGCGAGCTGCTGGAGCGGCCGGATATCGACGCCGTGCTCATCACCACAGGCTCCAACTGGCACGCCCTATTGTCGATCTACTCGGCCAAGGCCGGTAAGGACGTCTACTGCGAGAAGCCCTGCACGAAGACGATTGCCGAAGGCCTGGCCCTGGCCGACGTCTTTCGCCGCACCGCCCGCGTTTTCCAGGGCGGGATGCAACGACGTAATCTGCCGCACTTCGAATTCGCCGCCGAGTTGGCCCGGCAGGGCAAACTGGGGAAGCTTCAGGCGGTGCATGCCCATCCGGGCGGACTTGGCACCGGCACCAGCGGCTGGTCGCCGGCGGAGCCCGAACCGGCCAAGGATGTCGTGGATTGGGACATGTTCCTGGGGCCGGCAGCCTGGCGGCCGTTCAACCCCCGCATGCTCAACTCGGGGTTTGAAAAAGGCGGCGGCATGGTCGGCGGCGGATGCCTTGAGTGGGGCTCGCACTGCATCGACATGTGCCAGTGGGCCAACCGGGCCGACGACACTGCCCCGGTCGAGTACTTCCCGGTAGAAAACGGCCAAGCGACCGCCCGCTACGCCAACGGCGTGAAACTGGTCGTCCGCAACGACGGCTGGTTGCCGCTGGGCTCCTGCCCGGTGCGTTACGAAGGCGAAACCGGATGGGTCGAGGCGGGCGATAGCGGCAAGCTGATCATGAGTTCGCCTGCCTTGCGCGCGGGAAAGGCGATTCCCGAGATTGGCGGCTACCCGGCCACCTTCCACGTCCGGGATTTCCTCGATTGCGTCAAGTCTCGCGGACTGCCGCGCGTCAACGCCCAGGTCGCCTGCCAGACGCACATCGCCTGCCACGCGGTCAACATCGCCATCTTCTTGAACCGCGCTCTGAAGTACGATCCGCAGAAAAACGAATTCATCGGCGACGAAGAAGCGAATCGGCTCCGCGGCGAAGCCATCCGTGACCCGTGGCATGTGTGACCGCAGAATCCCAAATTCCAAATTTGAAATCTCAGATTCCGAATCTCCAATCTGAAATCTCGTATTTCGAATTCCGAATCTCCAATCCCAAATTCCGACTCTCGAATCCCCAATCCAATATGCAAGGGCCCACCATGCAACGCATACACTCCCTGACAATCCTGGCCGTGCTCGCGGCCGCCGTGTCCTGCGGCGTCTGCCGCGCCGCCGAATACGATCAAGCCAAGCTGATCGACGTGCTCCAATCCGCCGCGCCATCCTCGGAAAAGGCCCTCGCCTGCAAACACCTGGCGATCTGCGGGAAACAAGAGGCCGTGCCGGCCTTAGCCGCACATTTGCCGGACCAGGAGCTTTCGTCCTGGGCGCGGATCGCCCTGGAAGCGATCCCCGGCGAAGCGGCGGATGCCGCTTTGCGCGAGGCCCTGGGAAAGCTGCGGGGCCGGTTGCTGGTGGGCGTGATCAATTCCCTCGGCGTCCGGCGCGATGCGCAAGCCGTCGACGCCCTGATCGCACGGCTGAAGGATGCCGATGCGGACGTGGCATCGGTGAGCGCCTTGGCGCTGGGGCGGATCGGCGGTGACGCGGCCGCCCAGACCCTCGAGGCGTCGCTGGCGACCGCTCCGGCGGGCGTTCGCTCGGCGGTGGCCGAAGGCTGTATCGTGTGCGCCGAGCAAGTTGCCGCCGCCGGCAAGACGGCCGACGCGGTACGGATTTATACCGCGGTGACCAAGGCCAACGTGCCTGCTCAACGCATCCTCGAAGCCACTCGCGGGCTGATCCTCGTCCAGGGTTCGGCCGGGGTGCCGCTGCTGCGGGAACAACTGCAATCGACCGACAAGGCGCGTCTGGCACTGGGACTGCGCGTCGCCCGCGAGCTTCCCGGCCCCGAAGTCACCCAGGTGCTGATCGCGGAGTTGAGCAAAGCGCCGCCGCAACGGCAAGCCCTGTTGATTCTGGCCTTGGCCGACCGGGGCGACCGGGCGGCAGTGCCGGCCGTTTTGCAGGTCGCGAAGGCCGGTGCGGAAAACGCCCGCAGCGTGGCCCTCCGAGCCCTGGGCCGATTGGGCGATGCCGCCAGCGTGCCGGTCTTGCTCGAGGCGGCTGTGGACGCCGACGAGCAAGTGGCCCAGACGGCGATCGCCGTTCTGGCCGACATGCCGGGCGCCGAAATCGACCGGGACTTGGCCGGCCGGCTCTTGCAGGCGGAAGGCCCATCGCGGCGGGTCCTGATTGAGCTTGCCGGCCGCCGGCCGATCGTCGGGGCCACCGCCTCGTTGCGGAAGGCTGCGGACGACCCGGATGGCCCGACGCGGGCCGCAGCCCTCACGGCCCTGGGAGCGACGATCGAACTCGCCGATCTCGACGTTCTCATCCAGTGCGTGGCCCAGCCGCGGGAAGGCGAGGATGCCGCCGTGGCCGAGACGGCGTTGGCGACCGCCTGTCAGCGGATGGTCGACCGCGAGGCGGCGACCGCCAAGTTGATCGCCGCCCTGTCGCCCGCCGCCGCCCCGGTGAAGTGCCGGTTTCTGGAGATCCTCGCGCGGGTCGGTGGCCCAGCGGCCTTGCAGACGTTGGGAGCGGCGGTCAAGGATGCCGACCCGCAGATCCAGGACACCGCCAGCCGGTTGCTGGGCGAGTGGATGGACGTGGACGCGGGTCCCGTGTTGCTCGATTTGGCCAAGAACGCCGCGGACGACAAGTACAAGACCCGGGCCCTGCGCGGCTATATCCGGCTGGTGCGGCAATTCGACATGCCCGACGACCAGCGGGCGGAGATGTGCCGCGCGGCCCTCGAGACCGCTCAGCGGACTCCGGAGAAGAAACTGGTCCTGGAGGTGATCGGCCGCTATCCCAACGCCGCGATGCTCTCGTTGGCCCTCGAAGCAGCCCGGGTTCCCGAGCTGAAGAACGAGGCTTTGGCGGTGGCGATGATCGTCGCCGAGAAGACCGGCGGCCGTTCAGCCGAACTCCAGAAGATGCTCAGCGAGATGGGACAGGGCACGGTCGAGATCGAGATCGTCAAGGCCGAGTACGGGGCGGGCACCAACGTCAAAGACGTGACCACGATCCTCCGCAAGCACGTCCACAATTTCCCCGTGATCATCCTGCCGTCGCCCAGTTACAACGCGACCTTCGGCGGCGACCCGGCCCCCGGAACCGTCAAGCAATTGAAGGTCCAGTACCGCATGGCAGGCAAGCCCGGCGAAGTCTCGCTGGCAGAAAACGCCACGATCATGCTCCCCATGCCGAAATAGCGCCGCGCCCCCCAGATCTTTCACTTAATCTTTCACTTAATCTTCAACCTCCCCATTTCCGGGAGATTAGGTGAAAGATTAAGGGAAACGACAACTTGGCGTCCGCGCAGAAATAACCTGGTCAATTTCAAAGTAGTAGGCACACTCCGTGTGCCGTAAAACGCGGACGGCACACGGAGTGTGCCTGCTACAATTTGTTCAACTTATTTCTGCGCAGACGCTTGGGCGACGGGAAGAAACGAAGTAAGCCGGCGCGTGGTCGTAGAACGGATTTCAATCCGTTCGGAACGGATTAAAATCCGTTTTACGTGGGTTGCGCCCACGATCCTGCGTTTGTATCTTGCTTGAACCGGTGGTGGCCGCCGCCCGAACGGCGAGCCACGGGGAAGCGCGTATGTCTCGTCCCAAGTACGACGTCTTTCTGTCACACCACAGCGGCGACAAGCCCGACGTGGAGAAATTGGCGCACGCGCTGGAGAAGCAGGGCCTTCGGACTTGGCTCGACAAGTGGAATCTGGTCGCCGGCGATGCCTGGCAACCGGCACTGGAACAGGCGTTGCTCGAAAGCAAAGCCTGCGCGGTGTTCATCGGCACCAGCGGCCTGGGGCCTTGGCAGAACCAGGAGATGCGGCTGGCCATCCAGCGTCAGGCGGAGTCGCGGCAAACGGACAATCCATTCCGCGTGATCCCCGTGTTGCTGCCGGGCGCCACGCGCGGCGACCGGGCCAAGTTGCCGCCGTTCCTGACCGCCAACACCTGGGTCGAATTCTCGCCGGAACGCAACGTCGACGAGGATCTGGTCGCCCTGGAGAGACTGAGCGCCGGACTCAAGGGCCTGCCCGTCCGGCCTTGCCTGGCGGCCGAGCCCGACTTGCGCGACGGTCCCTACCGCGGCTTGGAGTTCTTCGACGTCCAGCATGCGGGCCTGTTCTTCGGCCGCGACGATCTGGTGGATTGGCTGCTGAGTTGCTTGCGCGGGTCGCAATCCAAGGACGGGCCGACCCGGTTTCTGGCCATCCTGGGAGCCTCGGGCAGCGGCAAGTCGTCGCTGACGCGAGCCGGTCTGCTGCACGCCTTGAGCAAGGGCGCCTTGCGGGACAGCGCCGCGTGGCCGCAAGCCATCTGCCGCCCCGGCAGCCGGCCCCTGGAGAGTCTCGTCCACGCCCTGGCAAAGGTCAAAGATTTCAGCCTCGGCCAGGGGACGCACGCCGACTTGCTGTCCCAGGCCATTGCGGCGTTGCGGCGCAGTCCGGACAGTCTGCATCTGTCGGTGCTGGGTGGGCTGCGGGCGCTGCCGTCGGCCCAGCGACTGGTGTTGCTGGTCGATCAGTTCGAGGAACTGTTCACGCTGGCGGCCAAGCCGGAAGACGGCGCGGCGGCCGCGCCGCCGGGCCCGGATCGCCAGCAGCAGGAAGCCGATCGTCAGGCGTTTATCGACAACTTGTTGTACGCGGCGACGGTCGAGGACGGCCCCGTGCTGGTCATCCTCACGATGCGGGCCGACTTCTGCGGCAAGTGCGCCCGGTATCCGTCCTTGGCCAACGCGATCTCCTCGCACCAGTCGCTGGTCGGGCCCATGACGGACAGCCAACTGCGCGAAGCCATCCTGCAGCCGGCCGAACTGGTGCGGTGCCGATTCGATCCGGGGCTGGCGGACCTGTTGGTCCGCGAGGTGCGCGACGAACCGGGTGCGCTGCCACTGCTGCAATTTGCCCTCCAGGAACTCTGGAAGCGGCAGGACGTCGACCGGTTCACCGTGGACGCCTATCGCGACATCGGCGGACTGAGTGGTGCCTTGGAACGTCACGCCAACGGCGTGCTGCAGAAACTGGGCGGGGAAGCCGAGCGGGAGTTGTGCCGCCGCATCCTGCTGCGGCTGGTGCAACCCGGCGAAGGAACGGAGGACACCAAACGCCGCGTGGCCTGGCGCGAGATCCTGCCGGACGCGGCGGACCAGACGCCGGTCGAGGCCATTATCAAGCGATTGGCGGACGAACGCCTGATCGTCACGGAGGGCGAATTGCCCTCGCAGAATGCCTTTGTGGAAATCTCGCACGAAGCGCTGATCCGCAGCTGGGGCGAGTTCGGCAAGTGGATCGACGCCGACCGCGCCGGCCTGCGGACCCACCGCCGCCTGACCGAAGCCGCCGACGAATGGGCTCGCAGCCATGCGGACTCCAGCCAACGCGATCGGGGGCTGCTGTATCGGGACACGCGGCTGGCGGTGGCCAAGGAATGGGCGGACAAGCATCCCCAGGAACTGAACCAATTCGAACGGGAGTTCCTGGAAGCCAGTTGGCGTTCCCAGGAAGACGAGCGGCAGCGCGAATTGGAGACCGCACGGCGACTGGCCGAAGAGGCGGAAGCACGCCGCCAGGCCGAAACCGCCCGTGCCCAAGAAGCCGAAGCGGCCTCCCGGCGGCAGCGGAAACTGGCCCGCGTCGCGGTCGCCGTCGCCGCCGTGGCGATCATAAGCTTGGCTTTTGCCGTGTGGCAGTCAGTCCGGTTGGCCGACAGCTATCACCGGCAGACAGGTGTCCTCGTGAAAGCCACGGTAACCGCCAATGACGACGACTTGCCCGCGGCCGTCGCGAACCTGCGAGAATACCAAGACGCCGCGATGGCCCCGTTGCTGCAGATTCTGGAGGCCCCGAACACGCCCGCCGGTCAGAAGGGAGCCGCCGCCTTGGCCCTGGCCGCCTTCGGGGACTTCGTGCATATTCAGCCAGCACTCAGCCTGGCCGAAGATCCATCCGGGCGCACCAAGTTCATCCACGGTTATCCACAATTCCACGGCGACTTGCGGGATGCCGCCCAGACGCTGGATGCGGCGAAGACCGATCCGGCGGCGGCCGACTTCCGTTCCGGCCTGTGCGCCGCGCTGGGTTTGATCCCCTGGAAAGAAATGCAAGCAGACGAACAGACGGCGCTCCGCACGACCATGGTGGAATTGTACACCGACACGTCCGATGGCGGGACGCACAGCGCAGCGTTCTTCGCGCTGAAACGCTGGGGACAGGTGCCGCGTGACGCGGTGAATTATGTAGGTCCCGGCCGCCGGACGGGACTTGCCGACGATCCCCCTGAAGGTCCCGCCCGGCCGTCGGGACCTACTCGCGGCTGGTTCGTCAACAGCCTGGGCATGACGATGATCCGAATCCCGAAGGGATCTTTCTGGATGGGGGACGTAAGCGGCCTTGCGGACGCCTTAGAAAAACCGCGGCACCAGGTAACGCTGGCCGAAGATTTCTTCCTGGGCGACCGGGAGGTCACCGTCCGGCAATTCAAGGAATTCAAGAGCAAGGTTGCGAACGATCCGAAGTGCAAGGCAGAGGCGGAGATCGCCAAGGGCTGGACGCTCGACGAGGCAGTCAGTCCCGAGGAAGACTGCCCGGTGCAAAGCGTCAGTTGGTTTGAGGCCGTCGCGTTCTGCAATTGGCTCAGCCGTAATGAGTCCGCGCTGGCGCCGTGCTACAAATTGACGAAGGGCGATGCGGACTGGGAATGCGTCCTCGACCCTCAGGCCAACGGTTATCGTCTGCCCAGCGAATCGCAGTGGGAGTACGCCTGCCGGGCCAAGAGCCATAAGCAGTACGCGTTTGGCGACGCCGAGCGGCTGTTGGGTGAATATGCTTGGTACGGTACCAACACGTCTCGCCGAACCCAGCTTGCGGGAGGCAAGCTGCCAAATGGTTGGGGGCTGTTCGACATGCATGGCAACGCCAACGAATGGTGCGAGGATGTCTTCCAAGTCAACTATCATGCGGCGCCCACCGATGGTAGTGCCTGGCTTGGGGAAGGCAGGGTCCGTGTCTACCGCGGCGGCGGCTGGGCACACGTCGCCCGCGACTGCCGCTGTGCATACCGCGAGTGTCGGGTGCCGGGCGGTCGCTTCTATTTCCTCGGTTTCCGGCTGGTTCTTGCCGCCAGGGTCAAGGAGGCCATCCGTCCGTCCTCGTGAGCTTGGCGACTTGCGGGCGGCACGGGCGGTCACGGCAAACGCAGCGCAGTGGAGCAGCCGTGACAAGCCCGTGCAAGCCAGCACGGATCCGGGGGGTGCAGGGCTTGTCTCGGCCCCCTGCCGCCTTGCGCGGCAGGTGCCAGAGTCTTGTGAGCGAGACGAGAAAGGCGAAGCGCGAATCTCCCGCCCCCTGCCAGCTTGCTGGCAGGAGCGCAAGTCTTGTCGCCGCGGCCCGGAGACTTATTCACCGGCCGCACAAGGCGGCAGGGGCCTGAGCGTTTTCCAAAGCGGATTTGCGTCTCGCTAACAAGACTGATCCACCTGCCTGACAAGCAGGCAGGGGTGCCGAAGATGCGGGTTCATTCCGGAGGATATCGCGTCCCGCCTGGACCGCGCGGGCGAAGCTCCTCGCGGTCCAGCTTGCATTGGCCGCCTACACGACGGCCCGATCATTTTGTAGAATTCCGGGTAATTAGGACACCGTCGCCTGACGGAGGACACGGATCCAACCCGGCAAGGGACGCCTCGTGACGCAATATGCGCCTGAAAACCCACTAATTGTTCAAAGCGACCACACGGTGTTGGTCGAAGTGGACAGCCCACGCTATGAAGGGGCTCGGGACGAACTGGCGCGGTTCGCCGAATTGGTGAAATCGCCGGAGCACATCCATACCTACCGTATCACGCCGCTGTCGATCTGGAACGCTTGCGCTGCGGGAACCACGACCGAGGACATTGCCGCGACGCTGTGCCGGTACTCGAAGTACGACGTGCCGGCCCACGTACTGGTCGAGGTGCGGGATTACGCCTCGCGGTACGGCAGGCTGTGCCTGGAACGACGCGCGGAAGGGCTGGTACTGCGGGCCGCGGACGAACCGCTGGCGGAAGAAGTCTGCCGCAACAAGCACGTCGCGCCGCTGCTGGCCGGACGACCGTCGAAGCTGGAGTTCTCGATCGCCCCGGCGGACCGCGGCAAGCTGAAGCAGGCCCTCGTGAAGATCGGCTTTCCCGCCGAGGACCTGGCCGGTTACTGTGCGGGCGATCCGCTGACGATTCAGCTGCGGTCGACCACGCTCGGCGGGATGCCATTCGGCTTGCGGGCCTACCAACGCGAGGCCGCGGCCATCTTCCACGCCGGCGGCACGGAGCGGGGCGGTTCGGGCGTGATCGTCTTGCCGTGTGGTGCCGGCAAGACGGTCGTCGGCATGGCCTGCATGTCCGCCGTCCAGTCGTCGACGCTGGTGCTGACGACCAATGTGACCGCCACTCGCCAGTGGATCGCAGAACTGCTGGACAAGACGACTTTGCACGAGGACCAAATCGCCGAATACAACGGGTCGAGCAAGGAGGTCGGCCCGGTCACCGTGGCAACCTATCAGATTTTGACTTACCGCCCGAAAAAGGACGCGGAATTCGTCCACCTGGGCTTGTTCGACCAGCACAATTGGGGCCTGATCATCTACGACGAAGTCCATTTGCTGCCCGCGCCCGTGTTTCAAGTCACGGCCAGCTTGCAGGCGCGGCGGCGGCTGGGACTGACGGCCACCCTGGTCCGCGAAGACGGCCGCGAGGACGACGTGTTTGCGCTGATCGGCCCGAAGAAAGTCGACGTCCCCTGGAAAGTGCTGGAAGGCCAGGGCTGGATTGCGACCGCCGTCTGTACCGAAGTCCGCTTGCCCATGCCGGACCATTTGCGGATGCCGTACGCCGTGGCCGATGCGCGGCAGAAATTCCGCGTCGCTTCGGAAAATCCCGACAAGCAGAATATCGTGCGCCGCCTCGTCCATCGGCACCTTGGCGAATCGACGCTGATTATCGGGATGTACGTCGAGCAGTTGCAGGAGCTGGCCCGCGAACTGGATGTCCCCCTGATCACCGGCAGCACGACGCAGCGGAAACGGGACGAGTTGTTCGAAAAGTTCAAGACGGGCGAAGTGCGTGTCTTGGCGGTTTCCAAAGTCGCGAACTTTGCCGTCGATCTTCCGGACGCCGCCGTGGCCATCCAGGTTTCCGGGACCTTTGGCTCGCGGCAGGAAGAAGCCCAGCGGCTGGGCCGCATCCTGCGCCCCAAAGCCGGCCTCAATCAGGCCCATTTCTACTCGCTGGTCAGCCGCGATACGGTCGAGCAAGATTTCGCCTTGCGCCGGCAGTTGTTCCTGTGCGAACAGGGGTATACCTACCAGATCGTGGATGCGGAAGAGGTCGATTGATGGAAACCAAAGAACTGTTGGATAATATGCGCGTTCCCGAACTCAAAGCGCTGGCCAAGAGCGCCGGTTTGCCGAAGACGATTACAGGAAAAGGGGACCTCGTAAACGCGTTGAATCGGTTCGTGACCAACAACTTGCCGCAGTGCGTGCAATCGCTGTCCGCGACCGAGCGGCAGTTGCTGGCCGAGGCGGCCTACAATGACGGCCGCGTCAAACCCTCCGTATTTGCCGCCAAGTACGGCGTGCGTTGTCCGTCGCCCGGTTATTTCGATCGCCAGAAGGATCCCTCGCTGATCCACTTGCTGATCGGGCGGGATCGTTATTTGGCGGAGATCTGCGTTGCCGAGGCGATCATCGAGCCGTTGCGGTCGATGCTGCCGAAACCCGCGCCACCGGCCGTCAAGACGCTCGACGCACTGCCCGCGGAGTATGAGGTTGACCGCGGATACGCCCGCGACGATGTTCGCCCTGTGCATGTGTTCGACAGCCAGCGGATTGCGCTGGCCGAGTTGCGGCGAGTCTTGACGCTGGTCCAAGCCGGCAAGTTGACGCTCCAGGACAAGAGCCGACGGCCGACCAGCGGCGCAGAACGGTTGATCTCCGCCTCGCTCGCCGCGCCCGATTTCGCGGTCGAGGCGCCCGACGATGTCCGCAACAAGACCACCTTGGTGGCGGGCCCCATCCGCGCTCACGCCTGGGCTGTGGTCGTTCAGCAATGCGGTTGGTGCAAGGCCAGCGGCAGTTCGCTCAAGTTGACGAATTCTGGCAAAAAGCTTGTCGAAGCGTTCGATTTACAGGAATACCGCAACGGCATCGAACGCCTTGGCGCGGACGATGCGTTCGACGAACTGAACCGGATCCCGCACATCCGCGGCCAAGCCGGCAAAGGCAAGCGGCATCTCAGCCATCCGTCCGAACGGCGGGAATCCGTCCTGGCCTCGATCTGCGACTGGCCCATCGGACAGTGGCTCACGGTTGAAGACGCGTTTGGTTTCGTCTTTGCCACCGGAAACGGTTTCTACACGACCTCGCAGCCCGTGTCTCTGTATTTCTTCGAGCAGCAATACGGCTACTTGACGGATCCGGAAGATATCAACCGGCAATACTTCCGTGCCCTGGTGTTCGAGACGCTGGCGACGCTGGGCTTAGTGGATGTGGCGTATGTGTATCCGCACGATCTGTGGCCTGAACTGTCCGGCCATTGGGGGACGGACGATCTCGACTTCTGCAGCCGGTACGACGGGCTGCTGTATGCTCGGCTCAACAACCTGGGTGCTTTCTGCCTGGGCGTGACCGAGCATTTCGAGCCGCCGGCCGCACCTCGCCGAAACCTCTTCACCGTGCTGGCCAACCACGATCTTGCTGTCGGCGGCGGGGAACCATTGACGGCTGCCGACCGGAGCATGCTGGAACGCTGCGCCCGGCAGCACGGCGACCGCGTCTGGCGACTGGAGGCCGCCCGCATTCTCGATTACTTGGAGGCTGGCGGTTTGCTGGGTGACCTTCGTGGGTTCCTGACCGAGAACGCAGCCAACAATATCCCCGCCCCGGTGAACATCTTCTTGGATGACCTGGAGAAGAGAACGCACGCCGTGGTCGGCAGCCAGGCATCCCTGCTGATCGAATTCGCCGACGGCCCGACGGCAGCCACGGTCGCCCACGACAGCCAAGCGGGCAAGCACTGCTACTTGGCAGGCGAGCGATTTGTTGTTGTACCGGAAAAGAACGAACGGGCGTTCCGGACCGCCCTGAAAAAGCTGGGGTTCGTCCTGTAGGGCGAGCAGGGAAGGAGTCGTTGTTGTGTCGTCCTTCGCTCCGCGAAAGAACTCCCTTTCGCGGAGCGAAAGGCGACAAAGTCACTCCCCCAAATCGCATATCTTCGGAAAGGAACTGCTTCATGATGAACTTGCCGTGTGCGTTTTCCCGCAACAAATTCGGGCGTGTTCCGAGTCCTGGTCACCGTCGGCAACTGTTGGACGGGTTTCGCCTTGGCCTCTGCCTTCTGTTCACGTTCCAGATCGCCGGCCTGCGGGCGGCGGAAGCCGGGGGCGACCTGGCGGCGCCGGGCGAACTGTATGCCCGCCTCAAGCAAGCCTCGATCGAAGTGCTGATCGACGACCACTTGAACGGCAGTGGCAGTCTGATCGCCGCCGACGGCCTGGCAATCACCGCGGCGCATGTGATTGGGCGGCCGGGGGTTCGCGTGGAAGTGCTGTCGCCGGTCGCCGGTCGGCGCAAGGCGGAGGTGATCGCCGTGGACCTGGGGCACGATCTGGCTTTGCTCCGCGCGGAACCGCGCGACGGCGGCTATCCGTTTCTGCCCGTGGCGGATGCGTTGCCGCCTGCGGGCGCCGAGGTTTATCTGTTGGGCACGCCCATCTTCCGTCACGCCGTGCTGTTCCGCGGAACCGTCGCTTGCGAAGAGCCCTCGTTCGAACATCTGAATCCGGGTTACGTCGCCGTGACGACGTTGGCTGCCACCGCTCCCTCCGGCACGTCGGGCGGGCCTTGGGTCGATCGCCAGGGCGCGCTGATCGGCGTGCAGAGCGGCGTGATGTCGAACAACGGCACTCCCGTCGGCGTCGCCTTTGCCGGGTTCCTGGGCGGAATCCGCCGCTTGCTGGAAACGCGGCAGAGCGCGTCCACACCCAACCTGGGTGCGGCCGTGGAAGAGACTTGGCAGCAGGGCCGCGATGTCTTGGACCGCTTTCCGCCGCGGACCGAGGGCCTGATCGTCAAGGTCCTGCAAGCGGACGGCCCGGCGGCGCGCGGAGGGCTGAAGCAGTTCGACCTGATCGTCGCCATCGACGGCCACGCGGTGCGTCTGCCCGCGGAACTGTTGCGGCTCGTGCGGCAGAAGAAGCCCGGCGAATCCGTCGCGCTCACCGTGCTCGGCCCCGACGGCACGGGCAAACGCGAAGTCACCGTCACGCTGGGCCGGCTGGAAATCGGCTGGCCGGAGCCAAAATAACCCGAAACAACCTTTACAGGGGTGGCCAGCGAATCCTCGCTCACGGTCTCGTAACCCTGGCGGCTCTCCCGTGCGAGGAACGAGTTCGCCCGGGCGGCGCCGACGATCTCCCGCTGGGCGGGATCCCAGTTGAGTTCTCGCCCCGGACGCATGGCGATGTTCGCGAGGTGGCAGATTTCGAGCATGCGGTTATGCGACCCGACGTCGGAGACGGGCTGCTTCCGGGATTTCATGGCCTCGATGAAATTGGCGCTGTGGTTCTCACTGATCTTTCCGCCATAAACCTCTTCGAGCGCTTCGTCCGGCAGCGGATTGTCTTTCAGGGCCTCGACGGGACTCCCGGCGATCCGGCCGCGGTTGACGAAGAACCGCCCTTCCGTGCCCTCGAACAGCTTCGTCAACGGTCAACGTGAGCGGTTTTTCACAGTAGACGTCCTTTCCCGCACGCATCGCTTCGACCGCAATCTTCGTGTGCCAGTGGTCGGGCGTGGCGTTCATGATCGCGTCGATGTCCTTTCGATCGAGAACTTGGCGATAGTCTTTGTAGGCATTGGGTTTCTTGCCTTGCCTCTGTTCCGTCTGGTCGCCGTTGGTCGCGAGGACTTTCGAGTCAACGTCGTCAAGTGCCGCGAAATCGGCGAACTTGAACGTTTTCCGGGTGATGGCCAGCCTTGGTTCCGCAGGCTGATCGTGGCAAAGATGGGGCGATCGTTGGGCGATTGGAAGCCGAACGCTCGGTTGGCCGATGGTGGCATGATGCTTGCAGCCCCGGCAGCGGCCACACTCTGCAGAAACCGACGACGTGTTGTTGGGCGAGAATGGGACCTAGGCTGGAATCCTTCTTGGCGAACGGAAACAAGTGCATTCGTACGCTGCGTCGCGGCGTTGGGCCGGTTCGCACCGCCCGAGGCAATGACGGTCAAAATCTTGGGTTGTGAACGGAACGGCGCTCGCCCGGCGAGCAGCGGACTTTAGCGACGGGAGCCGAAATGACTTCCCGATTTCGGTACGATAGACTCGGTCGTGGATTTCGGGCCCCTGCCGAGCTTGCTCGGTAGAGCCCCTGATTCTGCACTTAGCCCTGATTCTGCACTAAGCCGGAGCCCCAACCACCCTCGTCATTTGCCCCGCCGCCGCGAAGCGGCGGCGGGGCAAATGAGGGGACGCTTCGTTTGGACGGGTTAGTGCAGAATTACCGCTTCCACCGAGCAAGCGACGTGTCGATCTATTTTTCGGTGCGGCGTTGACGCAACACGTTTGCGTCGCGGTGGACGGCGTTTTTTCTTCGCAGACGATAAGTTGCTTATCGCCGCTGAAGTACTGCAATCGCGACGTGCGGCTGCTGGAAACCACACTGAAAAACACTTGTCGGTTCGAGCGGGTGCTCACTCTGGCCGACGACGCACCGGACCGGGATCTGCATCCGACGCTCGGCAACCTCTCTTCCCAGCTGCGGCGTTGGCTCACGGTGGCGAACAACGGCGAGTATCCGCGGGTGTTGGTGTATTTCTCGGGGCACACGCATCAGGTGGGCAGCTTGGCCGCCAATCCCCGGGCGTGTTCGACCTGCATGGCAACGTGGCCGAGTGGTGCCAGGACTGGTACGCTGCGCAAGAGTATCGCCTCCGTTCTCGCTCCGCATTGGCCCACGATCCGCGCGGGCCCGGCCAGCCGCCGACAGGCCAGGACGCGACGCGCGTCATCCGCGGCGGCTCGTGGGTCACCAGCGGCGGGTTGTGCTCACCGTTCTACCGCGCGTCGTACGATCCCGAACGGGCGGAGAATTGCCACGGTTTCCGGGTACTGTTGCAGGCAGGAACGCTCACGCGATCCTCAGCTTACGACGCGCCTGCAATCATTCTCATGGCTGTTTTTCGTTCCTGGCTACGACTTTTCTCCACTGTCCAAGGGGCCGAGAATGTCGCCGGCGTTTTTCAGGAACCAATCGAGATCTCCCTCGCCGTCTAATTGATCGACCTCCGGGTTGTCGTCAAACACGGTTTGGTTGGGGAGCGTCTGCCGCAAGCCCGGGCGCGGGAATGCCGGGTCCGATTTCCCGAGCCCGATTCCTTGCATGATTCGATCCACTCGACTGGGGTAGTCGTTGTCCTCGCCAGTCCACAGCCACGCTCGTCGAATCGTCTCCAGGTCGCGGCGCGTAGGTGCCGCGTCATACGTCGTGAATCCGGCGATGAGGATGTCCTGGCCGTCGCCTCCCGAGATCGTATCCGCGCCCAGTCCCCCGATCAGCACATCACGGCCGGCGTCGCCATGCAAGGCATCCGCACCCGCCAGGCCGATCAGCAGGTCGGCTCCACCCTGGCCATACGATCTGTCGGCCTGGGTGCCGCCGACGAGGACGTTGTCGTTTTGATTGCCGTACAGCACGTTCGCCGCGCTCAGGGCGCCAATGACATTCTCGAACAGGAGCGGCGCGCCTTGGCCGGCGTCGTCCCACAGAAAGATCCGGTTGTTGACAACGATCTGATCGTCGTCACCCAGATCGAACGTGACGCCGGTTGTGAGGGCGGAGAAGTCCAGCGTGTCGCCGCCGCCGCTGGTAACGAGTCCCAGTGAGGCCGTTCCCGCCGACTCGTACAGGTGTGTCGTAACGCCGCTGCCGACAGGGACGAAGACGTAGGTGTCGTTGCCGGAACCGCCGTACAAGTCATGGCTTCCAGCGCCGCCATGGATCACATTGGCCAAACGGTTGCCCTTCAATGTGTCGTCGCCCGAGCCGCCCGTCACGTTCTCGTAGTGGAGCGGCGCATCGGCGCCCTGGAGGTCCTTCAATCGGAGGACGAGTGACCCCGGCGTGTTGACCGTTTGGCTCGCTTGGCTCAGGTCGAACGCCACGCCTCCCGTGAACTGGGAAAAGTCGACGGTATCCAGTCCGCCCGTTACCATGACGGCGCCGGCGTAGGTGGTGACTTCCTCCTTCAACGTCACATCGCCCACGAGTCCGTCGGGCAACTTATACGTGTCGTCACCAGCTCCACCGGCCAACACATTCCCTGTCCCGTTGGCCACAATCGTATCGTTCCCGGCACCGGTGCTGACGATCTCGATTTCCACCGGTTGTCCCAGTTGCGTACCGGGCACCTTGAGCGTCCGCCGAAGCGAGGGTGAAGCGCCGTCCTGGAACTGTCGGCCGAAATCCGTCGTGGTTGTGTAGGCCAGATCCACCATGATGAACTGCTGCCCCGAAAGGCTGCTGAAATCGAGGTGATCGCGGCCCCCGCCGACCACTTCAACGACCGTGTCTTGTTCGCCGGCCGTGGCGAGTTCCTCAAACCGATACAGGTCGTCGCCGAAACCGCCCTCCAGCGGATCGCTGTCGAGGCCGCCGTCGAGCCGGTCGTTTCCGTCCAGGCCAGCCAGGCGGTCGGCGCCCCGGCCTCCGACCAGCCAGTTCTGGTTGGCGTCGCCTGTCAGCGTGTCGTCGTAATCGCTGCCGAACACGTCGGCAAAATCGAAAACGGATGCGGCCCCTTGTGCCTGGTGTTGGCTCAAGTCGACCGTCACGCCGCTGCTGTAACCCAAATAGCTCAGGGTGTTGTGGCCGGCCCCCCCGTAAATCACGCCGGCACCGGCCGCCAGAGTGGCCGTCCCCAGGAAGCGGACCTCATCGTCGCCGCTGCCGCTGACCACGAACTCGATCGAGTTTGCTGCGTGCGTGAGATCGTTGCCGGGTGACCCGGCGCCGGACGCTGGAACAACATACAGGCCCGCACCATCGACCCGGAAGACAAGATCGGCGCCTATGTCCGAGAGCCGCAACATGTCCGCCGCCCCACCGCTGTCGGCGAGCGAGTCGTGGCCCCAGGCCGTCGAGACGAGGAACGTGCCGTTATCGAGACCGCCCTCCAACGCGTCGTCGCCCGGCCCACCGTTGAGCGTGTCATCGCCCGTCCCGCCGTCGAGCAGCAGATCGTTGCCCAGGCCACCGTCGATCGCGTCGTCGCCCGACTCGCCATACAGCGTATCCATTCCGCCTTCGCCAAAAATCACATCGTGGCCGGCGCCGCCACGCACGGTGTCATCGCCGGCTCCCGCGTAGATTTCGTTGCCGGCCGCGTTGCCGGTGATCGTGTCGCCCGCGGCCCCCCCCCAGCACGTTCTCAAACTGGCTTGGATCGCCGGTTGTGACCGTGCGCGTGCCGTGCTGTGCCAGCGGGTTCCCCAGGGTCAGGTTGACGGTGACAGGCGACGCGAGATCGGAAAAATCGAGCAAATCCGTGCCGCCACCGTCCGTCAGGACGTCCGTCTCCACGGCGCTGGCGAGGGGGAGTTCGGAGAACACGTATCGGTCGCCAAACAGGGTTCCCGTTAAGGTGTCACTCCCTTCCCCGCCGTCGAGCACAACGGGCCCTCGCGTGAAGGCCGAGGCATTGATCTTGTTTGCTTCAGAGCCACCGGTCAACGTGGCCCGCTCGATGCTTGACAACGAGTCGTCACCTTCACCGGTAACCATCCCGTCCGTGAGCGTTTGATCCTGGTCGACGGTCTGCTCGACACGATCGACGCCGTCGCCGCCGTACAAGAAGTCGTGGTCCGCTTCACCGTGCAGTAGGTCCTCGTTCTCCTGTCCGAAGAGTCGGTCGATGCCGTCTCCCCCGAAGATTTGATCCGAAAGGGTACCGACGCTCATGTACAACGGGTTCAAGATCAGGTTGTCGCCATAGAGTGCGTCGTTGCCGCCCAGGCCATAGATCCGGTCATCGCCGTCGGGCAGCGGAATCCGTTCGATGTTGCCGAAGTCGACCTCCTGGACACTTTCATCGGCGACCACGGTGACGCGCTGCGCCGCAGCCGGCAAGGGAATGCGGAAGATCAGGAATTCGTCGTGGTTAAAGCCCGGCTCGAACGGCGGCGAGCCGGGTCCGCCCGGCGACAATACGGAAATCACCCGTTTTCCGCTGTCGTGCCAGATCCAATGCGCCTGGTCGGTGATTTCACCATTCAGGGGTAATGCCGGGCCGTTGTTCGGCATGTTCTGCGGCCCCACGGCGGGCGCGGTCCAAGTTTGACTGACGCCGGCAAAATCGATCGCATCGCTCATCTCTGTAAGGGTTGGAGGCGTATCGGAATCGAGATCCATTCCCGTCGCATAGACCTGCCACTGCGGGTCGCCGCTCGTCAGCATGACTCCGTCGACGAGCAACTCGGCGAGCAGGCCCTGCGCGACGGCGTCGTCGCTCCAGGCCGCAACGTAAAGATATTCGCCGTCCGTTTGGAAAACGCGGTAGTTCGTCTCGCTTCCGCTTGTCCCGTGACCCGTGGGCCCCGTCATCTGCAATGCACCGGCGGCGGAAGTGAACAACGCGTGATAGTCGTCGGCAAGCACATTTCCGGATACTTCGCGAATCTGGGGGAAAGTCTGCAAAAATCCCTCGGGCACGATCTCGCGAACGTAGTACTCTCCCGCGGGCACGTTCTCGAGCCAGTAGTGGCCCGTCATATCCTCGGGCGAATTGGGATCATCGGTCATCGTGACCGCGCTGATATCCCCCGGTTGGTCGAAAACGCCGTTGTTATTCAGATCCAGATAAATGGTCACACCGGCGATCCCCGGATCACCTGAATCGCGGAGACCATCGCCATCGCTGTCATTCCATTTGATGCCGTGAACCGAACCGACCGGTTGGCGATTGCCAAAGTCCAGTACGATGTTCGCTGATCCCGGGTCCAGAGCCAACTAGTAAACGCCCTCGGACGGAACGGTCGGTATCCAACCGGATTGCTGTACTTCCCGCAATTCGTATTGGCCGATTTCGATCCCGGCCCCTTCGGTGATCCTGGTCTGGATCGCATAGAGGCCGCGTTCCGTCTCGGGGTTGATGGAGCCGTCGTGGTTTCGGTCCATGTCCATGGTCGTGGTGCTCTGCACCACTTGGCCGGCGGCGTTGACGAGTTGGATGGTCCAGCCGTTTAGGCCCGGCTCGCCGGGATCGTGAACTCCGTCGGCGTCACGGTCGTCGAACTTCTGCCCGCGAATTGAACCCAGCTCGTAGGCGTCGATGGCGTTCAGGGTCACCGCCGTCGGCGTGTAATGCACGGTCAGTGGCCAGCCGTTGAAGGTGACCTGGTCGCCGTCATTGATCCCGTTGAAGGCGCCGGTACGGGTGGTGGCGCTGACGATGGTGAACACGTTGCCGTTGACCGGAACGTACGGCCCGTTGAGCACCAGCTCCACACCGGCCAGGTCCACCGTGCCGCTGACGTTCAGCTGGGTGTACTGCATATCGACGGTCGGGCCGGCGATGTCGATGGTCAGGCCGCGCGCAAGCCAGACCGTGCTGGCCGTGGCGTCGGTGCCACTCGCGGTCGGTTTGACCGCGGCCGGCGCCGCGCCCGGCTGCAGCCGCAGTGTGCCGCCGCCGGTGTCGACCTGGCCGCCGCTGATGACAACGTCGCCTCCCGAAGTGAGTTGCATGGCGGTGCCGGCCGGCCGCGTGATGTCGGCGGTGACGGTCATCGCGCCGCTGTTAGCGCCGCCGAGCTTCAGCGTGCCGGCCGTGACGCGGTCCAACTCCGCATCGGAGAGCTCCACCGTATTGGCCGCCGTATCCAGCGTGGAACCGGGGTCCACGGCCATGCCGCTGGCACTCGGGGCGATCGACACGGAGGCGGCGGTCGTGATGTTCCCGTCCAGTACCACGTCGGCCGCGGTGATCGAGACCTCGCCGCTGCCCGCCGCAATCGCGCCGCCCGTGCGCGCCGGTGAAGCGGCGAACGTGTAGGCCGAGCCCTGACTGAAGCTGTCCCCAGCCTTCCCGACCACCGCCGTGCGGCCACTGATGGCGACCGACCAGCCGAAACCATCGCCGTTCCTCCCATCGCTGGGGGTCAGTTTGTCCTGCTGAGTCCAGGAACCACCGCCGCTTTGGGCGAAGACGTACGCCGAGCCGCCCGGGTAGACCATGTACGCCCCCCCACCGCCATGTCGCCGCTGATGGCCACGGACAAACCGAAACTGTCACCGTTCGACCCATCGCTGGCGGCCAGTTTCTGCTGCTGGGTCCAGGTACCGCCGTTGCGGGCGAAGACGTACGCCGAGCCTTGGTGGGCGCTCCAGCCGTCCGCCCCCACCACCACCGTTTCGCCGCTGACGGCGACCGACTTGCCGAAACCGCGCGAGGGCTCCCCATCGTTGGCGACCAGTTTGTCCTGCTGGGTCCAGGTACCGCTGCTGCGAGTGAAGACGTACGCCGAGCCCTGGCCGTTGTTCTCCCCATTCTTCCCCACCACCGCAGTGTCGCCGCTGATGGCCACCGACCAGCCGAAATAGTCCGACCAGAGCGCCCCATCGCTGGGGACCAGTTGGTCCTGCCGGATCCAACTGCTGCCGCTCCGGGTGAAGACGTATGCCGAGCCCTGGATCGGGCCGTTGCCCCCCCACTCCCCCACCACCACCGTGTCGCCGCTGATGGCGACCGACCAGCCGAATAAGTCCCAGGTCTTCCCATCGCGGGCGGTCAGTTTGTCCTGCCAGGTCCAAATCCCGTCGGTCCGGGCGAAGACGTATGCCGAACCGTAGCCGTCGTCACCGTACGCCCCCACTACCACCGTGTCGCCGCTGATGGCAACCGAGCAGCCGAAATAGTCCCCAGCCGTCCCATCGAAGGCGGTCAGTCGGGTCTGCTCGGTCCAAGTGTCGCCGGTCCGGGTGAAGACGTATGCCGCGCCCGGGTGGCTGTCGTCCTCCATCGCCCCCACCACTGCCGTGTCGCCGCTAATGGCAACCGAGCGGCCGAAATAGTCCCCGGTCGTCTGCTCGCTGGCGGTCAGCTTGGCCTGCTCGGCCCAGCCTCCGAGCGTGGCGGCCAAGATGGTGAACGTTCCCGTGCCGTCCGCGTCACGATCGGCCTCAATGTCCACCTGTCCGCCGCCGCTGGAGAGGGTGTCGCCCAACGCCACGCCGTTGCTGGCGGTCAAGCTCACGTGGCCACCGGCCGTGCTCACGGCCACGCTCGTGGCGATCGCTTGGGCGGTGACGGACAGATCGCCGCTGCCCAGATCCGTGGGGCTGGTCCGGAAATCTACCACGTCGTCGCTGTCGCCTTGAATGATCAGATCCGCATCGAACGCGGCATCCAGCCCCTCGACGTCAATCGTGTCCGCGCCACTGCCCGTGTCCGTTTGAATCCGCAACGAGCCGGCCGGGTTGGCGAACGTCACGCTCTCGCCCAGCGTGGAACCGATCGTCAGATTGGCCCCGGGGGCGTCCGTCAGCGTGATCGTCTCGGCCCCGCCGGTGAAGGTGAAAAGCACGTCGTCGATCGTCAGCCCCGTGGTAACAATCGGTTCCAGTCCGGTGTAGCTGATTGGGCTGTTGCCCGTGAGGTTCACCGTGCCGGAGCCGTCGTCGATGAAAGTGAACGCGCCGCTGGGGAAGGTGCCGCCGGAGAGCGTCAGGCTGTCGCCCGGCGGGGAGGTCTGCAGGCCGCCGTCGTAAACGATTGCCGGCGCGAAGTTCCCCGCCGCGAAGTCGACCGTCAGGCTGTCGTTGCCGCCGAGCGTGTTGACCAGGATCTGGCTGCCCGTCAACGAGGCCCAGGGGACTTCGACGGTGTGCGTGCCGCCGCCCGTGGCGCCGGGGACGCCCGTCGTGCCCAAAATGTGCTGCGGGTCGCTGACGATGAACCGGCTGTTGGCCGCATCGGACTGGATCGTCAGCGTGTCGTCTTTCCCGCCGCTGGCGATGTCGGTGACCACCAGGTTGCCAGAGCCGTCCAGCGTCAGTTCCGTGGTAAAGTTCTGGACGGTCAGCACCACGTCGTTGCCCGTGCCGCCGGTGTAGCTGATGACGAACCGGTTGCCGTCCGCCCAAAACGAGCTGCCGCTGGGGATGCTCGCGCCGCCGGCCTGGAACGTGCCCAGGCCCGTGACGGGATCCGCGGCGTCGTTGTCGATGATCGTGAACGAGTCGCCGTCCGCCGGCGCGTAGCCGAGCGTGACGTTCAGGTTGCCGTCGAACAAGGCGACCGTGCCGGTGACGTTCAGCTGATCGTATCCGCTGCCGGCCGTGAGGCCGTTGAGTTCGACGTCGAAGGCGGAACCGCTGCTGAACGTGACGCCGCCCGTGTTCAGGATGCCGGAGCCGGCGCCGGGCGCCAGCGTGCCGCCGCCGTCGGCTTGCACCGTGCCGGTAACCGTGCCGGTGCCGCCCAGCACGGCTCCGCTGTTGACCGTGACCGGGCCGGTGACGGTGCCGTTGGCCAAGACCGTGCCCTCGTTCAGTACGGTCGAGGCCGCAGTCACGTTCTGGAGCGTGGCGACGCCGCGGGCGTTGTCCGTCTTGTCGGTGCTCTGGCGGAGGGCGACGGTCAGCGTGCCCGTGCCCACGTTCAGGCTGGTCCCGCCGGCCATCGTGACCACCGCGTTTCCGGCATCCCGCTGCGCGTCCACCACGCCGTTGGCCACCGTGTCGTTGGCGGTCAGGGTCAGGTTGCCGTTGTCCGTCGTGAGATCGGCGTCGACCAGCACGCTGCGCCCGGCCTGGAGTGTCAGGTTCCCCCCGTTGCCGCTGGGGTTGTCGGCGGTGACGGCGTCGCGGATCGCGACGTCGGTATTCGCCTGGAGCGTCACCGCCGAGCCCGTGTTCAGCGTGTCGCTCACGGCTGGCGTGAGGACCACCGATTGCGCGGCCTGGGAGGCGAAAGCCTGCGAAGCGAGCAGCCCGCCGCTCTGCGAACCGACGCGGACGCGGCCGCCGTAAGTTCCGCCACCCGGCGTGGTCCCTGCCTCGTTAACGAATCTCGCGAAGAACGTGCCGTTGACATCGTCCGTCACCACCGTCTGGAGGCTCGCGTCGCCGGTCAAGCCGACGAGGCTGTTGCTGCTGGAGACCACGCCGCTGATGCCCGTCGTGCCGCTGCCCCACGTCACCGCCCCGCCAGAGTATCGGCTGCTGACCACGTAGTTGCCATTGCTCAAGGCCAGCACGTCGCCCGAGCCGACATAGTCATTGCCGGTGGAGCCACGCAGCGTGCTGATCAGCGCGCCGGTCGGACCGCTAAACAGATACACCGCCCCCGCGTCCGTCCCGCCAAAGTTGTCGTAGGGCGAGGTGACGACAACATTGCCCGTGCTGAGCGGGACGGCGGCCGCGCCGAACGGATTGCCCGCCGCCGGATTGGGATCGATAAACTCATCGAAAGCCAGCCTCGCGACCGTGATGTTCTTCGGATCCAACAGCACCGATCCCGCCTGACCGGCGGGCGCCGAGACGTCGGCCTGCCCCTGCCAAGCCAACCGCGCCAAGCTCGACACCTCCACCACACCACCGTCGCCTACGTCCGCCCCGCCACGCGCCGTGATCCGCCCCGCGACGGTGGTCTCTGCGTCCGACCAGACCATGACCTGCCCGCCGCTGCCGTGCTGGACCGCATTGGCACTGAGCAACGAGGCGTGGTTGACCGTGACGGTCTTCGTAGCATGGCTCTCCAGAGCCGTGCGGGATGGACTGGACGGGTCGGAGACCCATCCTACAAGGACACGCCCGCCGCCCGCGTCGCCATCGGCCAGCAACTGCGCCGCGTACAGGTCCAACTGTGGCCCGGAGATCGTAATCTCCCCGCCCGCGGCGCCGTCTCCACGGCCGTCGGCGCGCACCGTCCCGGACAAGAACACGCCGTCCACCGCCGTCTCGCCGGACCCTGCCGGCGGCGACCCAGCTCCCGCCAAGATCGTGATCCGCCCGCCGGAACCACCCACCCCGGATGCGCTGATCGCTCCGGACTCGGTCTGCATCAGCCGCGCGGCCACGAGAATCGAAATCTCCCCGCCCGCCCCCGCGGTCCCATCCGCCGCGATGCGCCCGGAGTTCAACACTCGCTCGGCCGTAATCGACACCCGGCCCCCGGCCGTACCGGAGCCGGACAGCTCCGCCGCGTTGTCGAGCAACACGGCTTGGAGATCGATCTCTGCAGCCCGGACCGCCCCGCTGACCGTGATCGTCCCGGCGCTGATCGTCAGGCTGCCGCCGCCCAGGTCGAGCAAGCCCGCGCCGATCGTGACCGCATCATCCGCCGCGGCATCCAAGTCGCGATACGACAGGTGCCGGATCTCCGTGACTTGCCGCGATTGGATGCCCGCTACGGCGGCCTCCAAATCGATGTCAGCGGCGAAGCCGAACTGCCCGCCCAGGTTGTGCTGCAGCCGGCCTTGGTCGTCCACCGAGAGCACGAGTTCGTTCCCGTTGCCCGCCTCGCCCAGGAACACCACGTCGCCGCCGCTGCCGCCCTGGTAAGCCACGTCGTTGCGGCTGAGCTTCAGCACGTTGTCCTGGCCGGCTCCCTCCACGTCCGCGATGACCAGATCATGGCCGACGATCGTGGCTGGCAGCGTGTTGGTTGCTTGGCCGCCGAACACACCGCTGGCCGCCGCCGGATTGGCGCTGGCGACCTGATCATCCTCCGCTGCGCCGTCCGCCGCCGAACGCCGGTTGCCAAAGTCGACGCCTTCCACAACCTGGTCGGCGCCCAAGTCAACTTGGTGCGCGTCCACAAACAGTGAGACGAAAACGTTATCCAACCCCCATTTCTCAAACGCGACTTGGTCCTGGTTGACAAGCCCCAGAGCCTCGAAATCCAAGCGGAGCAAGTTCCCGGTGTGGAGGAATGTCTCCTGCAACGCATAGCCCGAGTCCATCGGAATCTGTCGGGGATCGCCCGGCGGGAGGTCGTAGGCGCCGTATCCCAGCGTGTTGTTTTCGATGGCCCCGGTCCGCGCCGGATGTTCGGCGACCAAATTACTGTCCGGGTAGTCCTGCGGATAGCGCCCGTCGCTGCCGGCGCCCACCGAGGCCGCCTCCAAGAGGTTGAGCGAATTCATGACGATGAGCGCGTCCTGAGGGGAGACGACGCCGTCGTTGTCGACATCCAGAAACATCGAGTCCGTCGCAGGTACGCCCAGCGGTCCGCTGCCACTCGTGTTGAGAACATTGACGAGAATCAGGACATCCAACGGAACTGTGACGCCATCGTTATCGACGTCAGTCCGCTCCACCGGGTTTTGCCATGTTGGCGGTCGCGTGCCATCGTCCAGAATGCTGCTGAACGTCGTATTGACCAGGAGTTGGCCGTCGCCCCGCATCTGCCAACGGTCCCGGCCCTGGAACGGGTGGTTCCCGTCCCAGGAACCGACGACGTACAAATCGGCGGAAACCGAGACCCGCTGGTGCGCCGGCAGATCGCCCAGCTGAAGCGTCACGGTCTGATTGTCGAGCAGACTGAGGAAGCGACGGCCACCGGCCGGCGCAACGCTGACACCATCGTCGGACCATTCGCTGCCGGCGACGCCGCTCTGGAAATCACTCTGGTAGACCACGCGCGACCCGGCAAACGTCTGCTGCGAACCGGCCGGCACCACTTCGCGCACCACGTATTGGCCGGCCGGCAATCCGGCCAACCAGTACCTGCCGGTCTCGTCAATATCCCTGGTCTCGGGATCGTCCGACACGGTGAACGTACGGGTCTCGTCGGGATCCCAGGCGCCGTTTCCGTTCGCATCGATGTAGATCCGCACGCCCGCGACTCCGGGCTCGCCCGGATCGCGCACGCCGTTGCCGTTGGCGTCCTCGGACTTTTCGCCATGGATTTCGCCGCCGATCCGGCGGTTGCCAAAGTCGACATGTCCGACAACTTCTCCCGGCCCGATTTCGATTTCATGGAAGTCGGCCGGCGTCGTAACGACCACGTTGTCGAGGCCCCATTGGGCCGACAGCACGTCGCTGATGTTCAGCAGCCCACTCGCGGCAAAGTCGAGCACCAAATCGCCGGTTCCGTGGGCGTGCGTGAACTCGAAGTGATAAATGGAATCCAACACGCGATCCGCGGGCGTTCCGAAGCCCAACGTATCCACCTCGTCCGCGCCCGTCCGCGCCGGATGATTTCCGCCGAGACCATCCGGGAATGATTGGCTGAATCCGTCGAGGTTGCTGAACGTGGTATCGACTTGCGTCACGCCATCAATCTGGAATTGAAAACGGTCTTGATTGCCTGCGAGGGCACTGATATTGCCGTTCCACGAGCCCAAGACGTACAGATCAAACGATACCGTCACGTTGGCGTTATCCGGCACGCCCGCGACGTTCAGTGTCGCCGTATCATTGTCGAACGTACCGAGGCCCCCCCGCGATCCGTACGGCGTGCGCTGCACACTCCCTACCGACCATTCGGGACCGACCGTAGGGCCCTCGAACGTGTTGCGGTACAGGACCTTGCTGCCGCCTGCGGTCTGCACGTACCCGGCTGGCCCGAGCTCGCGGATTTCGTAGGCTCCCGCAGGCAGATTCGGCAACTGATACCGGCCGGCTTCGTTGATTTGCAGCGTGGCGGGATCGTCCGCCATCGTCACCGCACTCGGTTCGCCGGCATCAAGTTGGCCGTTGTGGTTCAGGTCGGCGTAGACGGCGACGCCCGGCAGACCCGGCTCGCCGGGATCCCATTGGCCGTTGCGGTTCCGGTCTTCCCATTTCCGGCCGTGGATTTCACCGAGCGGTTGATTCGCGAAGATCAGTCCCGGCGCCGGAGCCGGTTCCGGCGTTTTCATGAGGTCGCGCACCGAGTGCCCAATCGTCGCACCGGACTGCAACGTGACTTCGATCGGCGTCACATTGCTGATCCCATCATCAGCTGGGACGGTCTGCCGGTAATGCGCCGATAACTCTTCGCGGACCATGTACGTTCCCGGCTTCACGGAACCGATCGAAAAATAGCCCGCCTCGTTGAATTCCGTCTGCACGTCGTCGAAGAGCGTGGTCGCGCGGGGCTCACCGCGATCGCGCGTACCGTTGTCATTCATGTCGACGAACAGCATGGTCCCGCCGAGTCCCAATTCGGTCGATTGGCGAGTGCCGTCGCCATCGATATCCGCGAACTTGAACCCATTGATCGTCGACAGCTGGTAGTTTCCAAATGAGACTTCTTTGTTGTCGTCCCGGCCCAGATCCACATGGTACTCATTCCAGGTGGAGGGCTGATAGACACTGGCTTGCTTCGCCTGGTGATCGGTCCCATTCAGCTTCAGGCTCCAGTCCTGGAGTGTTCCCGCAACGTCCGCGACGCTGTCCAGGATTGCGAGCGTCCATTCACCACGCGGGTCCATTCCCGCCAACTGCCCCAAGTCCTCTTCGGCGAGATAACCGGCACTGTCGCTGAAGGGCGCTTGAAACGGTTCGGTCCCGTTGTCCAGCCGTAATTTCTGCGTGGAGTTGGGGAACGTTGTGAAGACGGTATTGGTGAAGTTGGCCTCCCCCAGCGCTCCGTGGAACGTCGCCACGGCCGACAAGTACTGCCGCTGCCTCGCGACCTGTTCGGCCTGTCCTGCCCGATCGTGGGCAAATTGCAGGACGACGGCGGCAATCGTCGCCACGAGCAGCGCCGTGAACCCGGCATGCACCCACGCCGGACGGCGCCGGATCCAACGGGCCAACCGCTCCGTCCAGGGCGGGCGGCGGGCCGTCACCGGTTCGTCGGCCAGCCAGCGGTCGATGTCGTCGGCCAACGCCTGGGCCGTCGCGTAGCGGTCCTCGGGCCGCAGCGCCAGCGCCCGCAGACAGACGGCTTCCAGCGCCCCCGGCACGTCAGGGCGGCGTTGCCGCGGAGGCGGGAACTGGCCTTGCCGGACGCTGGCGAGCAACTTCCGCGGTTCGGTGTCCGCGAACGGAGTGGTGCCCGTCAGGATCGCATACAGCGTCGCGCCGAGGCTGTAGATGTCGCTCGCCGGGCCGACCCGTTTCCAATCGCCGGCGGCCTGCTCGGGGCTCATGAACGCCGGCGTGCCGAGCAGTTCCCCAGGCCGCGTCTCGACACACGAGACGCCGAGGTCCAGCGGGACGAACGGCTCGCCGACGGCCCGCTCGGCCGACACTTCGCGGGCCAGTCCCCAATCGATCACCAGCGTCTCGCCGTAGGGCCCGAGCATGATGTTTGCGGGCTTGAGATCGCGGTGCAGAACGCCTTGGCTGTGGGCGTAGGCCACCGCATGGCAGGCGGCGGCGAACCGGCCCAGCAGACGATGCAGGGCCAACCGGCGCTGGCCGGCCGAGAGCGCGGGGCGGACCTCGCCGCGGTCCGCCACGTCCCCCGCTTCGTCCGCCTGCCTTTCCGCTGCCGCCGCAGGTCCGGCCGCCGATCCGTACAGCCGTCCGATCGCGACGCTCATCGACTCGCCCTGGATCAGCCGCATCGCGTAACCCGGCCGTCCGGCGTCGTCGTGCAGCAAACCATACACGGGCACGATGCTCGGATGGTCCAGCCGGCTGGTGATCTCGGCTTCGCGGACAAACCGCGCGCGGCTGTCGGCGTCTTGGGCGTGCCGCGGCTGCAGCCGTTTGAAGGCCACCTCGCGCGGCAGCTCGCCGTCGCGGGCCACGAACACTTCGCCCAGCCCGCCGCGGGCGTGGAACCGCAGCAGCTCGAACCGGCCCACGCGGCTCGGCAACGCTGGCGGGCCTGCGGGCGACGGGCTGCCGGATTGCGGCTCCGTTTGTCCGTCGCCGGCCCATCCGCCGCTGGACTCCAGGACCTCATGCACGGCGAAATGCACCCGCAGCTGCGGGTGCAATTTCGGGAACCGCCGCACGTATTCGGCCAGTTCAGGCGATTCGCCGGCCCGCTGCCGCAGCAAGACCTCATGATAGATCAGGTCCAGCACTTGCTCGGTGTCGCCGCTCAGCCGCGCCGATTCGGCAAGATAGCCCTCGACCAGCCGCGGCGAGCCGTTGCTCCAGCGGTCGCTCTGGTCGTCCAGCAGATCGTCAAGCAGCTCAGGCAAGGTCCACCTCGTCAAGATGCAGTTCCTGGGCGACGCGGTCGATCGCCCGGGCGTGCTTCTTCCGCAAGGCTTCGGGCGTGCCGCCCAGTTCGTCGGCCAGCTCGGCCCAGCGCCGGCCCGCCACGCGCTGTTCGACCAGGTAACGCTCTTCGGCCGTCAGCCGCCGCCGCACCTCGTCGAGCAGGTCCCGCGCGGCCACGCAGCGGCCGGCGTCGGGCTGCGTATCGACCCAGACGCTGGACGCGTTCGAGGCCGTGTCCCTGGACGGTAACGTGCGGCGGGCGATCTGCGGACGGCGGGCCTCGTCGGCGAGCTTGTTGCGGGCCATGACGGCCAGCAGTTTGAGGAAGTCTTCGGGCTTGGCGAGATCGTACTGGCCCAGCGCCGACCGGATAAAGAAACTCCCCAGCACCGACTGGCAGATGTCGGCCGAATCGAGCGCGCGGCGGAGTGGCGAGCCGTTGCGGAGCCGCAGCCGCACCACGCGGCGGATGCTCGATTCGCACAATTCGACCAACTCGGCCGCCGCCGTCGCGTCGCCGCTCCTCACCCGCCCCAGCAATTCGCGAAACGCCTGCTCGTCCAGCACGCTGAGCCCCCCCGACCAGGAAACGCCCCGCTAAAGAACGGAGGAACTTTCCGCTGATCTTACCACGTCTCCAGCTTATCAATCTGCTGCACCCTGGTAAAGCAATTTTTCCGGATTCGATGCGTCAATCCCCCCAAGCCAGTCGCCTCGGCCTGCCGGCCCCAACCGCCTTGCGGGCTGTTGCTTTAATCGGTGGTGGCATGTGGGGTAAGCTTCCAGCTTGCCGACGCTGCCTATGTTCAATTTGCCATCTTGCTTCCGTTGCCCATTTCGCAAGCTGGAAGCTTACGTCACGACTAAATCAACAGCCCGCTTGCTCGGCGGGGAGTCTCGGACATCGGGAACTTATTTCGGCCACCGTTGCTACTTGCTTTCAGCCTCGTTTGCGTTTAAACCAGGAACGACGGGCTCACCATCCCTTCGACAAAAGGACGCCTCACGATGAGACTCACACTGGTCACCATGCTCCTGGTCGCCCCCCTGGCGGCACTGCACGCTGCGGATGCGCCCGGGTCCGCCGACAAACCCAACTTGATCTTTATCAACATCGACGACCTCGGCTATGCGGACATCGGGCCGTTTGGCTCGACGCTCAACCGCACGCCGCACCTGGACCGCATGGCAAGGGAGGGACGCAAACTGACGTGCTTCTACGCCGCGCCGGTGTGCTCGCCGTCCCGCTCGGCGTTGCTGACGGGCTGCTATCCCAAACGCGTGCTGCCGATCCCCGGCGTGCTGTTCCCCGCCGGCGCGGTGGGCCTAAATCCGCAGGAACGCACCGTCGCGGAGGTGTTGAAGGATGCCGGTTACCGCACGGCCTGCATCGGCAAATGGCACCTGGGCGATCAGCCGGAGTTTCTGCCGACGGCGCAGGGCTTCGATTACTACCTCGGCATTCCTTACTCGAACGACATGGGCACCGCCGCCGAGGGATCCAAGAGCGACCTGGGTGCGCCGCTGCCGAAAGCCAAGCCCGCCGCGTCCGCCGCGGCGACAAAGGCCGCGCCGGGTGAAGACGAGACCGGCCTGAAGGGCATGAGCCAGCCGCCGTTGCCGCTGGTGGAAAACGACAAGGTCATCGCGCGCGTGAAGCAGGACGAGCAACAGGCGATCGTCGAGACCTACACGACCGCGGCGGTGAAGTTCATCCAGGCGAATCAGGACCGGCCCTTCTTCCTCTACCTGCCGCACAGCGCCGTGCATTTCCCGCTGTATCCCGGCAAGGCGTGGGCCGGCAAATCCGGCCAGGGCCTGTACACCGATTGGGTCGAGGAGGTGGACTGGAGCGTCGGCCAAGTCCTGGATACGTTGCGCGATCTCAAACTCGATCGGAACACGCTCGTGATCTTCACCTCCGACAACGGCGGCACACCGCGAGCGGTGAACGCGCCGTTGCGCGGCTACAAGGGCAGCACCTGGGAAGGTGGCATGCGCGTGCCGACCATCGCCTGGTGGCCAGACCGGATTCCGGCCGGCACGAGCACGGATGAAATCAGCGGCATGTTCGATATCCTGCCGACGTTCGCGAAACTGGGCGGCGGCCAGACCCCCACGGACCGCAAGCTCGACGGCGTTGACATCTCGCCCGTGCTGTTTGGTGAACCGGGCGCCAAGGGGCATGCCGACTTCCATTTCTTCCGCGGCTTCCATCTGCAGGCCGTCCGTAGCGGCCCGTGGAAATTGCACTTCGCTACGCCTGCTGCCGACGCGGCAGGCAAGGCGAAGAACAAAGCCGCGGCCCGGGCGAACCCCATCGCCCCGGCCGTCGGCCTGCAGCTGTACAACCTCGAGTCCGACATCGGCGAAGCGAAAAACGTGGCCGAGGCGCATCCCGACGTGGTGCAGCGTTTGCAGGCACTGGCCGACGCAATGCATGCCGACCTGGGCACCCGGGAGGCCGGCCCCGGCGTGCGTCCGCTCGGCCGAGTCGCGGATCCGCAGCCGTTCCTCGACCGCGACGGCAACGTGCGCGCCAGCGCCGTGGGCAGCTGCCAGAATTTCCCGTGATCGGTCCCTGGATGAAAGGCGGAATATGAAACCCATCCCGACACTCGTCGCTGCCCTGCTGGGGGCCGCGCTCGGCACCCTCCATGCCGCCGACCCGGTAAGCGCCGTTCGAGAAAAAAGTGGCATAAGCTTCCAGCTTGCGGCGCTACCCTCTACCGCAAGCTGGAAGCTTACGCCACGGGAAAATCAGACCGTTGTTTCTCGAACGGTGCTAACGCCTGGGAACCAGCCTCACTTCTTCGTTGCGGCTCCCGCCTCCGCCGTTGCGGTTGAGGTCACGCTGGCCGCCGACAAGCAGGCTCGCCTGCCGATCGTGGTCGGCGAGAAGGCGTCCGAGGGGACGAAGGCGGCAGCCCAGACGCTGGCCGACTACCTGGGGCGAATCAGCGGCGCGGCTTTCACCGTCGCCGTCGGCGATGGCGCGGCCGGCGTAGTGGTGGGCATCCCTGGGGATTTCGCCCGCTTGCCCTTCCGAACCGCCTTCCCCGGCGGCTCGCGAGGCCGTGAAGATTACCTGCTGCGCTCCGCCGCCGGCGGCGTGTGGCTGTTGGGCGCCAGCGATCTGGCCGTCCAGCATGCCGTGTGGGATCTGCTGTACCGCCTTGGGTATCGGCAGTTTTTTCCCGGCCCGGCCTGGGAGGTGATTCCCGTCCAGGACCCGCTGGCCATCCAGGTGGACGCCAGCGAGAGCCCGGATTTCTACAGCCGACGCATCTGGTATAATTGGGGGACGCTGGACTACAACGCCCAGCCTTACGCCGATTGGTGCGCCAAGAACCGGCACGCGCAGGGGTTTCGGCTGAACAGCGGGCACGCCTACGAAGGCATCCTTGGCGCCAACAAGGCGGAGTTCGACAAGCACCCGGAGTATTACAGTCTGGTGGACGGCCGGCGCCGAACGGGCGGAGACGCCAAGCTCTGTATCTCGAATCCCGGCTTGCGCCACTTGGTGGTGGATTGGGCGGTGCGTTCGGTGAAGGCCCGGCCCGAAGTCGATTCGCTCTCCATGGACCCCAGCGACGGCGACAACTGGTGCCAGTGCGAGGCCTGCGCCAGGATGGGCAGCATCAGCGATCGCGCGCTCACGCTGGCCAACGACGTGGCCCGGGCGATCAACCAACTCGGGCTGGGGGACAAATACGTGGGCATGTATGCCTATAACCGGCACTGCCCTCCGCCTGCCATCGCGGTCGATCCCCACGTGATCATCAGTTCCACCACCGCCTTCATCACAGGCGGGTTCACCCAGGAGCAGATTATCGACGGCTGGAAAGCGAAAGGCGCCACCATCGGCATCTACGACTACTACAGCGTGGTGGATTGGGACTGGAACTTGCCGGGCCGCGCCAAGGCGGCGCGGCCGCACAACGTCGCCGACAGCATTCGCTATTTCCACAACAAGGGCGCGCGCTTCTACGATTGCGAATCCGGCGACTGCTGGGGGCCGTGCGGCCTGGGCTACTACATCGGCGCCCGCGTGATGTGGGACATGGCGGAAGCGGACCAGGTTCAGGAACTCACCGAAGACTTCCTGACCCGGGCGTTCGGGCCGGCCCAGGAGGCAATGCGCGACTACTATCACCTGCTGAACTTCGACGGCACGCCGCGTCCGATGAGCGACTTGCTGGGCCGCCTGTACCGTGCCCTGGCGGCCGCCCGGACCGCCGCGGCCGGCCGCCCGGACGTGCTGGAACGCGTCGGGCAACTGGTTTTGTACACGCGTTACGCGGAACTGTACAACGCCCAGGCCAACGGCAAAGGCCAGCGCGACGAGATGCTCGCGTTCGCCTGGCGGCAGCGCAAGAACATGCTGGTCCATGTCTACGGCCTGTGGTCCGTCACCATTGGGCAGGGCGCCGCGCTGGACCCCAAGCATCCGCTGAAGAGCGATGCGGCCTTCTCGGAACAGGAAATCCAGACGATGCTCCAGGACGGCATCACCCACAACCGCCCGGTCGAGATGGGCTTCACGCCGATCGCGTTCAGCGACCAATTGGTTCCGTCCACGCCGCTGAAGCTGCCCGTCGTGCCGGCAGGCAATTTCCCATCCGTGCCGCAGGACAATCATCGTTACCTGGTCTGGATACCCCAGGCCCCCGCGGAATTCACCCTGCAAGTGACGGTCCAGCGCGTCTGGAACCTGCGACCTCACAAGATCACCCTCCGCTGTCCGCAGGAAGTGACGGGCAAACCGGTGGACAGCAGCGACCTCGCGCGTCCGGACGGCAAGACCTACGACGTGAAACTGAAGACCACGCATGAGGGCCTGCATCAGATCGACGTGACGGATGGCGGCGACTATACCCGCATCGTTTGGCCAGAGGATGTGCCTGTCACACTGCCCTCCGCGTTCGACATGCCGCATGTCGGCAGCCACTTCCGCGGCGGCTGGACGCTGTACTGCTATGTCCCCCAAGGCACGAAAGTCGTGGGCGGCTGGGCGGCACGCATCGCGCCGTGGGCGCCGCGCCTTTCGGGGGTACTCAAGGACGGCGCCGGCAACGTGGTCTTCGATTTCGGCAATGCGGAAGACGGCTGGTTCCACGTTCCCGTGCCTGCGGGCCAGGACGGCAAGCTGTGGAAGTTCGAGAACAGCCAGGGCACCCGGCAGCTGATGACGATTCCCCCGTACCTCGCCCGCACCGGCGGCGAATTGCTGCTGCCGTCCGAGGTGGTGGCGAAGGACGCACAACAATAGTGCTCGAAGATGGCGTTAACCTCGTTGGAGTTCACGCTTCAGCGTGTTGTTTTCGGCGGGCTCCCCCCGCCTGCACGCTAAAGCGTGAACTCCAACGGCGCACACGCCTGCAGATAGTCTAGGAAAACAGACGTTCAGCGGGGTGCAACGGAACCCTAGCCTCTGGAGGGGAGTCGTGCGGATGAAGATGGCAGGCAAGATGATCCGGGTCGTGGTGGTGGGCGTCGTGACGGCAGGGCTGGCGGCGGTGGCCGCTGCGGCCGAGCCGGAGTTGGTCGTGGCGGCGCATGGCAAGACCGAGGCCGTGGTGATCGTGTCGCCGGAGGCGGGGCTGCCGGAGTCCAAAGGGAAGGACGGCGGCGCGGCGCGCGGGTTGGAGGCAAGCGGCAAACGGAACAACGAATGGCTGGCCGCCACGGACCTGGTCAAGTACATCGAAATGATGACTGGCGCGAAACCGCGACTGGCGGCCACCCGCGGCGAGATCGACGCGGCCTTGCAGGGCCAGGCTCCAATCATTCTCGTGGGCGAGGAGGCGGTCAAGGCCAAGCCCGACTTGGCGAGGCGCATTCACGCCGCGGCCAAGCCGAAACCGCTCCTGGTGGCCGATGCGATCGGACTGGTGCGCGAGGGTAACCGTATCTACGTGGCGGGAAACAACGACGAGGCGCACTACTTCGCCGCCGCGGAACTGCTCGCGCGCTGGGGGTGCCGCTGGTACATGCCGACTGAATTTGGCGAGTGCATCCCCGAGGTCCAGACGCTGGCGGTCGGCACGCTCGATCATTTCTACGGTTCACCGTTCGAGATTCGCAGCTATTGGATTTCCTGGAATGGCGACAACACCGGCCAGGTCGAGTTCCAGCGGCGGAACATGATGGCCTCCGGCCGCCGCGGTTTTCCGGGAACGGGCCACGCGCTGGGCCAGTACACGGGCGACGCGTCGGGCTCCAAGGGCATGTTCAACTTTTCCATCACCGCGCCGGAAACCGCTGCGCACATCGCGGCCCCCTTTTCGCAAGGCGAGGGCATCTCCATTGGCATGGAGGATGGCAACTACGATTCGCAGTATCCGCAGGATGTGGAACTGATGAAGCTGCAGTGGGACAAGTACATGATGCGCTGGTCGGTCACCGACCCCATGCTGGAACTGTACAACAACATCGCCCGCATCCTTCAGAAACAGCAACCCAACAGCTGTGGCAAACTGGGCTTCCTGGCCTATGCCAACATGACCATCCCGCCGGTGCGGGAAATGAAGGCCGAGCAATCGTTGTTCTGCGAATTGGCCCCGATCGATATTGATCCGATCCACGGCATGGACGACGAGGATTCGCCACCCCGCCAGGAGTACCGTGACATGGTGTACCAGTGGGCCGGGATCATGGATGGCCGCCTGGCGATCTACGATTACGACCAGAGCATGCTGGTCTGGCGTGACATTCCCAATCCCAGCCACCAGGGGTTGAAACAGGACTTTGCCCACTATGCCAAAGCCGGCATCCTGGGCGTCAACACCGCGAGCCGCAACGCCACCGGCACGACTTTTCTCAACCTGTTCTTCCGCGGACGCCTGCTGTGGAACCCCAACGAGGACGTCGAGACGCTGCTCAAGGAGTTCTATCCCCGGCAGGCAAGGTCCATGTGCTGTTCCCCGGGCTGTTCAACGAGTGCCGGCTGTACGTCAACGGCATGGACGTCGCTTTCCGCCCCCAAGGCAACATCTGGTGGCTGAACGACTACGCCTTCGAGTGGGATGTGGATCTGTCGGGCAAGCTCCAGGCGGGCAAGAACACGCTGGCCCTGCGGGCCAACTGCGAGCACCATTTTGGCGGCATGTTCCGCCGGCCGTTCCTGTATGTGCCAAGAGAGAAATAATCCGTTCGATCAGCAGCCCAACCGAAAAGGAACTTGCGCATGTCCGCACGTCTCGCTGTCGCCGCACAACTGGTCTGTGGCCTGCTCCTGCATTTCGGGCCGAGTCATCCGACCGCGGCCGCCGAGCCCGCTGCGTTGCCAGAGGCCCCTGCGCGTGACAAGCCGGCCCCGGCCGGCCCAACGCAAGCCCGGGACATCCGGCAGCGTTTCGTGCCGCCGGTCGCGGGCGTCGATCTGGAGCAGGCCCTCAACTATGCGGACTCCGACGGGCTCGACCTGGCTTGGTTCTACCGGTCCTTCACTTACCCCAGGGTTTTCTATCAGCGCGGCTCGCGGCCGGTTCTGGAGAAGATCGTCCAGGAGCAGACGAAGGCGGACGCGCCGGCGATGGACACGCTTCGCGCATGCCTCGACGTGGTCGTCCAACGGATGCCGCACTACATCCTGCTGGGCTACAACGGCGCACCGGACCGCGGCATGACGGAAGAAGACCTGCTCCAGTCGGGCCACGGCTGGTGCAACGAGCAGGCGCGGGTGCTAGCCGCCTTGACCCAGATCGCCGGACTGCCCTCGCGGCTGGTCTTCGCTCAATCGCGCGACAGCAAAATCGCTCACGTCGTGACCGAGGTCTACGTGGACGGCAAATGGGTGCTCGTGGATCAGACGGAAGGCTGGATCTTCACTCGGCAAGACGGCCGCCCGATCAACGTCCTCGATCTCCGCACGGACCCGGACGTCTGGCGCGAAACGGACGTCTTGTACAAGGCCCAGCAGCAGCGCAACCGCGAGCGGGCCAAGAACAAGTCCTTCTGGGACACCGGCCACGGCATCGCCCGGCGGGAGCATCCGTTGGATCTCTTTGAGTGCGTGGGGTACCAGAACTACTTCATCCACTGACCAGCTCCAGAACCTGGCCGACGTCGTCGGGGATTCTGCCTCGCTCAGACTTTCATGAGCATGAGGAGGTCTCGCTGTCAATAGGCCCAACACGGCGACGAGCAAGGCACCGCCGATAATCGACCACAGGATCGGAAACGTCTCGCCGCCCAGGCGGATCGCCAGGAGTTCCGGCAGGCCGAGGCTACGTCTCACCCAGGTTCTCGGCAGCGCGCCAATCAGACCAACCGCCACGGAAACGAGACAACCGCCACGAGAGAAGCCCGTGTGGGCCTTGGCCACACTTCCACAGACTCCCGCGACTATCAGGAGCACCTGACGCAAACTGATTTGGCCCGCCGCGCGGGGATCCGGACCGAAACGCTCAGGCGCCTGGAAAAAGAAAAATCCACCCCCGACGTGGATGCCGTCGACAAAATCATCCGCATGCTGGAGCGAGTGGACGCGAAAACCAGCACGTAGCGGCTTGGCCGTCTCACTTTGGACATCGCGGTGGGGACGATACCACCGCGAAAAGTAGAATGTCCCCTTTTGTCGGCCCCG
>CAZXYZ010000017.1:7132-125341 GCA_964645045.1 uncultured Pirellulaceae bacterium | reverse complement strand
CCACAAGGGTGGCACATCTTAGGTCCACTCCGGCCCGTGGGAATCCAGGCTAGTGGTCCAACAAGGAGTCCGTCGTCATGCTGCGAATCGCCTGTCTCATTTCAACGTTGTTGGCCACCACGTTCTCCAGCCTCCGTTTCGTCGAGAGCGGTGAAACGGCGGCTGGCGCAAATCCAAGTTCGCGTGCCCTGATGCAGAGCGTGGGATTGACCGACGTACGTTGGACGGACGGCTTTTGGGCCGAGCGCTGGAAGTTGTGCCGCCGCGAGATGTTGCCCAGCGTCGAACGGGCGCTGTTGGATCCCGCCAATTCCGAGCAGTTGGTCAACTTGAAGGTCGCCGCCGGTATCGCCCGGGGCGAGTACCGCGGCACCGACTGGAACGACGGCGATTGCTACAAGTGGCTGGAAGCGATGGCGTTGTTCCATGCCGTCACGCAAGACCCGGAACTCGACCGCAAGTTGGACGAGTGGATCGGAATCATCGCTGCTGCCCAATCGCCGGACGGCTACCTGTCCACCAACATGAGCCTGCGGCAGCGGCCGCGTTATGCGTTGCCGCCGCCCAAGCGTTACGGCGGAACTTATCACGAAATGTACAACATGGGCCACCTGCTGACCGCCGCTTGCACGCATCATCGGGCCACCGGCAAGGAAAACTTCCTCTGCCTCGCCCGGAAGACGGGCGATCATTTGCACCGCGTCTTGCGGCCGGGCGCGCCGGAGCTGGCCGTCACCAGCGGCAACTTGCCGGTCATCATGGGGCTGGTGGACCTGTACCGCGCAACCGGGCAACGGACCTACCTCGATACGGCCCGCGTGATCGTGGACGCACGCGGGGCAACCCCGGGCGGCTCGGACCTGACGCAGGACCACGTGCCCTTCCGTCAGGAAACCGAAGCCGTCGGTCATGCCGTTTTCGCGACTTATCTGTACTGCGGCGCAACGGACCTGTACGCCGAAACCGGCGAACGGGCGCTGTGGGATGCCTTGCAGCGGATCTGGACCAGTGCCGCGCTGCGGCGGACGTACATCACCGGGGGAGCCTGTGCGATCCCCAACGGCAAATCGGCCCGCGGCGACGATGTCCACGAGGCGTTTGGAGCCGACTATCAACTGCCCAACCGCACCGCCTACAATGAAACGTGCGCCAACGCCGGCAATGCGATGTGGAACCTGCGGATGCTGGAACTGACCGGCGACAGCCGCCATGCCGACATCATCGAAACCGTGCTGTACAACAGCCTGCTCTCGGCCGTGAGCGCCGACGGTCAACGGTTTTGTTACGCGAACCCGCTCGCCTGGGCGGGCGAGATGGACGGCCCGACCAAGCACCACACGGGCACGCGCTGGTCCGTTCACTCGTGCTACTGCTGCCCACCTCAGGTCGCTCGGACGATCGCCGGTTTGGGCCGCTGGGCTTACAGCGTCTCGGACGATACGGTCTGGATCCATCTGTACGGCGGCAACCGGCTGCAGACGCGCCTGCCCGGCGGCGCGGCCGTGCAACTGACGCAAGCAACCGATTACCCGTGGCAAGGCCAGGTGCTGGTAACGGTCAACGAAGCGCCGGTCAAGGATCTGACGCTCCAACTGCGGATCCCCGCGTGGGCCCAGTCCGCCTGGCTGCGCGTCAACGGCCAGCCGTGGACGGGTGAGGTCAAGCCTGGGACTTATGCCTCGGTCCGCCGGCAGTGGGCGGCGGGCGACCGCTTGGAGCTTGACTTGCCGCTAGACGTGCGGCTGATGGAAGCGGACCCGCGGGTCGAAGATTGCCGCAACCGGGTTGCCGTCCAACGCGGCCCGGTCGTCTACTGCCTGGAAGTACCCAAGGATCAAGGCGGCGAACAGGTCTGGAGCAAGGGCGTCTTCCTGCCGGAGAACATCCAATTGACACCCCGCTTCGATAAGGATTTTCTGGGCGGCGTGACGGTGCTCACGGGGCAGGCTTTGACCCACGCCGGCCGCATGCGGTTCGTTCAGGACAACGCAGCTGCTTCGCCTCCAATGCCGGGCGAGTGGAACGACCGGTTATACCGGCCAGTGAGGCCACGCGATCTCAAGCCGCCGGCCAGCGGCACCGCGGACCTCACGCTGATCCCCTATTTCGCCTGGGCGAATCGCGGGCTCTCCTGGATGGAGGTCTGGATTCCTTTGGCCCGCTAACGGACGGCGTTCTTGTAGGATGGATTGCCAATCCGTCTTGAATTCACAGACGGATTGGCAATCCGTCCTACATCGTGGATAATCGGGGCGAATATCAAGGCTCTAGTTGGCGACCATTTTTGGCTGAGGTAATCCACGAGCATGAAGCTGATCAAATACCTATCGCATGCGGGCGAGCCGTGTGTCGGCCAGTTGGACGGCGATCGCGTTGTGCCGCTGGATCTGTCAAACAGTTCCTTTCGGACGTTGGCCGATATCCTGGAGGCGGACGAGCCCGAGCAGGCGGCCCGCGGGCTGCTGGATCCGAGCCGCGAGCGGGCGGCAGCGGATGTCGGCTTGCTGGCTCCGATCGACCGGCAGGAGGTCTGGGCGGCGGGCGTGACGTACCGGCGCAGCCAGGCGGCGCGGATGGAGGAGTCGGAGGCGGCCGCGTCGTGTTACGATCACGTCTACTCGTCCCCACGGCCGGAGTTGTTCTTCAAGGCCACGCCGCATCGCGTCACCGGGCCGGGCGAGCCGCTGCGGATCCGCAGCGATTCGGCTTGGAACGTGCCCGAGCCGGAAGTCACGCTGGTCTTGAATTCGCGTCTGACGCTGGTCGGCTTCACGGTCGGCAACGACATGAGTTCGCGGGACATCGAAGGCGAGAATCCCCTGTATCTGCCGCAGGCCAAGGTTTACAACGCTTGCTGCGGACTGGGACCATGCATCACGCTGGCCGGCGGGATGCCGCCGCTGGACGAGATTCACATCCGTTTGGTGATCCGCCGGGGCGGCGAGGTGGCGTTTGCCGGCACGACGAGCGTCTCGAAAATGGCCCGCACGTTTGACGATTTGATTCGGTGGCTGGGACGCGACAACTCGTTTCCCCAGGGCGCGTTTCTGCTGACGGGGACCGGAATCGTCCCGGAACGCGATTTCACGCTGCAGCCGGGCGACTGGGTGGCCATTTCCATCGACGGCATCGGCACGTTATCCAACCCGATCGTGCAAGGGTAAACGACACAGGAAAAACCCATGACCGCACAACCGATCCTGATCGACGGCCGCTGGCAGCAGGCCCACGCGGCTGGCACGTTTCGCGCCGAGAATCCCGCCACCCGCGAGCCGCTGCCGGACGAATATCCCGTCAGCGTTTGGCAAGACTGCGACGAGGCACTGGCGGCGGCCAACCGAGCCTTTGCCGTCCTGCGCACCCTGTCTGGCGGGCAACTGGCCGAGTTTCTGGAAACGTACGCCACACGACTCGAGGCCCGGCAGAACGATCTGGTGGACATGGCCCATTTCGAAACGGCCCTGCCCCGCTCACCGCGGCTGGCCGGTGCAGAACTGCCGCGGACGACGAATCAACTGCGGCAAGCGGCGGCGGCGGCCCGCGAAGGGGCTTGGAGTCTGCCCACGATCGACACGCGGGCCAACATCCGTTCGTTCCTGGCGCCGATCGGACCCGTGTGGGTCTTTGGGCCGAACAATTTCCCGCTGGCCTTCGGCAGCATCTCCGGCGGCGATTTCGCCGCGGCCATTGCGGCCGGCAATCCGGTGATCGCCAAGGCCAATTCCTCGCATCCGGGGACGACGCGGATTTGCGCCGAAGAGGCGGAAGCGGCGCGGCAGGCGACGGGGTTGCCGCCTGGCACTATCCAATTGATTTATCGCACCGGCCATGCGGACGGCGAGCGGGCGGTGGCGGATCCACGGACAGGAGCCACTGGATATACGGGCGCCCGCTCGGCGGGTTTGAAGCTGAAAGCAGCCGCCGACGCGGCTGGCAAACCTATCTATTTGGAATTGTCGAGCGTCAATCCGGTCGTCGTTCTGCCCGGCGCGTTGAGCGAACGCGGTCCGCAGTTGGCCGAGGAATTCACGGCCAGTTGCCTGATGGGCACGGGCCAGTTCTGCACGAATCCGGGGCTGGTGCTGCTGGTCAAGGGCGACGCCACCGACGCCTTTGTCCGTCAGATTGCCGAACGTTTCCAAGCCGCTCCGGTCGGCACCCTGTTGTCCGGCAGTGTCGAGACGTCGTTGCGGGCCGGGGTCAAGACGCTCTGCGAGGCCGGCACGCAGGTCTTGGCCGGCGGCACACCCGGCGGCGGACAAGGCTACAGCCACGCCAACACGCTGCTGTCGGTCACCGGCCAGCAGTTCCTGGACCATGCCGAAGCGTTGCAGACCGAAGCCTTTGGCAACTGCTCGCTGCTGGTCATCGCCGCCGACGTTGCCCAGTTGTGCCAAACCATCGAACATCTGGAAGGCAACTTGACGGGCTGCCTGTACACGGACACCGGCGGGTCGGACGATGCCGCTTACGATCAGATTGCGCCCCGTCTTCGGCAGCGGGTGGGTCGGCTGTTGAACGACAAGATGCCCACCGGGGTGGCCGTCAGTCCAGCCATGAACCACGGCGGGCCCTATCCGGCGACCGGCCATCCCGGGTTTACGGCCGTCGGCATTCCCGCGTCGTTGCGGCGGTTCGCCGCGTTGCACTGTTACGACAACGTCCGTCCGCACCGGCTGCCGCCGAGCTTGCAGGACAAGAACCCCAACGGCGCAATGTGGCGTCTGGTGGACGGACGTTGGACGCAAGCCGACGTGGGGGCGTGAAAGGAAAGGGCTCAGACGGCGTCCCTGGCGCCCGTTTCGTCGGCGTAGACCGATAACATGGTGTCGACCAGTTTGAGGTGTTGCAGCGTTTCCAAAACCACTTCACGCAAGCCGAACAGCTTCATCGTACCCGCGGCTGCCGTGACCCGCCGCTGGGCCATCAGCAAACCGCTGATCAAAGCCGTCGAACAGTACTCGATGCGGCCGAGATCCACGAGCAACTTGCGGGGCTGCTGACACTCGACAAAGTCTACCAGATCTTTCTGGAGTTGGGCATAGTCGTCGATGTTGAAGTATTTCGTATCCACAAAGCGAATGACGGCGATGCCGTCGTAATGATCGGCGTGGAACGAAGCCGTGCCGATCAGATCCCGCTTCCCGCCGGTGGTTTCCGGAACCGGCGGAGCCGCTTCGGCCGCGGCGGGTTGTTCCGCCACCGGAGGCAAACCGGACGCATGTCCGAGGACTTTGACAACGACCACCGTGATATCGTCTTTGGGCTTTTCCGTCCCGGCATATTGGCTGGTGGCATCATGGAGCGCTTCGATGATCTGTGCCGCCGTCCGCGTCTGGTGTGCCCGCACAACCTGGAGGGCTCGATCGGTGCCGAATAACGGTTGACCGCGGCGATGGACCTCGACAAGCCCGTCGGTATAGAACAGGATCAGATCGCCATCCGTGAGTTCGCCCGCATCCTCGGCAATGAATGGGGTTTCCGGCGCAATCGCCAAGGGACAACTGCCCGCGGACAGGCGCGATTTGATCTCGCCCGCCGAGTTCAGAATAATAGCCGGAGGATGTCCTGCGTTGAGGAACGTCAAACTCCTGGCCTGCGGATCCAATCGTCCCAGAAAAGTTGTCACAAAGATCTCGCCATCCGTCTCCCGGTACAAAGCCGAATTCACCTTCTCGGCCATCTTTGGCAACTCGCATGGGATCTCCGCCAGCGTCCGCAACCGGGCGCAGAAGTCTGCGGCAACGATGGCTGGGCCAAGACCGTGGCCGCTGACATCTCCCATCACGATCAGCAGCGATCCGTCGGGCCGCCAGAGATAGTCGAAATGATCGCCTGCCGCGGCCTCGGCGGGATAGCAGCGGCCGGCGATGTCGAATCCCGGCACTTGGGGCGATTCCTGCGGCAGCAGACGCGCTTGGATTTCCGCCGCCGCCAACACCTCGGCATCTTTGACCCGTAACTTTTCTTCGACCCGCTTGCGGTCGGTGACGTCCCGGTAAACGCCCATCAACGCCTCCGGAGTTCCGGCAGCATCCCGGATGACGGCGGATGAGATCTCGACATCGAACAGGGTCCCGTTCTCCCGCATCACGCGGTACTGGTCGTTTCGCCGGATTCCCTCCCGCATCAGGCAACGGATATTCGCGTTGAATCTCTCCCGATCCTCCTCGACCAGGAAATCGACCGCCTGGCGACCAACGAGTTCGTCGGGATGGAGCGTGCCCTGCTGCTCGGCGACTCGTGGCGAGGCAAAGATGATCCGCCCCTGGAGATCAATCACGGCCACCGCGTCCGGGCAGGACTCGACGAGCGCCCGGTACTTCGCTTCGCTCCGCTCAAGTTCCGCAGTCCGTGCCCGGACGCGTTGCTCCAACAGTTCCTTGCCCTGCTGAAGTTCCGTTTCGGCCTGCTTACGCGCGGTGATGTCTTTCACCGTCGCCAAGTACGTGACGGTGATGCCATCCTTGTTTCGTATCGCGGAGGGCGCGACGATCACAGGAAATCGCTCTCCGTTCTTCCGAGTGAAGAGCAGTTCGTAGTGGCGATGGTCCCCCAGCTTTGTCTGGTCGAATGCTCGTTGGATGGAATCCAGTTCCTCCGATGGCCAGTAGGGATGCGGTGGCCCAATGCCAATTAGGTCTTCCTTCTTAAAGCCGGTCATTTGGCACAGTGCCTCGTTCACCTTGACGTGAACGCCATGAGCATCCAAAACAGAGAATCCATCCAGCATCGACTCGATGAGGCTGTCGCCGTACTCGATACTTGGATCCAGCAGCGGATTAACGCCAAGTGCATGCTCGGTCATGGCATACCTACACACAAACAAAAAGGGGCATAAATACTGTATGTGGCAGGCGTTGCCGACGGGGGCACATAGACCAAGCAGACGACAGACGCTGGCCACGGCGGGTAAGGTGCTTCAGAATAGCACGTGTGGGCAGGTCGCGATAGTCTCTACGCGGAGGGATATTGCCGCAGTCGAGTGGAGTTCTGGCTCAAGGGCCGAAACACCGGCATCAAGATGGATTCCACGGTCCCGCCTCCCATTGGGAGGGCGCATCGTCAAGTGGGACGCAAAGCCACGTTGAGCCTGGGGGCCAGTATCGGGAATCCGCATAGAATCGGGCCATGCCCAACGCCTGGTCCGCGTTTTCCGCAGAAACCTGCCACGATCCAGTGGCGCTTATGCGGGAGTTTTCGGGCGAAAATAAGGAAATCAGAAAGGTCATTGGGCAAGTCCCATGGCGTCAAGAGTCAGCCATCCGTTGGCGACCAACGAATCCAGGCACTCTGGGAAAGTCTACTACTTTAGACCTGTTTAGTAAAGGTTTTCGGATTCAGCAGGAATGACAATAACGGCCCCAACCGCGAATGTCCATCCCGGCTTGGTACGTACTTGACGAGGTTCCGGCGCACAAGTTTCACATAACTTGGTTCTCTTGGGCGTCCTACGAGCACCAGCAAGCGAATGTACTGGTCCTTGTTTCCATAGCGATCTGCTACACTGACGGCCATGGCGGTTTTATAAATCGGAGAGGTACCTGGTTGAGAATAGGGAAAACGATCATGCATGCGATCTCACGTCGTCAATTCGTGATGGGGACGGTGGCAGCCGGAGCGGCGTCGCTGGCGGGTCGGGTTGGCCGGGGCGTTGAGGAAACGCGGGCGGCCAAGAAGAAGGGTTCGGATGTCGTAGCGCTGGGCAAGAGCGGCATCAAAACGTCGATCCTGGGCATCGGCACGGGAACGCACGGCGGGAACGATCAGCGCGGGCTGGGGGAAGCCGGGTTCACCAAGTTGGTCCGCCACGCACTGGACCACGGCATCCGGTACATCGACACGGCCGACATGTACCGCATGCACTATCTGGTGTCGGTCGCGCTGAAAGGCGTCTCCAGCGACAAGTACTTCATCCAGACCAAGACCCAAGCCAAACATCCGGAGGTGGCCAAGGTAGACATCGAACGGTTCCGCCGGGAACTGGGCGTCCAGACTCTGGATACCCTGTTGATGCACTGCATGACCAAAGGCGGCTGGACCACCGACATGCGGCCCGTGATGGACGTGTTGTACGACGCCAAGGAAAAAGGCCGCGTCCGCTCCGTCGGCGTGTCCTGCCACGGTTTCCCCCCGCTGGTCACATCGGCGGATTGCGATTGGATCGACATCCACCTGGTCCGGATCAATCCGTTTGGCGCCATGATGGACGACTCGCCGGAGAAGGTCGCGGCGGAGATCCAGAAGATGCATGACCGCGGGCACGGCGTGCTGGGCATGAAGATCTTTGGCGAGACCGGTTTTGACTCGCCGGAGAAACGCCTCCAGTCGCTGAAGTACGTCCTGGGGCTGGGCTGCGTGGATGCCTTTACGATCGGGTTCACCAGTACCGGACAGATCGACGAGACCCTGGCGATGATCGAACAAGCGACAGCGTAAGGACGGTACGCCCCGTTCGGCGCAGGTCTCCCGACCTCGCCGAAATGACCGACCGCACGTCTCCCGGTTTTTTGAGACGTGTCAGTCCCGTTGCGTGCGGGGTCAGGAGCCCTGCGCACAACGCGTGTACGCCTATCGATCGCGACAACTTGCCCTAACAGCTTCATCCTCGTTCAAGGGATCGACACGATGACTCGCGCATGCCCCGCCCCGCGTCCTGTGTTGTCCGCTGCTGCCGCGACCACGTTTCTGGGGCTGATCATCGCCGTCCCGAGCCATCCCGGTGCCGCCGGTGCTCCGCCTGCCCCTGCCGTGAGCAGATCGCTTTTCGGCTGCCTGCCGGACGGGACGGAGGTCGAGCTGTACACGCTGACCAACGCCCAAGGCTTGGAGGTCAAGATTATGACCTACGGGGCCACGATCATTTCGGTCAAGACGCCCGATCGCGGTGGCCGGTTGGCGAACATCACGCTGTACCTGGACACCTTCGATGACTATCTGCGCGGGCATCCCCTGTTCGGCTCGGTCGTCGGCCGCTACGCCAATCGCATCGGCGGAGCCAGGTTTACGATCGACGGCGTGGAATACCCGGTGACTCCGAATGCCGGAAAGGTCCACATCCACGGCGGCCGGAACGGCTTTCAGAAGAAGGTCTGGCACGCCGCCGCCATGCCACAAGCGGACGCTGCTGCCGTGGAACTTACGTTGACCAGTCCCGATGGAGACGAGGGGTATCCCGGCACGCTGCACATCAAGCTCGTCTACACGCTGAACAACAACAACGAACTGAAGATGGAATATACCGCGACGACGGACAAGCCGACCGTCGTCAACTTGACCAATCACACCTACTGGAACCTGGCGGGCGCCGGTTCCGGAGACATTCTGGGGCACATCTTGACGCTGCAGGCCGATGCCTACCTGCCTGCCGACGAGCAGAAGGTGCCGACCGGCGAGATCCGCAGCGTCACAGGCACCGTCATGGATTTTACCGGGCCGCATCCGATCGGCGCTCGAATCAAAGAGGTGGAAGGGGAAAACTACGACCACTGTTACGTGGTGACCCGGCGGCCGGGCGAATCGTTGGTCCCGGCAGCCCGCGTGGCCGAGCCAAAAAGCGGCCGCGTGATGGATGTCTGGACGACCAAGCCGGGCGTGCAATTTTTCACGGCGCGTTTCCTGAACAACCAACTCTCAGGCGGCGGTCGGACCTACGGCCCCTATCACGGCTTCTGTTTGGAAACGCAGCATTTTCCGGATTCCCCGAACCGGCCCAATTTCCCGTCCCCGATCCTGCGCCCGAACGAAACGTACCACCATGTCACGGTGCATAAGTTCAGCCTGCAAGAATGAGCGGGGCCGGCGTGTCCATCAACACGTGGGATAGGCTCCCAGCCTGTCAGTCAGTGTGGGGATTCTGACCGCCCGCACACGTGTCAGTTCATCAGCGACTGCAACAGTTGGCAAGTCTTTTCAGCGGCACCGGCTTGTTCCTGGACCAGCTGGCGGGCGCGTTGCCCCAGTTCATTCGCGAAGGGCGGATCGGTCAGGCAGCGGCGGACGAAACCGGCCAGTTCCTCGCGGCTGGCAACGGCCTTCGCGGCGTCGCGGTCCAGCAGCAGGGCCACGACGTCGCGGAAGTTGCCGGTGTTGGGCCCGAACGACACGGCCGCGCCGTAAGCCGCAGGCTCGATCATGTTTTGACCGCCGCGCGTGCCCATGCTGCCGCCGACGAACGCGATCTGCGCCGTGCCCCACCAGGCGCCCAGTTCGCCAATGACGTCAACCAGCAGCACGCGCGCCTGCGGATCGAGTCCACCTTCTTCGAGGCGGCTGCGGCGCTGCCAGCGGACTTGCGAACGGTCCAGCAGCGCCGCGACTTCCTCAAACCGTTCCGGATGCCGCGGCGTCACGATGAACCGCAACGCAGGATACTCGGTGGCCAATTCGCGGTAGACCTGCAGGGCCATTTCCTCCTCCGGTTCCTGCGTACTGCCTGCCAGGAAGACGATGTCGCCGGGCTGGATGCCGGCCAATTGGGCCAGCTGTTGCGTCTTCGGGTTGTCGCGATCCGTTTGCGCACCGTCGAACTTGATCGAGCCGGTCAGGTGGACGCGGTCCGGAGGGGCGCCCAATTCGCAAAAGCGGCTGGCGTACTCGGCATTCTGCGCAGCGATGGCGTCCAACGACTGCAGCAAGCGGGCGAAGAAGGGCCGCAGGCGGCGGTATCCGCGCAGACTACGGTCGCTGAGGCGGCCATTGACCACGGCCACACGGGCACCCTGCGTCTTGGCGGCACGAATCAAGTTCGGCCACAGCTCCAACTCGGCCAGTACCAGCAGATTCGGCCGGACCCGCTTCATGGTCTTCCGGACCGCCCAGCTGAAATCCAGCGGGCAGTAGAAGACGGTGCGCGGCGCGTATTTCTTTTTGGCCAGATCGAAGCCCGTCATGGTCGTCGTGGAAATCATGCAGACCCAGTCGGGATGCTGCTGCTCCAGCCGCGCCAACAGCGGGCCCAGCAGATTGACTTCGCCGACGCTGACGGCGTGCAGCCAGATGCAGCGTTCGGTCCCCACGCGAACCGGGACGCGGCCCAGGAACTTGGCCGCAAAGCCCTCCCGGTACTTGCCCTTGCGGATCGCCGCGTAGACCAGCCACGGTGCGGCGACGATCAACACCAGCAGGTAAACCAGATTGAGCAGGTAGGCCATAACTGGATTCTAAGCCGCGCCCATTTTCCGCATACAGCAGTTCTTGAACTTCTTGCCGCTACCGCAGGGGCACGGGTCGTTGCGTCCCGGCCGCGGGCCGCGGTTGCGGATCGTCTCGATCACGATCTCGCCCTGACTGTTCTGAATGGCCTGCTGCTGTTGCCGGGCGATATCGCTGGCCGTCGGCGCCTCCGCGTGACTGGCCGCGGTCTCGACAAAGGTGCTCCCGACGAACCCTTCGTCCAGCTGTTCCATGCGGAAGACCAGATCCGTGACGCGGCCGCCGACCGATTCCCACATGGACTCGAACAGCTTCATGCCCTCGCGTTTGTATTCCACCTTGGGGTCCACTTGCGCGTATCCCACCAAGCCGATTGAGCTGCGCAAGTGGTCCATCGCCAGCAAGTGGTCCTTCCAGGCGGCGTCCGCAATTTGCAGCAGCACGGCGCGCTCCATGCGGCGCATCTCGGGCCGGTAGCGTTCTTCGACCACGTCGCTGAGCTTGCGTTCGAGTTCCTCGCGGCTCAGCTGCAACAAATCGTCCCGGACGAATTCGCAGTCAAACGTCGAATTCATCCAATCCGTCAGCGTGTGGAGTGTCTCTTGGGCGGCGACCGGCGGCGGGCCGCCGTCCCCGGCGGGGAACAACTCGGCGACTTTCGCCCGGACTTCGCCTAGCAACTGCTGCGCCCGTTGCTGGTACACGCGGCTGTGTTCCAGCAGCACGGCACGGATCTCCTCGCGCTGTTTGTGCTTGAGGTCCTCGAGCGACAGCGCCGCCTCGAACCGCTGTCCGGCCCAACTGATCAAACCTTCGCGGTCCAACCGCGAGTGGTTGGGTCCCGACGAGAAGCGATACAGGGCCGCCATGACGGGGTATTGCGCTTCCTTTTCGTCGTAGGCATGCACGGCTCGGCGGTAGACCAGGTCTTTCAACTCGTTCGGCTCCAACTCCTGGACTTCCTCGAAATCCAGTTCGATCCCGAACTTGAACTTGACCCAGCCGATCGCGCTTTGCAGGCTGAAATCCTCGCGCAAAAACGCGGCGCCGTCGGCCAGGTCGATATGGCCGATCGCTTCGCGGGCCCGTTCGATCAGCAGTTCGGCCGTTCCTTCGCGGCCCACCTTGCGGAGATCCTTGTCCCGCAGGTTCAGGCCCCACCGCGCGTTGGCGAATTTCGTCAACGCCAGCCAGTTCCATTCTTCCGGGTTTTCTTCGTCGACGACTTCCGGCAAGTTCTCTTCGATGGCGTCCAGAACCTGGGTCTCGGCGTACTTCTCGGCTTCCTCCCGGGCGTAACGTTCCGCTTGGGCAAAGTCCATGCCGCGGAAATCACGGGCTTCCAGCGTGGTCCCCAACCGCTTGCCGGTCCACTCGACGAACGTCTCGACGCCAAAGTCCCGGCCCAGGTAGGTGCCCAGATGGTGGTCGATCTGCTGCCGGACCGATTCCAGGATCAATTCGCGGCAACTGGCTCCGTCCAAGATCCGCTGGCGATAGCCGTAGACGCGTTTGCGTTGCTCGTCCATGACTTCGTCGTATTCCAGCAAGTGCTTGCGGCTCTCAAAATGGCGCTCCTCGACTTTCTTTTGAGCCGCCTCGATCCGCCGCGTGACCATCCGGCTCTCGATCGATTCGCCCTCCTTCATGCCCAGCGATTCCAGGATCTTCTTGACCCACTCGCCGGCGAAGATCCGCATCAAGTCGTCTTCCAGCGAGAGAAAGAAACGGCTGCTGCCGGGATCTCCCTGGCGGCCGCAGCGGCCGCGCAACTGCAAGTCGATGCGCCGGGCGTCGTGCCGCTCGGTGCCGATCACGTGCAGCCCGCCGATCCGCTTGACGTGCTCGCCCTCCTCCTTCATGTTCTGTTCGCGTTCGATCCGAGCGACCAGCGTATCCCATTCCTCGCGGGGCACGTCCAGCCGCGTCTCGTACTTGTCCTGGAGCTGCGCCCAGGTCATGGTCTCCGGGTTGCCGCCCAAAACGATATCCGTACCGCGGCCGGCCATGTTGGTGGCGATCGTCACGGCGGCCAGGCGGCCGGCCTGGGAGATGATCTCCGCTTCCCGCTTGTGATGCTTGGCGTTCAGCACCTGGTGCTTGACGCCCCGTTTGTCCAGCATCGCCGACAGCCGCTCGCTTTTCTCGATCGACACCGTGCCGATCAGCATGGGCCGGCCGCGCGGCTGGACCTCCTTGACTTTGTCCAGGGGGATGGTCTCGCGGCGGCGGGTTTCGAATGCCTGGAAATCCAGCTGGCCGTCTTGTTCCTTGAGGATTGTCCCGACCAGGACTTGGCCGTCGGTGGTGGCAATCGCGTCATAGCGGTGCATCCGCTCGACTTCGTCGGCGACCGCTTTGAACTTTTCCCGTTCCGTGCGGTAAATGACGTCGGGGTGCTCCAAGCGGCGCATCGCCCGGTTGGTCGGAATGGCGATCACCTCCAGCTTGTAGATCTTCCAAAATTCGTTGGCCTCCGTCATCGCCGTGCCGGTCATGCCGGAGATTTTCTTGTACAGCTTGAAGAAGTTCTGCAGCGTGATCGTGGCCAGGGTTTGCGTTTCCTCTTTGATCTTGACGCCTTCTTTGGCCTCGACCGCCTGGTGCAAGCCGTCGCTCCACTGGCGGCCTTCCATCAACCGTCCGGTGAACTCGTCGACGATCACAATCCGGCCTTCCTTGATCACGTACCGGACGTCCTTCTGGTACAGGTAATGGGCTTTCAACGAGTTGTCCAGCAGGTGGGGCCATTCCATGTTGCCCGCGGTGTAGAAGCTCTCGACGCCTGCCAGACGCTCCGCTTCGCGCACGCCGTCGTCGGTCAGGTGCGCCGTGTGATCCTTTTCGTTGACCACGAAATGGACGTCCCGTTTCAGTAGCCGGGCGACCCGATCCGCCTCGGAGTACTTGCGGACGTCGTCGTAGGCCGGGCCGGAGATGATCAACGGCGTCCGCGCTTCGTCGATCAAGATGTTGTCGACTTCGTCGACGATCGCATAATTCAAGCGGCCCTGCGACTGCTGCAACTCTTTGGGATAGCGTTCGTCCCCGCGGGCGGCCGGGCGCATGTTGTCGCGCAAGTAGTCAAAGCCGAATTCGTTGTTCGTGCCGTAGGTGATGTCGCACGAGTACGCCCGCTGCCGCTCCAGCACCGACATGTCGCTCTGGATCGTTCCCACGGTCAGGCCCAGGCCCATGTACAGCGGCCCCATCCATTCCATGTCGCGGCGGGCCAGGTAGTCGTTCACGGTGACGACGTGGACGCCCTTGCCTTCCAGGGCGTTCAAATAAGCCGGCAGCGTCGCCACCAGGGTCTTGCCTTCGCCCGTCACCATCTCGGCGATCGAGCCCCGGTGCAGCACGACGCCGCCGATCAGCTGCACATCGTAATGACGCAGACCGATGAAGCGGCGACCGCCTTCGCGGCAGACCGCAAACGCTTCGATCAGCAGATCGTCCAGCGTTTCGCCAGCCCGCAGCCGCTCCCGGAATCTGTCCGTCTGTTCGCGCAACTCGGCGTCCGACATCGCCTGGTATTTAGACTCCAGGCTGTTAACCGCAGCGACCATCGGCTGCAGACGACGGACGTAGCGGGCGTTGGACGAACCGAAAAGCGACGTAATAACGCGCTCAAACGTTTTCAGCAGGCCGCTGAAAAACAGCCCGATGATTTCCCAAAGTCGTTCCAGGATTTCCATGATCTGTCGAATCTCGTCTTCTAGGATGAATTCGGATCCGGTGCGCGGCTGGCAAAAGCGCGCAACATCTTCCGAAAAAGCAGTTTATAGCGATTACTGGGGGACGGTCAACCGCGATTGCCGGACGAAGCCACCTTTACTGGGGAGCAAAACAACCAAAACTAAGGAGACTTTCCGTGTGGCAGCCCCATCGCGTCCACCAGTTTGGGGTGATTCCGGCCGTGAAACATCCAGCCTGCCTGGTTCCGCAGCCGAATAAAACTGTTGGAATTTCCGTTTTGACCAGCTATCCTTAGCGATAGGGGCATGACGTGCGCGCCGCGTTCTGAATCCGGGACCAAGGCCGCGACAGCGAAACACGAGGCAGGAGAATGCAGATGCGAGTCACAAGTCGGCGAACGATGGAAGCGGTTGTAGCGGTCTTGAGCGTGGCGGTGATCGGGTTTTCCGCCGGCGCAGCGGAGAAAGCCGCACCGGTTGCGAAGCAAGTGGAGTTCTTTGAAGCGATCAAAGCGGGAGATATTGCGGTCAAGTTGATTCCCAAGGACGCCAAAGAGGCCAACGTGCTGATTGAAAACAAAGCCAAGCAGCCGTTGGCGATCAAGCTGCCGGAGGCGTTTGCGGGAGTGCCTGTCCTTGCTCAAATCGGTGGCATGGGTGGCATGGGTGGCATGGGCGGCATGGGCGGCGGCATGGGCGGAGGTGGTAACCAAGGCATGGGCGGCGGCATGGGCGGCATGGGCGGCGGCATGATGGGCGGTGGCGGCATGGGCGGCATGGGGGGCGGCTTCTTCAATGTTGCTCCCGACAAGGTTGGGAAAATCAAAGTTACGACGGTCTGCTTGGAGCACGGCAAGCCCGACCCGAATCCGCGGGTGCCCTACGAGATCCGCCCGATCGACTCGTTCACCCAGGACCCGCGGGTTATCGAGGTTTGCAGGATGCTCGGCCACGGAGAACTGTCCCAGAACGTGGCCCAGGCGGCCGCTTGGCACTTGGGAAACGGTCTGAGCTGGGAGGAACTTGCGGCCAAGGACCGCGTCAAATTGAGCAACGGTTACACCGAGAAATGGTTCTCGTCCCGGGAACTGGCGGTGGCGATTCGGGCCAGTCAGGAGGCGGTCAAACGGGCGGGCGACAAGAAGCCGGATTCCCCCAAGAAATATGATTCGCTGAGTCGAAGTTAGGCTGGCTTACGGAACGTGTCTCCCATGGACGCGAGCGTCCTGCGGCATGGCCGCAGGACGCTTTTTTTGTAGATGTCAGCACCGTTGGGCCTTGATCACGCGCGGCAGTCCGGCAAGGTCCTTGACCGTGGGGAACAACTGAAAGCGGCCGCCTTGCGTCAGCAGATCCCGGACAGCCGATTCGGTCGCCGGGCCGATCTCCATCAACAGCCAACCGCCCGGACGAAGCCGTTGGGCGGCTTGCGGAACCAGCCGGCCAATCGTTTCGCTGCCGGTCGGGCCGCCCACCAAGGCCCAACGCGGCTCGAAGTCCCTGACCTCGGCGGACAGTTGCTCCCATTCGCTTTGACTAACGTACGGCGGATTGCTGGCAATCAAGTCGAACTGTGCGGCCGGCGGAGTTTCCGCCAGCAGGTCGCTGCGGAGAAACTCGATGTGATCGGCGACGTGATGCCGTTGAGCGTTGGTCCTCGCGACGTCCAGCGCCGGCTCGCTGATATCGATCGCCGTTACACGGCAGCTGGCGGCGTGCTTGGCAATGCTCACGGCAATCGCTCCGCTGCCGGTGCCGACGTCGGCGACCTGCGCCGGTTCCGCGCCGGCCGGACGCTTCTTGAGCAGGTCCAGGCACTCGACCACCAGATGTTCCGTTTCCGGCCGCGGGATCAATACGTCGCGGGTCACCTGAAACGGCAGCGAGAAGAACTCGCGGTGGCCGACCAGGTACGCTACCGGCTCGCCGGCGGCCCGGCGCCGAACGTAGTCACGGAACACCGTCCGCGTGGCTTCATCGGCGATCTGATCGAAAGCCGTGTACAGCTGGATCCGCTCGCAACTGCGGGCCGCGGCCAGCAACACCTCGGCGTCCAGTCGCGGGCTGGCCGCACCGTGCTGCTTCAGATAATCGGTCGTCCAGGTCAGCAGGCGGCCGACGGTCCACTCGTTGGCGTCTGACATGATGCTAGCTGGCCTTTCATGATGCTAATCCAAGGATCCCAGCGAACCGCGGATTTCTTGACGGTCGAATTCGATCAGCTGGTCGATGATGGGCTGCAGATTACCCTGCAGGACCTGATCCAGCTTGTACAGCGTCAAGTTGATACGGTGGTCGGTGATCCGGTTCTCCGGAAAGTTGTAGGTCCGGATCCGCTGGCTGCGGTCGCCGGAGCCAACCAGGGTGCGGCGGACTTCGGCCCGCTTGTCGTGTTCCTGTTGCCGCTTGGCCTCGTAAAGCCGCGTTTTGAGAACGCGGATCGCCTTGGCCAAATTTTTGTGCTGGCTTTTCTCGTCCTGCATCGACACGACGATCCCGGTTTCGTAGTGGGTCAGCCGAATGGCGGAGGCCGTCTTGTTGACGTGCTGACCGCCCGGTCCGCTGGCATGAAAGATGTCTTTGCGATAGTCGTCTTGTTTGAGGTCGATTTCCACATCTTCGGGTTCGGGCAGGACGGCGACGGTCGCCGCCGAGGTATGGATCCGGCCTTTGGCTTCGGTTTCCGGCACGCGCTGCACCCGATGCCCGCCGCTTTCGTACTGCAGTTCCCGGAAGACGCCTTCGCCTTCGAGTCCCAACTGGATATCTTTGAAGCCGCCCAGGTCGGTGGGGCTGGCTTCCATGGTTTCGACCTTCCAGCCCTTGGATTCCGCGTACTTGCGGTACATTTCGTACAAGTCGCGGGCGAACAAGGCGGCTTCTTCGCCACCCGTGCCGGCGCGGATTTCCACGACGCAGCGCGAGCGATTGGCGTCTTCGCCGCCGATGGTCTGTTCGAGTAACTCGTCCCAGGTCTTCTCGCGGCGAGCCCGCAAGTCCGGCAGTTCGGCCTCCGCCATCTCGCGTTCTTCGGGATCTTCGCTTTGCTGCATGGCCGTCAATTCGCCGATCTCGGCACACAAGCTCTTGAAGCGGCGGTATTTCGTCGCCAGCTTGGTCAGCGAACCGTGCTCGCGTGCCACGGCCGCCATCCGGCTGGAATCCGCCTGAACCTGCGGATCGGACATTTTCTGCTCCAGTTCCTCGAACCGGGCAAGTTTTTCTTCGAGCATCTTGCGCATAACATTAACGCCGACTGCAGGCCATTCGGGGGCAACTGGGACGCGACCCCAGAGAACACAGCGCATAAAAACACGTTGCTGACCAGAGGTCACAACGTGTGGGGGAAAGCAATCGAGGTACGCTAGCTGGCCGGAGTCGGCTTGGCCGCTTTTTTGGCAGGACGCTTGAGGCTGGAGTATTCGCCCGCCGCAAACTTGCTCTGGAATTTCTCAATCCGGCCAGCCGTGTCGATGTACTTCAACTTGCCGGTAAAAAAAGGATGACAGGCGTTGCAGATGTCAACCTTCAGTTCTTTCTTGGTGCTGCGCGTCTGAAAGACACTGCCGCAGCCGCACGTGACCTGCGTCAACATGTACTTGGGATGAATGCCTTCTTTCATGATTCCTAGTCCTGAACGTGTCGTGGCGTGTTTGGCAAACCCAAGAGTTTACCCAGCCGACCTTCCGTCGGCAAGGGCCAAAGCCTGGCAAAAACGGCCCAACGGCCCAACATAACCAAATGGCGATGGGACTTGGCTATGGGCTCGTATTTTGCTACGAATTCCCACGAACAGACTGCATCATGGCTTCGATGACCCCTGGAATCGTGTACGTTCGAGCTTCCACGGCCGGCTCGTAACCCAGTTCCCGCAGGATGGCCGAAGTGATCGGGCTGATGCTCGCCAGACGGGCCTTCCGCAGGTGATCGCCGAACAAGGCAACCAGGGAGCGGGCGATCGCCGAACTGGTAACGGTCACCCACTGGATGCCTCCATCCCCCAATCGCCGCAACACTTGTTCATCGGCAACAGCCACGTCGGTGCTGGAGTAAACCACGATCTGATCGACGTGAGCCCCGGCGGAATGCAGCTGGTCCGCCAACACCTCGCGACCGCGGCTGGCGCGGGCCAGCAGGAATCGCTTTCCCCGGGCTTCAGCCGCCAGCGAGGCAGCCATCGATTCCGCGCGGAATTCATCCGGGATGACGTCAGCCCGAAGGTGAAAGGCTGCCAGGGCTTGTGCTGTGCCAGGGCCGATGGCTGCCAAGCGGACGCCAGCCAGCCGGCGTAAGTCCGCACCGGCAGCGAGCAGACGATGAAGTAAGTAATGCACCCCATTGGCGCTCGAAAAAACCAGCCAGTCGTAGCTCGTCAGACGTTCCAAGGCATCGTCGACGGGCCGCCAATCCGGCGGGTCCGAGATCTGAATCGCCGGCTGAAGGAGGACTTCCGCGCCCAATTCGGACAGTCGTTCGACCAACGAACCGGCTTGGTCGGCCGGCCGGGTAACCAGGACGCACTGGCCGAATAACGGCCGCTTGTCGAACCAGGAAAGCGTTTCTGCCAAACCCGCCACAGAGCCGACGATGACCACGGCCGGGGGCGTCATTTTCACGGGCGAGATAAGTCTTTGGGCGACCTCATCCAGACGGCACCGGATGCAGACCTGATCGGGAAAACTGCATCGGCGGACGATCGCGGCTGGTGTATCCGGCGGTTTGCCACCCTGGATCAACGCCGTGGTCCAAGTTTCCGCATTGGCCACGCCCATGTAGAACGCCAGTGTGCCAGGAAACCGGGCTAGAGCTTGATAATCCAGCGAAGGGTCGCTTTTTCCCGGTTCTTCTTGGCCTGTGATCAGGGCCACCGCCGACGCGAAATCCCTGTGCGTAATCGGGATCCCGGCATAGCTGGCTGCCGCCAACGCGGCCGTGATTCCGGGCACGACTTCGAACGGAATCCCATGGCGGGCCAGGGCTTCGCCTTCCTCGGCGATTCGGGCAAATATGGCCGGATCGCCTCCCTTGAGTCGGACAATGGTCTTGCCTTGGCGAGCGAGTTCGACCATCCGCTGATTAACTTCGGTTTGACTCAGATTTCGCGTTCCCTCGTGATTGCCGAGGCAAATCAATTGGGCGGTGGGCCGCGCGTGGCTGAGCACCTGCGAGTTGACCAGATAGTCGTAGATGACGGCATCGGCTCGCTGCAAGCATTCCGCACCGCGCAGCGTGATCAGCTTCGGGTCGCCTGGACCGGCGCCAACGAAGAAAACGCGGCCTGAATTCTGCGGTATGCTCTCGGACATGCTCTGATTGAACCCGTTGCGACGCGATTCTGCAAGGCTTGGCGAACCCCGTGCTCACAAAGTACAATCTCGCGATGCCTCCAACTCCAAGCGACCATTTTGCCTGTCAACCGCCGCAGGACGAACCCGCATCGTCCGCAATGCCTCCGTTTTCGATTCCCGAGAATCTCGGCGAAGCCAAGGCGTTGGCCCGCTCGCTGGCGCGGGACGGCCGGTTTGACGAGGCCCTCCTGTGCTGGCAGCATGTGGAGGCGAAGGATCCGTTCGATCCCGAACCGGGACGCATGATTCCCGCACTGACGTTGAAGAAGAACCGGCAGGTCGACACGAAGACCAGTGACGAAAAGGTCCCTTCGAACGCCGCAAACCGGACTTCTGGTCCCGCGGAATGCGAAGCACCGCACCCCCAACCAGCGGCACCGTCATCCGTGCCTCCCAAGACTGCCCGTCAGATTGTCCTGACGCGCCGCCAGCAGCTGGAGCAGGAAATTGCAAATCGCCCCCAAGAGGAAAGTAACTACTTGGCACTAGCCGAGTTGCACTTGGCCGAGCGGCGGACCTATGAAGCCCAACGTACACTGACGCGCGCTTTGGAAGTCTCCCGCGATGTCCAAATCGTCGAACGACTGGAAGACGTACACATGTTGCGGGCCAGGGAGCAGTTGAAGTTAGCTGAGGATCAGGCGACGGAGTTGAAAACCCGGGAGGCCGGCGACCTGGTGGAAAAGGCCCGCCAGGAGTGCTACCAACTCGAACTTGACGTCTTTCGTAATCGTTGCTTCCGTCACCCCGAAGATAAGCGACTGAAGTACCAGTTGGGATTGCGGTTAAAGCAAATCGGCGATCTCCGGGATGCCCTCGAATCACTGCAGGCCGGCCTCGAATTCCCGGAACTCCGCGCGACCGCATCCCTGGAGATCGGCGAGATCCTGCAGCGGCATCATCAGTTCCCCAAAGCGCTCCAATGCTACCGCCAAGCCGCCCAATTAGCCGCCGGAGATGCGGGCTCCGATATCCCGGATCTGCGAAAACGGGCTCTGTACCGAGCTGGCGTTCTGGCCACGGCCATGACATTGACGGATACCGCCCGCCAATACCTGGCCGAGTTGGTCAAGATGGACCCCGCCTATCGAGACGCCCGGACCCGTCTGGACAAACTGGGCGAAATCAGCGACAATTTTTGATTCGATTTAGCATTTCAATCTCAATTGATTGCCAGAGTGAGGGAGAGAAAGCCGCAGTATGCCTACCACCAAAAGCGCAGGAAAACGACTTCGCCAGAGTGTCGAGCGTCAGAAACGGAATCGCACGGCTAAGTCTTCGGTCAAAACGCAGGTTCGCAAAGTGCGCGAAGCAGCCGACGCCGGCGACGTCACGAAAGCGGAAGCCGAGTTTCGGGCTGCCGCAAAGAAATTGGACCGGGCTGGCGCGCGCGGCGTCCTCCACCCGAACAAAGCCGCTCGCACGAAGTCCCGCCTGCAGCACCTGATCAAGAAGACCAAGCAAGCCAAGACGGCGTGACACGGCGTTGGAGCTTTTCCGGCAGTCGTGCGCGTTTTATGCGCGCATCCGGGGCTCAGACGTACAGAATTCAATTTTGCCGGGCGTTGACCGTTCCATATGGATAACGGATTGGCCGGCAAAATTGAATTCTGTACGTCTGAGCCCTTTACGCCTTTCGAGCTTCCGCAGCTGGCCGCGTCGGGCAACCCACGTAGCGGCTGTGTGCCTCCAGCACATCGTGTTTCATGACGACGCTATGAGGCTCGACCTGGGCACACGAACCGATATCCGCACGGTAAAACACCACGACGTTGTCGGCGACCGTCGCGCGCCGGCCAATGCGGATGGGGCCGATCTTCAGAATGCGGTCCTCGAAGCTATGGGCCTGGAAGTGGCAAGCGACCGTGGCTTCGTCCTCGAACGTCAGCATGTCCGGATCGACGACTTGCGACATGCCGAAATCCAACACAACGTGCCGGCCAATTCGCATGCCGGTTAGACGTAGAAACCAATTCAACAGCAGCGTGCCTTCGAGCGGGGCCAGCGTCCGGCGCGCCCAGTAGCTCCACGCAACATACAGCAAGTCCCAACGCCCGCACCAGCACGACCAAAAGGCGTGCTGTCCCGGTCGTACGCGGCCCAGCAGGCCCCATTTGAGAACCAAGATCGCCAGGCACAAGGCCAGGCCGGCACCGAGGGACACCATCGGGGCAATGCCGAGGACCAGCACAAACCCGCCTGTCTGTTCTGCCGCCGCGGCCATCAGCCCGTACCACGCGCATCCGACGAGAATCGGCAGTGTCGGCAGCGTGAATCGCAACAATTCCCAAAACACACGCGTCGCGTAACGCGCAAGCCCCGGTTCGAGGGTCAACTGCCGATCGGCGGCTACCACTTGGCGGCGCGGCAACTGCATCGGCGGGTGGCCGAACCAAGCCGAGTCGGGTTGGGCTCGGTTGGGATCAGCAATCGTCGAAACGCCCACGAACAATCCGTCCGGCCAGCGGTTTCCACCGGGTACCACCGCGTGATTCCCCAGAAAGGTGTTCAGCCCGAGCGTCGTTGCCGCAACGGTAACCGTCCCGCGGTGCCGCCACGGACTGCAGAAGTAGACGCCGTCGGCAAAGAAGCTCTCGTCTCCGATGGCAACCGTTTCCGGGACGACATCGATGATGGTGCTGATCTCGCACCGTCTTCCGATCCGCATGCCCGCCAGGCGAAGCCACCAGGGCCAAAGGATAGCGCCGCTGAGCCATCGGCTGGCCGAATCGACGACGCCCGTTTTGACCCAGATACGGATGGCTTCCAGGCTCCATGAGCTCCAAACTCCCGGCCGCACCCGCCCGATTGCACGCAGTGCGACCGCCTGAAGCAGGAGCCCCAGGCACAGAGCGGCGGCAACCAGTGCCAGCACGACCGCCATGACGCCAGTCGGGAACGAGGGATGATTCAGCCAGTGCAGGAGCCGCGCGTCGGCGTCGGGCACCGAGAGTGACGCGGCCAGGGTAATGACGCCCAGGGGCATCCAAGCTACCACCAACCGCATGCATCGCGTCAGCAGCATCAGTACGCTGTAGAGGGCCGGCCCCAAATCGTCCTCTCGGCTCAACATTGGCCGAGGGGGCGATGGGCCGATGCGTTGGGCCGGAATGCCGTCCCACTGTTCGTCTTCCGGAATGCGGGCCCCCCTGGGCAACCACGATAGGGCCGTCAGATAACCATTCCGCTTGATCCCGCTGTGCGGGCTCAATCCTGCCCGTACGTCAACGGTTCCACCGTCGCCGATGCCGATCGGTCCGAGAACGAGTTGTCCGTCGTCGAACTCTGCCAGCCGAACCGCCGCATCTTGCGCCAGAGTGACGTCATCGCCGATCGCCAGCAGGTCCCAGCCGCCACGCGTCAGATCCACGCCCCGGTGGATCTGGACACGCCGGCCAACGCGTGCCCCGAGAGCTCGAAGCACGGCGGACTGCAGGACGGTGCCTTCCAAGAACCACCAGGGGATCCATTGCGCGGCGCTGACGACGATCCAGTGCCGCGTAAAGAAGCCGCTCCAAACCGGAGTTCGAATTGGCTCGTAACGCCCGATCAACCACCGCTTGACGAGCACTGCCAGCGCGATACTGCACGGTGTGTAGATCATCAGGCCCAGGATGCCCAACAGTGGAGCCGCCAGCGTCAAGACGGCCGTGCCGAGGTGGCGAAGCAGGAATGGCAACAGCTCGAACGCCAGCAAGTACAGGGCCGCGCTAAACGTGACCAAGCCGGCAGCGAGCCATAGGCTCTGGACGGCCGTGGACAGAACCGGCCGACCTTGCGCTCGCGCTTCCGAAAATCGTAGACCGATCACTCCGTGGGGTAGGCTTCCAGCCTGCCTGGCAGGCTGGAAGCCTACCTCACTTGCGCCATCCGCGGTCCCCAGCCGCTCCGCCAGCTGCGCGACCGTCGGTGCCTCATACACGTCGCGCACGGCGACGGCCGCACCGCCGCCGGACGCGCGTAGCTGACAGATCACGCCCACGGCCGTCAGCGAATCTCCGCCCAGATCCAGGAAAAAGTCGTCGTCAGCCGAAATCGGTCCGGATATTCGCAGCGAGCCAGCAAACGCACGGGCAACCATTCGTTCCGGATCGCCGCACGGCGAGACAAACGGGCGACGGCGTTCGCCGCCGGGCGCTTCCAGGTCCGGCAGGGCATTCCGGTTCAGCTTGCCGCCGATGCCGGTCGGCAGCGTGTCCAGAAAGGCAAAACGGTTGGGCACCATGTACACGGGCAGCGAACACCGCAGCGATTCCTTCAGGTTTTCGATGCAGGGTAGGTCGGCCGGTGCGCGGGGAACGACGTGGGCGACGAGTACCTGATCGGCGCCGGTCCCCTGGACCCGGCAAGCCGCCGCCCGGACGCCGGGACAGGCGGACAGATGCGCCTCGATGGCTTCGAGTTCGATGCGATAGCCCCGAAGTTTGACCTGGCCGTCCATGCGTCCCAGGTACTCCAGGTTGCCATCGTCGTTGCGGCGAACCAAGTCCCCCGTGCGATAGATGCGTCCCAGTTGCGGGTGCTCGTGGAATCGTTGCGCGCTCAGTTCTTCGCGCCGGTGGTAGCCTCTTGCCAAGCCCACTCCCGCAATGCACAGTTCGCCCGTCTGGCCGTCGCCAACGGGCTGCAATTCGCCGTCGACGACCCACGCGTGGTGACCACGCACCGGCTGGCCAATCGTAACCGGCCGGCCCGGATGCACGCGGCCTCGCACGACCGTGACGGTACACTCCGTGGGCCCGTAGCCGTTTTCCAGCCAGCGGCCGGCGGACCAGCGGTCGGCCAGTTCGGCGGACAGGGCCTCGCCGCCCACGTACACCAGCCGCAGATCGGGCAGTTCCCGTTGCGGATCTGCACAAGCCATCGTTCGCAGTAGCGTCGGCGGCGGACAGAGCACGGTCACCCGCTCGCGCTGCAGCCACGGGACCAGGTCCGGGCCGAGGCGCACCGTCTCGTCATCCAGAAGCACCAGCGTCGCCCCGACGGCAAAGGCCAGCCACGTCTCCTCGATAGACGAATCGTAGGCGGGCGACGAGCACTGCGCGATCCGATCGTCGCAGGTCAGGGCAAAGTAGTCGACGTCCGACGTCACCAGGTTCACAATCCCGCGATGCTCGATCAGCACTCCCTTCGGCTTGCCGGTCGTCCCTGATGTGTAAATCACATAGGCCAAGCTTTGCGAATCCGCAGGGCTGGCGGCATGAGCGTCGCACGCTGGCGGCAGTTCATCCACATCCAGGATGGGCGGGGCAGGAATCCCGGCCGACGCCAGACGCTGGCGGCCCAGCGCATTGGTGACCAGTGCGCCGGCTTCCTCCAGCACGCTCCGCAGATGCTCGTCCGGAAACGCCGGATCCAGGCACGTGAACGCAGCGCCCGCCTGGAGCACGCCCAGCTGTGCCGCGTACAGCGCGGGGGTGTCGCGCGGCAGCAGGACGGCGACGATCGCGTCGCGATGGACCATCGGGCGCAAGGCCGAAGCGACCGCATCGGCTTGATGACTCAGTTCCGCGTAGGTCACCCGCCGGCGGTCCGGCCGCGATCGGCCGGGCGGAACCTCGACCGCCACGCGGCCGCCGTGTTGCCGGGCAACGGCAGCGAAGATCTGATGCAGCAGGTGCGGTTCGTTGTGTGTCACGGCGGATTTGGCCCACGGCAAACAGAACTTGATCGTTGGGCACAGCCTACCAACTGGATCCACACGCCGGCAAGCGGAACGGACCACTACTAGGCGATCCCGGCCTGCGCTGGCTAGAATGAGGGGAAGGACAGCTCGCTTCAGACGCTGTCGGCATGCATGAATCGGACTATTCGCCCACGTAGACCGGACTCACCGAGACCGGGAAACCGCGTCTCAGCGACGCGGCTACGTGAATCTTATCTTTGCCAAACGGGGAGCGAGAAAGTTGATGTTGACCAAGGAGCAGCTGCAGGTGCTGGCCGACGGAGAAGCCTCGAAGATGTTTGGGACGCAGCTGGGGCGGGAGCTTCATACTCGATTGAGCCAGGCGGGCGCGTTGGGCGAGATCGCGTGGCAGCTGCGGCTGACGGCACAGGAAAAATGGGAGCGAGGATATTGCCTGCGCCGGACGGAATTGGAGGCGCAGCTGAAAAAGGACGACTGCGGACTGAAGTGGGGATGGGACGAGGTCTGGCATCGATTTGGGGAGCAGAGTTCGCGGCGGGCCTCCGAGTCGACAACCGTATTAGTGATCGACTTGCCCGTCGGCCAGGTGGTGCTGAACGACGATTATCCCACGGGGCGCAGGCCGCCGGAGTACCAGGGACAGATCGAAGGCTATGAGCTGACCGACTTGCGGATCGCCGCCTTTGTCGAGTTGGTTCTGCAGTATCGCACTCCGGAGGAGATCTGCTACGCGATTGTCTGCCTGGCCGGCGACGACGAAGAAGAGCCAGCCGCTGCCACAGATTCCGCTCCGGGCATGTTCGACGAGTTGATCGACGCCGAGATGCACTCGCCAGCCATCGCCCCAGAGGCCCAAAAGCATCCCTGACACGGGCCTCCGCCGCGAACTAGCAAACCGATTGCCGACTTGGTACAGTGAAGGCTCGGTTTGGGAGCTATTCCCGGGCCTTGGATCACAAGTCGTTCACTTCGCAGGCGCGGACTGCCGGCCGGGATAGGCCGTGCGGGACGGGTCTGCGACTCGGATACCGCAGGGTGAGGGTGTCGTCTCATGGCAGCGCAATGGTATTGCTTGATCGGCCTGAAGCAGTATGGCCCGTTCAGTGGCGAGCAGATCCAGCAGTTGGTTCAGCAGGGCCAGCTGCAACGGGAGCACGGCGTGCGGACCGAGACGGACAGCGAGTGGACGGCGGCAGGTGATTTGCCGGGCCTGTTTCCTTCGCCGCAGGCCGCCCCGGCTTTGCCCACCGTTCCGACCGTGACGACGAAGCCGAAGAAAAAGCAAATCGCTCCGGCCGTGTCCGTTCCGTCGTATCCGCAGCCCACGGCGCCAGCCCCCAACACCGTGCCCTCGGCAACGCCGCTGATGCCACCTGCGGCAGCCGTTCCGGTGGCCGCTCCAACCGTCGCGGCTCCTGTCGCCATGCCAGCTCACGCCGCGCCGCTGGCTGTCACGCCGGCCGCCAGGGCACCAGCGGCAGCGATTCCTGTGGCCGCCGCTCCCGTAGCCCCTGCGCCGGCACCACGGGCTCAAGGCGGCCCTGCGCAAGCACGGCCGGTATCCGCCGCCCGGCCAATCCCGCTCAATCCCGCCGTCCCTCCCGGACCGCCCGCGGGAACGTCGCGGGCGACGGGCATCGACGAGGGCACTTCGCGGAAAACGCGCCGGTCGCGAAAGAAATCACAAATGTTGGTCGGCGGTTTGGGGGCGGCCTTGCTGTTGTTGATCGTGGTCGCGGTGATCGTGATGAACAGCGGCCCCGGCAAGAAGCCGGATGAAAAATCGGCGCGGAGCGTTGCGCCGTCCAAGGCCGCCAGCGGCGATCCGGAAATCGATACCGGGTCCGTCGTGGCGGCCAACGCGGAACCGGCCGATATTGCGGACCCCGTCCAACCACTCGCGCCGGATACCACGGCGGCTGTCCCCGCAGCGAAAGCCGCGATGCTGCCGGAGGTCAGCCGATGGCTGGAGGCAACTCGGCAAAAGGGCGGAATCAAAGACGTCGTGCGGTTGAGCGTGGGCAACGTGTGGCTGGACACGGCGGACGGAAAGGCCGCGATCTTGAACGTCGAAATCCAAATTAGCAATCTCTCACCGGATGATCCGTTGGATTTCTCGGGTTGGCGGCCGGAATTGCAGCCGCAGAAAGACTTGCACGCCGTCATGGCCGACGATGCCCAGACGGTGCTCGCCGCCGCGCCGTCCCGGGCGGCTGCCAAACGCCGTGTGGCACGGCGCCGGATCGCGCCCGGCCAGTCCGAGACGGAACAGCTGAGTTTTGTGATGCCTGACAGCGATTCCAAACAATTCCGGCTGGCACTGCCCTACGCGGCCTTGGGCCAGACCGGATATCTGGGGTTTGAACTGCCCAGACAGATGATCAAGGATCAGCCTCCCGGCGCAGAAAAGCAGGCCCCCAAGGAACCGGCCAAGGTCGCTTCCGAGACGTTGCTGCCAGCGGCTGGGGCGATCAAGCCGGAGCCCGGCGAGCCGGAAACGATCGGCGATCTGAGGAAAGAAATCGAGCAGAGCGGGGATGGCAAGGTGGAGCCGATGAACGAGTCGCCGGAACCCGCCGCCGAGGAGCCGCCGCCCAAGGAACCGGAAAGAATCCCCGACATCCGCAAGCTGATCGAGGAAGAGGATCCAAAGATGGAATCGACGAACGAAGAGCAACCGAGCGAAAAAGAGCCGACGGCGACCCCCAAGTTGCCCTGAATCGGGCAGTTCTCCGTCGCCACGGTTTCGTTCCTCTGCGTCGCAGCGTCTCTGCGCGAGAATAAACCGCCATGAACGACATTTCCTGCCCTTTCTGCAGCACCAGCCAAAAACTGCCCCAGGCGGCGGCCGGCCAGACTGCGCGCTGCAAATCGTGCGGCAAAACGTTCATGGTGCCGGCAGCACCATCGGCCGTTCCGACCGCGACGCACGGCCGTCCGGCGTGCGTAACGCCGGTCAAGTCCGCAGTTCCCCAGGCATCGCCGGCGCCGCGTCCCGTGCCGCCGTTGGGCGGCTCCCGCCCCACGCCTGCCATGGTCTCGCCAGGGTCCGCGTACAGACCCGCAGGGCCGGGCTTGACGGTGCCCGGCGGCGGGATGGCAACTCATGCGCCGGGGGTTGGCGGAGGCAGCCTCCCGATGCCCGTGGCGGTTCCCGTCAACACGCCACAACCGGACTCGGCCGGTGGCACCCCGCCAGCGACGGAATCGGCCGAGTCCCGGGGAAGCGCCTTCGGCCTGTTGATTCTGGGCGGCGCGGCGTGCCTGATCCTCGGCGGCCTATTGTTGCTGGTGGTGATTGTCAGGCTCGCGAATCGAGATCACCCGCCGGATCGGCCGACAGCGGTTGGAACCAATCCGCCCGCTTCCTCGCAGATCGTCCGCTGGACACCGGAGAGTTCACGTCGCTCGGGCTGGTCCAGCGTGTCGCGCGGCGTCGCGATCGATCTTAATGCTCTGGCAGTGGACGTGCATTATGTCGGCTACGGCGAAGTACGGGCCAAAGACGCACAGAATCGAGTCATGGTGACGGACCAGAAGAACTATCTGCAAGCGCACCTCAAGATCAAGAACCTGGGCTCGGTTCCCGTCAAGTACATCAGCTGGCAAGGCAACTCTTTTTCGGCGGGTGGTCAGCAAGTCCGCGCTACGCTGATCGACGACCAGCAGCGCAGCTATCCCATGCAGGAGTTCGCGCATGTCGCGGGCCTGAAAGGACACACGCCGCGCGCGATTCTCGCCGAGAAGGAAGAGATCGACGACGTTGTTGTCTTTGTGATTCCGGAAACCGCCAATCGGCGGACCATTCGCCATTTCCGCCTGGAACTGCCGGCGGAAGCCTATGGAGGTTCCGGCGTGTACCGGTTCGAGATTCCGCGTCGGTCGATTCAGGGGTTTTAGCAGGGGCAGCTAATTTGAAGACTTTGGTCACCGGCGCCGGGGGATTCCTCGGCATGTATCTGGTCGAAGCGCTGCTCGCCCGGGGCGACCAAGTGCGGGCGATTTCGCGGCAGCGATATCCGCAACTGGACCGTGCGGGAGTCGAGGTGATTCAAGGCGACTTGCGCGACGCCAGGACGGCGGCTGAAGCTTGCCGCGGCATCGACGTCGTCTACCACGCCGCTGGTGTTGCCGGGATTTGGGGGCCTTGGGAGCACTATTACGGCATTAACACGCTGGCCACGCAAAACGTGGTCGCCGGGTGCCACGAACACCGGGTGCCAAAGCTGATCTACACCAGCAGTCCCAGCGTGACGTTCGACGGCGGCGATCAGCAGGGCGTGGACGAATCGGTGCCGTATCCGCATCGCTGGCTTTGTCACTATCCGCATACGAAAGCCCTCGCCGAACAACATGTGCTAAGTGCAAATGGCCGCGGCGGTTTGCTGACGTGTTCGTTGCGGCCCCATCTGATTTGGGGCCCGCGGGATCGGCATCTGATTCCCAGGTTGCTTCAGCGGGCCGGCAGGGGGCAGTTGCGGCGAGTCGGCGACGGAATGAACCTGATCGACATGATCTACGTAGAAAATGCTGCAGCGGCACATCTGCAGGCTGCCGACGCCCTGGAACCCGGCTCGCCGGTCGGAGGCCGAGCGTACTTCATCAGCCAGGGTGAACCGGTGAATTGCTGGCAATGGATCGGCGAAATCCTTGCGATGGCCGGGGGCCCCCCAGTCACAAAATCGATTTCTTTTCCTGCCGCTTGGCGGCTCGGTGCCGTTCTGGAAGCGGTCCATCGCCTGTTTCGAATTAGTGCCGAACCGCGAATGACGCGATTCCTGGCGGCTCAACTGGCAAGGCATCATTTTTTCGACATTCGCCGGGCGCAGACAGATTTTGGCTATTCTCCGCAGATTTCCACCGCCGAAGGCATGCGGCGATTGGCTGCGGATCTTCGAGGCGAACGATAACCAGGGGCCGCGGATCGGCACTGGCGAGGTGGTGACCAGGATTGTGGGCTATTAACGGTCCAATATCTATGCAAATTCGGAGGGCCCACGGATGGCAGAGCGGACCCACGGATGTATTCTAGTCACAACTTATCCGTGGGTCCGCTCTGCCATCCGTGGGCTCCAGCATCCGCAGTCGGCCTGAGGCTCAGCCGCGTTATAACTCCTGTCTCTGACCAAAAAGCGACCATCTGCAACCGGCTCGGCGATTTGGCGGGTACCGCCGCTTGCTAATTGCTGGAGAAATGGGTAGTTTTTGTGTCTCAAAACAGGAGTAGATATCAGAAATGATCGCAACGACCGGGCCGAGCCGATTGCCCGATAATCAGCGAGTGGTAATTACCGGCGTGGGGTTAACGGCGCCCAACGGCAACTCGCTACCAGAACTTCGCGACAGCCTGCTGCAGGGGCGCAGCGGCGTGCGCGAATATGAGATTCGCTATTTTGGCAAGACGCTGGCGGGGATTTGTGACTTCGACGTGCAGCGTTACCAGGCGCGAAAGGAAATTCGCCGCGGGACGCGCGCCGGCGGCGTGGGAATCTACTCGGCCAACGAAGCCGTCAAGGACTCGGGGCTGGACTGGCCGAACGTCGACCGCTCGCGCGTCGGCGTGTACGTGGGCGTAACGGAGCACGGCAACGTGGAGACGGAGAACGAGATCCACGAATTGAAGAACTACAACTACGACACGTCGTTCTGGTCGCACCACCACAATCCGCGCACCGTGGCAAACAACCCGGCGGGCGAGATCGCCTTGAACATGGGGATCACCGGCCCGCATTACACGATCGGCGCCGCGTGCGCCGCGGGCAATGCCGGGCTGATCCAGGGCGCGCAGATGCTGCGGCTGAACGAATGCGATCTGGCGATCTGCGGCGGCGTGTCGGAAAGCATTCACACGTTTGGGATCTTTGCCAGTTTCCACAGCCAGGGCGCGCTGGCCCAACATGCGGATCCCAGCCGCGCCTCGCGGCCGTTTGACATGCAGCGCAACGGGATCGTGGTCGCCGAAGGCGGCTGCGTGTTCATCGCCGAACGGCTGGACGACGCCAAGCGGCGCGGCGCCCGCATCTACGGCGAATTGGCCGGTTACGCGATGAACACCGACGCCACCGATTTTGTGCTGCCCAACCCGGAGCGGCAAGCGGAGTGCATGGAGCTGGCCTTGAAGCGCGCCGGCCTGGTGGCCGAACAGATCGACATCGTCAGCACGCACGCGACCGGTACGGCCAGCGGCGACTCGCAGGAGTGCATCGCCCTGCGCCGCGTGTTCGGCGGCTCGAAGAAGACGTTTTTCAATAACACCAAGAGTTTCATTGGCCACTCGATGGGCGCCGCCGGGGCCTTGGAGCTGGCGGGGAATTTTGGGGCATTCGAAGACGGCATCTGCCACGCGACGATCAACGTCGACGAACTGGACCCGGAGTGCGCCCTGGACGGACTGGTGTTGAATCAGCCCCGCGAGATCGGCAAGGCCACGTACATTCTCAACAACTCGTTCGGGATGTTGGGCATCAATTCGGTGGCCATCATCAAGAGATACTGAAACGCACAACGCCGCCGGAGAAAAAGGTGTCAGGAACCATTTGTGCGAAGCACCCGAAGGGCCGGTTCCCGGCAAATGGTTCCTGACACCTTTTTTTCAAGCAATCATAAGGAGTATACGCGGCATGACACCAGCCGAAATCAGAACGGAAATCATCAGCATCCTGGAGGACATCGCCCCGGACGAGGATTTGACGAGCCTCCAGGACGACCTGCCGTTCCGCGAACAGATGGAACTGGACAGCATGGACTTTCTGGATATCGTGATGGAGCTGCGCAAACGGCACCGGGTGCAGATTCCCGAGGAGGAATACAAGCAACTGGCGTCGATGGCCAGCACGGTCAAGTACCTGGAACCGCTCATGAAGGATATGTGAGCAAGTGGAACGAGTCCCAATTCCCCGATGTACGACACGATCATCATTGGCGCGGGCATGTCCGGCTTGGCGGCAGGCATTCGCCTGGCGTACTACGAGCAGCGCGTCTGCATCCTGGAACGGCACAACACGATCGGCGGTTTGAACTCGTTCTATCGGCTCCGCGGCCGCGACTACGACGTGGGCCTGCACGCCGTCACCAACTTTACGCCCGCCGGCGCCAAACGCGGACCGCTGGCCCGGCTGCTCCGCCAGTTGCGTTTCCAGTGGGACGATTTCGCGCTCGTCCCGCAGATTGGTTCGGCCATCGCGTTTCCCGGCGTCGAACTGAAATTCGGGAACGACATCGAATTGCTGGCCGCCGAAATCGCCCGGGTCTTTCCGAAGGAAAAGGACAGTTTCCGCCGCCTGGTGCAGCGGCTGGTGGACTACGACGACCTGAATCCCGCGCATTTCGAGATATCCGCCCGCCAGGTCTTGGACGAGACGATCGGCGATCCGCTGTTGCGCGAAATGATCCTGTGCCCGCTGATGTGGTACGGGAATGCCGCCGAGCACGACATGCCGTTCGGCCAGTTCTGCATCATGTTCCGCAGCATCTTCCTGGAGGGGTTTGCCCGGCCCTTGGCCGGCGTCCGGCTGATCCTCCGCAATCTGATCCGACGCTTCCGTTCGCTGGGCGGCGAGTTGCGGCTGCGTTCCGGAGTGGCCCGGATCGAGATCGAAGGCCGCCGCGCCGTCGGTGTGGTGCTGGACAACGGCCAGGAATTGCAGGCCCGGCGGATCCTGTCCTCGGCCGGGCTGGTGGAAACGCTGCGGATGTGCGAGGACCTGACGCAGGTGGACGAACCGCCGTCCGGCCAGATGTCGTTTGTCGAAGGCATTTCCGTACTCGACCGCCAGCCCCAGCAGTTCGGGCACGACCGCACCATCGTCTTTTACAACGATTCGGAGAAATTCCACTGGCAACGGCCGGACGGCTTGTGCGACGTGCGGACCGGCGTCGTGTGTTCGCCGAACAACTATGCCTACGGCGCCGACGAAGGCTTGCCGGACGGCATCCTGCGGATTTCGGCGCTGGCCAATTTCGACCGCTGGGCGCAGTTGCCCGCAGACCAATACGCCCTCGAAAAACTGCGCTGGTACGATCGCTTGATTGAAGCGTCGGTGAGTTTTGTTCCGGACTACCGCGGATATGTGATCGACACCGACATGTTCACGCCGACCACGATCCGCCGCTTTACGTGGCACCACAACGGGGCCGTCTACGGCGCGCCCGAAAAGCGGCTGGAGGGCACCACGCACCTGGACAACCTGTTCCTGTGCGGCAGCGACCAAGGCTTCGTCGGCATCGTCGGCGCCATCGTCAGCGGCATCACGATCGCCAACAAGCACTGTTTGAAGGAGTGAGCCGGGGGCGGATACGTCATCATTTCCGAGAATCGACGCCTACGGAGCCGTCCAGTCCTCAATCTGTAATCCTGGCACGCGCTCGAAATCGACGAGGTTTCGCGAAAGCACCGTCATGTCGCGTGCGAGGGCGATGGCTGCGATGCGGAGATCCATTGTTCCGATGCGGACGCCCCGTCGTCTCAAGTCGTCGAATGCGGCGACTGCTGCGTCATCAAATGGAAGCACGTTCGCCTCGGCAAAGTTTGCGAGAACCCCCAGTAATCGCGAATAGCCACGCACAACGCCAGCCGAGTCTTTGGCCCTGGAAATGTTCGCGTTCCACCCCATCACCTGTTCGTGAAAACTGACGACCGACACGAAAAGGTCGTCTGGATCGCGTCGACGAACTCGCCGGAGCAGGCGATCGTACTCGGGTGCGGATTGTTGTTGCACAATGACGACGTGGTCCGTATCCAGCAGAAACATGGCTTTCCGTCATCCAATTATGGAACTGCCTTGCGGAACTCGCGCCCGAGCCGGACGATCTCGTCGAAGTCGGGGTCGTCTCTAAAGGTGCCCGCAATCCGTTCGATCCAAGACTTCCCGTCTCGCTCCGTGGGCGTCTTCCGCTTGAGTTCTGCCAATTCGTGCTCGACAGCCGTTAGACGCTCTTCGATCGTTAGTTGTTCAGGCATGGCCGGGTTCCCAGTTCTAGGATGTCAGCGATCGTCACCGGTCAACCAGCACCGAGCATCGCGTGCGATGTTCCTTGGTTTACGGCGTTTCCACGGCTGGCGGGGCGATCCCCGTAAGCCATTTTTGCTGAACCACCATTATTTCGCACCGGTCTGGAAGACACAAGTCTCTTTTCTTGCCAGGCCCTCGGACCGGTTGACCATGACTCGATCACGCGGATATGATTGCTTGCTCGAAGCGTCGGTGAATTTTGTTCCGGACTATCGGGCGTACGTGATCGACACCGACATGTTCACGCCGACCACGATCCGCCGCTTTACGTGGCACCACAACGGGGCCGTCTACGGCGCGCCCGAAAAGCGGCTGGAGGGCACCACGCACCTGGACAACCTGTTCCTGTGCGGCAGCGACCAAGGCTTCGTCGGCATCGTCGGCGCCATCGTCAGCGGCATCACGATCGCCAACAAGCACTGCCTGAAGGACTAACGTCCAATTCCTTGCGGAACTCGCGCCCGAGCCGGATGATCTCGTCAGAATCAGGTCTCCGCTGTAAGCTAGCCATAGGGTAGCAGAGTGGCGAGGTGCGGAAATGGATCAACAGGTGCGCCATGAACGACCAGGAAAAAAACCGGGAAGAGTTGCTCGAGGAAGTTGCGGAATTGCGGCGGCGGGTTGCGGAACGGGACGCCCAATTGGCTCGACTCCAGCAGGCCGAAGCGGATCGGCAACAGATCTACAACCGCCTGCCGGTGCTTGTCGCTACCGCCGGCCTTGATGGTTGCTACCAAGAGGTGAACGCCGCTTTCGAACGCATTCTTGGTTGGTCGAAGCAAGAGTCGTTGTCTCGGCCCTTCCTGGAGTTCATCCACCCGGAAGACCGTGCGGCGGCGGTCGCGACCTTTGCCCGGCTGAAATCGGGTGACCCAGCCGTCAACTTCCTGGACCGCAATATCTGCAAGGACGGTTCGTACCGCTGGATCAACTGGACGGTGATTCCCGTGCCCGACCGGGACATCGTGTTTGGGGTCGGTCAGGACATCACCGAACAGAAGAAGGCTGAAGAAGCCCTGACGGACAGCGAAGTGGAACTGAGGCTCGTCGCCTCGTCCATTTCGGATTACCTCTGGTCGGCAACGGTAGACCAGGCCGGCAACACCGCCTACCGCTACTATTCGCCCGTCGTGGAACGTCTGACCGGACGCCCTGCCGAATTCTACATGTCCGGGCCAGACGCCTGGCTCAGTACCATCCACCCCGGCGACCGGTCTCGATTGGCCGAGGCCGCGGCACGCATGGTCTCCGGCCAGTCGTTGCACGAGTCCGAGGAATACCGGCTGGTCCGGCCGGACGGGACGATTTGCTGGGTCCGTGGCGACACGGCGGCCCGTAAGCTGGAGGATGGGACACTTCGGTTGTACGGCACGGTATCTGACATTACGGACCGTAAGCGGGCCGAGACGGCGTTGCGGGAAAGCGAACGGAGGCTCACCACGTTGATTTCGAACTTGCCGGGTTCCGTCTACCGCTGCAAGGCGGATTCCCACTGGACGGTGGAATTCCTGAGCGAGGGCTACACGGCCCTGACCGGCTGCCCGGTGGCAGATGCGCTGGGGCAGCCGTGTACCCGTTACACGGACCTGATTCCACCGGCGGACCGGCAAATGGCATGGGACCGGATTCAAGAGGCCGTCGCCCAGAGACGGCATTTTCAGGTCGAGTATCGGCTGCGGACGGCAAAGGGCCGGGAGAAATGGGTCTGGGAACAGGGAATCGGGGTCTTTTCCGAGAAGGGAGAACTGGAGGCGATCGAAGGCTTTACGACCGACATCAGCGAACGCAAGCGGGCGGAAGAAGGACTCCAGAAGACTAACGAACGGCTGGAACAACGTGTCGGAGAACGGACTGCCGAACTGACCAAGGCCAACGAACAGCTCCAGGCGGAAGTCGAACAGCGGCGGCAGGCGGAGCAGGCGTTGCGGCAAAGCGAAGAGCGGTACCGGACGGTGCTGGAAGATCAGACGGAGGTGATCTGCCGCTTCAAACATGACGGCACCTTCGTCTTTGTCAACGAAGTGTTCTGTCGTTTCTTTGGCAAGACGAGCCGGGAATTACTGGGCAACAAGTGGCATACCGTGGCCCTGCGCGAGGACTTGCCGATGGTTGAGGAACAGCTGCGAGCCATGTCGCCTGGCAATCCAATCGTGGTCATCGAGAACCGCGTCACGTCCGGCCGCGGTGAGGCTCGCTGGATGCAATTCGTGAATCGCGGCTTTTTCGATCAGGAGGGCCGGCTCACGGAGATCCAAGCGGTGGGCCGGGATATCACCGAACGCAAGCGGGCGGAGGCGGCGATGCGTCAAGCTCTCGACCAGCTGGAAACGATCTACGACGGAATGATCGAGGGGCTGCTGATCACGGACATCGAAACCAAGCGGTTTGTGCGGGTCAACGCACCCTTCTGCCGGATGCTCGGTTACTCCGAAGAAGAGTTGCTGGCAGCAGAGATCAAAGACATTCATCCCGCCGAGGAGGGGCCAAATGACGAGCGGCGATTCCAGGCCGCCGCCGAAGGCCGAGTCTCCATCAATCTGGATCGGCCGGTTCTCAGAAAGGACGGCAGTGTCTTCTACGCCGATATCACGGGCCGCCGGATTCGCTACGACGATCGGCCTTGCTTGCTGGCCCTGTTTCGCGATGTGACGGAGCGTAAGCAAGCGGCCGAGAGACTGCAGCGGGAACAACAGGCACTTCGCCGCATGGTGCTCGCCGGCGACCATGAACGTCACCTCATCACCTACGAACTTCACGATGGAGTGGCCCAGCAGCTTCTCGGGGCGATCATCTATCTGCAGTCGCAAGAACTGGTCGAGACCCGGAAGTCGAAACAGGCCGAGACGGCCTACCGTGAGGGCATGGAGGCATTGCGTCTCGCGGCGTCGGAAATCCGGCGGGTCATGAACCGGTTGAGGACTCCCGTCTTGGACAAGTTCGGTCTGGCCGAAGCGATTGAGGATGTCGCAGCCCAACTCCGAGCGGCACCGGAGGCACCGGAGATCGAATGCCGCTTCGCCGTCAAGTTCAAGCGGTTGGAACCGACGCTCGAGAACTCCTTGTTCCGGATCGCCCAAGAAGCGATGAGCAATGCCTGTCGGCACAGCAAGAGCAAGCGAGTACAATTGAAGCTCACCCAAAAAGGCCGCGACGTGACGTTGGAGGTCCGGGACGGGGGCATCGGGTTTGATCCAGCGACCGTTCAGGAGAACCGTTTTGGGCTAGACGGCATCCGGGAACGGTGCCGCATCCTGGGCGGGAAACTAAAGATCAAAAGCGAACCGGGCAAAGGATGTACGATCCAGGTGACGTTCCCGGTGATGGAAGTTACGGACGAGGATTGATCGATGGGGCGTGAGTGGATGGCCCCGTCCCGAACCCGACGTGTATTCCTCCTGGCGAGAAAGAGTTCTTACATGAGACGCCTGACTGTACTGCTTGTCGCGATGCTGGCGGCTCCCGCCGCGGCCCAATCGCTGAACCGCGTCCAGGTTGTCAACGACCGCGCGCCCGATTGTTCGTCCTTGGCGGCGATCGTCCAGTCGGTCACCAGGGACTGCCAGACGGACGACGAGCGCGCGATCGCGGTCTACAACTTCTGCCGCTATGCGTATTACCATCACGCCTATCCCAGCGAGCCTGGGGGGATTTCAGCGCTGAAGCTCATCAACGTCTATGGCTGGTCGCTATGCGGCGGCGAACACACGGTGCTGGCCGCGCTGTGGGAGGCAGCGGGCTACCCGTGGCGTTATCGGGGGTGGAGCGATCCGGGGCACACGACCGTCGAGGTTTTCTACGGCGGCCGGTGGCATTACCTGGATACGTTCCTCAAGTTCTATGCCTGGATGCCCGATCCGCAGGCGCCGGGCGGCCGGACGATCGCAGGTCAAGAGGACCTTCGGGCCAACCCGGCTTTGGTCACCGAGGCCTTCGTCGCCGACTCGGCCCGCAAAGTGTTTTATCAGGCGGACAATCGCTTTGAATACAGCGGCGACAAGGTGAACTGGACGGCGCCGGCGTTCTTGGTCTGCGGGGATACGGTCGAGGGCTTGCTGAGCGGCATCCGCAGCAGCCGGAACGCGGGCAGTCCACGCGGTTGGGGCGGAATCCAGTTCGACGATCCGAGTTATTCGACCGACGTGAATCTGCGGTCCGGCTGGGCCCTGACGCTGGATTGGAGCAAGACCGCCGACGCCTTCTATTTTGGCAACTCCAACCGCGGTCCGGAACATACATGCGGCGACAAAGATTATCGCAACTGCGCGTCTATCGGCCCGCTGTTGGAGCCCTACGCCGCGTTCGGCCAGAAACGGTCGTGGTCGAATGGGACGCTGGTCTTTCGCCCCGATTTGCGTAGCGAGGCCGCGTTGGCTGGTTTCCAGCAAATCGAGAACGCCGTCTGGCGCGACGGCAAAGTGCAACCGAACGAGCCCGGGCGGCCGGCGGTCGCGGTCGTCGAGGTGAGTTCGCCGTATGTCATCACCAAGGCATCCGGCAGCGTCGCCTGCGAGGGGGCCAAAGCCGAGATCTCCAAAGACGGCAAGGCGTGGACGGCGGTCGAGTTGCGTGAATTCGGCGCCGCCGTACGCGGCTGTTATCGCTACCAGCTGCGGATGACGTTCTCCCAGCCTCTGGCCGCGTTGGAGATCACCAGCGTCGTGCAACACAACCAGGAAGCCCTGCCCTATCTTGCGCCGGGCCGGAACAAGATCACCGTCACCGCCGCCGATCCCCAGTCGCTGGGCGACAACCGGCTCGTTGTGACCTATGCCTACTGCCTGGGCGCCCGCGACCTGACACCGGAACAGGTTTTCGAGCGGGACGCCGAGATTGCCCGCGCTCATTTCGCCACTTGGTCGGACCAGCCGATCGTCGTCCAGCAGACGATCTCGCAGTTGCCCGCCACGATCGAGGTTTCCGTCCCGACGCCTCGGGGCAAGCAGCCCGTCTATCCGCGGATGCTGTTCCTGCGCCGCGAGTTGCTGGCGCCCGGTCAATCGCCACTGCCCGTTCCCACCGCACCGGGCACCCCCGCAGTCGACGCCGACGAGTACTTGGCCGACGTGCCCAATCCATGGCGGATCGGCACCGGCAAGCCGCTGACGGCGGACCAACGTCCGACCACTGCCCGGGTCTTCCCGGCCGCCCGCATCTCGTATGTGTCGAAGGGCGGCGAGACGTTTTCGCATCGCTTCATCAAGTGGCTCAAAGACGACTCGGACGCCTGGATCCTGCTGGCCGATTTCGGCCTGACCGAGTTGCCGGAGCCGAAATCCCTGGCCTCGGCGAAATTGATCGTCTACGTTGTCGAGGCCCACGACCGGGCGCCGATGCAGGCGGCAGCAGTACAGCTGGAAACCCCGTTCGAGACCGGCAAGCCGTTCGATTTCGGCAAGCTCGGCCGTATCGCCGGCACGACCGTTGTGGCGCAAGGCGGCGGGCCCGACGTACGCTTCGAGCCGCCGCGGCGCTACGAGATTGACGTCACCCGGCTGGTGCGAGCCTGGAGCACGGGGCAACCGCAACACGGTCTGGCGTTACGCATCGTCCCCAACCGCGGCGTCGACGACGGCTGGACGGTGCGTTTTACGCCGGATCAGGATAAGCCGGTCGAGCTGGAGATCCAGTCGTTTGTGGAAGCTGAGCCAAAGCCGTGAACTCGTGCGGCCAAGCCATCCTGGGCGAAAGACAGCCCCTGAGCGGCAGGTTGAGAGGCGAACGGCGGGCGTAAGCCCGTCGGTTCTGCGTATGCCCGCACGTCGCGTTTGGGCGATGGTGGCCCCCGATTGCCTGCGATGAAGTCAGCTGACGGAAGGAGAAGTGCCCGCAGAAACAATACACCGGTGGGCTTACGCCCGCCGTTCGCCAGGATTTCTGCAACGTTTGGGCCGACACAAAATTGCCGAGGTAGCCGAATGATGGATCCCGCCCCTGCCTGCTCCGTGCCGATGCCGTTGTCCGACAGCTATCCCCGTGGGTTCGCCCCCGAAACCGGCCGGCGGTGGGTCCAGTTGACGAGCGGCGAGGGATTCACCTACCCGCTGTACTTCTTCATTCCCAGCATCACCGGCGACGGCAAGTACCTGATCTACCACCACGCGGCACACGGCGAACTGCAGTTGTTCCGCTTGCATCTGGCCACCGGCGAATCGCATCAGCTGACGCACGCTACATGCCCCGACACGCAATGGCGGCCCTGGTGCGTCGATTCCGGCCGCGGCGTGCTCGATCATCGCAGCGTGTTGAACGTAGTCAGGAGCGAGGTGATCTATTTCGACGGCAATCAAGTCCGCGCGGTCCATGTCGAGACTTTGGAGGACCGTCCGCTGTTCGGCATACCCGGCGACCGCGAAGCCTACGGCCAGAACGATTGCACGCCCGACGGCCGCTGGTTCGTCTACATCCATGTGCCGCGGGGCAGTGTGTGGGGCCAGCCGTGCCAAGGCGCGGCGGTAGCCGCATATTGCTTCGAGACCGGCGAACAGCGGGAATTGTGCCGGATCGACAGTGCTGTGTTTCACGTGACTGCGTATGACAACCAGCGATTCATCGTGACGCATCCGGCCGATCATCCGGGCATGTTGCTGACCGATCTGACCAGCGGCACAATCGTCCCGCTGCGCGACGGCGATCCCGGCGTACGCGGCCATCTGATCCACTGCCAGGTCACGGCGCGGGGAGTGGCTTACGAGGTGCCCGAGGCGCGCTGCTCCGGTCTGTATGACCCGCTGACGCGAGCCCGGTTTGAGTTTCCGTTTCCCGACGACTTCCAGTACATCCATACCGGCCGCGATCCGGAAGGCCGGTTATGGTTCTACGAGAACTCGACGTCGTGGGACAAGTTCGACATCCACGACATGCACGCCCTGGTGCGACTCGATCATCGTACGCGGCGACACCAGTGGCTACGGCTCACCGGCACATGGCCCACGTACGGCGGTGGCCAGAAAGCCCACTTCCACCCACAGTTGACACCGGACCGGAAATGGATTCTGTTCACAGGCGGGGATCCGGCCTCGCACAGCTGTCATATATTCCTGCTGGACGCCTCTGACCTGCACGACAGTGAAGGCATCTCGACGGACTTGCTGAGTCCGTCGGGGGCCAATGATTTGACCCGCTGAACTGAATCCCGCCAGGAGAACCCGTTATGACACAGCCTTTGAATCGCCGCCAGTTCGTCCAACAGTCGGCCTCCGTCGCCGGTACGGCCGCCACGTTCCTGATCGTCCCGCGCCACGTACTGGGCGGTCCGCGTCAGATTGCCCCCAGCGACAAGATGAACATCGCCGGGATCGGCGTCGGGGGCATGGGAGCCGCCAATCTGAGGAATGTCGACTCGGAGAACATCGTCGCGCTGTGCGACGTAGACCCGAACTACGCTTCCGGGACGATCAACCGCTATCCCAACGCCAAGGTTTACGTCGATTATCGCGAAATGCTGGACAAGCAGAAGGACATCGACGGGGTGGTGATCGCTACGCCGGACCACACGCACGCCGTGATCTCGATGGCCGCCATCCGGGCCGGCAAGCACGTGTATTGCCAGAAGCCGCTGACGCATAACGTGTACGAAGCCCGCATGCTGGCTCAAGCGGCAAAGGAAGCCAAAGTCGCGACGCAGATGGGCATCCAAGGGCATTCGATGGAGGGCTTACGTTTGGCCTGTGAGTGGATCTGGGCCGGCGTGATCGGCGAAGTCCGCGAGGTGGACGCCTGGTGCAGTTTGTCCTACTATCCCTGGGGTCATGCCGGCTGGAGTTCGCAGTGGTCGGCGCGTCCGCAGGAAACGCCGCCGATTCCGGCCAACATGAACTGGGATTTGTGGATCGGCCCCGCGCCGATGCGGCCGTACCACCGCGCGTATCATCCGGCCACGTGGCGCTGCTGGTGGGATTTCGGCAGCGGCATGATGGGCGACCGCGGCGCGCATACCCTGGACCCCGTGTTTTCCGCCTTGAAGCTCGGCCCGCCGACTAGCGTCGACGCCACGTCCTGCGGCAACACGCCGGAAGCGCATCCGCTGTCGGCGATCGTCACGTATCAATTCCCGGCCCGCGGCGAGTTCCCGCCGTTGAAGCTCACCTGGTACGAGGGCACGCGCCCGCCTCGTCCCGCCGACTTGGAGGACGGCCGCAAGGTTCCGGCCGAGGGCGGTGTGTTTTATAAAGGCACCAAAGGCACCATCATGGCCGGCGTCTACGGCGACAGCCCGCGGATCATCCCGGAAGCCAAGATGCGCGAAGTGCAATTACCCGAGAAGACGCTACCTCGTGTGCCCGGCAGCCACGAGCAGGATTGGGTGCGGGCCTGCAAAAGCGGCGACCCGGCGGGCGCCGATTTCTCCTACTCTGGCCCGCTGGCCGAGGTCTGCTGCCTGGGCAACATCGCCAAACGCGTCGATGCCCGCATCGAGTGGGACGCCGCCAACATGAAGGTCACCAACCTGCCCGAAGCCAACGCCTTCGTCCGCCGCGAGTACCGCCAGGGCTGGGAATTGTGACGGTGCGCGGGTCGCGCAAGGCGCGTTAGCCTGTCCAACAAGATTCGTGAACGGCGACGACGACCGAAGCCTGTTATCCGCCAATCGGTGGGGGACACCGCGCTGGTCCATTGGAGGCTCGCCCGTGCTGCCGACGCCCTTGCGGAAAGAAACCTTGAGCCTCGCGTACATCCAGGCCGTGGCTGGGATGTGCGGATTGGTCTGGTCAAGGCCCCAGCACGATCTCGGAATCGACATGACGCTGGACATCGTCGCGGAACGGAACGGTAGGCTTGGACCCTTGGGATTCAAACTGGACATCCAAGCCAAGAGCACTACCGATTTCGTCCGAACGGAGCACGATGTCAAGTATGACTTGCGTCGAAAGAACTACGACGACCTGCGGGACACGAGTGTGAGAACCCCGCGGATTCTGGTTTTGCTGCTGCTGCCCGACAACGAGTCGGACTGGTTGGTGACCACCGAGGCCGCATTGGTCTTGCGTCACTGTGCCTACTGGCTCTCCCTGAAGGGATCGCCTCCCACGGCGAACAGTGAGACGGTGCGTATCACCTTGCCTCGGTCGAACATGTTCACGGTCCAGGCACTACAAGGCATGATGGATCGCATCGTGAAGGGAGGAGATCCATGACAATCCATTCTGGGACGACAGACGCAGTCAACGGTCTTCGGCTGGATGCGATCAAGGAATACCTAAGCCGGCACGGTTGGGTCCAGAAGCCGTTCGCGCGTCCGGCCGTGCTGTATTTCGAAGGACCACAAGACGATCACGGCAACCCCATCGTTCAGATTTTGCCCGATTCGGAGGAGGCAGCCGACTTTCCTTTGCGGGTTCAAGATTTGCTTGCTTCACTGAGCTTTGTCGAGCAGCGTTCCGTCGAGGACATCCTGCGCGAACTGGTTGGTGAAACGGCGACCATGCCGCTCCGCCTGTCAAACCATCGCGCCGAAGGGGTAAGGCTCTTGGTCGCGCCCGGTCGAGGCGACCTGATGCTATCGCCTGGCGAGGCGGTGGAACTGGTGTTCGCTGGCCCGCCAGGCGTTCACGCGGAGATCGAGATTGGATCTGACTTCGTCGCTTTGCACGCCCCGAAGGAATCGAGTACCCTCCTGCTCCGTTCCGCGGCTCCGGCGCCTCGCCGTGGCCCGTCGGCGATCGTGCGCGACGAACTCAGGCGGTTTCCCGCTTTGGTTCTTTCGGAGGCTGGCGAGGCCGCTCTCTCGGAGTGGCTGGCAGTTGCCGACACGGTTGTTGAGCAGCGAGTCCCCCGTGCTGAACCGAAAGCGGTGTGTCTTTACGCGGGCGAGTTGGCCGAGACCCTCAGAGGGCACTTGGCGGGTGATGAGGCAACGCGGCGATACGTGATCTGGCGGATTTGTGCGAACCTGCTGTCGTTGATCGATGCCAGACTCGCTTTGTCCGCGGCAGACATGGAGCACATAGCACGATTGTCGGAGTCGGGCGAAGACCTTGGATTGTGGCTGTACGGACTGACCCAGCGCGGACCACGGACTGGGACGGCGGTGGCGCAGGAACGCGCGTCAGACCCTTCTCGATCCCCCGTCCCTTGATCAAGCCGCCCGCTTCGCTTGGAGCGCGGCACGACGCGGTGCGTTGACCTCGGCCAGCGACCGCGCAATTTCTGTTTTTTCGTGTTCGTATCCATGCGCAAGACGTCGCAACCAACGCTCGCGGAGCCCGGGATGCTGACCCGCGAGACGCCACATCTCATCGAACTGGTCGGACGTGAGGATTTCAGGAGGCGGCAACCAGCGGGACTCGCCCCGCATGGCCTCGCACGCTCGCCGCATGTCTGCCATGTACGCAAGGTATTTCTGGTAGAGCCCTGCCAGCTCTGAGTCCATTTCGCTGTCTCCTACACGGTATAAAAAACTCCCTCGGATGGCTGAACCATTGTCGATCGAGCCTGCCGATCGATTACGGGCACAGGATTCTAGCTGGCCATGCCCCAACCGCAAACGCCAATGTGATCAAGCCAGCCGATACAGCAGAAGATACGGAGACTGGGTGATCTAAGTAGGGGTGCGAGCGATGGAAGGCCGCGGAGGATGCCAGCTTTGGTCCTGTGCCGGCGAATGTTCTGACAAATCCGCGAAGTAGTCAAATCGATCCGGCTTCATCAATACCGTCGCCCAGCAGGCTGGCGGTGATCTGGGCGAAATCGACGGTGGTAAGCTCGTTCCTTGAGCCTCCGCGAAGTTGCTGCAGCTTGCGTGGGGTGCCGGCCGAAGTGGCTGCGACTTCGTCGCCGGGATCGGTGCCAACGCATGGGAGCCGCCAACCTGAGGTATCATCTCGCCTACCATCCGGCCACACGGCGCTGCTGGTGGGACTTCGGCAGCGGCATGATGGGCGACCGCGGAGCCCATACCCTGGCCCCCCTGTTTTCCGCCTTGAAGCTCGGCCCGCCGACCAGCATCGACGCCACGTCCTGCGGCAACACGCCGGAAGTGCATCCGCTATCGGCGATCGTCACGGACCAGTTCCCGGCGCGCGGCGACTTCCCGCCGTTGAAGCTCACCTGGTACGAGGGCACGCGCCCGCCGCGGCCCGCGGACTTGGAGGACGGCCGCAAGGTGCCGGGCGAGGGCGGCGTGTTCTAAAAAGGGACCAAAGGCACCATTATGGTCGGCGTCTACGGCGACAGCCCGCGAATCATCCCGGAATCCAAGATGCGCGAGGTGACGCTGCCGGAAAAGACGTTCCCCCGCGTGCCGGGCGGCCACGAACAGGACTGGGGCCGGGCCTGCGAGAGCGGCGACCCGGCCGGCGCCGATTTCTCGTACTCCGGCCCGCTGGCCGAGGTCTGCTGCCTGGGCAACATCGCCAAACGCGTCGATGCCCGCATCGAGTGGGACGCCGCCAACATGAAGGTCACCAACCTGCCCGAAGCCAACGCCTTCGTCCGCCGCGAGTATCGCCAGGGGTGGGAATTGTGAACGCTGCGTGGATCATGTCCTTTCGGCAAGCGTGCGTGAAGTTTTTTTGGGGGGCGGGGATCGTTGGCTGTCGTAGCCGTAACTTGCGGAGGACAGCCGATGAACGCAAGAAAGACCGGGGACCTGCCGAGTGATCTGGAGAACACCTGGCGGCGTTTGACGCAGCGGCGCCAGCCAGACCTGGGCGATGCTGATCAAACGAGTGAACGAGATCGACCCGCTGGCCTGTCCTCGTTGTTCGGACCAGATGAAGGTCATCGCCTTCATTGAACCGCCGCAAGGCGACGTGACGCGCCTACCGGCAGGCAGGTCGAGAAGATCCTGCGCGGGCACCAGAGCGCAGCGATGGTCGGCGGCCTGTGGTGTCCAGTCAAGCGGTGATCGTCGGTAGGCCGTAGGCCGCCACGAAAGGATCGCGGGACACCAGCGTGGCTCCTTCGATAAGCGCCTGAGCGACCAACATCCGGTCGAACGGATCGCGATGCTGCATCGGCAGGGCTTCCGTGGCCAGAGCATGGGCGCACGTGATGTTCAGTTCCGTGAAGCCGCAACTCTGCAAGGCCCCGCGCAGATCCGCCGGGGCCGTCAGCTTGCCGAGACCACGCTTGATCGCGATCTCCCAACAGATGGCGGCACTCACCAGCACGTCGTTGCCAGGCTCGGCGATGGCTTGGCGTGCCGTCAGCGACAGCAACAGCGGATCGTCCAACCACCACAAGACCGCGTGGGTATCGAGCAGCAGCTTCATGAGTCCTTCATCCCCAACGCTTCCTGGAGGTCGTCCGGCAGGAGATCGAAATCGGGCGCGATGACGACCCGCCCCTTCCATTGCCCACCCTGTCGGGGTTGCGGGGGCGCCGATGCGATCCGGCTCGGAGTTGGTAGGTCAACTCGCACCACCGTTCCGTCAGGAACTTGCAGTGGTTGATCGAACACAACCACCCCGTTTCGAACGTGTCCCGTCAAAGTCATGGCCTTTGCCTCCTGGTGCGAACGGTCAGTTAACCCACCATGCCATTTTGAAGTTCGTCAGTTGGAGCACGTTTCGGCGGGTTCATGAACATCGATTCTACACTTGGGCGCGGCGGGAACAACCACCCTCGGCACGTAAAGGAACAGATGCCTTAAAGGGGCCGGGGACCGGTTTGCTCCTCGGTTCCCACTTCGATGGCGATCTGATGACCGTGCCATCACTTGCCCGGGTCGCGGCAGACGCCGTTCGACCTGAAGGAGTCAATTCCCACATCGACCGGGTACAGAAGATTCAGAATCCGTTCACGGCTTGGCGGCGTCCCAAACACCTGGGGGATGCCTGAGGTGTAGGCTCGGACGCGGTCTTCGCCGACGATGTCGATGGCAGCCTGGATCGTCTCCGCTCCAGACGCTGGATCGTCCTTGTGCTCCTCTTGGTACTTGCCGATCTCGCTATCCCTGATCCAACGATCTGTCCCCGTCGTGCCAACAACGACGGAGCAATATACCGGCGTCCGGCTTCTCGCGCGACGCGCGGACAGCATGGCGCGGTAGATTACGTCGTCCGCGGGAAGGCTGTAACCCAGAAGGACCACGTGTTTGGTGTTCTCCAGGCAGACACGCATGTCGCGCTGAATCTCCTCGAGGTACGATGGGTGAATGCCCTTGAAGCTGCTTTGAAGAATGAGCGGCGTGTCCCGCATGTAGGTCATTTCGCCGCAATACGAGCACTGAACGGCATCGTGGTGGCCCCTCTCACAGGCGGCCTTTTCGCGATCGGATCTTCCGTCGTGGCTCACGCCGGGGATGGCGATCACGCAGGGCGGCAGGAGAGTCTCGGAGTCGCGGCGCCATTCATCGCCCAGGCAGATGGTCACGCGTCCACAATTCGGGCAATCTCGCCAGCACAGGCAACCGTGAGGCATGTAGACCTTGCCGAGACGTACTCGCCGGTCCACAACGTGCTCACGGTCATTGAGCCGCTGAGCCGCCGCTTCCGTGAACGGATACCAGATCTCCGTTCCTCGTTTCCTGTTCACGGGGCGCAGGGCCAACACGTGACCGTGGTCATGAAACAGCTTCATCGGCGCTGTCGGCGTGCCGACGTAGGGTGGGCCAGCTTCATTCAGATCCTTGTGGCTGTTGAACCGCAGCCAAGGCAGGATTGGGTCGAAGTTCAGCGAGATGACGGCATACGAGAAGAGGTAGAACTGCCGGCTGTCGATTTCGTGGGGGCCCGCAAATCGCAGGCCCTCCTCCTGCATGAGCTGAGCCAAGACATCGCAGAATCGAGCGTAGGTTTCCAATTCCTGCGTCTTGTCCGTCCGGGACCTGCGCCACGCGGCGTGGAACATCAGCCCCACCAACATGGCCAAGGCATTCCTGGCGGCAGGCAGACGTGATGGTGTCAGAAAAGTGACTTCCTCATCGGCACTGTCGCCGTTTGGGGGCACGTGGAACCCCTTGCCAGCCAGGATATGCATGTCCAGGATGTTGAACAAGTCTCGGAGGAAGTTTGAGTAGTTCTCGGTGGTGGGGCAGATCCGGATAACCTGCCGCAGGCAATCCCAATCGTACTGCCCACGCAGTGAGAAGACGAGCCGACTCCGGGACTGGTCGTCAAGGGACGGAAACAGGTGTGCCGCTGCTTGTTTCTCCTTCGCGGTCGGTTCCGCGGGATGCGACTTCGGGTCGTCACCCAAGGCGACGAGCAGGTCAGCGACATGGTCGTGGATACCATCGAAGACATTGGCCTCTGCCAGACGCTCATGCAACGGCTTGTCGTCCTTCCCCGAGCCGGCGTGCCCAAGCACCGCCAAAGCCTTGCCCTGATCCGCCGTGACGGGCATGCCAAGAGCAGCTGTCGCCCCAGCGCCCCAGAAAACGGTCCTTTAATGGTCGTTTGCTACCCATAGTTTTTAGCCCCAAAAGTAGGGGCTAATAAATTGAAATTGTACTATGGGGAACTTTCGACAGCAAAGGGACCATCATGGTGGTTGTGTATTCCTATTGTCGCTTTAGTTCATCCCAACAAGAGCAAGGCACAAGTGTTTTTCGCCAAAAGGCAATGTCTGATGCTTGGATGGTTAAGCATCCCGAACATACGCTCGATGAAACGCTCAAACTTTCTGACTTAGGTATTAGTGCGTTCAATGGAGCAAATTTAGACCCTGATAAGGGGAACTTGGGAAAGTTCATCGCATTAGTCAAGCAAAAGAATAGCCCGATAGCCAAAGGAAGCATCTTATTACTTGAACGGCTTGATAGGTTTAGCCGTCAAGCAACGCGAAAGGCATATCGTGTATTTTGCGAATTGATAGATGCGGGGATGGTTATTCAAACGCTCGACCCGGAAATGACCATAGACGAAAGCAACATAGACAGCATCGAGGTTATTCTTCCCATCATTATTTATATGACTATCGCCTATGAACAAAGCAGGGAGAAAGCAAGGCGTTGCTCCGTTGCTTGGAGCAAGAGAAAGCAACGGGCAAGGGATGAACATTTAGCGATACACAAACGTTGTCCCTCTTGGCTATTCATAGATGCCAATGGAGCATATCAAGTCAAGCCAGAGGGAAAGAAAGCGGTCAAGTACATCTATGACCGAACCGCACAAGGTATAGGTCAGAGAGTATTAGTCAAGGAATTGAACGCAAAGTTCAAGCCGATACATATTAGCGGTGCTTGGACGTTATCAACATTAGGCAGGACATTACAAGACCGTTCTGTTATCGGTGAATATCAACCGCACAAATTTGAACAAGGCAAGCGTATTCCCGACGGGGAACCGATATGCAACTATTATCCATCGGTCATAGATGAAGCATTGTTCTATCAAGTCCAAGCCGTGAAGGATGCGAAGCAAAAGCAGAAAGGACCATCGTCAAAGTTCTCCGCGACGACTTGCCGAAGCGAGCCTCCCCCGATCGGCTGAAGTCGGCGCGTCAGAAGTTCAACCTGGCCTGCCTAGCGATTTACAAGGACTGGTTGGAACGTTCGAACTGGCAGTCCCCGTTGCTGGTTCTGGATGAAGCGCATCATGCAAAAAACGACGACACGAACCTCGCGCGTTTGTTTCGCAGCAGCGATGACGTCTCGCTTTTGGCCGGCAAGTTTCAGCGGATGTTGTTCCTAGCCGCCACCCCGTTTCAGTTGGAGCATCAGGAACTGATTCGAGTGCTGCAGAGTTTCGGGGCGGTGCGTTGGCGTGGCTCAGCAGCGCCGGCTTGCGGGCTGGAGAAATTCAAGGCCGACATCGAGCGGCTCGAACAGGCCCTCAACGACAACCGGGGAGCCGGACGGATTCTCGATCGGCTCTGGGGCGAGATTCAGTTGGAAACCCTCGGCGACCAGGATGTTGCGACGTGGTGGCAACGCGTGGAGACAAACCCGGCGGATGAATGGGAGAAACGCCTGGTGGCGGCGGTTCGCGAATGCCGCACGACGCGCGAATCTGCGCAGAAGCTGCTGTGTCCGTGGCTGATTCGGCATAACCGCCCGCTTTACCTGCCGCCCGTCCAAGATCATCCCAGGCAACGTCGTCGTCACCTACTTGCCGGCCGTGCAATCATCAATGAGAACGATCCCCAGCCGGGCCGGGAACTTGGACTGCCAATTGCTCAGGAGGCGGCATTGCCATTCATGCTGACGGCCCGGGCGCAGGGCGAACTGGCTCAGGTGTCCGGCGCGCGGGCTGTGTTCGCCGAGGGCTTGGCCTCCTCGTACGAAGCATTCCACCACACGCGCAAGAACCGCGGCACGGCGAAAGGCGGGGTAGCGAAAAGTGGCACCAGAGCGTGGGAGTCGGAGGACGCGGGAGTAACGAGTCCGGTCGTGCCGACGGCATGGTACGAGAGACAAGTGGCGCAGCTGATCCCGTCCCGCTCCTCGGAGCCAGCCGAACTGCTGCGGCATCCGAAGGTCGAGGCCACTGTCGAGCGAGTGGTCGACCTCTGGCTGGGCGGGGAAAAAGTGTTGGTGTTCTGTTTCTACCGCGAGACGTGCAAGGCACTGTACGAGCACATCCGCCGAGTAGTTCACGAGCGTACGTTGGCCATCGCCCAGGGCAAGTTCGGCGGCGAGTACTTGCAGGACCTGGGCAAGGTCCAGGACTATCTGGCACGCGTCGCTCGACGGTTCTCGGAGGCGGACAGACCGTTTCATCGTGAGGTTCGCAGGATCTTGTGTCAGCCGTTCGACGACCCGAGATACTGCATCCTGCGGGACCATGAGAAGCAACTGGTGGAAGTCCTTTCAGCCTACTTCCGTGCTCCTTCATTCCTGGCAAGATATCTGCCTTTGGACGACCCGAAGGTAAAACGCGCTTTTGAGATAGGCGAAGGTCGTCGTGAGATTATCGAGCCCGGCTTGGCGGCATTGCGGCGGGGGATCCTTGAACACACGGACCAATCGCGTCAAACCTACTGGGAACGCGCGTACCAGTTCCTCGACTTTGCAGTGGAATTGACCGAACGCGCCCAAATCCGGCTCGACGATGGCAACGAGGAAGATGATGAACCGGATGACCCGCTGCGCATGTGCCTAGAGGACGTGGCGGTCTGCGCCCAGCCGCGTCCGCCAGAGGACGAGGAACGCGACGAACTATCCTCGCCGCAGGATGATGATGGCAGCTATCGAGTGGTACCTTTGGTGCGGTTGGTCCACGGCGATACCAAACTGGAAACGCGGGAACGGCTGGCACGCGCCTTCAATAGCCCGTTGTTTCCGGAGATCCTGGTCAGCAGCAGCGTCATGGGGGAGGGCATTGACCTCCATCGCTTCTGCCGTCACGTAATCCACCACGACGGTCATTGGAATCCCAGCACCTTGGAACAACAGACCGGGCGCATCGACCGCATCCGCTGCCAGGCGGAACTCTGCGGCATGCCGATCAAGGTCTATCAGCCCTTCCTCGCGGGAAGCGCGGATGAGAAGATGTTTCGCGTGGTTCGCGACCGAGAACGCTGGTTTCAGATCGTAATGGGCCAGAAGTTCGAGTTTGATGAAGGGACCAGCGAGGCGATTGCTGCCCGCGTTCCGTTGCCCGATATGTTGGCCAAGGAGTTAACGTTCGATCTTGCACGGTGGCGTCCCCATCCCTAAGCTCGTCAACGTGGCGAGCCGTAGGTAACCCAAGACATAAGGTGAGTAAACGCTGTCATCGCACGCCGCTCTTAGGCATGGTCCTCGACCTTATGACCGCTTCCGGGCGGCGTTAGCGAACGTTTCTGGAAGCCCTGTGGCTCCTTGAACGCGCGGACGGCGTGATTGAGCCAGCAGCGCGGGCGTTAACCAACTCGGCCATCACCAGGCCGACCCACGGTCGCGAGCGCACGTCGGCGTAGCGCCCACGAGGTGTTCGTCGCAGAAGTGCCTCCAGCCGGTTGCCGCGGACGACAATCCGCAGGGTGACCGGGCAGCAAGTCACGTAGGCCCGTCTCTCCGAGACGGGCGACGAGTCTCAGAGACTCGGCTACGTGGGATCGCCGCGAAGTAACCTCGCCTCGACGGACAACCGCGTCGGACATGTTCTTCGCCGGGGGCGGATCAGCCCCGGCACATCGCACGAGCCGAGCCGCGCCCCGAGGGTGATGTTCGGCGCGTTTTCCAAGAACATGCTGCCCGTCGTCCGCCTGAATTTCCAGACGAATGGCAAATCGGTACGCGAACCGTTTGGCATCACCAATGTAATGCCTCATCAGCGGAACCGTGCCCGATCGGTACCGGCCCGCGAGTGTGCCGAAGCGGGAAGCCAAAATGCCCTGATCCAGGTTTGCCAAGCAAAGAACCGTTCGTGTACAATCCGAGTAGGCCACGGCGCGGTCGGTACGGGCCACAGAAGATAAGGAGGCGGTTATGCCAGACAAAACGGAAGCGGCGCGTCAGCTCGCGGCGGCACATTACCAAGTGGAAGCGGGAATCACTCAGATTTTCCGTATCACGCGTGTCGCTGACGTGGAGCTGCGGCCCGACGAACCGATCAAACTCTTGGAGGTGAATCGGTACAGCATCCCGTCAGGGATCATGCCCCTCCATTTTGATGCGGCGCCCCGGTGCGGCATTCACTTTCCGTCCGTGATCGTCGAGGTGACGCCCGATGAGTTCCACAAGATTCAATCCCGGGAACTGAAGCTTCCGGAAGGCTGGACGGTTGGCGACTTGCTTTCGAAACCCGATGGCGACCACAACGAATGAACGCGGCAAACAACTGGGCGAAGGGCTACGCTCGCCAAGCCGGCGCCGACTTCGAGACGTGGAGCTTGCTCCAAGGCAACGAGGCGGTGCCGACGTGCCACAAATTGCTGTTTCTGCAAATGGCTTGCGAGAAACTGACTAAAGCACACCTCTGCCAGGCGGGCTCCGACCCGCAACAGCTTCAGACGAGCCATGCCTACGTGGCCAAGAACCTGCCAATCGTACTTCGGCAGCAGATGGTTGTTTCGGGCGCCAACCTAAAGGGGGCGCCCTGGATCCTGCAGCACGCCAAACATCTTGCTCAGGAGATCGAAATGCTGGCTCCGGCCGTCAAACGCGGCGGCCAGCGCCCTGATAATTGCGAGTACCCCTGGGAAGATGCCGGCGGGGAGTTGCATGTGCCTCTCGATTGGTCTTTCGCTCCCGCTAACCTCTTGGTCGCTCCGGCTGGCCGCACGTTCCTGAAGCTTGTTCGCGAATCGATTGATCGATTCCTATAAAGAGAACGCAGAAACGAGGCCGCCGTCTGGCCATTGCCCAAGGGGCTTTTGGCGGCACATGACCTGCGGCGGTAGTCGAGGTCGCGTCTTGCACTGCCACTTCCGGTTAATCGCCGACACCGAAGGCCGCGTCTTCATGCCTTAATCTCGAATTAGCTTTGTCACTCAGGAGACGCAAACAGCGTCAGCTGTCGTTCGGTGCGGGCGACTGCGGCGGTGCAGGCAAGGTCGTCTGTGTTGAGAAAGGCCAGCGCCGCGATCTCTTCAAGCCGCAGCTGGCAGGACGTGATCGCGTGGACGGCGACTTGCGGTGCCGGGACGGGGCCGAGGAGGGCGAGGAACTGGCTCACGACCGTTACGCGGCAGTCGTTTTGGGAAAGCACGAGCCCCAGCCGGCGAAGGCGATTCAGCTTGTCCTGGGCCAACATAGCGGTTTGTTCCAGGGCCAGGGACGATTTCATCGGCTTGCGTGGATCTTGCTCGCGCTTCTGACAGACGAAGATGATGTCCAACTGGATCGGTTCCTTGGCCTGCGACTTCGGCGTCGCTCCTGACATTTCGGCTTTCACCGGATGGGCCTGGACCACGGAAAAGCCGGCGCCGTAGATCGCTTGGGCCAGCGAACTCCAGCCCTCCGGGCGCGAGTGATGGTAGGTGAACACGAGCAGGCCCTCGTCCTTCAACACGCGGCGGCACTCGGCGAAGACACTGCCCAGCTTTTCGGCAAACTGATCGGCCTCCGTGTCCTGGACTTCGCGCGGATGACGCGTTGTCACGGCATCGGTCACGAAACCGCGTGGATGCAGACTCTGCCACGAGTGAAAGAAGTCGGCGAGTTCCGAATAATGCACGTTGTCAAAGAACGGCGGATCGGTGAGGACCAAGTCAACGGACTGGTCCGCCAGGCCGGTCTCGTCGGAACTGCCGCACGACAGGTGGATCGTTTTCGGTTCCCAATCGTCCTTCGTCGGCCAATGGGTGGTCACGCGTCCCGAGAACACCTCGCTGCCGGTGTACGCTTTGCCTTCTCCGCGAATCGTCACTTCGAACGGCGCCGCGCGATACTCGACGGCTCGCAGCAGCCGGCTGGAGAACAGATTGCGGAACGAGCCCGAACTCTTCGGCGTGCCCCACACATTCGCCTCAATGGGCATCCGCTCAGGCTTGAGGATGTGGTGGGAAAACATGTGCCGCACCGCGCCGGTGCCTTCGCCTTTGTAAGACGCGAACAGGTTGTTGAACTCCAAGACGCCGGAGAACAGGGCGAATAAGGCGTCGCGGCTGACGGGATCGGGCAGCTCGGCGATCGCTTCCTGTAACCAGCCCAACGCGAGCAGTTGCCGATCATTGAAGAAATCGCGCCAACGCCGATAATTGTAGCCAATGGCCTGCCGGGTGTTGTACCCGTCGCTCAACGTGGCCGTCGGCAATCGAATGGCCCCGCGCTGCAACTCGGCCTCCAGCAGCTGCCCGCACTCGCGGTACGCCCGGTGATCCGCTTCCGTCGCCGGCAGGTAGCGTTTTGTTCCGTCGGGGAATAGGAGCAGCTTGGCATACAGCCGGTGAGCGGGCGGTCCTTCCGCCGCTCGTATCGCTTCGGCAATTGTAAAACGCTGCGTGCAGCCCGGACATTTCGCTTTCGTCCCGGCGGCAGCGCCTTGGTGTGGATCGAAGGACAGGCTGCACGACGGGCAATCTGTCCGGTCGTCGCCGTTGTGGGCGGCGAAGATATCGCCGCACTGGGGGCAGCATACTTGCACTTCCGGTTTACGATCCGGATAGGCGTTCCGGGCAAAGATGCGAGTTGGGAACAGATCGACCGCAGCGTCGCAATGCGGGCACACGGCCTGTTTGACCCAGAAGAGATAAAGCACGTCCCGCAACCGGCCCTTGTCGTCGGGCGAGCGATACAGGTCACGAATCCGTTGGCCGACCGTGTCCGACAACTGTTCGAAGGCCATTGTCAGTTGCTTTCCGTCCAGCGGGCCCAATGCCACACGAACGCTTTCGCAGGCGACCGGATTGATGTCGCGGCCCAGGGCGGTGCAACCGAGCTTGTGGGCCTCGCCCACCGTCGTGCCACTGCCCAGGAAAGGATCGAAGACGGTCACGCCGGAGAAGTCGTGCGGTTCGTAGAACGCTTTGGTCAAGTCGGCGTCCTGCGGCAGCAGGCAGCCGAGGATGATCCCCCGGAAAATGGAGCCCAGGCGTTTGGCCCACCACTTGTGGATGTGGTAGATGGGGCGATAGATTTCCTTGCGCCAGCTCTCACGTTCCGCTACGGACGAAAGGAATTCGAACTGGAAGTCGTCGGACTGGATCAGTCGCGACGGCTGGATGGCGTTCGGCACGCTATTCTTCGGTCGTCTCTTCGCCATTCTCTTCGCCTGCATCCGATGCAACCTCGGCCGGTTCGCGCAGCACGACTGGCTCACGCGATCCTGGGGAAACGCGCCAAGCGGTGAACTCGTGTTCGCGGCCTGCGCCGGGATTCGGGACCGTCTGGGGGACGATTGTGTTCGCGCGCAAGTCGAACGTGTAACCGACGATCAGCCGCTCGGGTTCCCGCCGTACGAGCTGGCCGACGTTGCGAAATCCTCTCGGCACACGTTGCCCGCTGGGCAAGATCAGGGTTTGCGTATGCGCCACGCCGGTGACGAGCCCAAAGGGCGTCGGAGCGACGTACATCTTCCGGTCTCGAATCATGATGTCGCCATAGCTACCGAAGCCTTTGATGCTGCGATTCTTGTGGACGTACTCATGGTCGGCGTTCAGGAAATCGCCGTGACAAATAACCAAGTCGAGGACGGGGTACGTGTCGCCGTCGGGGTCCGCGGGGTAGCGGCCGAACGCATCGTAGATCGTTCGTCCGTTTTGGAATCCCGATGGCACCTGGCTGTTGCAGTCGTAGTTGACCTCGCGGCCCGGATACGCCAACCCCTTGACCTCGTACCCTTCGGTGAACCGCACCATGCGGAAGTCAGGATATGTGTTTCGGCCGCCATCGTCGTGATGCAGTCCGGTTTCGTCCAGCCGCGCACGTACCCAGTTCTGGAAGTGGAATTCCTTGTCTTGCCGGGACTCGCGGCGGATCAGCTTGCCATCGCGGATCGCCGCCGCGCAATGCCGAAACACCTGGATAACCGTTGTGTCCTGCGTCATAGCCATCTAGGTTACGGGGTGAGGGCATTATCGGCAAGCCCGCTTGATGCCTGAAGTGCAAGAGAAGGGAAAGACGCACCTTCAAGACTGCCGTTTTGGGTTCGGGTCCTGCTCATCCGCGGTCGGTATCGCCGCCAAATCGCTTCCCCCAGCGCGGATCGCATACGCCGGCAGACAGTCTTCGTCCAGTTCGATCGCTTCCGTCGCGCGGCCGATGGCTTCGTCGTATTCTTCCTGACGGCCGTAGTACGCAGCCTCAAGGAGCAACCGGCGGGAAGCGGCACCAGTTCGCCAGTGATGTCTTCGATCAGTTCTCGCAGATTCGCCGGATCCTGCAACGCTGGCCCAGGGCGATGCCCAAGCCATTCAAAGACCGGGGAGGGCGAGGTAGCCGACCACTCCCGCGGCGTTGCCGTCGAGCACCAGCCGGAAGTCGTTGTCGGCGAGAAAACTCATCCCGAGGATGGCAGAGTTCTCGATGGCTGGCGGTAGTCGCCGACGGGCGGATTTGGCGACCACGCGATGGGGCCCCGTGCGAATACCGGCGTCAAGGTCCAGCAGATGGATCTCGGTGGTCCCCAGGTCACACCGGACGCCCTGCCACAACAAGCCCTCCGGCACCGGCTTCCCTGCCCGCATCAAGTGCGTGCCCAAGGCCACCCACTGAATTCGGCGGCCGTGCCACAGCGAGTAGGGGACCACACTGAACGGCGCACCAGGATCCACGAAAGCCGGGAAACGCACCAGCAGGCCGTTCTGGGCCACAAAGCGGACTCGGGCAAAGGCGCGCCACGCCCGCAGCGCTACGTTCTGTTCGGTGACATAGTCAACCGCGCGAAGGTCCAGAGAAATATCGGGCATGGGACGGCTCGGAGGAACTCCAAGGGGCACACGGTCAGTGCGGCAAATCCAGGAGCGGGTCGTCGATGCCACAGATGGGCAGTCGTTCGGGATCACGCCCTGTCACGCCTGCGGCTTCCCTTAGCACCCGTTCGATGTCCTCTCCGTGGGCGACAATCCGTCGGTCGACGGGAACGACGAACTCGCCGGTGTAGTTGACAAGAACCTCCGGGTCGTGCAGTGCCCACTGAACATCCTCCTCCTGCTGTCTTTCCTCAGCAGTAAGCGGATACACTTCAGTCGCTGTTCGCTCGACTAGGCAGGACAATGTCATCCCACTCACCTTTCTGGCCTCGCGCCAGTCCTATTAGACCAGCATTGATCATCGCGATTGGTTCCGCAGTCTGGTTTGCGTACGCACCACGCTATGATTATCACCCGAACAGCGCGTCCGTCAATAGCGGGCTGCGCGATCCGAAATCGCCGGCATCGGCGGCACTCCGGACGGGCGCATAATCCATCGCGAAACCCAGCACCCGTTCATCGGCCCGTACGCGATTGACTAGGCCGGGCTTCGGTGTATTCGAACTGAGCAAGCGTTCCTGCCCAAGGCACAATGGCTCAAACCCGCGAACGATGTCCCGTTCCGACCAATCCAGCTTGCGCGCAATTCAGGGGCGCGGGGTCAGATCTGGTATGAATCAGTTTCCCATCCGCGGTCGGCGATCGTCACCTACCAATTCCCGGCCCGCGGCGAGTTTCCGCCGTTGAAGCTCACCTGGTACGAGGGCACGCGCCCGCCGCGCCCCGCCGACTTGGAGGACGGCCGCAAGGTCCCGGCCGAAGGCGGTGTGTTTTATAAAGGCACCAAAGGCACCATCATGGCCGGCGTCTACGGCGACAGCCCGCGGATCATCCCGGAAGCCAAGATGCGCGAAGTGCAATTACCCGAGAAGACGCTACCTCGTGTGCCCGGCAGCCACGAGCAGGATTGGGTGCGGGCCTGCAAAAGCGGCGACCCGGCGGGCGCCGATTTCTCCTACTCTGGCCCGCTGGCCGAGGTCTGCTGCCTGGGCAACATCGCCAAACGCGTCGATGCCCGCATCGAGTGGGACGCCGCCAACATGAAGGTCACCAACCTGCCCGAAGCCAACGCCTTCGTCCGCCGCGAGTACCGCCAGGGCTGGGAATTATGACGTTGGGTGGATCGCGTGCGGTACCGTGATTGGAAACTGACCCCGCGAACGCCTGCACCACGGCGGAAGTGGGAAGAAAGCCCCTGGCGTCGGCGGGCGGAATGGGGCGAAGTATCACGTCACATGCCATACTCGTTGCGCCAGAGGGCGCACATCGCTTGACGTGGCCATTCGCCTCCTAATCTGCGTCGATCGCAATCGGATGATCGACGTTGCGAAGGGCGCGGGAAGTTGCCTTCCGCGGAATTGATGCTGGGATCGGCCGTTGGCGGGACTGCTTAGAGAACGTAAGCGTCATAAACAACCGTTCTTGGCGCGGGGGTTAGGCTTCGGGGGTTGTTTCTTTCACCCCTGATACAGGAGAAGCCCCTCTGCATGCGGCAGGTTGTAACCGTTTTCCGAAATCGCGCAAGAGGGGGTGCGCCCCGGAAGGGAAAGATTTGCAGAAATTTCTGCCGACAGAAGTGGCGAACGAGCCGCGCAGAAAAAAAGGCGGCCCACCCGGGTCGAGCAACCCGGATCGCCTCAGGCAAGTGCGGGAACTGCCGCACTCAGGCTACGCGTGAATAACGCTTGCGGCGCTTGGCCGAACGAAGGTCCACACCGTTGAGCCGCAACGCCAACTGCGTCGCCTCGATCTCGGCGCCCGGCAGTCCCGCACTCACGACCGGCAATTGGTAGGTCTCCGATTCCAGGCGTTTGCAGAACAACGCTAACCCGTCCCGGTCCCACCACAATATCTTCAGCCGATCGCGGCGGCGGTTAAGAAACAGAAACAAGTGCCCCTCCAGCGGATCACGCTGGAAGACTTGCTGCACCAACGTGAACAAGACGTCAAAACTCTTGCGCATGTCGGTGGGAGCCGTACTCAGATACACGCGAACACTGGCAGGAAGACGGATCATGAGCGCACCTCCTGCAAGCCGGTGTCCCGACCGCTGGTTTCCAATTCGCCAGCGGGCGCTGATCGCCACCCGCAGCGTGGCTTCGTGCTCCGCGGGAACGCGCACCACCGCTTCGTTGGGCAGTTCGATCTCGACCATCGCCGCCCTGACCGTGAGCGACAATTCCACGAACGAAGCAACTCGCTGAGCATCGCTCGTCGGCCGCACCGCGTCTGGAGATCGACTTCGGTATGGGGCGTAACGCAGCTAAAACCCCGGCGGCAGGGCGTGGGCGTCGATGATCTTGTCGCCCAGGCTGAGCAGCCAGCGTTCTCCGTCGGTTTCGATGATCACGTCCGTGTCGAAAACCTCGGCCAGGCGGAAGGTCAGCGGGCCGAGTTCCAGGCTGCCACCGGCGCGGAGTTTCACCACTTCGTCACTCGCTCGGTTCGTAAACCAGACTTCGGGCTCGCCGTCCACCACGGTGATCGAAGTCAAGTAGGTTTGATCGGTCGGGTCGAAGCCGCCGCCCAGGGCGAACAAGTTGCGGCGGACGATCACGCCGTAGACCTCGGGGTCGGTGGAGACCAGCCGATCCGAGACGCGCCACGTGCGGCGGCGGAATTCCTCGTAGACGCTTTCCGCGGGCGACGACTCACTCGTCTTGGCGGCCGCCGCGCCGCTCGGTTCGAGCACCAGGGCTTCGATCGCAAACGACAGGTCCATGTCTTCAGCCCGCTGCAGGGGCGTAATGGTCACCGAACGAATCTGGTGCAGGAGATCGGTTTGGTAGAAGGCGAACAGGAACTTGGTCAATTGCTCCAAGGTCCCGCGTCCGCGGACGGAGAACGACAGCGTATGGTACAGCCCGGCCCGCGCCTGGGGCTCGCTGGAGGTGACACTGGGGCCGGCCAGCCCCACGTCGTCCACCAACTCGACCAGCCACGCTTGATACAACGATCGGGCGACCTCGGTATCCGCCGGCAGCGATTGATCCTCCCACATGGCCAACAACTTGCCGGCGTCCCGCAGACGCTGTAACGACGTCTCCCGCTGGCGGATGTCCCGTTCCAATTGCGTCCGGCGGCCGTGCGCCGCGGCGATCGGGCCTTGGATCAGGCGGTCCACCAGCCATTCGCCGCCGAAATACACAACCATGGCGGACAGGACGGCAGCCAAGGCGAACTGGCGGTAGCGGGCACGTGCCTCTGGGCGCACGGGGATTTTCATGGTTTCGCCTCCCGCCCAGTCCCGGCAGATGAGGGCGGCGGCGCTGCTCGCGGCTTGCCGGCCGGAGGCAGGGTCGCGCGAGGACGCGGCTCGGTAGGCATTGCCGGCTCGGTGGCCGCCGGAGCGGGCGCGGCGGGCTTGGTGGCCGCCGCCGGCATGCTGTATTGCTCCGGTCGCCGCGGGGCCACCGATACGGACGTTTCATAGACCCACGTGTAATCGTCCTCCTGGGTACGCTGCTGGACCCGGCGGCTCCGCACGGCGCGGAATCCGTCGCGGATCTGACGTTCCAGGTTGACCACGACCTTGGGGTCGCGCACGAGTCCTTGCAGGTCGATCAGGCCACCGTCCCCCTGAGCGGGCCGCATGCTCATCCGCAACACCACGGCATCGCGGGGGCCGGGGAAACGGAGCGAAAGATCCCGCAGTTCCTCCAGCCAGTTCACGTCGCGGTTCTTCCAAGCGGCAATGGCCTCGATCCGGTCTTTTTGCTTGACGGCTTTCTTGGCGGTCTCGTTCAAATCGCGCAAGCGTGTCGCCAGCCGCTCGTTGTCGGCGTTCGCCTCGGCCAGGTTGCCCCACACGTACAGGCCCAGCGTCAGGGCGACTAAGGCCAGCCCGCCGACGGCCAGCGCGGCGAGCCGCCTGCGCGCCCAAGGGTGCGGCGGGCGGCGCGGGTGCAGCAAGTCGATGGGATGGCTGCCAGCCGCTTCGTCGAGCAGCACGCCCAGCAGGGGCGCCAGATGCTCCGGCTGCGGCGGAACGGCCGCCTCGGGGGCCTCGACCGCATCCAGCGGATCCAGCACCTCGACGGGCAGCGATAACTCGCGCCCGAGAGCGGCGGCCAGCGGCTCGTATTCCGCTTGCCGGCCAAACACGTAAACGTTCTGAATGCCCTCGTCGCCGACGTGCTCGCGGGGCGCAGCCAGAACCGTGCGTTTGGCTTCGGCGACCAGCCGGCCGGCGACATCTTCCTCGGACGCCTGTTCGGGCAAGCGGACCGTCCGCGTGAAACCGAGGCGGCCCGGTGCGACGACATTCAACTCCAGGTCCTGCCCGACCCGATTGATCACCAGGCAAGTCCGGTCGGAGACCGAAATCAGCCGCCGAAACAAGTTTGCGCCGGCCAGCGGGCGGAGGACGATCCGCTGCGCGGTCAATCCGGCGGCCGCCAGGCGGCTGCGAATCCGTTGCAACTCCTCCTCGGCCAGGGTGACCACGAGAACCGGCCTGGGCGCTCCGGGATCGCCCGGCGCAGGCAGGAAATCCAGCAGCGTCTGCTCGGAGATGGTCGGGGACTGCTGCGCGGATTGGTTGGCGACGAGTTCCGGTAGTTCTTCCTCCGAAGCCGGCGGCACCGTCAGGTACAGCAGTTCCACGGCGCTCCGCGGCAACGCGACCAGGACGCTCGCCCGGCTCGCCTGCCAGTGAGTCAACAGCCCCTTGATCTCCGCAGCCCAAGCCTCGTCGCTTGGCGGAGGGGCCTGGTCTGCGGCGGGCAGCGTCAGCGTACCCAGCGCCAGCACGTACACCTTCCGGCCGCTCGTCTGCCCGAGCACGTAGCGAATCTCGCGCTGATCCCAATCGAGGACCAGAATCTGCGGCATGGTTGCATTCCTCGGATAAACTCGGCCCATGTTCCTGCGGGCGTGAATTATGGCCTCCCGTCAGGGGAGGAATCAAGGGACGACTCGTTCTTCCAGTAAACCTGCCGGGGCGGTGATGTCGTGGCATCCACGATGGCGGTGCCTCGAGCGGTGCGTCCGGCGCCGCCCCGGCGGGCCACGATCCGGGCGCGGAAGACGTCGCCGCCGCCGGTCACGTACGGCCACAAGGCTTTCATGCCGGGACGATCTACCAGGCCCTCGGTCAACAGCCATACGGCATCCCGCCGCTGGGGATCGGAACCATCTGCCACCGTGGTCCGCAGCGACAGGATGCGATCGACGACGGCCGCGTCGAGGCCGGGCACGCCAAGCAGCACGCAGCGGGGCGCTTCGTTCACATTCACCCGGCCCTGGATTGCCGCTCGATCGGTTGTCGTGGTCAGGCCGGCCAAACGCGGCAACTGGTCGCGAATTGCCTGGGGTTCATCCGGCAACGGAGAGTCCAAGACGGGCCCCGCTGCAGCGGTTCCTGCTCCTTCTCCTTCCCCCCCTTCTTCTTCGACCTTGCCATCGGGTTCCTCGGATTTGGACGGCAACGCGACCGCCGCCCCCACCAAATCCAACACGCACTCGATATCGTACTTGGGCGCCAGCGATAGATCCAACGGCGTTTTCGCCTCCGGACCGCGTGAGTCCCGCGGCGTCGGGCGGCGAGCGCGGGCTGCCCGCGCCCTCGGACTGCTTGGTGCCGGCCGCCCGGCCGCCGCCTCGGCCGAGGGTCCGAACTGCCGATACGCGACGACGAAGTCGGCCCAGGGCCGCTCCAGGGCTTCCGTCAGCTGCGCGTGCAAGGTTTTGAGATCGCGGTGGTTGAGGTTGATCCGGGGCTTGCCGTCCCATGTTGTGTTGCGTTCCGCACTGTATACCGTCAGCAGGCGGGCCCAAGGCAGTTCGTCCTCGCCGCCCACGACGGACGCCGGCGATCCTGTCCGCGAAGGGCCGGAGTCCGCCAGAAGTCCGGTCTCCGCATCCTCGCCGAACAACGCCTGGCGGCTGACGTCGCGGACCAGCAGCAGTTCCTCCAGCAGCGCGGGCACGCCGTTGCGCGGCTCGTAGGGCAGGCTTTGGCTGGCGTAGTATTCGGCCTCGGCGCCGCCCGGACGCGGGGCGCCGTCGGCGTCGATCCAGTCCAGTATCGCTGCAGCGGTCGACTCGGACATCCCCGGCAGCTGCAACAAGGCGGCAGCCGCGCTGCCCGGTGCGAGCCGATCCCACTCGGCCAGGACTGCCAGGTGGAGCCGGGCCGATTCGTTCTGCAAGCCGAATCGCACCTCGCCCGCTGGGCGGTCCCCGCCGGGCGAGACGATGTTCAAGGTCACGGCGTCGCCCGCTCCCTCGGCGAGCGGCATGACGATGTCGCCAAACACGGCCGCGTTGTCCTGCGTGCCGCCCGCTTCGCTGCGCTGCTGGGCGGATTGGCTGCAGAAAGCCTTGAGCAACTCCATCCCGCTGGCCAGGGCTTCGTCCAATTGCAGCTGATCGCCTTGACGATGGACGGCCTTGTTCTCCGTCGACAAGGTCAGCACAAAACTCAGCCCGGCCAGCGTGATCATCACAATCGCGATCATCACCACCAACACGATGAAGCCTCGTCGGCGCCGGGTTATGCTCATCGTGATCCCGTCCTGATCCAGTCTTCGGGCAAGGCGGGGGCCGGGCCTGAGGCCGGTCGCGTCCAGCGCGGCGGGGCGATGCGCCGCACCGGCGGACGAGCGGGCTCGGAGGCCGACAGCTGCGGCTGGGCGGGCGGCGGCCGGTAGTTGGGCGAGCCGGGCAGATCGACGATCAGCCGGTGGGTGGCGCCGCCCCGTGGCGGGCCGGACGCATCCGGGCCGGTTTCTCCGACCGAAGGAGCGTCCTCCAACGCGTCAGTGCCCGGGGCTGGTCCATCGGGCGTCCCAGAGTTCGCTCCCGCCCGGCGCCGGGCCGGCGTCGAGGGTACCGAGGCGATTTGCAGTTGGATCTCGACAGCCGCGGGCAGCGATTTCCGCTCCAAGCTGTTCCACCCGTCCGTCCAGCCGCGGCCGTCAAAATAGCGAAACTGCAGCGCGACGACTTCCGGAACCGACAGCCGCGTGTCGTCGGCGTCCGCTTCCGGATCCTCGCCTGGCCGCTCGGCGGATACGGCTGAAGCCGCGCTCGGCACCTCGCGCGGCGGCGCTTCGGCAAGCCCGGCGGCGGCCGAGTCGATGGGCGTCTCGAAGTCCAGTTCGGTCCGCACCAGCCCCTGCGGGCCCGGTTCTGATAACTCGTCGCCGGGATCCGGTGCGAAGAACGTGTAATGCACCGTGCGCAGTTCCGGCACGCGGGCGGCCTGTGCCTCGACGGAACGTCCTGCGGTCCGGCCCACCGGGATCGGGTTTCCCTGTGTGGGAGTCAACTGGAGGACGTCGAACCGCAGTTCGCGTGCCGTGCCGGCCAGCCCGAAGCGGCGGCGCGGCGCCGCGCCGGCCGTTTCGTCGGCCGTGCCCGGCAGAGGATCCTGGATGGCGCTTCGCAAGTCGTCGGCCATTTGTTCCAGCAGGGCACGGCACAGCTGCGTGCGTTCAACCTGCTGCTGGCCCTTGTCGAACAGCTCGCCGTACGTGCTCATCAACATCCACAATGCTGACAGCAGCACGCTGCACAGTGCCGTGGCAAGGAGCATCTCGACCAGGGTGTACCCGCGGCGGTGCCGTCTCATGGTTCACGGCCCCCAGCGCCGGCAAGGACTCGATCGGGTGAATGCACCCAGCGGGTCAAGGAAAACGTCTTGCCGCGGCTGCCCCCCGGTTCGTCCAAGCTCGCGGCTGGGGCGCGGGCGATGGTGACCGTGACCGAGGACAGACCGTCACGCTCAAGCGCCTCGACTTGGACTCGCCACGACCAGCCCGACAGGCCGGAAACTTCGCTGGCCGCCTGCGATTCCAGCGGAGCGGCTCCGGCCAGGATCTCGTTCAGCCGAGTGCGGCAAAGGAGTTGGGCGGCCGTCAGCTGCTCCGCATCGCGGGCGTGGCGGCGTCCGACGGAAGCCAATTCTCCCAGGACGATCAGGCAGGTCAGCAGGATGCTGGTGGCCAGCATGACTTCGAGCAGCGAGAATCCGGACCGGCGCCGACGAATCATGGCGCAGCCTCCGCGGTCGCTTCCAACGTCCCCGCCACGATCGGAACCAGACGTTCGACCGGCGAGATCTGCACGGTACCGGTCAAACCGCGGACGTTGAGTTCGATGCGATAGGACGGGTTGACCAGTGCGAACCGCGCGTTTCGCGTGCGGCCGTTCGGGTAGAAGAGGATCGGCACTGACCAAGCCGCGTCGCCCAAAACCTGGCCGGCGGCTGCAGGCGGATGGAGCGGCCCGTGTGTCGAGAACTCGACGAACCGCACGCCGAGGGGCAGCCGTTGCAGCGGTGCTGCGTGATCCGGCGTTGCGACAGCGGAGTTGGGCGGTTGGGGTTCGACGAACGATGACCGCTCGGCGTCGGCGGACAGGGTCTGCTGCCTGATTCCGCCTCCAGCTTCGAAGCTGCCTGCGCCGGGTTGATAGCGGAAGTAAGTCACACTCCCCGACTCGATGGCCGTCAAACGCGATTGCAGCAAAATCGCCCGCAGTTGCCGGGCGGCATTTTGCAATTCGCTCTTGGAGGAAAGCCGTCGCAAGGACGGGAGACTGAGCGCGAGGACCAGGGCCAGGAGGGCCACGACAATCAGCAGTTCCGCGAGCGTGAATGCCGGCGCTGCCGGACGGCGCCGCTGGCATCGCGACGTTCGGCCGCTGGCAGATCTGGCGCAGGTGAAAGGAAGTGCTGTCATACCAGGTCACCGTCGAGAAATAGGTGAGCAGAATGGCGCGAGCCCAATGTCAATTACTTTGTAGCGGCACGGCGCGAGCCCAATGTCAATTACTTTGTAGCGGCACGGCGCGAGCCGTCCGGTATTACAGTCGGAAAACCGGGCGGCTTGCGCCGCTCCGCTAACAAAAACGCCCCCAATGGAACCAAAGCAAGTGGCACTGGGCGCCAGCCATCGGTTCTTGACCGGCTGGATTGGCCGCAATACCGGCGGCTAGCGCCTTGCCGCTCACTTGTTTCTCGAACGATACTAACGGTTCTTGGGGGCGGAACTGGGGGCTGGTGCAGGCGCTGCCTTGGGGCCTGCGGCGCCCCCGAGGTTGATATCGACGTCGACGTCGCGATTCTCCTTGGGCTGCCCCTCGGCTCCCTCTTCTCCCGCTGCCACCGTCCAACTGCAGATGTCGTCCGCGGTGTTGTCCTCGCCGTCCGGTCCGAAAGACCAAATGTCGGGAAGGTCCGTCTGGCCCCGCTCCGGCGGATAGGCATATTGAAACTCGTGATTCCACGGATCCAGGCCGATCGTATCCTTGTTCACATAGGGCCCATCCCAACCGACCACCGCCCCTTCATCGCCGTCGCCCGGCGCCGTCAGCAGAGCTTGCAGTCCTTGCTCCGTCGTGGGGAAGTCCTTGGTGTCCAGGGCATACCGTTCCAAGGCGCCGCGAAACAGTTCGACCTGCGCTTGGGTCGCCTGCCGGTCGGCCTTCTTCCGGGCGCCCAGAAACCGCGGCACAACCAGTGCCATCAACATCACAAGGATGGCGAGCACGATCAGCATTTCCGTCAAAGTGAAACCCGAGCGGCGGGTATCACGGCGCGAATCCATCTTCATTTCTTGATCCTCCTCTTAACTAGCCCATCATGGTCATCGTATCGAAAACCGGCAGCAGCAGTGCCACCAGGACAAACCCGATCAAGACCCCCATCACCAGCAGCATCGCCGGCTCGGCCATCCGCACCACAACATCGATCTGCCGGGCGGTGCGCCGGTCGATACCGTCGGCGATGCCGACCAACACCTGGTCCAAGTTATTCGCCTGCTCGGCCACGTGGATCATGGCCATCACCGGTTTGGGAATCAGTCCGCAGGCGGCCAGCGGCCCGGACAGCGTCGAGCCGGCGGAGACGTTTTCCGCCGAGTCGCGAATCGCTTGCGCCAGGACGCGGTTGCCGGCCGAATCGCTGCTGATCTCCAGCGATCTCAACAGCGGCACCCCGTTCCGCAGCAAGGTTCCCAGAATCCGGCAGAAACGCGAGACGGCGTAACTATGGAACACGGGGCCGGCCAACGGGATCTTCAGTTTCCAGCGGTCGATCCACAGGCGGCCGCGCTCGCGCTGCGCCAGACGCCGCAGCCAGTACGCCAAGCCGCCCAGCGCCGCCGCCACCAGCACCCCGTAGCGGCCCAGAAAATCGCTTGTCCCCAGCAGGATGACCGTCGGCAGCGGCAGCCCGCCCGCGTCTTTTTCCAGCCGCGCGAACAATTCGGCGAATTTCGGCACAAACACCACGATCAAGACCGTGGTGATGACCACGCCCAGCGAAGCCAGGAACACCGGATAGATCATCGCTCCGGTGACGCGGGACTTGAGTTCCTGTTGCTGTTCGAGGAAATCAGCCGTGCGTTTCAAGGCATCTTCCAGGAAAGCGCCTTCCGCGCCGGCCCGTACCATGCTGATCGCCAAGTCGCCGAACACCTCCGGGTGCTTGGCCATCGCTTCGTCCAAGGCGGTTCCCTCGGCCACCTGGTCGCGGACATCCGCCAGGACGTCGGCCAAGCCCGGATGCGGACACTGCGCCGACAGGACGCTTAAGGCTTCCAGTAACGGGACGCCGTTTTGCAGCAGGTCGGCCAACTGGGCCAGGTTCGCCACCAGCACCGGGGTCTTGACGCGCCGCTGCAGCTTCCACGGCGAACGCCGTTTTTCCGCCACGTGCAGCGGAAACAGCGACCGCTCGGCCAGGGCGGCCAGCGTCTCACGCTTGCTGCCCGCCGTGATGATGCCGGTCACGTCTTCGCCGGCCAGCGTTCGAGCGGTGTAGGTGAACTGTGGCATGATGTCGGTTCTCAAAGCTAGGGCTCAGACATACAGAATTCAATTTTCGCGGTCCATCGACTTGCGTTGTGGATCCGCTCAACTCCGCGAAAATTGAATTCTGTGCGTCTGAGCCCGGATGCGTCTGTGCCGCGAGCACCCTATCGACCGGGGGCCTAATCGACTTTCGCCACCCGCAGGACCTCTTCGATGGTCGTCTGCCCGCGGCAGACTCGTCGCCAGCCGTCCTGCCGCAGGGTCCGCATCCCGGCTTGCATCGCCGCGCGCTTGATCAGGTTGGTGGGGGTTTTCTCGGCCGCCAAGCGGCGGATCTCGTCGTTGGTCACCAGCAGTTCATAGATGCCGGTCCGCCCCCGATAGCCCGTCCCGCGGCACTGCCGGCAGCCGACCGCCCGGTGGATGCCGCCCCGGTCGTCGCTGATCTCCGACCAGGGGAAATCTTCGGGGACATCCTCCGGAGCCGGCAGGTACGGCTCACAGCATTCCGGACACAGCGTCCGCACCAACCGCTGGGCCAGAATGCCTTCGACCGTGCTGCAAACCAGAAACGGCTCGACGCCCATGTCCGCCAGCCGCATGAAAGCGCTCGCCGCATCGTTGGTGTGCAGCGTGCTGAACACGAGATGGCCCGTCAGCGAAGCCTGGACGGCGCTCTCGGCGGTTTCCAAGTCGCGGATTTCGCCCACCAGCACCACGTCCGGATCGTGCCGCAGAATGCTCCGCAAACTGGCCGCAAAAGTCAGGCCGACTTTCGGCTGCACCTGGATCTGATTGATCCCTTCCAACTGGTACTCGATCGGATCCTCCGTCGTGATGATCTTGGTCTTCTCGTCCTTCAACTCGTTCAGCGCACTGTACAACGTCGTCGTCTTGCCGGAGCCGGTGGGCCCCGTGACCAGGATGATCCCGTGCGGCTGCTGGATCAATTGTTGGAACTGCTGGTGGACGCTCCGCCCCATGCCCACGCCGCGGAGCGAGAAGTTCATCCGGTCCTTGTCCAGGATCCGCATCACGATGCCCTCGCCGTGCAGCATGGGGATCATCGACACGCGGAGATCGATCTCGCGTCCCGAGATGCGCAACTTGATGCGTCCGTCCTGGGGCACACGTTTCTCGGCGATGTTCAGGCGGGCCATGATCTTCAGGCGGCTGATGATCGCGGCCTGAAAACGATGGATCTGCGGCGGCGCAGGCTGATCCTGCAGCACCCCGTCGATCCGGTAGCGGATCTTGAGACCGTCCGCTTGAGCTTCCAAGTGGATGTCGCTCGCCCGGCCCTCAATGGCCTCGACCAGGATCTCGTTCACCAACCGCACCACGGAGGCTTCTTGCGCCGCCTCGGACGCTTCCGATCGATCCCATTCCGGTTCATCCAAAACCTCGATCCGGTTGTCCTGCTGCTCGCGGATCGCGATCAAATCGTCGATCGTCTCGGCGCCCACGCCCAAATGCCGCTTGATCAGACGCGCCAGTTCATCGGCCAGGGCAATGACCGGCACGACGCTCTCCCCCACCGCCGCGCCGACCGCATCCAGCGCGGTCAGATCGAAAGGGTTGCTGGTCGCCACGATCAGCGAGCCCTCGCGGCACTCCAACGGAAACACGCCGTAGCGATGGATCAGACGTAACGGAAAACGCCGCAACACGCTGGCATCAACGGTCGCCGAAGACAGGTCGACCGTCTCCAAACCCAGCGTCTCGCCCACGGCACGCATCAGGGCCTCCGTCGAAGCGTATTCCAATTCCAGCGCCACTGCGTCCAAGCAACCGTCGGTGGCCAGACACTCTCGCACCATGTCCACTTCGAGGGGACCCAGACCCGCACCCGCCTTGGACGCAAACGGCCTGTCAGCAATCATCAATCCGTTAGTTTGCATAGCCTGGGTAGCCGAGGTAGGAGTTTCTGCTCTCGCCGCAACAAAACGCAATGCGTTGCGGGAGAACACTAGTCGTGACATTGCGAAATGCCAGCAACCTCCATGCATTAGCCTGAATCGCCGGGAAAAAACCGGCCAGCAATTCTATGCACAACCAATTCAGGCGGACTGTAGGCAGGGTTACGATCTAGTCCTGCGGCACATACTGACTTCCTGGCATCCGCAATCTCGTTGCATACTCAATCGCCAGCGACACCGTATCCTTGTGTCGCAAGCAAGTCTTTTAGGCGTGACAAAAACGGCGGGGTAAGTTGAAAACGTCGGCAAAATCACCGTCATCGTTCCCATCGGCAATCGCTGATTGTATACACTGGGTGGTGCGTGTCAACCGCGGAATCGCGTGTTCTTGGAAGTGGATTTCGGCCGCTGGGACAACCACCCGAGCGTTTTTTGCCGATTTCAAAACAGGCATCGACCGCGGGGAGGGGATCTTGCGGGATGGTAAACTGCCGCGGCCGTATTCGAGGCCAAGATATAAATGACGGAGGGGGGAAACTGGACATGGGGCAGCCCACACCGAAAGACCGGTGGCTGGCGGTGACGCTTGCCTTCCTATTGGCCGCTGGGAACGCAGGAGCGGCTGAGCCGGAACGTAAGGCGAGCGATGAAGTATCCGGCGGGATCTGGCGTTATGCGGAGCGGTGGGTCGCAGGGCACGATGCGAATCGGGACGGCACGCTGGACGCGAAGGAATGGACACCGCAAGGCGAGCAGCCCGGTGCAGCGGACGCGAATCACGACGCGCTGACTTCGGCCGAAGAGTTGGCACAGTACCTTGCGAAGTTCGGGGCGCATCGCAAAATCCGCTTGATGCCGGCCAATGCCGGCGCTGCTCCGTTGCCTTCGTTGCTCCGCCCCGACGAGACCGGAACGAAACCGCCGCCGACAGCCGGCGATCAGGACTCGACGGATCCGGCGGACGAGGTTCCAGCGGACGAGCGGACGGCCGTGCCGGGTGGCCAGGCCGACGCGCAAGACCGCTCGGGCGAGCGCAAGTATTATGTCGCTCCGTCGCGTTTTCCGGCCGGATTGCCCGACTGGTTCAAAAAGTGCGATCGCGATGGCGACGGACAGTTGACGCTGGCCGAGTATGCGGAACTCGGCTCGACCTCGGCCGACAAGGACTTCGCGCGCTATGACCGCAACCAGGACGGTCTGGTAACACCGCACGAAGTGCTGGGCCGCGCGGCGAATATCAAACGCGGCGCACAACCACCGGTCGCAGACTCCAAGAGCAAACGCGAGCCCGCGGCGCCGGCAACCGGCGCCAACGTGAAGGAGTGAAACACGCGGCTGCGAGCGGCCCTGGGTGGCGGCGGACAGTGGCCGAGGATCAACAAGACAGCTGTTCAATACGGATTCGACGGCATCATCTCCCACGCTTCGAGCGTGGTGACGCTGGCGGGGCCACCGATGGAAAACAGCTTCACGCCGACGCTGTCCGGCCGCGACGGATACACCCGCCGCATGACCGCTTGTCGGCCATCGTTGGCAAAGACCTCAACGACGGACTTGTCCACGAAGATCCGTACCTTGAGCGGTTCGTCCGCCTTCAGCGTCAAAGGTCCTGCCTCGATGCTCTTGGGCCCCTCCGTCAGGCTCGACTTGTTGGTGTCCACGCAAAGCTGCTTGGCGACCGCGTCGTAGTAAACCAGGGTCTGCTCTTCGCCGTCCGGCGCGCAGCACACCTTGACGCCGAACTGCTTGGCGTCTGGGGCGTTGATCTCAACGCCGACTTCCAAGCTGTTTCCGCCGATGCCTTCCAGCGGCAATTCGGCGTCGGCCGGGATGGTCAGGTTGGCGAGTTTCTTGCCGTTGCATCGCAGGCGTTCGATTTCCTCCGGCGGGTTCATCCGAAGCGTGCCATCCTCGCCCAGCGACAGGACGCGTGGCAGACTCATGGTGCCGGACCAGCCGTAATCCATGCGGGTCGCAAATCCGGGGCTGTCGAAAATCCAGGCCCACATGATCCGGCGGCCGCGGTCGTCCAGCAGGCTCTCCGGGGCGAAGTACGAATTGTCCACCCAGCTCATTTTTTCGTGGCAGGTGGGATGAAACTGCTCGCCCTTCCACTCGCCCAGGTAATAGCGGGCGCCCAGCCGATGGCTGATGCACAACAGCATGTGGCGGTCGCCCAACTTGAAGAAGTCCGCGCAGGACACGTCTTCGTCGATGGCCACCCCGGGGACGGTGTTGGCGAGCAAGTCGCCGACATACTTCCACTCACCCTCCAGGCTGGGCGCTTTGGCGATGCCGGGCCGCTGGCCGCCGAAGATGGCGTAGTAGGTATCGCCCTCGAGCCAACCAAAGGGATCCCACGAGCGATAGTTGTCGTGATGCGGATCGCCGGGCTGAGTCTTGGGCGTGATGGGATTCGATTCCAGCTTCTGCCATTCGTTCAACTCGTCGTCCATCGCGACGGCCATGGCGTTGCCCTGCCCCACCTGGTGATAACATATGGTGGGCCGGCCGTCTTTGTTGATGAAGCAATTGCCGCTGAACATGCCCGAAACCAATCCCGTCGGATGGTGCCGCCAATGGCACAAGTCCGTGCTGGAAACGTGTCCCCAGTTGTGCCCGCGTTTGTCCTGGAAGATGTAGAACAGGTGGTAGCGGCCCTTCCAGTAAATGGCTCCATTGGGATCGAAGGGCATGCAACGTCCTTCCGGGGTCGCGAAATGGTAGCCGGGCCGGAATACGTCGCCCAGCAGCCGTTCCCGGAAGGCCCGATTGGCACTGTCGGCGTTGCTGAGATCGAGCGAAGCGTGCGGCGATTCCTTAGACGCCAACAGGTACGCACCGTCGCGGTCCAGCCACAGCCGGCCGTCGGCAATTCTCGCGTCGCCAAACAGCGTGCTGGTCGGGAACAGGTTCATCTGGTCCGCAACCCTGCCGTTCTCAAAATCCCACCAGGCCAGCGGCGCGGGTTCGGACGGCTGATTGGGCTTCAACGCGGCAATCTGGTCGGCACTCAGCGCCAGCCCATAGATCCGGGCATCGTCGATCGCACCGGTGAAAAAACGGTTGTCGGGGTTGGCGTCCAGGTGCCGCAGGCCCAGCAACACCAAACTGTCGCCGCCGAACTGTTCCGCCCCCGGCGCTGTGTAGTCAGCGTACATCGCGCCGTTGCGGTAGATCGTAATCTGTTTCCCCTGGTAGACGATGGCGATTTGGACCAGCGTTTGGTTGTCAACGGTCTCGGCCTGGCAGCCTGCTTGGTCTTTTTGGGTTCGAGCGAATCCGTTGCTCCCGGCCATCCACTTGGAAGGCGAGATCTCGCCCAACACCATGGCGTCGAAAACACCGCTGGATTTCTCGATCGTCAGCACGCTGCCTCCGCGCTGGGTGAGGTTGGCGGGCGACACCCAGGCGACCAGCGTCTTGTCAGCGATCAGCATCTTCTTCGCGACCTCGGCCCCGTCCGCTGAAAAAACACCGAGCAGCATCACCGCGATTGCCAGGATGGTCATCCAAAACTGCGGGACGAAATCTAACCGCTCCCAGTTGGTTTTTGCTTTGCGTTTGCTCATTTGTTGAACTCCAATGTGTGTTCGTCGTCAGCTCTTGACGCGGGGTTTGGTCCGCAGCGGGAAAACGCCGCACACGTAGCCGGCTGCGCCGGCCGGGACCTGAAGTCCTAATCTTTCACCTAATCTTTCACTTCATCTCTTCCGACTGATCAAGCTACTCTCTTTGCAGCCGTGCCGGCCTTCGCATGCGCGGCCGGATCGTCCGGCGGTTTGCCTCACGGCGATGCGGCTGGCGGAAGCGATTTCGCCTCGCCCCAGACCGGACACGCCCCAGGGGCGCCGACCAGCGTCGTTTGCCACTCGACAGCCAACATCACGCAGTTGATTCCCGATCCGATACCCAGCATCGCGATCCGGTCGCCGGCTTGGACGTGCCCGCCCTGTAAGCCGATGGCCAGCGTCACGGGCAGCGCGACCGAACCCGTGTTGCCCAGCCAGGGGAACGTGACAAAATCGCGTTCCGGAGCCAATCCCAGTGACTCGAGCATCAGTTTCCGATGCACGGCGCCGACTTGATGGCAGAACGTGCGGCCGATGTCCGCGGGCTGCCACCTTGCCGCGTCCAGGAAATCGCGGAACGTCTCGACGCCCGTGGCGATGCCTTCCCGCATCAATTGTTCCGAGTCGGTTTCCATCAGCGGCTGCATACCGCTGCCGACGGCTTCGTCGCGGCCGCTCTGGCACAGCTGATGAAAATCCGTATTGGCGCGCACGGCGGCCGCCCGCAGGCGGTTGCCCGTGCGGCTCAAATTCCGGTGCGTCAACAACACGGCACTGCTGGCCGATCCGATCGTCAGCGAAGCGATTGCCGACTTGATGCTGCTGCGCGTCAGCGAGCGGTCGCGGTTCAACGCTTCGATGGTGGTCTCGACCAGCGGCCGGCTGCTTTCCGTGCCCAGGACGAGGGCCGCGGGGACCTGGCCGAGTTCGATCATGTTCGCCGCCTGCAAGACGCCGTTCATCAGGCCCAGGCAAGCATTGGACACGTCGTACAAGACGCAACGGCGGCTTAGTCCCAGGCCGTGATGGACGCGGCATGCCGTGGCGGGCTCCAGGTAGTCGCGGCACACCGAGCCGTGGATCAGGGCTCCGATCCTGTCGCGATCGATTCCCGCGGCGGCGACCGCCAATTCGCCGCTGGCGATGCTCTTGTCGCTGGGCAAGACGCCGGGCTCCCAGAACCGCCGCTCGCGGATTCCACTCATTAACTCGAGCCGGCCCTCCGGCAAACGCAACCGCCGATACAATGGCTCCAGCCGCCGCTCGATCTCTTCGCTGCTGACAATCTGATCCGGCAGGCAATAACTGACGGCTTCCAGACAAACGTTTTGGTACTGCATGGCTGAAACTTGTCGAATCGCAGTTCGGAGCTGGAAATCGTCCTGCACGGGTTGATCAGAACGGCGGAATTCATTCCGCTTGCGCCAAGTCAATCCGGCATTCCCGGGGGGCCTCACTCCGCCGGAACTCCGCGCGAAAAACCGGCTGGTCGTGCAACCTCATGCGGCGTTCGAAGTGGGTGCGAAAGTCGAAATCGTTATCTGCCGGCCGCTGAGCCACCTCGAACGGACCGAGCAGGTCCGTGACTTCGGCGATCATGGCCAACGTAGTGACGAAATACTCCTGCACGTCGGTCCAAAAATGCAAACTGGCTGCCGGCTCCAAGACCCGGGCAATGTCGGCCAGAAATTCCGGCTTCATCACGCGGCGTTTGCGATGCCTTTTCTTCCACCAAGGATCGGGAAAATAGACGTGGACCGCAGCCGCACAGGCGTCAGGCAGGATCTCGTGGAACAGGTGCAGGGCGTCGCCCTGCAGCATGACGGCATTAGTACGTCCGGCTCGCGCCAGGCGGGCGGCCGTCAAACGCGCGTAATTCCTCGCGATTTCGCACCCCAGAAAATTGTGTTGCGGCCGCTCGCCCGAGGCCGTGACCATGAACATGCCCTTCCCGCTGCCCACTTCGATTTCCAACGGTGCCGGCCGCGCGAACAGAGCCCGTCCGTCCCACGGAACCGGCACTTGGGCGACGGTGTGCAAGTGCCGGGAAAGATCGAGGGCGGGATCTATTTTTCGGAGCGCCGGTCGCGCCATGGCTGCAGGGGAACAGATTCTGGGACCAAGAGCGACAGACGTCGCGAAAACGATGCGTTTGCTTTGCCCGCTTGGGCTACGGAATTGACGAGCGGGCGGTCAAGGCTTCGACGGGAATCGGGATTCCCTTGATGATCCCTTCCACGACGACATTTCCCCGGACCACGCCCTGGAAGCGACTGATAATCATCCGCCCGGGACGGACTTTGGTCAGCGAGCAGATGAAAACCACGCGGTCGCCAGGCACGACGGGATCCCGAAAACGGATCTCTTCCAGACCACCGAATCCGACCATCGCGGCACCGAGCATGTTGTGCCGTTGCGTAAAGTAGCTGCACAATTGAGCGGCGGCTTCGATCATCACAACGCCCGGCATCAGAGGCATGCCCGGCATGTGACCGCGGATCCAGAATTCGTCCGGCCCGATGTCTTTGTAGCCGATGCACACGCCCCGTTCGATGTCCTCGTAGACGATCGCAGTCAACTGTTCCATTTCGTACCGCTGCGGATTCCACTTGCGGATTTCGTGGATGTCTGCAGTCAGTTTCTCAAAATCGATGGATTTCAGATCGAACAGCAATTCTTTGGCGGCCACGTCGATTTCCTGTGCTGGACTGAGCAGTTTTCCTGGAATCACGCCAGGGACTGGGGCGTCGCTCGGCATCGCCGATGCCCTAGGCCAAGCCCATGGCGTGGACAATCTACGGCTGCAGCAACCGCCTAAGTCCTTACCTTGCGGCGTTTTGCTCGTCGCGCCTTCGCGCTGGCTGGTCGCTTGCCGTGATTGGCCTTTTTGATTTTGTGGTGTGGTTTAGTCACTTCAAAACGTCTCCCTATTCTTAGAATCAAAAGCGCACTGGGTGCCGAGTTCCTGCAGGCGAACCCCCCAACTCTCTGGACGCATCACGAAAAACAGCGGCAGCGAAGAAAAAAATCGCGTCACCCGCTGCCACAGCGTCCTGGAATACGTTAAGGTAACAACTTCGCGGGCCGCTGAGAAGTCGAGCAAGCGACAGTGACCGCTTTTTGGACCATCCATCTTGCCCCCGCAACGATTGTTCGTTCGCTGCCTTTTTTCCGCAAGCATTGAATTCAGTCCCGATTACGGCCGACTGAATACGGAATGCATTGGGATCGATGGCGAATTGGGCAGTCCCAGCGAAATCCTGCGACCCGCAGCTTACGTCCCTGGGACGTGCAGTTCACGTCCCGGACAACTCATTGAAAAATTACGTGAAGATTTGATTCCCGGGGGTTGACGGAGATACCGTCTCGGTATAAGATCCTCGGTTTCCCGTACAGGGCAGGTCGTTTTTGATTTGCCGGTACCTGTTTCGAGGTAAGGCTTTACAGCTCGGAGGTCTCTTGCGTGGCAGCTGGACATGAGGTGATTCGGATTCGGATGGAGGCCTACGACCATAACATCCTGGATCAGAGTGCCCTGGAGATTGTCGATACGGCGAAGCGCACGCACTCCGAGGTGCATGGCCCGATTCCGTTGCCGACGCGAATTGAAAAGTATTGCGTCCTGTCGGGTCCGCACATTGACAAGAAGGCTCGGCAGCAGTTCGAGATCCGCACGCATAAGCGTCTGATTGACATTGTGCAGGCGACGGCGAAGACGATCGAGGCGTTGAACAAGTTAAGTTTGCCCGCTGGCGTGGACATCAAAATCAAAGCATCCGCGAGGTAAGACAGGTTTTCTCCACGGAAGACTGAAATGAAGGGATGCCGTTCGGGTAAACCGGAACAGTGTTGAGACCGGGTCCTTGTATCCGGTATCCGGAAGCTGGCGCGGGACGCTGGCTGGCCGGTTCGGTTTCCGGTATCCCGAGAGGCGACAGGCCATAGACGATAAGGTGTGTGCCATGGTTAAGGGAATACTCGGCCGAAAGGTCGGGATGACGCAAGTCTACGATGCTTCGGGTAAAGCCGTCCCGGTAACGGTGATCCAGGCTGGGCCCTGCCATGTGCTGCAGTTGCGGACGAAGGATCGCGATGGTTACGAGGCGGTCCAGTTGGGGTATCACAACAAGAAGCGTTCGCAAGGCAATCGTACTCGTCCCAGTCAGGCCAGCCGCGCCGAACGTGGTCATGTCGCCAATATCAGCAGCAAGCGCTCCAAGCGGCGCACTTCTTCCGGCATTCAGCCCGCCCCCAAGGCCGACTGCGAACCCAAGCGGTTCATTCGTGAATTGTCGGGTCCTACGGCTGGATACGAAGTCGGTCAAGAGATCAATGTCGCGGCGCTCGAAGGTGTCGTGGCCGTCGATGTGACCGGAGTTAGCAAAGGGCGAGGCTTTGCCGGCGTCATGAAGCGGCACGGCTTCAAGGGGCATCGCGCGACGCACGGCGTAAAAAAAGTGCATCGACATCCCGGCAGTACCGGTATGCGTCAAACCCCCGGCCGGGTTTTTAAGGGGCATCTGATGGCGGGCCACCTCGGCAACGTCAAGACCACGCTGCGAAACCTGAAGGTGTTCAAGGTGGATGCGGGCAATCACCTGTTGCTGTTGCGGGGCGCCGTTCCCGGGCCCAATGGCGGGTATTTGGTTATTCGCGAGACCAACAAGGTAGGGTAGGCCTTCGATGACAAGTTTGCCAATTTATGATCGCGCCGGTACCCAGATCGGATCGTACGAAATCGATCCGGCTGCTGTGGCGCCCTCTGTCAATAAGCAGCTTCTGCATGACGTCGTGGTCATGTACCAAGCAAGCCGTCGGCAGGGTACGCAAAAAACGAAATCGCGCGGTGAAGTCAGGGGCTCAACGAAAAAGCTCTATCGGCAAAAGGGTACCGGCAACGCCCGCGCAGGTTCGCGGCGCTCGGGTGTGCGGCGGGGCGGTGGCCATATCCACGCTTTACAGCCGCGGGATTACTCGTATCGTCTGCCGCGCAAGGCCGTGCAAGCGGCAACCCGGATGGCGATCCGCTCCAAGCTCGACAGTGGAAATCTGATTTGCGTCGATCAGCTGACTTTTCCGGAGCCCCGCACCAAGGAAATGGCGGAGGTCCTGGGGGCACTCAAATTGTCCGGCCAGGCCACGCTGGTGGCGACTGCCGGTTACGACGTGAACGTTTATAAGAGTGCTCGCAACATCGAAAAGGTGACGGTCTCGCCGGTCGCGGAATTGAATGCCTTGAGCGTGTTGCAGCCCCACCGGATGCTGGTCACTAAAGAGGCCCTGGACGCAATTTGCCGGAAGGTCCCAGCCTGACTTGTAGCACGACAATCTTGCCACACGGTGAAGTCGCATGGTTCGTTTGAAAAAAAATAAAGACACGGTGAAGAAAGGGGTGACCCTTGAGCCCCACCAGGTGATCTTGCGCCCATTGGTTACGGAAAAGGGAGTCTATCACTCCACCGAGTTGAACCAATACGGGTTCGAGATCAGCCCACTCGCGACAAAGCGCGACGTGAAGTTGGCTGTGGAAGAGCTGTTCAACGTCAAGGTCACGAAGGTTCGGACACAAAGTCGTCTCGGCAAGCCGCGACGATATCGATTCCGAGAGGGATATACGAAGGATTGGAAGAAGGCCATCGTAACACTGGACAGCGAGAGCCGCATCGACTTCTTCTAAACCGGACCGAATGAAACCAACGGCACTGCCGAGTGAGATGTAACCATGGGTGTTCGCTACTACCGACCGACAAGTGCAGGGCGTCGCGGCGCGAGCGTCAGTGATTTTGCCGAACTGACTCCCGGCGCGAAACCGGAAAAGGCACTGTTATCTCCGCTTACGAAGAAGGGCGGACGCAACAATCAGGGCAAAATTACCGCGCGCCATCGGGGCGGTGGGCACAAGCGGATGTACCGCAAAATCGACTTTCGCCGTGAAAAAGAGGGCGTGCCTGCCACGGTGCAATCGATTCAGTACGATCCGAATCGCAGCGGTCGGATCGCCTTGCTGTACTACACCGACGGCGACAAACGGTATATCCTGGCTCCGGACGGCCTCAAGGCTGGAGATCGGGTTGAAAATGGACCGGACGTACCGCCGACGGTTGGTAATTGTTTGCCCCTGAAGCGGATTCCGTTGGGGACCGAGATACACGGCATCGAGATGCTGCCCGGGCAAGGTGCGCGGTTGTGCCGCAGTGCCGGCACGAATGCGACGCTGGTCGCCCGCGAGGCCGGCTGGGCACAGATTACGCTGCCCAGCGGAGAGATCCGCCGCATCCCCGCCTCGTGCCGGGCCACGATCGGCAGGGTCAGCAATCCGGATCATATGAGTATCCGTTTGGGCAAAGCGGGCCGCAAGAGATGGTTGGGTCGGCGTCCGCATGTCCGCGGCACGGCCATGAACCCCATCGATCACCCGCACGGTGGTGGTGAAGGACGGACCAAGGGTGGACGGCATCCGGTCAGTCCCACCGGAAAGTTGGCCAAGGGCGGGGCAACGCGGAAGAAGCGGAAGCCTTCCAATGCAGCCATCGTGCGGCGGCGCTGGTCGCGGCGGTACGGTCAGTTGAAGCTGCCAGGCAAGTAAACGGAGAGAATGGTAGCCCATGAGTAGGTCACGAAAAAAAGGTCCGTACGTCGACTTCAAGTTGTACGGCAAGGTGCAAAAGCAGGATGAGGCCGGCACGAAGGAGCCCATTAAGACATGGGCGCGTGCTTGCACCATCGTGCCCGAATTCGTGGGGCACACGTTCATGGTTCATAACGGGCGCCTGCACGTGAAGGTGTTTGTGACCGAAGATATGGTCGGTCACCGGCTCGGTGAGTTCTCCTTGACGCGGACCTTCCGAGGTCACGGCGGCAAGGGCAAGCGCTAGAGGGAGTGACGGCAATGGCATTTCAGGCCTGCCACAGATTTGCTCGAGTTAGTCCTCGCAAGGTTCGGCCACTGGCGGACCTGATCCGAGGCAAGTATGCCGACGAGGCATTGGCGATTCTCCGCTACCAACCACAGCGGGGAGCGCGAATGTTGGAGAAGGTGATCAACAGCGCCTTGGGCAGCGCGCAGGATCCGGCGCAGACGCGCGGCAAGACGGTCGATGTTGACAACCTGATCGTCACAGACGCCCGGATCGACGGCGGACCCATGTTCAAGCGGGTCCGGCCCCGGGCACGCGGAATGGCGTTCATGGTCAAAAAACGAATGTCTCACATCCACATTACGCTGGCAGATATCGACGAGGTCTAACCTATGGGTCAGAAGGTCAACCCCATCGCGTTCCGAACCGGCGTTGTGATCGGTTGGAAGAGCCGCTGGTATGCCTCGAAACAAGAGTTTGGGGAACTGCTGGTCGAAGACCAGAAGATCCGCAAGTTCATCAAGAATCATCCGCAGAAGGCACAGTACCGAAACGCCGGAATTGATCGGATTGAGATCGAGCGTACACGAGACGAGGTGAAGGTCGTCTTGGTCGTGGCGCGTCCCGGTTTGATTATCGGCAAGAAAGGGCAAGAGGTCGAGATTCTGCAGGAAGAGTTGCAAAACTTGATCGGCCGCCGAGTGAACCTGAAGATAGAAGAGATTCACCGGCCCGAGTTGCAGGCACAATTGGTGGCCGAGGACATTGCCCAGCAGTTGGCCAAACGTTCGAGTTTCCGCAGAACCATGAAACGCTCTGTCGAACAGACGATGGAGGCCGGAGCAAAGGGGATCAAGATTCAGTTGTCCGGGCGCCTGGGTGGGTCCGAGATGTCGCGGCGCGAAAAGCAAATTGCCGGTTCGCTCCCGCTGAGCACGCTGCGGGCGAAAATCGATTACGGTTTTGCCGAGGCGAAGACTGCCCAAGGGCACATCGGCGTCCAGGTTTGGGTGAATCAGGGTATGTACGAAGGAGACGATTCCGATGGCGTTGATGCCGAAGCGAGTAAAGCACCGAAAAAGCCAAAGAGGACGTATAAGAGGTGACGCCACGCGTGGCAACAAGGTCGTGTTTGGGGATTTCGGTCTGCAGGCCGTGCAGGGCGGCTGGATCCGGGCCCAGACGATCGAGGCCGGGCGTATCGCGGCCCAGCAGTACGTGCGGGGCGAAGGAAGATTGTATATCCGCATTTTTCCACACAAGCCGACAACCGCGCGGCCTTTGGAAACGCGAATGGGCAAGGGAAAAGGCGAGCCGGAGTTTTGGGTCGCGGTTGTGAAGCCGGGAACGGTGATGTTCGAACTCGGCGGCGTGACAGAAGAACAGGCGCGAGTTTGCTTTGCGCGGCTTGCGCACAAGATGCCGATTCCGGTCCGGTTAATCCGGCGGCGGCCGGCGTGAGGTGAGGGGATTTTAAGATGAAGGTTGCGGAACTGCGAGACATGAGCGACGAACAACTCGCGCTCACGCTGAAAGATGCCTGTGAGAGCCTGTTCCGGCTGCGCATTCAGTCGCAGACGGAACGGCTGGACGCGCCCAGCGAGTTGCGCCGTCAGCGGCGGATGATCGCACAGATCAAGACCATTCAACGGCAACGAGAACTCCAGCTGGGGAAGTGACGAAACATGCCGAGACGAGTTTGCGTGGGCGTGGTAACGAGTGACAAGATGGCCAAAACGCGGGTCGTGGAGATTCCGCGTCTGGTAAAACACGCCGTGTACGGCAGATACATGCGGCGGAAGACCGTGTGCTACGTGCATGACGAGACGGAGCAAGCTGCCCAGGGAGACACGGTGGAGATCATCGAGTCTCGTCCCCGGTCGCGGACCAAACGCTGGGAGTTGGTGCGCATCGTGGAGAAGGGGCACAGCCAGGCGGCGGTCAGCTTGTCCGAGATCAGCCCGGAAAGCGAGACGAAGTAGGATAGTCAGCCATGATCCAGCAAGAGACACGACTACAAGTCGCAGACAATACCGGCGCCAAGGAGGTGCAGTGCATCAAGGTCCTGGGAGGATCGCGACGCCGCTACGCCGGTCTGGGCGACATTGTGATCTGCAGTGTAAAGAGCGTCATCCCCGGCAGTGATATCAAAAAGAAGGCGGTGGTCCGCGCGGTGATTGTCCGCTGCAAGCAACCCACACGCCGCCAGGACGGTAGTTATATCCGTTTCGATAGCAATGCTGCGGTGATTATCGACAACGAGAACAACCCGCGCGGCACGCGCATTTTCGGCGCGGTGGCTCGTGAGCTGCGCGAAAAGAACTTCATGAAAATCGTCAGCTTGGCCAGCGAGGTGTTGTAATGCACATTCGATTGAACGATATGGTCGAGGTGATTGCGGGCGACGACCGCGGCCAGCGCGGCAAAGTGCTCGCGGTCGACCCGGCCGCAGAGAAGGTGATCGTCGAAGGCGTCAATCGCGTTTACAAGCACGTGCGGCGCAGCCAACGTAATCCCCAGGGTGGCAGGCTGTCCAAAGAGATGCCCATCCCTGTCTCCAACGTGATGTTGATCTGTCCGCAGAGCAACAAGCGGACGCGGGTCGGGTACCGGTACCTGGAGGATGGCACGAAGGAGCGGTACGCCAAGCGAAGCGGGGTTTCGCTCGGGAGCATCAGCCCTGCGCGGCCGCGGTACGCCAAGAAGCCGTAACGGGTCGGGACGGGGGTAACGGTTGGCGGTCGAGGGATCTTTTTTTCGGGCGAGCAAGAACATGGCAGGCAAGAAGACGCGAGACAAAGGGGAAGCAGCCCAAGAAAAGGGCGCTGAGCCGAAGGAAAGGACGATCGTCGTCCCTCGATTGCAGGAACGGTATTGCCAGCAGGTGTTGCCGGCACTGCAGGAGAAATTGGGGCGGACCAATCCCATGTCGCTGCCGCGTCTCGAAAAGATCGTGGTGAACATGGGCGTGGGTGCCGCGACGCAAGATAAGAAAGTTTTGGAGGTTGCCGTCGAGGCATTGACCGAGATTACCGGTCAGAAACCGATCATCACGCTGGCGCGGAAGAGCGTCGCCGGCTTCCGCTTGAGAGAAGGCCAGGCGATCGGCTGCAAAGTCACTTTACGGCGGCAGCGGATGTACGAGTTCTTGGACCGCTTGGTGTCGCTCGCGCTGCCTCGAGTCCGCGACTTTCGCGGAATTAGCCGGACGGCGTTCGACCGGCGGGGGAACTACAGTCTGGGTTTGGCGGAACAACTGGTGTTTCCCGAGTTGAACCCGGACAAGTACGTCAAAGTTCAAGGGTTGAATATCACGTTGGTGACGACGGCGACCGACGACGACGAGGCGCTGGAACTGCTGACGCTGATGGGATTACCGTTCCGGCGTGATGATTCGGCGGCTGCCTGAGCGCACCGGCGCCAGCAGTGGAATCGAGACGGGACGGCGGTGGAGTGCATGTCAACAAGTCTGTTTTGGAGACAGGTAAACATTCGTGGCTAGCAAATCCAAGATCGCGAAAGCGCTGCGCGAGCCAAAGTTTTCGACGCGCCGCAACAGCCGGTGCCGGCTCTGTGGCCGCCCCCGGGCTGTGTACCGGAAGTTCAGCATCTGCCGGATCTGTTTCCGCAAACTGGCGGACCAGGGACTGATTCCCGGGGTTCGCAAGTCGAGCTGGTAGAGGGAGAACTCAGCCAACATGATGACCGACCCGATCGCCGATATGTTGACTCGCATCCGGAATGCCGTCCGTGTAGAACGGCCTTACGTGGACGTGCCTTTGTCCAACGTCAAGCGAGATGTGGCTGACGCGTTGAAACGCGAGGGCTATATCTGGGACTGGCAAGTGATCGAAGGCGTTCCAGTTTCTCAGCTCCGCATCGAGTTGAAGTACGGCCCTAATGGCGAGCGTTTGATTCAAAAGGTCCGCCGTGTGAGCAAACCGGGGCGCCGGATTTATTGCCGGGCCAAGGATCTGCGGCCCGTGCTGAACGGCATGGGGATCACGATCCTCAGTACCAGCAGGGGCGTGGTCAGCGACCGCGAAGCTCGGCAGCGGAAACTGGGCGGCGAAGTCTTGTGTGAAGTCTGGTAGTAGCGGGAAGCGGTGTTGCTATGTCACGCATTGGAAAGAAGCCTGTGCCGATCCTGGATGGTGTCCAGGTCTCGGTCCAGGGACGACAGGTGGTCGTGGAAGGCCCGAAGGGTAAGCTCGCTTGGGAGCACCGTCCGGAGGTCGCCGTTCGCGTTGATGAGGGTGGACGCCAAGTCGTAGTCGAGCGATTGCAGGAAAATCGGGAATCCCGTGCTTTCCACGGGCTGACCCGCTCGTTGATCAATAACATGGTCTTGGGCGTGAAGAACGGCTACGAAAAGAAGCTCGAAATCGTGGGCGTGGGCTATCTGGCTGCGATCCAGGGAAACAAACTGCAGTTGCGTGTCGGTTACGCCAACGAACTCGAAAAGGTAATTCCTACCGAGTTGCAGGTCACCTGCCCCGATCAGACGCACATCATTGTCCGCGGATGCGACAAACAGCTGGTGGGCGAGTTTGCCGCGGAGGTACGGTCCCTGCGCAAGCCGGAACCGTACAAGGGCAAGGGGATCCGGTACGAAGGCGAATATGTGAAGATCAAACCGGGTAAGGCCGCGACGTAAAGGCCGCGACGTAAAGGCCGCGACGTAAAGGCCGCGACTTGGTAGTGTCGTTGCTGGCGCAGCAATCGCTCGCATCGGCCGGGAACGGCTCCTTGGTAACCATTTCAGAATTCTGGGTTGAACCGTGAAGAAGCAAATGATTGTGAATGAGCGGCGGAAGCGGAGGCGCTTTCATGTGCGCAACCGCGTCCGCGGCACTGCCGATCGGCCGCGGCTAAGCGTCCATCGCAGTCACCGGCAGATTAGCTGCCAGGTTATCGACGACATCGCCGGCAAGACGTTGGTCTCGGTAAGTACCCTGGACAAAGATATGCGAGAGCGTGTGGCGGTTGGCGGCAACAAAGCTGCGGCCGCGATTGTCGGCAAGGCGATTGCTGAGAAGGCGCTCCAAGCGGGTATCAAAGAAGTACGTTTCGACCGCGGCGAGTGCAAGTACCATGGGCGAGTCGCTTCGCTGGCGGATGCCGCCAGAGAGGCCGGGTTGGTATTCTAGGACAGAATCGCGAAGTTCCGAGACGGGAGCAAGTGCATCGTGGCAACAGACTTAGGTTACGGGGAATCCACACTCGAGAGAGTGGTCAATATCCGGCGCTGTGCGACCGTCGTGAAAGGCGGGCGCCGTTTTAGCTTTGCCGCCATGACCATCGTGGGCGACGGCAAGGGTAAAGTGGGCTGGGGATATGGCAAAGCCAAAGAGGTTCCTCCCAGTGTGGAGAAGGCCAACAAGCAGGCTGCCCGGCAGATGACCCAGATCTCCTTGGTCGAGGGCACTATCCCCCATGCCGTGCGGGGAAAATATGGGGCCGGCCAGGTACTGCTGATGCCCGCCGGTCCTGGTACCGGGATCATTGCCGGCGCGGCGGTCCGTTCGGTCTGCGAAGCCGCTGGCATTAAGAACATCTTGACCAAGAGTTACGGGACCAACAACCCGATCACGCTGGTCAAAGCGACCTTTCAAGCGTTAAGCCAGCTGCGGACGCGACAGGACGTAGAGCGTCTGAGAGGAGTTCCCCTGTCATGAAGTTGAACGAAGTCAATAGTGGCATTCACAAACACAAGAAGGTCCGGCGCATCGGTCGAGGTCCCGGGTCAGGGCGCGGCAAGACGGCGACTCGGGGCGGTAAGGGCCAGCGGGCCCGGGCGGGTTACAAAGCTCTGGCAACGTTCCAGGGCGGTACCACGCCGCTCGTCCGGCGAGTGCCGAAGCGGGGCTTCCACAACCGTTTTGCGCTGTTGATTGGCGCCGTGAACGTCGGCGACCTGGAAATGGTATTCGCGGCCGGGGAAGAGGTCAGCCCAGAGGCGTTGCGTGTCAAAGGGTTGTTAAAGCATCGTTACGACGAACTGAAGATCCTTGGCAATGGGGAATTGACAAAAAGCTTGAAAGTTTCGGCACATCGCTTTAGCGAATCGGCCCGCGAAAAGATAGCCAAGGCGGGAGGCGAGGCGATCGTGCTTCCCGGCCGGAAACCGGCGGCCGAAGAATTGCCCATCGGCGACGACGAGCCGTCCGGGGATGCGTAATTGAGCAGTGTGGCGAAACCGGCCAAGGAGTAGGCCGGTTTGTGTTCGGGGTGGATTTCCACTGGTCTGTTGGCTCGCAGGACGCGCGGACTCAGAAAGGACGGATCTCGATCATGTGGGAAAAGCTGCGAGTGGTCTTCACGATCCCGGAACTGCGTCAGAAGATAGTGCTGACGTTGACCTTCCTGGCGATTTATCGAGTGGGGTATCACATTCCGTTGCCGGCCGTCAACCAAGAGGTGATGGGCCAGGCAATGACGGAGCAGGGGGGATTTGGGGATTTTGTGGACCGAGTGGCGGTGTTTAGCGCGAGTAATCTGCGCGAGGCGACCATTTTCGGTCTGGGCATCATGCCGTATATTTCGGCGTCCATCATTTTCCAACTTTTGGGGAGTGTTTGGAAGCCGATCGAAGATTTGCGTAAAGAGGGAGAAACGGGGCGGAAGAAGATCAACGAGTACACTCGATACCTGACGGTCGCCTTGTGCTTGCTGCAAAGCTGGATGTATGTTAGGTGGTACTTGATGGGGTCGGGGTCTGGCGGAGCAAGCCTGATTGATCCATCGTTTCTGACCCGTGGCGAGCTAGGGTTGGGTTGGCAGCTGACGTCAGTCATGACGATGACGTGCGGGACGATTTTTCTGATGTGGCTCGGAGAACAGATCGACGAGTTCGGCATCGGAAACGGGATCAGTCTGTTGATTATGGCGGGAATTTTGGCGCGGATGCCGGGAGCCTTGGGCGATTTGGTGAAGAACGCCGAGTTGCAGTTGGTCGGCGTGATGGCTGGCCGGATTGGCGTGGAACACCTCATCATCCTGTCGGTCCTGTTCGTCAGCGTCGTTGCCGGAGTCGTGTTTATAACCTTGGGGCAGAGACGTATTCCAACGCAGAGTGCCAAACATGTTCGCGGTCGCCGCACGTACGGCGGCACGCGGCAGTACCTGCCGCTCAGGATCAATCAAGCCGGTGTGATGCCGATCATTTTTGCCAGTAGTTTGTTGATGCTTCCTGCAATGTTTTTTGCCTTCCTCGGCAGTGTTTTCCCGGGTGGGGCGTCGCAATTGAGCCAGATCGCGGACATGTTTAATCGAGGTACGTCGTTCCTGTACAACTTGATGTACGTGGCGTTCATTTACTTTTTCTGTTACTTCTGGACGGCGATTACCTTCAATCCAAAAGAGATGTCGGAGAACCTCAAGGACTACGGTACGTTCATTCCTGGGTATCGACCAGGCAAGCGGACGGCCGACTACCTGGAAAAGGTCATGGTCCGGATCACGTATGTTGGTGCTGGCTTTTTGGCGATTGTTGCCATTGTGCCTACGATTGTATCCGGCTCGCTTGGCGTAAGCTTCGCGATTGCCAGCTTTTACGGCGGAACTGGACTCTTGATTGCTGTGAGCGTGGCATTTGACTTGGTGCAGAAAATCGACAGTCACCTGGTGATGCGAAACTATCGGGGTCTGTTGGAATCGTAAGAATGATGTTGGCCCCTTGAAGTTTCCACCATTTGCCAATTAAACTTACCGCTTTGCGGCCGACTGTCGGAGATCAGCGATGAAGGTTCGATCGAGCGTTCGGAAAATTTGCGAGCATTGTAAAATCGTGCGGCGGCGCGGAAAGATCTTCGTGATCTGCACCAATCCGCGGCACAAGCAGCGTCAGGGTTAAGTAGGAGCGTATTGATGCCACGTTTACTGGGTGTGGATATTCCGAACGACAAGCCGACGTTGGTGTCGTTGACTTATTTGTATGGCGTGGGACCAAAGACCGCGCGAGAGTTATGTCACAATGCCGGTGTGGACCCGCAGCGGAAGGCACGCGAGTTGGCGGACGACGAGCTCAGCCGATTGGCCGTTTTGTTGGAACGGGACTACACGGTCGAAGGTCCGTTGCGTCGGCAGTTGCAGCAGAACGTTAATCGGTTGCGGGACATCAAATGCTATCGGGGCATTCGGCATCGTTTGGGTTTGCCGGTGCGTGGCCAGCGCACGCGAACGAACGCCAGGACGCGGAAGGGCCCCAAGAAGACCGTCGCGGGGAAGAAGGGCGTCAAAGATCTGCACTAGTCCGGCTTGTGTGGAAAGTGGTTTTCGGATGTGGCGGCGGCCGATTGAGTTGGGTTTCAAAGGAGCATTTGGGTGGCGGTAAAGACCAAGAAGAAGAAAATTCGTCGCAACGTGACCGTCGGTATCGCCTTTGTCCAGGCCACGTTCAACAACACGACGGTGACGATCACGGACACCAAAGGGGACACGCTGTGCTGGGCCAGTGCAGGCACATGCGGTTTCAAGGGCAGTCGTAAGAGCACCCCGTTCGCGGGGCAGTGCGCCGGGCAGCAGGCCGCCGAGAAGGCGATCAAGTTTGGCGTCAAAGAAGTCGACGTGCGAGTCAAGGGACCGGGCTCCGGCCGCGAGAGCGCCATCACGGCCCTGCAGAGTGCTGGTCTGACGGTCAAGTCGATCGAGGATTGCACTCCCATCCCGCACAATGGTTGTCGTCCCCGCAAGAAGCGTCGCGTGTAAATGCTGTGCGCGTCGCCAGGATAGTGGGGATTCAGCGAGCGGGGTAGCGCGGCTCACAGGTGTAAGGAGTGTTCGATGCATATTCGTTGGCGTGGACTCGAATTGCCCAGCGTGGTGACGTGTGACACGTCCACTCTGACTTCGACCTACGGCAAATTCGTGGCCGAGCCGTTTGAACGCGGCTTCGGCGTGACCATCGGCAATAGCTTGAGGCGGATCATGCTCTCGAGCTTGACCGGCAGTGCCGTCACCCAGATCAAGATCCGCGGGGCTCAGCACGAGTTCAGCACGATTCCCGGGGTGCTGGAAGATGTTACGGATGTCGTCCTGAATGTCAAATCGCTGGTCATTAAGAATCACAGCGAATCAACCAAGGTCGTGACCGTCGAAAAGAATGAGACCGGGGTTGTGACCGGTGCCGACGTACGATCGGATGCGGACGTCGAGGTGATCAATCGCAGCCATGTGCTGGCCACCTTGACGGACAACGTGCCGTTTATGATGGAAATGGTCGTGGAAAACGGGCGCGGCTACGTGCCTTCCGGGGAGCATAGTGCGACGGACCACGAGATCGGAATTATCCCGATTGATGCGGTTTACAGCCCGGTGACCCGAGTTCGGTACGAGATCGAAGAGACGCGGGTCGGGCAGAAGACGAACTACGACAAGCTTACCCTGGAAATCTCGACCAACGGTTCCATCAGCCCGGAAATGGCGATGGTCGAAGCGGCGAAGATTCTCCGGAAGCACCTGAATCCATTTGTGCAATACACGCAGCTTGGCACGCGCATCAACTCGCCGGCCAAGTCGGGAGCGATGGGACTGGACGGGCTCATGGAAGCCAAGCTCGGCATGAGTTTGGCGGAACTGAAATTGTCCGTCCGCGCGATGAACTGCCTCGAATCGGAAAACATCAGTTCGGTGCGGGATTTGGTCCAGCGGAACGAAGATCAACTGCTGGAGGTCCGCAATTTTGGTGAGACGACGCTGGCGGAGGTCAAAGAGAAGCTCCGTCAAATTGGCTTCCATCTGGGGATGCGATTGCCACCTCCCGCCCCGACGTTTCGCTAAATGAGCAACATCAGCCGCCGACAGAGTACGCGATCATGAGACATCGAAAACGTGGACGACATTTAGGCCGGACTTCCAGTCACCGTAAGGCTCTGCTGAAGAACCTCGCGAGCGCATTGTTCCTGACAGAACGCGATGTCGATCCGGACATCGAAGAGAATGCCCCCAAGGTAAAGGGACGCATTGTCACCACCTTGGAAAAGGCCCGTGAGGTCCGGCCGTTGGTCGAGAAGTGCATCACCATCGCCTGCCGATCTTTGCAGGCTTCGGCGGACGCCCGCCAATACGCGACCAGCGCGGAACGTAATTCCGACGAGTGGAAACGGTGGCGGACGAGTCCGCAGTGGCAGTCCTGGGCTCAAGCGATGGGACCGGTCGTTACGGCACGGCGGCGCGTGATTCAGTTGATCGGAGACAAGCAAGCCGTCCGTGTTTTGTTTAGCGAAATTGCCCCCCGGTTCCAAGAGCGGGACGGCGGATACACACGCATCTTGCGGTTGGCCCAACCGCGGTTGGGTGACGCTGGCAGACGCGCGGTCCTGGAGTTGGTGGGTAGCCACGAGCGCGTTAAGCCGGTCAGCCAGAAACCCGAGTTCGATGTCGCAGAACCGGCATCCGCAGGAGCGGTGGCCGACAAAACTGGCGAGGTTTGAGTACGTGAATCGATCAGTTCGATCGGTCGAAAACGTTGTGTGCCGGAGTGTGGAGGATGCACGGACGCGAATCTCCGGAGGCGGCCGGGGCAGTGCCGCATCAATCCGGTTTCAGTTTTACGAGCCACATGCGGCGGTTTTGCGCTGACGCGGTTGCGCGAATCGCCCCCTTGCAGCACATCGATTTGGCCCATGTGGCCCTGTCGTTTGCTCAAGCTCGCAAACGGACGCGACACGGTTTGTACGCGTCGCTAACGCCGATGCGTTTTGTCGGCGGCTCGCTCACCTGTCGCCGCCATTCCCGCACCTACACCATCCAGCGTCTATACGATGGTCAGGGACGCGAGATCTTCTATATTTTGACTTTTTACCTGCCGCGGTTTATGGATTTGCCTTTTCGAGAGAAACTGATCACCGTCTTCCACGAACTCTGGCACATCAGCCCGGGGTTTGACGGCGACCTCCGCCGGCATGCGGGCCGTTGCTACGCCCACACCCATTCGCAAAAGCAATACGATGCGGAAATGGATTTGTTGGCTCGGCAATACCTTGCGTCCACTCCTCCTGCGTCGCTGTACGAGTTCCTGCATTACGACTTCACGGGCTTGGTGGCCCAGTACGGCAGGGTTTACGGCACAAGAGTTCGGCGTCCGAGACTTCTCAAGTTAGTTTGAAAATCCAGCCATTGCCGCGGTGGAAAATTCAAATTTGACGATCGAAAACCGCCGTTCCGTCCTCTCCGACGATTTCTCACCTAGCGGTAACCTGTTGTCAGGTAGGATCTTGCAGCCGCCGCCGTTCGCCGGCCAGCAATCTTCACTTCCGTTGGCACCTAACGTGCTATTTCAACGGTTGTCATCGGAAGGAAACGGACCTTCCATTTCCCCTCATCGAAACGCCGGAACGGAGTTGGCCATGATGGAATTGAATGTTCGCCGCACTCGCCAGGGGCTGGGAATCGATTTGCTGCCGTGGGCAGACCCGTACATCATGCAGTTGTTTCTGGAATCGGAAACGTTGGGGGATGGTGGCGAGTTCGAGTCCGTAGCCGCACCGACCTTGGAATCGGACGCTCGCAACCCACACGCGTCCGTGGCAGCTCCGTTGAATGGCGATTCGTGGGGAATCAATCCGGCTCGTCGGCCGTCGCTTCCTCGCAGGCGAAGAACTGAATCTGAACGCTTGCTGGTTCGCTGCTGAGAGAGGTCAACTTGATTTCCAAACCCACGCCGAACGACTCGACCAGCAACGCCCGAGTTCTGGCCGGCGGGCCCTCGACCTGCTCCATGCTGAAGTGAGGCAGGTGTTTCAGGGGAGGGCAGAAAGCCAAGTGGATATCGCGTTGCCGTTCTCCAGGTGCAAACGAGCAGCGAACCAGACCGGAGATGATTTCACTCCCATGCGGATCGCGGACCCGCGAGATCCGCTGCGATTCGTCCGCCGCAAGAAGTTCCTCGCTGTCGCCATCGACGCCGATTTCGAGCGGGGGAAATGCGGAACTCGAAGCGGCCATTCGCACCCGCCACGCGGAACCGATCACGTCGGATTCTAGCTCCGTGTCGCGGATTGCCCTCCGCGGCGGGATTTCGGCGGCCGGGCAGGCATGGTAAACGAAGCCCCAGGCGGTTTCTGTGGCCAGCAGCACGCACCAGAATACCCCCAAAGCTCCTGGTGACGATCCGGGTAGCGACAAAGCGACCCCAAATTCGAGCAATCCTGCGGTCGTCAAAGTTCCGAACACGTGATGAGCCCACACCGAACGGTCCGGGCCAATCTTTCGCCACGCGCACCATCCCCAGCGCACACCTCCCGACCAGACGCTCAGCAGCGAGGCCGTCGCAATCAGAACGGACGAGTCCAGCGGTTGCTCGAATGCTCCGGTCCAGCGTCGCGCCAGCAGCCAACTGCCAAGCACCAGCAGCAGGCCCAAGCCCAAGAGACTCGCCTGCTGGGCTAAGCAAAGTGAGCCACGCCAGGGCTGTCGCACGGGGAATCCCTCCGCACGGCCGAGAGTGGGTTCTGTCATGGCAGGTTTCTCAGTTCGGGGAAAACCCGGCTTTCTTTGGCGAATGTTCGGTAGAGACGGTTTTTTTTGCGGAAAGTCAAGGGTGTTAACTTACGATCCAACCCGTTTACGTCTTGCCCAATCCAGGATATCGTGTACGCTAGCGGGTTGCACGAAACACAAACATTGGCCCTATCCAGCGTTACGGCGACCTGATCCGCTGGTCTTCGGCGTTGCCTTTCCAGGTCGTCAGGCCGCGAACAGGCGCTCGGCATCCCCGCGTTTTTCCTGGGGGACCGGCACTTCACGCGCGCCGTGTGAGGTAACGCGACCAGCTTGGCTCAATCGAAATTGCAGCGAGGTTGACGATCGATGACGAATGTGCTCCATCCGCTTGCATCCCGCCCGTTCGCATCTCGCGAATCAACGATCGGGTGCCTTGATGGTTCGACGCCAACCTTGGTCGATGCGCTACAGCGGCGGGTCGAGAAGGATGGCGGGTACTGCGCCTACAAATATCTGAGCGACGATGGCTCGGTTGCGGCCCTGACGATTGGTCAGCTCGACCAGCGGGCCCGGGCGATTGGCGCATGGCTTCAGGATCGCTGTTCCTTCGGTGATCGAGTCTTGTTGGTGTATCCGCCCGGATTGGAGTTCGTGACGGCGTTCTTTGGCTGCCTCTATGCTGGTGTGCTCCCCGTGCCCGCCACTTATCCCAAGCCCCGGCGTCCCATGCCGAGGTTGCTGGCGATCGGCATCGATTGCGGGGCCGAATTGGCGTTGACCACATCCCAGGCCTTGGAAACGCTGCAACTGCCCACCTCCGCAGCGGCAGGACAGCAGATCGGCTGGTCGGCGACCGATACGGTGCCGGACGATCTAGCGGGACAATGGCGGCGGCCCAACTTGACGGCCGAAGACTTGGCGTTCCTGCAGTACACTTCCGGATCGACCAGCGATCCCAAGGGCGTCATGGTCACCCACGGGAACCTGGTCCACAACCTGGCCGTGATCCACCGGGCGTTTGACTTGGATCGGATTCATGCGGATGGCGTCGAACCGGTGAGTGTCTGGTGGTTGCCCGCGTATCATGATATGGGTCTGATCGGTGGTATCCTGGGCGCCGTCCACAACGAAGGCCAACTGATCTTAATGCCCCCGACTTCGTTCCTCAAGCGGCCGCTGAGCTGGTTGCGGGCGATGTCGGACTACCATGCCACGGTCAGCGGAGCGCCGAACTTCGCCTATTCGCTGTGCGTCAGCAAGACGACTCCCGAAGAGCGTGCCGCCCTCGATTTGAGCAAATGGCGGTTGGCCTTCTGCGGTGCGGAGCCGATCCGTCCCGAGACGCTGAAACGGTTCGCGGATGCCTTCGAACCTGCCGGTTTTCGCGAGGCAGCGTTTTATCCCTGCTACGGGCTGGCGGAGGCGACGTTGTTGGTGACGGGCGGTGACGGGCCCCAGCGGCCTGTGATCAAACGCGTGGACCGCGCCGCGTTGGCGGAGCACCGTGTGGTCGAAGTGGATGACGGCGCCGCCCAACCCGCGCAGGCGTTGGTGGGCTGCGGCGCGCCGTGGCTGGGGCAGGAGGTGGCAATCGTCGATGTCGACACGCGGCGGCGTCTGCCCGAACATCAAGTCGGTGAGATCTGGGTGCGTGGCTCCAGCGTGGCCAAAGGGTATTGGAGCCGGCCTGAGGATACCCGCCTTGACTTCCAGGCGACGATTGAGGGCGAGGATCAGAGAACTTATCTGCGGACGGGCGACCTCGGGTTTTTAAGCGACGGCAACCTATTTGTCACCGGGCGGGAGAAGGAGATGATCATCGTCCGGGGACGCAACCTGTACCCGCACGATATCGAATTGAGCGTGGGCCACTCGCACCCCGCACTGGCAGCCGGCGCGGGAGCTTCCTTTGCGGTCGAGGTGGACGGCGAAGAACGCCTGGTCGTGGTGTACGAGGTGGACCGCCAATACCGCAACGGCGACTTGGATGACGTCATCCGCTGTGCGCGGCGGGCCATTGTGGATGACCACGAATTGGACCCCCAGGCCCTCGTGCTGATTCGAATGGCGAGCCTGCCGCGCACCACCAGCGGCAAAGTGCAACGGAATCTGTGCCGGCAACAATTCCTTGACGGCAGCTTGAACGTCGTCGCCCAATGGACCAACGACCAGCCTCGCCGCCGGGAGCCGTTCGGTGTCTCGGCGCCGGCCGCCACGGACACCGAGTCGCCGTCCCCTGCGGCATCTCCCGCGCTGGGCGGCGCGGCAGCGCAGGCGGGCGGATCCCCGGCTGCGCCGATCCGCAACCGGCCCAAGCTCCCGGCGTTCACCAAACCGGATCGCCCGTTGACCGCCAGCGAAGTCGACCGCTTATCGGAACGGATTGAGGCGTTCCTGCTGGACTGGTTGATCGAGCGCGCGGGCGCGGCCACCGGCGATGCGAATCGGGACCGGCCGTTCGCCGAGTATGGGTTGGACTCCCTCGCCGCGGTGGAATTGAGTGTCGAATTGGAGCAGTGGCTGCACGTCCAACTCACGCCTATTGTGGCCTGGAATTATCCGACTCCGGCCGCTCTGGCTCGCTATCTGGCCGAATTGGCAAGCGGCGCGGCGGCGCCTGAAATCCCCCCCGTGGAAGCACGTGGTCAGGCCGACGAGGCTGAATTCGAACGGTTATTGGCGGAGGTCGAGAACCTGAGTGAAGACGAGGCCCGGGCGGCGTTAGAGGGACAGGCCGGCCATCGGGAACAACCTCCGGCCGCTGATTGAGGCCTTCGGCCCTGTCTTGCCGAGCGGACGGGTTCGGCAGATAATCTCGTCCGCGAAAGAGGGCGATTTCGAACGACTCTGCAGAACCAGGCTAACCGAAATCACGAAAGGGTTCGTCTTGCCGTACCAACGAGAGATTAGCCGCGATCACAAGGCTTGCATCCTGTTCCTCTTGGATCAGTCGTATTCGATGGTCGAGCCGCTGGGCGGTTCGTCGCACCGCAAGTGTGACGAGTTGGCCAAGGCCGTGAACGCCTGGCTGTACAACATGTCCATTCGGGCGTCCGGGAACGAGGGAGTCCGGGATTACATGGACGTGGGCGTCATCGGCTATCGAACGGACCAGCAAGCAAACCCGATTATCGGACCGGCACTCGTCGGGCCGCTGGCCGGGCGGGAGTTGATTTCGATCACGGACATCGGCAACTATCCGGCCCGGATCGATAGCGTGGTCCAGCAAATCCGCGACGAAGAGACCGGCGAACTGATGGAGTTTCCTTCAGAAAGCCCGATCTGGGTGGATCCCGTGGCCGAGGGCAGTACGCCCATGTGTCATGTCCTGTACCACGCGTACCAGATTCTCAGCCAGTGGATCCAGCAGCATCCCGACAGTTTTCCGCCGATCGTGATTCACATTTCGGACGGCGAATCGCAGGACGGCGATCCCGTGCCGTATGCCGAGGCGATCAAGGGCTTGGCCACTTCGGATGGTAACGTCTTGGTCTTCAACTGCCACGTTTCGATGAGTCAGGCTCAGCAAATCGCTTTTCCTTCGACGCCGAACGGGTTGCCGGACGAACTGGCGCGAGTGCTGTTCAATATGTCCAGCGTGCTGCCGGATTCGTTCTATCGCAATGCATTGGCCGAGGGCATCCCCATGTCGCCGGGAGCCCGGGGAATGGCCTTTAATGCGGACTTGGTGGTCTTGGTCAAATTCCTGGATATGGGGACGCGGGCAGCCGTCCAGCTGCGCTGAAAACCATGCTGTTCGAACATCGCGCCTTCTGGCTGCCGAAAGACGTTCAAAACGCCCAGGCGTACGAAGACGCCTTTGACGTGGACTGCGTGCGCGGATTGGCCGCGGTCTGCGACGGCGTTTCTTCCAGTATTTTTGCCGGGCGTTGGGCGGCGATTTTGGCCAAAGCGGTCGTGGCGGATCCGCCGGATGTCAATGACCCCGACGCGCTCGAAGCGTGGCTCAAGCGGACGCGGGAGGCGTGGTCGCAAGCGATCGACGAGAGCACGCTGGCTTGGCACCAGAAGCCCAAGATGCTGGACGGGGCTGGAACCACGTTGTTGTGGATCGAACTGTCGATGCTGGACGCGGCGGATGGGATCGCCAAGCCTTACCAGCTGCGAGCCTATTCCATCGGGGACTGCTGCCTGTTCCACATCCGCAACGGCCGGCTTTTACAGACCTTTCCCATCCAAGACAGTTCGCGGTTTGAAGACAATCCCCAGGTCATCCGCAGCGTGTCCAAACGCGGGGACAAAGCCTCGTTTGAAGCGATGGAAACGCAGTGCAATCCGGGTGATCTGTTGGTCCTGGCGACCGATGCCGTGGCGGGCTGGACCATGCGCCAGTTGGAGGCCGGTGCGACCATCGACTGGAACGCATACTGGAACACCTCGTTGGAACAGTGGCAGCAGTGGCTGATAGGACTGCGGCAGCAGAACCAGATCCGTTATGATGATTCGACGGCGGTCCTGCTGTGGATGGGAGGCGAAATGCCCAGCATTCGGCCGCTTGCCCCAAAGCAGGAGGACAAGCTGTTGGACACGGCCGAAGTCAAGTTGCGCGACGCCATGAAATCGCTTAAGGGATCGTTACGCAAGGGCTTGCGCGAATTGGCAGAAAGCAAATGGCTGAAGGAACCGGGCAAGAAGTGAGTACAAGCCCGGTGCATCTGCGTTTCTTGAAGCGGGGATTTGTATACACTTAGGTTGTGCAATCGGTTGCCGGCTTCACTCCGCGGCCGGGGCTTGCGAGAGCGGAGAGACCAGATTTCGTCCCGATTCCTTCGCAGTGCGGATGAGGGCGTGTCGCTTCCGAGCGCTGCGGTGAAACGAAAGGGCGGTGAACAGGAATGGCCGAACCCCTCTTCTATATCGATCTATCGGAAGACGCCCGGGATTACCGGCACACGGCCTTGGAGCCAGGCTTGCCGCTGCTAGACCGGCAGGGCATGAATTTTGGCATCCTCCGCAAGTGGTTGGGGGAATACATTGCCGAGCCCGAATGGCGGAACGAAAACGTCGTTGGTTTCTACATGACCGACGAGGATCGCGGACGGCTGGAGGATGTCGACTGCCAGCCTGCGACCAAGGGCGAACTCCAGAAGCAGTTCGCGCCCGACCTGGACGCGCTGCGGGCGAAGATCAAGAAGATCCGCCCCGAATCGTCCACCGAGGAAATGGTGCTGCGGATTCTGCGGAAGCATTTTGCCGAACAGACGAACGACTTGGAGAGCAGCGATTTTGACTCGTACTTTTTCAAGTGCCGGGCCGGCAAGGAAGATTGGCGCTTGAGGTGGTGCGTCGGGTATCAGCGGGCGGATCTGGAACCACTCCGGGCGAGGCTCTGGCGAACCCCCGACGGAGACTTCCTGGGCGTCAGGCCTCCCGAGGGTGGCAAAGCGCGAAAGCGGAAGCGGACAGGGCCCCTGGACATCCTGACATCGCCGTGGTTTGCGATCGCGATGCTGTTGTTGATTGGATTCTTCCTGTACTTCAATCGCCCGACACTGACGGTGACGCCAGCCGAATCGAAGGTTCCGTTGGGCAGTCGCATCGAGTACAAGGTCGAAGACCATCGCTGGTTCTTCTTCCACGATGATGTCACGGTTCGTGCGCTGGCACGGTCGGATGATCCCCGCGTCGTGGAGTTTGACCGAGGGGGCGTGGCCCAGGCGAAAAGCGTCGGCAAGGCGGGGGTTTCGTTTCTGTTGGGCAACCGCGCGATATTTGCCACGGTCGAAGTGGGGCCGCCGGAGCCGCCGGATTCGCTGACGATCGAGCCGGGAGCGAACGTCCGGGTGCCGATTGGTTCGACTTCCAGACTCAAGGCCATCGGGCATTATCAGGACGGCAATTCCGTCGATTTGACCAATGCGGTGGACTGGGTGGAGTCGGCCGACAAGCGGCTGTTGTTGCTCAAGGACGCAGAAAAGGGATTGATCCAGGGCGACAGCGCCGGCGTGACGAAAGTCGTCGCTCGGTTCCCGGCCCTCAAGGATGACGGCACGCAGGCCGAAGCGGCGGTCGGCGTGGAGGTCGTGCTAGCCGACTTCAAATCCCTCGTGGTCAGCTTGGAACCGCCGACGTTTGCCGTCGGCCAGAGCAGCCGCGTGAACGTCCGCGGTGTTGACGCCACCGGCCAGGAACATTCGCTGGTGGGCTCATCGCTGCTCAAATTGTCGGTCGATCCCACGACGGCGGCGAATGTCGAGAGCGAGTACTTACTGGGGCGGGCAGAAGGCGCGGGCACGGTCAAAGTGAGCTATGCCAACCTGGAGAAGTCCCTGGCGTTTACCGTGGCCGGCCGTGCGTTGTCGGAGGACATCTTTTTCGTCTCGCCCAGCGAGGTCGCCAATTCGGTGGTTTACGAGTTGATTCCGCTGAACGTCACGACGGGCAGCGATGCGCCGATCGAAGCACGATCCGCCGATGAATCGGTGGTGGGCGTGTTCACGACCGAGGGCGAAAATGCGGGCTACGAAGTCTGGCTGGCCGCCAAGAAGATCGGCCAGACGGAAATTACGGTCTCGCAGAACACGGCCAAGGGGCCCAAGTCGCAGACGATCAAGGTCACGGTCAACGACGGTAAGATCGAGTCGCTGGACTTTGTTCCTCCCGTCTATACGCTGCGCGTCGGCCAGCCGGACACGGCGAACCTGGTCGGGACCACCCAGGACGGGCGAATTGTCAAGGTTTGGCCCGGGGCCCTCGGCTGGGAGAAACAGCCGCGGATCGAGAACGTCGATTTGAACAAGCAGACGCTGCTGATGCGGCCGTTGGAAGCGACCGAACTCCCGCAGGATCTCCAGGTTCGTCTGGCCCAGACCGGCTTGGTCGCCAATGCGACCATCGAGGTGCGGGGCGGGGCGCTTGTGGCCAGTGTTGCGGATCTTGACGCCGATGCGTGGAGCATCCATCCGCCGGTGCCCGCGCGCGGCAAGTACATCAACGCGGGCGGCTACTTGGGCGAAAACGCATTCGTGTACGATCCAGATCGGGGCGGTCTGGTGGTCGGCGACATCAACGACCCGTTTGCTCCGCTGGCGGCCTATCAGGGCGATTTGGTGACGGAGGTCAACGGCATGTCGCTGGTCGGGATGAGCCCCGACGAGTTGGCCGCGTATTTCCGCGAGCATCCGGTCGTGCCGGGAGACGTGCTTCGCTACCAAGGCGCCGACGGCGTTCTGGGGGCTACTTTGTTGGGCGTTGACGTGGGGGCGGTTCCCGACTTCAAGCAGATTGACGTCGCAGCCAAGAACGTTTCGGCTCAGAACTTCGACGCCGAATTGCGGGTGTATTTGCGGCAGCCGGGCGATTACCGCCTGGCCGATGCCGCCGGGACGGTGTTGTGCGATTGGGCGCCGTTTGCGTCGGATGCGACGCCCTTGTTTGTGGCCACCGGAATCCCGCGCACGGCCGACGATGAATATGACTTGTACGTCGAGCGGCGAGTGGACGACAAAACTCGCAAATTCCAAGTCCAGTTCAGCCTGGCCTCCGCGGCTCGGCGGACGGTGGCCGAGCCGGTCATCGCGCCGACGGTCAACGTGCCGGATGGCCCGCAAGTGCGGGAACGAGTCCGCATTCGGATTCCTGCGGGAACGGACCCGGCCGAAGTGCAGCGGGCTTTGGAGAAAGCCGGCGTCGGCCCAGGGGCACCAGGTTCCGGTTCACGGGATCCTGGCTCACCGGCTCCGGGCTCACCTGCCCCGGGCTCACCTGCTCCGGGCTCACCTGCTCCGGGCTCACCTGCTCCGGCACCCGGCGCCCCGGCTCCAGCGCCGGCAGATGCCAAACCGGCTCCGGCCCCAGGTTCGCCGGCCCCAGGCAGTCCGGCACCGCCCAGCCCCATGCCGGGCGGTTCGGACACACTCGCACCCAATGCGGTTCCGGCCATGCCGGTGGGCTCCGGAACGCGAAGTCCCGGTGAACCACTGATGGGTTCGGCGACACGGGCAGGCGGGATTGGCACCCCCGCCGGTTCGGCGACGCGCATCACGACTGGGACCGTCAAGGCGCCGCCCAAGAAAGCGGCCTCCGGGGATGACGGCGAGAAGAAATCGAAGTTCCTGGAAGCCCTGAAGGATTTCAACAAGCGGCGGGACGAATAACGGACAGGGACACGGCGGGTTCGATCCGGCCGGTTGGGCGGAGCGTGCGGTTCTTGCGCGGCTCCGCTTTTTCCGTGGGGTTCGCCGTTCCGGTTTTTGTGCGTGGGCCTGTACTCGGCGGGGGCGTCATAGCTTAGAATGGTGCCGGGTAGTTGGAAACACTGACTCGTAGGCAGCTTTCTCCACCTCTTGTTTAGGGAGCCTGACGAAACGTGGGTTTTCCAGACGATCGCGATCGACGTATCATCCGCCTGGCGGAGGAAACCGAGAACCTGGCCACCGACATGGCGAACTGGGTCAACGAATTCAACCAGCGGCGGATCCAGCAGGAATTGCTGGCGGTTTCGCCCAGCGATGAATTCGAGTTGACGCGTTTGCGCCGCTTGGCGGCCAATTTGTACAGCTCCGCCAAAGTGCCGGTCGCCGCCGCGGTGTACGGACCGTCGCAGGTCGGCAAGAGCCTGTTCGTCGGCCGCATGTTGCAGGCCAGCAGCGACGACTACAGCCCGCTGGGCCGTGACGAGCAGCACGGACCGCCGGCCTATTTCCAGTATCTGTCCTTCGACACGGACTTAAATCCGCAAAGCGGTTCCAACGAAGCGACGGCGCTGGTCACGCGGTTTACGACCAAGGACCGCATCGCAGCCAACATGTCGCCGGAGTACCCCGTGATGGTCCGCGCGCTGACGCGGGCCCAGTGGCTGCGCGTGCTGGCCCGCGGCTTTCAGGTCGAATGCGTCACGCCGGACAAGAACTGGACGCAAGAGCAGTTGGAGGACATGTTCGACGAAGTGGCCACGCGGTACTCGTCCACCGAGGTGGATCGGCGCTGGCGGTTGGACCTGATCGACGCCTATGCCTACATGCGGATTGTGGACCGCCGCGGATTCCAGTCCAAAGAGTCCGTGCTGAACGGCCTGCTGAACCGCTATCCGCTGACCGAAGACGGCTACATCGCCGTGGCCGCCAACATGTTCTGGAACAACTGGCCGTCGCTGACCAGTCTGTTCATGCGGATCAACAACTTCCTGACCAGCATTTCCAGCGAAGAGCACGATCCCGCGATTTTGACCCATTGGGCCGGCGTGCGGTTCCTGCTGGACAGCCAGCGGGCCAAGCAGCACGAGCGGCGGAACTCGCGGTGCTTCAAGTTCGTGAAATGGTCGGATATCCGCTTGGCGGAACGCAACGGCTGGCACGTGCTCGAATTTGAAGAGGGCCGGGGCGGCGGCAATGAACAGCTGGAGACGATCCAGGCGTCGATGCTCGAAATGGTGATGCCCGTCCTGCCGCACCGCCTGAACGAAAGCTGGCGGAAGGTGATCGAATCGATCGACATCCTGGACATTCCCGGCATGCGCGCCGGGCGCCAGGGGGCGGAGCAGGGCAAGCGGCAAACGGCCGATACGATCGAAGAGCAGATGGAGATCGTCAAACGCGGCAAGGTGGCCTATCTGTTCGAGCGGTACACGGAAGAAATGCTGATCCAGACGTTGCTCCTGCTGGCCCGCGGCGGCAACCTGGAAGTGACCTCGCAGATGAAGTACCACATCGACAAATGGGGCCGGGCGCGGTACGGCGACGAGGTCTGGCCCAAGAAGGTCCGCGACAAGTTGCCGGCCCTGTTCCTGGGCATCACGGGGATCGACGAAGAGTTCCGCAATCGCGACGAGTTCGCCAACCCGATGCTGTACAACACGCGTCTGAACCAGTTGGCGGACGCGCTGGGCGAGGTCATGTCGGACTTCGGCGGCGAGAATCAGCCCTTCATGAATGTCTATCCGATCCGCTACCCGGGGACCTGGGATGCCAACCGGAAAGCGCAGGAGGAAGAGGGGATCGAAAAATGGAATAAGGCGGGCGAGGCGTTCCTAAAGTCCGCAGCGGTCCAGAAATTTGTGGCGAATCCCGATTTGAAATGGGAACGGGCGATCATCGATAACGACGGCGGATTGTCGCTGATCAGCGAGGGCTGGCGGGAAATCACCACGGCACACAAGAAGCAGGAGCAACTGGAGACCAGCATCAAGGAAGTCCGCGGGCGCCTGCTGCAGCTGGCGCAGAGCTGGTACGTGAATGCCGACTCGAATGTGGATCGCGAACAGCGCAAGATGTGTGCCGAACGGATCGTCGACTGGCTCCGTTCCAATCCTCAGGCCGTCTACGACCGCGTGCAGACGCTGCAAAAAACGCTCGGCTTCGACGATGGCGACCAATGGCTGCTGTCGGATTTCGCGGATATTCCCGCGCGGGCTTCCGTGGGCCGGCCCGAGCCGCTGGAGAAACGTTTTACGCGGAAACTGCAGGAATTCTGGCACGAATGGGCCACGGTCACCACCGTGCAGAAATGGGAGGAAAACACGAAGAAAAATCCGCAAGGCGGACCGTGGCTGGGAACCGAGGACTTCGGCCAGTTCGCCCGTTTTGTCCGGGATGCCCTGTGCGCCCGCGAGAACTTCAACCAAATCAACGACCAACTGCAGAAGGTCGTCAACCTCAAGCTGCGGGACGAATCGGCCAAGCGGCGAGCGCGGCGCAAGTACGTCGGCATCATGCTCAACGACTACGTGATGAACCCCGGCCCGAGCGACGAGCGGATCACGGCGGTCGAGAACGAGGTCGGCGTCGAGGAGTTTGGCTTGATGTCGTCGTTCGTCAATCGCTGGGCCAGCCGTCTGCCCGAGTTCCTCGCGGCGGGCGCCGGTGCCGAAATCCGCGTGCCGGCCGGCAACCCGGAATTGGCCAAGCTCATCGAGCGGTATGCAACATGAGCATCGCCCCCCCAGCGCCCAAGCCTCGCGAGCAATTCAGCTCGAGCCAACGCTCGATCGCCGAGCGGCGTCTCGTGCTGGACGGCGTCTCGTGGGCAACTTACGGCCGGCTGGTGACCGAGTTGGAACGCGGCGGCATCCGGCTCGCCTACGATCAAGGACGGCTTGAGATCATGTCACCATCTTTCCTGCACGAGATTCGCAAACGGCAACTCGGCAGAATGATCGAAATCCTGGCCGAGGAATTGGATCTGGAGATTGTCGGCGGTGGTTCCACAACGTTCCGCCGCGAGGACGCGAAACGCGGGTTGGAGCCGGACGAGTGTTACTGGTTGGCCAATGCGCCAGCCATCTCACAGCAAACGGAAATCGATTTAGCGATCGACCCGCCGCCGGATTTGGCCGTTGAGGTCGATCTGGCCAGCAATTCGCTGAACAAGCAACCGATCTACGCGAGTTTGCGGATCCCGGAAGTTTGGCGTTACGACGGCCGGAACCTCGACGTCTTGCGGCTCGCGGCGGACGGCGTCTACACGGCCGCCGAGCGCAGCCTCAGTTTTCCCCAAGTTCCGCTGTCGAGCTTGCTACGGTTCGTCGAACTGCGTCAATCCGTCGCTGAGCGGCAATGGACGAGAGAGTTTCGCGCCTGGATCAGAAGTCTGTAACGAGTAAGCGGAATCCTTATGCACATTTTGTTTGCCAATACGGGAGTCCAGATCGTCTGCATCCCGCTTCAGTCGGGACGCCGCTACACGACCGCCCAGATCGGCTACGGCTGGCAGTCGTGCCGCTGTCAGCCGGAGGCAGAGGCGGACGAAGATGGCCGGCGGGACGACGACGAGGAAGGCTTGGAACCGATCGTCTATCCGTACCTGCAGTGGCAGATCATCCAGTCGAACGTCAGCAAGCTGTTCCTGGCGGTCGACACCAGCTTGGGCGATCCGGAGATCGGTTACTTTGCTGACCCGACCACGTTGGCCGGCGATTTCCACGTCATGCTGAAGAACGTCCTGGACCGCGCGGGGCAGCCGCTGCTGGGGTTGCCGCCGATCGAGTTGTGTTTGCGGGCCGCATCCGCCACGGCGGGCGAGGCGAAACCGGTTCACATGGTCGTGGACTTTGGCAACAGCCGGACCGGCGCGCTGCTAATCGAAATGGCCGGCGAGGTCTCGCAATCGGCCGAGATGATGCCGTTCGAATTGTCCAACCGCTACAGCTTGGATTACTTCAACGACGAAGGCGAACAGATCAGCCGGCCGGCGACCCGCTGGTTCTCGTCCAAGACCCGTTGGGGCAATGTGCCGTACTTGGAGCCGCCCGCGATGGCCAAAAAGGAGTTCTATCGCGAGACCAAGAAGGGCCTCTTTGGCAAGAAGCAGGTCGCCCGCGAACGGGAGACCTACGTCAAACCCAACCTGTTCGACGATTGGTCGATGGTCCGCATGGGCCGCGAAGTGGACGAGATCTGCCAGATCATGCGGGCCAAGGGCGATTTCCGGATGGGGGTCAGTTCGCCCAAACGGTACTTGTGGGCCGACGACGACAGCTGGCTGGAAGGTGCGTTCTGGTACATGGCGGACCCGCACGACCGGGACGGCACCAACGAATTCGCCGCCAAATTGCACGGGCCGCTGCTCAGGTTCATCCATGAAAACGACCGCGACTTCCTGATCGAGAAAGACGATCCGCCGGAGGACAGTTTCGCCCAGATGGTGCCCGTCAAGCCGATTCACGCGCCGCGCTGCTTGATGACGACAGCGATCTACGAGATGCTGTGCCAGGCGCACACCTACGTGAACTCGATCGGCTACCGCAGCCGCACCGAGGACCCGGCAAGGACCCGCGAGATCCACAGCTTGACGATGACCTTCCCCAGCGGCATGTTCCAGCCGGAGAAGGAACGCTACGTCAAGCAGTGCCAGAAGGCGATCAACATTTTTGCCCGCACGCTGGGCAAGTACCAACGCGTCAAGCCGACGCTGACGTTCAGTATCGACGAAGCCAGCGCCGTCCACCTGACGTACATCTGGGCCGAGTTGCGGATGCTGGGCCAGGATCCACGGCTGTGGTTTTCCGCCTTGGCCCGCGATCATTCGGGATCCAAGGGCGCCGGCCCGGCGGGCGAAGTCCAGGAGGACCAGGAGCAGGCGGTTGGCGTGGTGCCGGCGGGCCGTCGCCGCGGCGCGGTTCGGCCCACCCGGCCGGCTCGGCCTGGCCGCGGCGGCAAACCGGCGGAGGACGAAGTGCCAGCGGAGGGAAAGCGGAAAGAACTGCGCATCGCCTGTATCGACGTGGGCGGCGGCACGACGGACTTGATGATCGCCAGCTACGTCTATCAGCCCGGCATCGACGATTACATCCACGGCAAGATCTTGCACCAGGACGGCGTCTCCGTCGCGGGCGACCAACTGGTCAAACGCCTGCTGGAAAAGATCATTGTCCCGCATTTTGCGCGGACCATCGGGATGGAAGAGGAGGACGTCCAGTTGCTGTTCGGGCCGCGCGTGCCCAAGAATCGCGGTTTCAGTTCGCAGCGCATCGACTGGATCAACCGGATGTTTGTGCCGTTGGCCGAGGCGTACCTGCAGTGCGCGGTGGAGGAGGTGGACCAAGCCGAGCGGGGCGGCGGTGAACTGGACGAGATCAGCCACACCAACGCCGAAATCGTCGATCCGGCGGTGCTCGAATCGCTCGACCAGATCTGTACGAAACTCCGCGGCCCCGGCTACTACGACTTCAATCAAGAACTCGGCTTGCGTTACGAAAAGGCCGTGTTCGAGGAAGTCGTGCATGAGGTCTTCGACGATCTGCTGTTCGACTTCTGCACGCGCATGGCCGAGTTCCAGGCGGACGTGCTGCTGCTGGCCGGCCAGCCGACCAAACTGGCTTACCTGCAAGAACTGGTCAGAAAGTACCTGCCGCTGCCGCCGACGCGGATCATCCCCATGTTCCACCACTATGCCGGGAACTGGTATCCGTACCAGGACGTCAAGGGCAACAAGCCCGGCTTGATCGTCGATCCCAAGAGCGCCGTGGTCGTGGGGGCTGCCATCGAGTTCATGGCCCGCAACGGGATGTTGTCCCAGTTCAAGTTCTCGATGCAAGGGAAGGACAAGGACAACACGTACTTGTGGGGCGTGATGACCGAGTCCACGTCGACGATCCGCGAGGAACGCGTGCTGTTTCAGCCCGTCGAGGATGTCAATACCAAGGACGAGTGGACGGAGTTCACCACGATTGCCCTGCGGACCCTGATCGGCCGCAAGATGACGAGCGATGAATACGCCCAGGCGACGCCGATTTACGTACTGAAAATGGAGACCCAGGACCGGATCGGGCCGACGGAGGTGACCGTGCGGATTCGCCGCGTTCCGGCCACCGAGGAAACCGAGGAGCACCTCGAGCTGGATTCGGTCACCGGCACCGTCGCCGGACAGCCGGCCGTGCTGGAGGAAAACGTGTTTTTCAATTGGCGGACGCTGGCCGACGAAAGCTACTTCCTGGACACCGGTGGTTTGGACAACATCGAAATCGGCCGGTAATCGCATGCGGCCGATTTTTTGCAGTGCGGTGCCTTGTCACCGCTTGAGATTTGGCGTCTTCCGCGCCGGTACGGCCGTTTCGCGGGCCGTTCGGCAGGGAGACAAATTAGGCAGCGGGAGAAGGCATGAATTCGGGAAACGCAGATCACGCGGGCAACCAAGCCGCGCCGAGCCTGATCGAAGTCATCGAGGTGATCCGGCCGCAAATCGAGAAGATCGAGGAGGGCTTCAAGGCGATTCGCGTCACCATGGACGCGCTCGCGGAGCACCTGGGCGCGATGCCCTCCATCTCCGCCGAGAATCGCAGAGGGCTGGCCTCGGCGACCAAGGAGCCGGCATCAGCCGAGGAACGGCGACCGGTTGCGGAGCCGAAAGCCGAGCCGCCGATGGTGGCCCCGGTCTACGTACCACCCGCCGCCATCGCCATTCCCGCTCAGTCGGCGAACGTCGTTTTGCCCCCAATGGCTCAGCCAGTGGCTGCGCCCCTCGTAGCGACCTCGGCAGTGGCCCCCGCAGCACAAATCCCGCGTGCCGCGGCAGCCTCCGTGCAACCACAGCCGGCCCGCGCGGGTTCGATTCCCGCGACCGGCCCGGGCGGCGGAAACTGGAGTCAAATCATTTTTGGCGATCAGCTGAAGGCCGATCCCGGCATCGGGTCGCTCAGCGGAACGCTGTTGTCCGAGGTCTACGCCAACGAGGCCGATGCGATCGGTTTGCTCGGCTACCTGCTGGCATTCCGCTCGGCGGACCAGGAACGCAAGCCGAAACTTCTCAAGGAACTCGGCGAAGCGTTTTATCTTTGGAAGCCGGACGGGAGCCAACGTTTGCTGGAGCCGCTGATTCATTGGGTCCATGCCACGCTGGACCAGGCCGGAATCAACAACCGCATCGAAGTCGTCCAGGTCGGCGATCGCTACGACATGCAGCGGCACAATGCCAAGGAACGGGGCGCAGAAGTCTATGGTGTGGCGGGCTGGGTGGTCCTACGAGACAACGGCAAGGTCTACTCCAAGGCGAATGTCTCCGTGCGATAGCTGACCGTCCCCATTAGACGCGGCGTACAAGACGCTCCAATTCGCCTTTGCTGTCATCATTGTGATTCCCTTCGAACTGACCGCGAATTCGATTAGGCGTCGGTTTTTGAGCAAGGCACGAGCGGTACTACTCGCCTCGTCGATCTGAGGCGAGACCGCCGCGTCGCCGCCGAAGATACTCCTCGATTTCCTCGTTGGACAGTCCGCGCAGGCGTTCCTCGGGTGGAAGCCCGCGCAGGCGTTCCTCGGGTGGGAGCCCGCGCAGGCGTTCCTCAGGTGGGAGCAGTTTGAGATGCTCCAGCGTGACATCGCGCATGAAGTCGTCAACCGTATAGGGCATGGTTACTCCCTCCGCTTGATAATTCTCGAATAATTGGTTGAGGATCGTGCTGATCTCGCTCCTTCGGCCATGATACCGGAATGCTGCATGCTGGACACGATCAGCGTCGCCACTGAACAGGTTCCACACCGCGTTGCGCTCGGTTTCCGGCACTTCGCTCAAGACCAGGACGCGGATTGGGTCCGTCCCCCATTGTACCTCGTAAACTCCCTCGCTGCACCGCTCCAGCTTCACTTGTTCAGCCAGCTTTCGGGGGAACCGCATCGCGATACCGAACAGTCGGATACTTGCCTCCGGAATTAAGTCGTCCAGCGAGGGGCTAACTAGCTTGCGGTAGTTCACCGCGTGCCCGACCAGTTCTTTGAGCGCCCAGCCGTCCAATGGTTCGCGGAGCGACTTGAACGTAATTAGATTGTGCTCTGCCAGCGGTCCGAATCCGTCCGGCAGCACTTGCGGCATCGGACCTTCGCCGCGGCGAACTACGACGACATCCAATCGCTGGACTTTTCGTGACAGGTCCAACTCCAGCACAACTTCCCATGCGGTCCCGCTGAAAAAATCGTCGAGGACCAAGCCGAACAGACGGTGCCAGGGGATCATCGTTAGAAATACCGGTTGATCAGGTTCTCCAGCATTTCCTGCCGGCCGCTCTGGTTGGGTGCGATGTCGCCTTTCTTCAGCATATAGGCTTCCAACGCCGCAAAATCGGCCTTGCCGGATTCGATGTCGGCGCCGATGCCGGTGTCCCAACTGCTGTAACGGTCCTTGACGAACTGAGCCAGTTCGCCGTCGGCACGGATCGCGGCGGCGATCTTCAGGCCCCGAGCGAATGCGTCCATGCCGCCGATATGGGCGTGGAACAAATCGATGGGCTCGAAACTCTCGCGCCGCACCTTGGCATCGAAGTTCACGCCGCCAGGCGTTAGACCGCCGAACTTCAGCAGGATCAGCATCACCTCGGTGGTCAGGTAATAGTTGGTCGGGAACTGGTCCGTGTCCCAACCCAACAGCATGTCGCCGGTATTGGCGTCGATCGAGCCGAGCGCCCCCTGATGGCCTGCGTAATCCAGTTCATGCATCATCGTATGCCCGGCCAGCGTGGCGTGGTTGGTCTCGATGTTCAGCTTGAAATAGTCCAGCAAGTCATAGGCCCGCAGGAAGTTGATGCAAGCGGCCGCGTCGGAATCGTACTGGTGCTTGGTCGGCTCCTTGGGTTTCGGCTCGATCAGGAACTGGCCGGTAAAGCCGATTTTCTTGGCGTAATCGACGGCCAGATGCAGGAAGCGGCCCATGTGGTCCAACTCACGCTTGAGGTCCGTATTGAATAGGTTCTGGTAGCCTTCGCGGCCGCCCCAAAATACGTAGTTCACGCCGCCCAGTTCCTTGGTGACTTCCAATGCCTTCTTGACTTGAGCCGCCGCGAAGGCAAAGACATCCGCGTTGCAACTGGTCGAAGCCCCGTGCATGAAGCGGGGGTTGCTGAACAAATTCGCCGTGCCCCACAGCAGTTTGATTCCGGTTCGTTCCTGCTCTTCCTTCAGCACCTTGACGATCTCGTCCAGATTCTTGTTCGTCTCCGCCAGGTTCTTGCCTTCCGGGGCAACGTCGCGGTCGTGGAACGCGTAAAACGGCGCGCCCAGCTTTTCGATGAACTCGAACGCCGCGCGGACGCGGTTCTTTGCGTTCTGGACCGAGTCGGTGCCGTCCTCCCAAGGCCGGACCATGGTGCCGGGGCCAAATGGATCGGAGCCCGTGCCGCGGAACGTGTGCCAGTAGACGACACTGAAGCGGAAGTGCTCCTTCATCGATTTGCCTTCCACCACCTCGTCTTCGTTGTACCAGCGGAAAGCTAGCGGGTTCTTGGATTTAGGACCTTCATAACGAATCTTGCTGACTTCAGGAAATGCCGCCATAGTTTCTCTTTCTGCTGACACGTTTTCGAGCCGGTTTCGAACTCCACCAATGATCTCAAATTCTCGGTCCTGCGGCAACTCCCCTCTGGCAGATGGCGGCAGTTTGATCGTTTGGTGGCTGTGCCAGGACATGGCGGCTGTCGTTCCATCTTCCCCCGATACCACCGGAGCCACTGGAAAAAGGGGAATCACGCCGTGCCCAGTGTGGCGAACTCGGCGTGCGGGCCGATAACTCCGAAACAGTCGCCATCGCTTCCGCTCCCCAAGCCCCTCATGAGCCCGAAACCCCGTTCCCGTTCGCGTGCTCTGTCAAGCCCCGGCAGGCTACTTGCCTAACAGGGATTCGCACCTCAGGAGTTCCTCAGTGATTCGTCTCAGATACCTGACTCGGCCCTGGACATTTCTTCTGTCCGCGTGCGTTGTGGCAACGGCACTGGCGGAAACGTCGACCACCGGAAACTGGAAAACCGACGCCAATCAAGCGTGGCAGTCTGCCCAGCAAGATCAGCGTCCGATGCTGCTTTTCATTACCATGCAGAATTGTGTGTACTGCCGCAAGATGGAGCAGAACACGTTTACCAACCAGCAGGTCGTCGCCGGCATCCAGCAGAGCTTCATCCCCGTAACCGTTGCGGCCGATAGAAACGAAGCCTTGGTAAGAAAGCTTCGCGTAGCTACCTATCCCACCACGGTGATCATATCCCCCAACGGCGGCGTGCTCGACTACATGGTGGGCTACGTCGGACCGGACGAATTCACTCGCCGTCTGGATGCTGCGACCCGACGCAGCGATACCGCGTCAGTCACCACACGGCATACAGCGCGCTGAACGTTGTCCGGAGCTTCTGCCCAAGTCCAACTCAAATCAATGCGCACTGGCCACAACCAATTCGCCCTTGTGGATTCCTTTCAAGCCCTTTAACTGAGCGGCAATCTGCTGCAGCCGCGTTGCCGTGCCACGCAGGATAATGACCTCCAAGCACAGGTGATGGTTCAGGTGGACGTGCGTGGTCGAGACGATTAGATCGGTATTGTCGTGCTGCAGTTGCGTGAGACGGTCGCCAAGTTGCGAACGGTGGTGGTCGTAAACGAGCGTGAGCGTGCCCGCCACCTCTTGGGAACCGGACTGCCAGGCTCGGCTGGTCAGCCGGTCGCGGATCAACTGGCGAACCGCCTCGCTTCGCGTGGCAAACTTCTCCTGCTTGCAGTACCGGTCAAAATCACTCAACAAGTCCTCTTCGACCGAAACGGTAAACCGCATGACTCCTGACATGGCTAGATCTCCCTCGATGGTCGGGGCTTGGCAGGCCGACGCGGGGCTGTCCCGCTCCAGGCACGATGTCCGTCGGCATTGTTTTGTCTTTCCCTATTCTCAGGTTAGCCGCGACAGACGACAATAGCCAGCCGATGGTCAGGCGACCAACGAGTCGCGGCCGGGCGAGTTGGGGATTTCCCGGCGATGGCGAACTGGGGTGCAGGAGGAGCAACGCAATGTCTGCCAGCCATGAATGGGTGTTTTCGCTGTTGATGTCCTTGGGCCGCATGTTGCCCATGTTCCTTGTGTGGTTTATCGGACTGGTGATCGCCCTGGTCCGGTGGCCGCGGTGTCCCGCGGTTTCGATAAGTCAATGAGTTGAGACCTGCCTGCATGATGCGAGTTGCGTGCTGGGCCGCGGCCCTGATCGTCTGGGGCATGCCTGCCTTGGTTGGCGGCGAAGTGCCGGACAAGCGGCCCGGCTGTTGGCCTCAGTTTCGCGGCCCCAACGCCTGTGGCGTCGCTTTGGATCAGCGTTCTCTACCGGTAGACTTCGGGCCGGAAGATGCGGTTTGGAAGACGCCGTTGCCGCCGGGCCACTCGTCGCCCTGCATCTGGGGCGACCGCATCTTTCTGACCGCCTACGATCGCGACGCGCAGCATCTGGAGACCCTGTGCCTGGCGCGTGCCGACGGCACAATCCTCTGGCGTCAAACCGCGCCGGCCGCGGCGATCGAGAAGGTCCATCCGGTCAGTACGCCCGCGAATGCCACACCGGCTGTGGACGGACAGCGCGTTTACGTTTATTTCGGTTCCTACGGCCTGATGTGCTACGACTTTGCCGGCCAAGAGCTTTGGCGACTGCCGCACGCTGCGCCGCCGACGCCCTACGGTTCCGGGAGTTCGCCGATTGTCGCCGGCGAATTCGTCGTGCTCAGTGTCGAATCCCCGCCGAAACCGGTGTTACTGGCCATCGACCGCCGCACGGGACGGGTCGCTTGGCGTCACGAGTGCTTGCCCTACCTGCCGGGCTATGCCACGCCCGTGATTTGGCGCAACCAGGGGATCGAAGAAGTGGTTCTGCACAGTTCGGTGGGCGTGACGGCCTTGCGACTGGCCGACGGCGCCGAACAGTGGTGGATCAGCCTGCTTTCGGCGGCCTCCAACACGCCCGCCATCGGCGGCGGCCGCCTGTTCGTAGCGGCGTCTTGGCCGGGTGGCGAGCCGGAGGATCGCGTGCGGCTGCCCGAATTCGACCAGATTCTGACCCGCTGCGACGCCAACCGCAACGGCAAGATCGAGAAGCAGGAATTGCCTGCGGATCTGTTAATCGTACGCCGCGCCGAGTCGGGGGACATCCCAGGCGCTGAAATCCGGCTGGCCGATGTGTTTCCTTTTTTCGACGCCGATGCGGACGAACGATATGAACGCGGCGAGTGGGACAAGGCCGTGGCGTTTTCCTTGCACGGCCGGGAACACGGACTGCTGGCCATCCGCCCCGGCGGCCGGGGCGATGTGACCAACAGCCATGTCGTTTGGCGCGAAAGCCGGAGCGTCTCGGAAGTTCCGTCGCCGTTGGTGTACGGCGGGCAGGTTTACATGGTGAAGGATGGCGGAATCGTCTCGTGCCTGGAGGCCCAGTCCGGACGCTTGTTGTACCGCACGCGACTGGGGCCCAGGGGCGCCTACTTCGCCTCGCCGGTTGCGGGCGACGGCAAAATTTTTGCTGCGTCCCACAACGGCGCGATCGTCGTCTGGGCCGCTGGCGAGACTTTTCAGCGGCTGGCCGTGAACGAACTTCACGAACCCATCTTTGCCACCCCCGCGATCGCGGACGGCCAATTGTATGTCCGCACGGAATCTCGACTCCTTGCCTTCGCGCCGTAGGATAATCTGAACGCTGATCATATTGTCGAACTGCAGGGATCGCAAGCGACCCGCGACGCTCGCCGGGCGATCGTACCGCGTTGACACGTCATGGGTTCGGGGCTAGAACCTCACGCAGTCCGCCGCTGCAACGCCTTGCCACGGTTGGGCCTTGATCGCAGCGTTGCGATCGAGGCATACTGTTAGATGGAGGCTGAAAGACATGTTGCTCCGATCGACATTTCGAGTACCACGCGTTTGGCTGGCCTTGGCGGCAGCCCAACTCCTCACGTGGGCCGTGTCCCTGACGTGTGGCCAAGCGGATCCGGGACCGGCGATTTCTCGGCCCGATACGTGGCGCGGCGTCCATGTCATGGCCTGGGGCCTGGCGGGCGGTCCCGAGGGCCTGGCTCCGCTCAAGGAGGCGGTCGAGAAAGTTATGGCCCCCCTGGGCGTCAACGTGATCGTGCTCGAGGTGGGCTACAACTACGAATTCAAGAGCCACCCCGAGCTGCGCCAGACCAAGTTCATCACCCACCGCGACGCTCGGGACCTGGCGAAATTCTGCCGAGCCCACGGAATTCGCCTGATCCCCCAGTTCAACTGCCTGGGGCATCAGTCGTGGCGGAATACGTTGTATCCCCTGCTAACCCAATATCGGGAACTGGAAGAGCTGCCCGACGACGCACCCGGCAAGCGTTGGACGGAATTGCGGAGTTGGTGCCCGCTGCACCCGGAGGTCAACCCGATCGTCTTCGCGCTGATGGACGAATTGATCGACGCCTTCGAGGCCGACGCTTTTCATGTGGGCATGGACGAGGTCCTGGTGGTCGCCAGCAAGAAATGCGAGCGTTGTAAACTCAAGACTCCCGCGGACGTGTTTGCTCAGGCGGTTAACGACTACCATCGACACCTGGTCGACGAAAAGAAGGTCACAATGTTGATGTGGGGCGACCGCCTGATCGACGCCAACGTGATGAATTATGGCGGTTGGTCGGCCAGTGGAAACGGTACCGCGACGGCCGTGGACCTGATTCCCAAGGACATCATTATTTGCGATTGGCATTACGACAAGCGAGCCGACTATCCGTCCCTCCGTTACTTTCAGGACAAGGGCTTCCGCGTTTGGCCGGCCGGGTGGAACAGTGTCGAGGCGACGCAGGCCCTGATCGCGTGCGCCCGCCGTGACGCGACGGAACGGATGCTCGGACACCTCTGCACCACGTGGGTCCTGGAGCCGGGCGGCTTTGCTCGTGCGCTGCTGGGTCAGCGCGACCCGGATCGGGTCACGCCGCGAGCGACACAATCGGCCGCCGCATTCCTGGCGGCGATGGAAGCATTTGGAAGCCCCACCGAGCCGCGTGCGGCGTCCCAACCATGAGGCAAGCGAGGAGCGTCATACATGCACCCCTGTAAAGGTGCTAACCTCGCTGGAGTTCACGCTTTAGCGTGTCTTTTCTTGGCGGGTATGGCCCGCTTGGCACGCTAAAGCGTGAACTCCAACAAGACCGGACACTACGGTTTCCAAAAAGATCGCACCTTTACAGGCGTGCAAACATGAAACCACTCCTTGTTGCGTCAAGAGCCTTGGTATTTCTGTCGGTAATCGCCGTTGGATTGTCGGTCACGGCCGCTGACAGCCCTTGCCCGATTATCCCTGCGCCGAAGGTCTATCGTGAGCTTGGATCCACGTGGCCGCTGGCCGCAGGGGACCAAATTGCCATCGTCGTGGGCCGACAGGCCGCCGAGCCGGAACGCTACGCGGCCGAGCGTCTGCAGGGCTTGATCCAACGGCGCTGTCAACAGACGGTCCCCGTGCTCGGCGAAGATCAGGTTCCCGCTTCAGCCGGGCAACTCATCGTACTTGGTCAACGCTCGACCAATGCGCTGCTCGATCGGTTGTGCCGCGATCACTCGGTCGAATTGAGCGGCCAGGCGCCGGGCCATGACGGCTTTGTGATCGAGTGCCTGGAGGACCAAGGCCGCCAAGTGGTGATCGTGGGCGGCAGCAACGCCCGCGGCGTGATCTACGGCCAGGATGCCCTGTTCGATCTGTTACGCCACGAGGGCGGCCACACCGTCGTGCCGCGGGTTTCGGTGCGCGATTGGCCCAGCATCGCTTGGCGTGGGCGGCCCCACTCCGTCCTGCGGCAACATCTGGTGCCCGGAGCCCTGGATGCCTATGTCCGCGCGCGGCTGAATTTCACCGACGTGCGTGACGACCCGCATGCCAAGGCGACGAACGTCTACCCGGCCCGGAAAGCCTCGATGGGCTTTCCAGCCGGCGTGCCAATCGATCGCGAGACGGTCGCGCAGATGGTCAGCCAATCGCACCGCCGCGGACTGTTCGTGTACGGCACCGTTTCGTGCGGCGTGCCCCAAGCCCGGCATGACGACGTGCTCGAGACGTTTCGCCAGTTGAGCGACTTGGGCGTCGACGGTCTGTGGATCTCCTTTGACGACGTAGGCGGCGGCGAAGACGCCCCGGCGTTGATCGGCCGCGTGCTCGACTTCGGCCGGCAGCGCGGCATGACGGGACGGCAAATTGCCACGACCCCGCCCAGCGGCGATTACCAAAACATCGATACTCCCTTTAACCGCCGCATGGCGCAGGTGACCGGCTTTGCGGATGCGCAATGGTTCTTTACCCGCGTGCCCTGCTTGGCGGACGCGGAAAAAGCCCGCGAAATCGGACTGCACCGCCTGCCTGGCTGGTGGCACAATCTGGTCGATTTCGGCGTCACCGGCGGGTTCCTGCACAACGGCGATATCCTGGTGAGTCTGCGGTCGGACGACCGGCCGGCCTACGTCGAACCTCAGCCGTTGTCGCGCGGCTGGCATGCTCCCCCATACGAGAAACTGCGGGACGCCGACAAGTACACCGATCACGTGCTGCTGTGGGGCGTGGTCGGCGGCTGGCCGGAGGAATACCAAATGGTGGCGTTTGGTTTGTGGGCTTGGAACCCTGCCGCCCACGACTGGGGCCAGACGCGGCGCGCGATCTACCGCTATGTCTACGGTCCCGCGCAGGTCGAGACCGCTTGGGCCGTGGACGACAAACTGGCCGAACTGAAGTCGCTGTTCCATCTGCCACTCTGGCGTTTCGAGCCGAACAAAGGCTGGCCCTGCCGCCTGAAGCAGGCCGGTGATCGGCCGCGGGCTCTGGCCTTGATCGACGAGTTGGAGTCGCTTAGCCGCGGATTGGCGGCCGACGCGCCAACCGAGATGGCCATCGATCCGGCGCGGTTGGAGAGCGTCTATCTCGAACCGTTGCGGACGACGTTGGTCGTGGCACGCAAGATGACGCTCCTGGACTACCCTGAGGACTGGGTGGCCGAATTCGAGGACCGGATGCGCCAGCACATCGAAGCCGCCGATGGGCCGGCGGCCGAGCGTTTGTTGAGCCGGATTCGCGATCGGGCGGAGCCCCAACTCAATCGCATCCAAGCCGAGTTGCCGGGCCTGAAGGGGATCGACGGCTACACGGCCTTTTGGCGTCAGCGGATCGGCAGCATCGACGGCTGGAAGCAACGGGGCGCCGGGAGGTGAACGGCCATACAGATGCATACCGAAAGGCGAACGGCTGGCGTGAGCCCGCCGGTTCTGCGCATGCCGAAAGGCGGACATGAGCCCGTCGGTTGTGCATACACCGAGAGGCGAACGGCTGGCGTGAGCCCGCCGGTTGTGCGCATGCCGAAAGGCGGACATGAGCCCGTCGGTTGTGCATACACCGAGAGGCG
>CAZXYZ010000017.1:0-7032 GCA_964645045.1 uncultured Pirellulaceae bacterium | reverse complement strand
AACGGCTGGCGTGAGCCCGCCGGTTCTGCGCATGCCCGCACGTTTGCGCGAGGGGTTCGGCAGAACACCTTCGGTGAAATCAGCGGACAGAAGGAGAAGGGCCCGCAAAGACCAGACACCGGTGGGCTAACGCCCGCCGTTCGCCGGGGTTTCTGCAGCGTCTCTGTGTGCCCACTGCCGAATTCGGCCGGTTCTTGACCGGAGTACGTCTGTCCGGTAGCTTGCTTGCGTGCTCGAAAGACAACGCTGGCCGGTGGCTCCGAGGTGACATCGCTCGTTCCCCAGGGAGGTTGCGGTGAGATTGACAGGCAAAGTTGCTTTGATTAGCGGCGCGGGCTCGGGCATTGGCCGGGCCTCGGCGCTTCGATTCGCCGCGGAAGGGGCTCGAGTGGTGGCCGTGGATTGGAAGCCCGACGGAGGCCGGGAGACGGTCGCCCGCATCAAGGCCGATGGCCGCCAGGCCCTGTTCGTCCAGGCGGATGTCTCGCAGGAAGCGGACGTGCAACGCATGATTGCGGAAGCGGTCGAAGCCTACGGACGATTGGACATCCTGTTCAACAACGCGGCCATTCAGGTGTTCGGCACCGTTCCCGAGACATCCACCGCCGATTGGCACAAGGTGTTGGACGTGAACCTCACGGGGATCTACCTGGGCTGCAAGTACGCCCTCCCGCGGATGATTGCCCAGGGAGGCGGCTGCATCGTGAACATGTCCTCGACCCTGGGCCTGGTCGGCGACCCGGCGATGCCTGCCTACGGCGCCACCAAGGGCGCCATCCTGGCGCTGAGCAAAGCGATGGCCCAGGCCCACGGGCGGCAGAATATCCGCGTGAACTGCATCTGCCCCGGCGACGTGGATACGCCCATCGTCCAGGAGTATTTTGATCAACAGCCCGATTCGGCAACGGCCCGACAGCAGGTCGCCGCCCACTATGCGCTGGGACGCATCGCCCGGCCCGAGGAGATTGCGAACGTGGCGCTGTTTTTGGCGTCCGACGAGAGTTCCTTCCTGACCGGCGCGGCGATCGTCGCCGACGGCGGGCTGACCAGCAGATGTTATTGAATCATGCCTCGGAGAGGACGCCTTGACGACGCTCAACCAGTTGTACCAGCAGGCCCAGCGATACTTGCCGGGCGGCGTTTCCGCCACCGCCCGCGCCAATGCCGCGATCGGCCACCCGCTGTACGTGTCCCGCGGCGATGGCCCGCGCATCTGGGACGTCGAGGGACGCGAATACATCGATCTATGCATGTCGCACGGCGCTTCGCTGCTGGGCCACAACCATCCCCGGATCAAAGCGGCCTTGGCGAAAGCCCTGGACCTGGGCATCATCTGCTCGTACGAGACGGAACACCACGTGGCGTTGGCCCGGCGGATCACGGAGTTGGTGCCCTGCGCCGAAATGGTGCGTTTCGCGGGCTCGGGAACCGAAACCGTGATGCATGCATTGCGTCTGGCCCGCAGCGTCACCGGACGCGACAAGATCATCAAGTTCGAGGGCCACTTCCACGGCTATGCCGATGCCCTGAATTTCAGCGCCGCACCGCCGCTGGACCAGGCGGGTCCCGCTCGTGCGCCCAACACTTACCCGGAGTCGTCAGGCATCCCCGCCAGCGCTCGCGGCGACATCGTCATCATTCCGTTCAACGACGAAGCGGCATTGGACGAAGCGTTTGCCGCTCACGGGCAGCAGACGGCTGCGCTGATGCTCGAACCAATCAACTACGACCAGGGTTGCATCGTGCCCCAGCCTGGCTTGCTGCAACGCTGCCGCGAGTTGTGCGATCGCTACGGAGTGGTCCTGTTCTTCGACGAAGTGCTGACAGCGTTTCGCATGGCATGCGGCGGCGCGCAGCAATACCTGCGCGTGACCCCGGACCTGTGCGTGCTGGGCAAGGCGTTCGGCGGCGGGACGCCGATCAGCGCCGTGGCCGGCCGCCGCGAGATCATGCAGCACCTGCGCCCGCTGGGCCGCAGCGAATGGAGCGGCACGTACCTGGCCCACCTGACCACCGTGCTGGGCGCCTTGGCGGCGTTGGAAGAATACAGCCGTCCGGGTTTCTACGAGCGACTGCAGGCCGTCAGCGAGCATTTCTACGCAGGGTTTCAGGAGATCATCGGCCGTAGCGGCGTGCCAGTCCGGCTGCAATATGTCGGCCCGCGCTTTGGCATGTACTTCGGGATTCGCGACCCGGTGACCAATTACCGCCAGGCGGCGCTCAAGGATCGAGCCCTCGAACACGCCTTCATCGCCGGCTGTTATCGTCGCGGCGTCTATTTCGCCGTGTCGCCTCATCACGGCTTCTCCGCCGCCCACACCGAGGCCGACATGGACCGCGTGCTGGCCGCGATGGCCGGAGCGATGGAGGATGTCAAGGCGACCGGCAGTTAGGATGGGCATGCCTGCCCGTCACAAGTCAAGTCGTTGTACAACGCCATATTAGAATGCCGTAAGACCCACTTCTGCCACTGGAAACGAAATCCGACAAAATGTCTCGGATTTCGCTTCCGGAGATTTCCGAGACAGCGTCTCGGATTTTGGACATTCGGCAAGAAGCGTCTGGCCCATCCCTGCCTGCAGTGCTCCAGAGTCGAGATGCCATCGACACATCTTGTTTGGAATGGGATTCACCGTTTGACGTCGGAATTCACCCCAACGAATGAAGGGATCAACGAATGTGGGAATCCGTGAATAGCTCTCCATCCGCCATTCGTTGACTCCTTCATGCGTTGGGATCCGATCGCTTGAAACCAAGACATGTCAAAGCGAACGTTAGACCGGCGGTTTCCTATTTGGCCTCCTTGCGTCAAGTCCATGCTGCCGCCGGACGCATACCGGAGCTTGGTCCATGACTGTGACGTCGGCTACAGTCGTACCAAGGCATGAATCGTCCGCCGGTGAATCGTCCCCCGGCGATTGACGGACACCTATGGCGACTGTCAAATAAAGACGCAACTTACGCCGCGACTGCTAACAATAACTTCCGACTACCACAAGAGTTCGGACAACGAACCAGCGAACCGATGCCGATCAAGAAATCCGAACTTTACAGCTCTCTCTGGAAAAGCTGCGATGAACTGCGTGGCGGCATGGATGCTTCGCAGTACAAGGACTATGTGCTCGTCCTGCTGTTCGTGAAGTACGTCTCCGACAAGTACGCCGGCCAGAAGGACGCGTTGCTCGACGTGCCCCCGGGGGGCCGGTTCGCCGACATGGTCGCGCTGAAGGGCGACAAGGAAATCGGCGACCGGATGAACAAGATCATCTCCAAGCTGGCCGAAGCCAACGACCTGAAGGGCGTGATCGACGTCGCCGATTTCAACGACGCCGACAAGCTGGGCAAGGGCAAGGAGATGGTGGACCGCCTGTCCAACCTGGTCGGCATCTTCGACACCCCGGCCCTCGACTTCCGCGGCAACCGGGCCGAGGGCGACGACCTGCTGGGCGACGCCTACGAGTACCTGATGCGGCACTTCGCCACCGAGTCGGGCAAGAGCAAGGGGCAGTTCTACACCCCGGCGGAGGTCTCGCGGATCATGGCGCGGGTGATCGGCATCGGCAGCGCCACCCGGGCCGACCAGGCCATCCACGACCCGACCTGCGGCTCCGGCTCGCTGCTGCTCAAGGCGCACGACGAAGCCAAGAGCCGCACCGGCCTGGACCTGGCGCTGTACGGGCAGGAAATGGACAACGCCACGTCCGCCTTGGCCCGGATGAATATGATCCTGCACGACTGCCCCACGGCGGAAATCTGGCAGGACAACACGCTGTCCAGCCCGCACTTCAAGGGCCCCGACGGCGGCCTCAAAGCGTTCGATTTCGTGGTCGCCAATCCGCCCTTTTCCACCAAGGCCTGGAGCAACGGCTTCCATCCCGAAGCGGACGAGTTCCAGCGTTTCGAGTTCGGCATCCCGCCCAAGAAGAACGGCGATTACGCTTTCCTGCTGCACATCCTCACGTGCCTGAAGAGCACCGGCAAGGGTGCGGTCATTTTGCCGCACGGCGTACTGTTCCGGGGCGGCGCCGAGGCCGCCATTCGCCGCCAGATCGTGCGCCGCGGGTACATCAAGGGCATCATCGGCCTGCCGGCCAACCTGTTCTACGGCACCGGCATCCCCGCCTGCATCATCGTGCTCGACAAGGAGAACGCCCCCGTCCGCAAGGGCATCTTTATGGTAGATGCCTCCAAGGGGTTTATCAAGGACGGCAACAAGAACCGCTTGCGCGCCCAGGACATCCACCGCATTGTGGACACCTTCACGCGCCAGGTGGACGTGCCTCGATACGCCCGCATGGTGCCGCTGGGCGAGATCAGCGATCCGAAGAACGACTTCAATCTGAACCTGCCGCGGTATATCGACAGCACCGAGCCGGAGGACGTGCAGGACATCGACGGCCACCTGCGCGGCGGGATCCCCAAACGCGACTTGGACGCGCTGCAGGACTACTGGGATGTACTTCCTGCCGTGCGCGCTCGCCTGTTCGCATCGGCGGGCCGCCCCGGCTACAGCCGTCTGAAACTGCCGGCCGGTGAGATCAAAGCCGCCATCTTCGGCCATGCGGAGTTCACCGCGTTCAATGCTTCCATCACCGCGCTGTTCGCCAAATGGAAGAAAGCCAACGCCCCGCGTCTGAACGCGATCAAGCCGGGCGATCACCCCAAGGCATTGATCGAAACGCTGTCCGAGGACCTGTTCGCCACGTTTGGAAAGGCTCGACTGCTGGACGCCTACGACGTGTATCAGCACCTGCTGGACTACTGGGCGGCGACGATGCAGGACGACGTGTATCTGATCGCCGATGCCGGCTGGAGCGCGGCCGCCAAGCCGCGGCTGATCGTCGACACCAAGGAGCAGAAGAGCAAGGAGCAGCCCGATTTCACGGTGGGCAAGCAGAAGTTCAAGTCGGACCTGATCCCGGCCGCGCTGCTGATCGCCCGATACTTTCCCAAGGAACAGGCCGCCATCGAGGCGGTGGAAGCGGAGCTGGGCGCGCTGGAGCAGAAACTGGACGAGTTGAAGGAAGAACACGGCAGCGAGGGCGGACTGCTGGAAGAGGTCGTCGACGAGAAGGGAAAGATCTCGAAGAAAGCCGTGGCGGCGCGACTGACGGAGATCGCCGACGACGTGGAAGCCGTCGCGGAACGTCAGACGCTCGAAGACTATGCCGCCCTGCTCGAACAGGAAACCGAGGCCAAGGTCCGGTTGAAAGCGGCGCAGGCGGTGCTGGAAGCCAAGGTTGCCTCGCGATACGGCGCGCTCACCGAGGTCGAGATCAAGACGCTCGTGGTGGGCGACAAATGGCTGGCCCAGCTTGCCGCCGACGTGCAGAGCGAATTGGACCGTGTCTCGCAGGCCCTGACCGGCCGCATCCGCCAATTGGCCGATCGCTACGCTGCGCCCCTGCCGCAGCTCGTGACGGACGTGGAGACTCTCGCCGCCCGCGTGGACGAGCACCTCAAGAAAATGGGGGCGGTATGGAAGTGAAACCGGGTTACAAACAGACCGAGGTGGGGGTGATCCCGGAGGAGTGGGAGATCAAGACGCTCGGCGATTTCGTGTCCCTTCGGAGAGGACATGACCTCACGGAAACCGAACGACGCCCGGGCGATGTCCCCGTCATGGGCTCGGCAGGTCAAAACGGGGTTCACGATACGGTGATTGCCAAAGGGCCAGGCGTCGTCGTCGGACGGAGCGGTGCTTCGTTCGGACAGGCTCACTTTTGTGCGAACGACTATTGGCCCCACAACACCGCGCTATACGTCACTGACTTTCGAGGAAACGATCCGCTCTTTGCGTATTACTTTCTCAAGTCGATCGATTTCACTCGACACAACTCGGGCGGCGCGCAGCAGTCTCTGAATCGCAATTTCATCAACCCGATTGCGATTGCCCTGCCACATCACCCGGAACAACGCGCCATTGCGGCGGCGTTGGGCGATGTGGATGCGCTGCTGGGCGGGCTGGAAAAGCTCATCGCCAAGAAACGCGACCTCAAACAGGCCGCCATGCAGCAACTCCTCACCGGCCAGCAACGCCTCCCGGGCTTCCACGAGGCCTGGAATTTGAAACTGTTCGGGGAGATCGCGCGGCCGCGTGGAGAGCGAGTCGATCCGCGAAGAACGCGCGCTCAGGAGTTTTGCGTCGAACTGGAGCACATCGATCAGGGAAGCGGACGATTGGTTGGTAGCACCGTTGCCCATTCGCAATCGTCGCTGAAATCGGTCTTCCGGGCTGGAGATGTTCTGTTTGGCAGACTGCGCGCGTACCTACGCAAGTATTGGCTGGCCGATAGGGCGGGCGTTTGCTCGACCGAAATTTGGGCTTTGGTGGCAAATAGGGAATCGGTTACGCCAGGTTTCTTGTACCAAATGGTCAAAGCCGATCAGTTTATTGAATCCGCGAGTACGGCGTACGGTACTCACATGCCACGCTCTGACTGGAACGTGGTAAAGAATTACGAAGTCGAGATGCCATCCGTCGACGAACAAACCGCGATCGCCGTGGTGTTATCCGACATGGACGCCGAGTTGGCGGCCCTGGAAGCCCGGCTGGCCAAGACCCGCTTGCTGAAGCAGGGGATGATGCAGGAACTGCTGACCGGGAGGATTCGGCTGGTATGAGGACGCAGCGGCTGTTCATCAGCAGTGTGCAGAAGGAGTTTGCCGCAGAGCGGACGGCGCTGGCGGCGTATCTGCGCGGCGACGCGCTGTTGCGGCGGTTCAAATCGCCCCACCAGTCGCCCCACCAGTTGCCCCACCAGTTGCCCCACCAGTCGCCCCACCAGTCGCCCCACCAGTTGCCCCACCAGTCGTCACAGCCAGCGTCGGCCAGGGAAGTCACCGGGGAAGTCACCGGGGAAGTTGGCGGCAGCCGGAGTCGGCCACGATGGCCGGACAAGTCACCGGACAAGTCACCGGACAAGTCACCGGACAAGTCGCAGGGCAAGTCGCAGGGCAAGTCGCAGGGCAAGTCACAGGGCAAGTCACAGGGCAAGTCACAGGGCAAGTCACAGGGCAAGTCACAGGGCA
>CAZXYZ010000016.1:118387-125758 GCA_964645045.1 uncultured Pirellulaceae bacterium | reverse complement strand
GTTCCTGATGGAAGTGCTTACGGGACATAGCACTTAGTATGCGTCGGCCCTGGGGCCTCGACGGACTTCGTGTCCTCTTCCTCTTCCCCAGGACTTTCACGCCGCAGCATTCTCTCCGCCGTGGCACGCCCCGAAGCGAAACTGGAACAGATGCGTTGCAGGAGCAGGGTTTTCATGAATCCGGCCGCCTTGGTGCGATGCTGCAGCAGGGCCGTAAAGTCTTCGGCAGCCCGATAGGCGAGATCGAACGGATGATTCGTCAGCAATCCCAAGCCACTGAAGCCGACGCCTGGATACATCGTCGGCGCTGCATCCGGCTGAGGGTGAATCTCGACGCCGACCTTCTCCAGCAGTCCGGCCTCCTCCAGCGTCTGCCGCCGGCGCAACACGGTATGCCGGACCAGCGGGTTGTGCTCCTGGAAGAAGCCCGGGGCGAGGGTTTGGCTGATCGTTTGCTGTTCGAAGAAGCCCAGGGAACCGTAACCGCGATCCGTGAAGAAGACTTGATCCGGCAGCCCCAATTGCAGACGCAAGGTGGCGAACATGGCGTCTTCGTAACCGGCAGGCAACGGGTTCCGCAGCCACTCCCAGGCGTCGCGGTCGTCGGTGGGCAGTTCTTCGCCTCTTACCAGGGGCAGGGTCTTCTCCCAGTCTGTCCAGCGACCAAACCACTCGCGGCCCAGCACAAAATCCACGCCGGCGTTGAGAATCCGCAGCAGGTCCCACAGTTCACAGACTTCGGTCTGAATGGGCGTCGCGGTGCCCAACAGCAGGTTCTTTGTGCGAGGTCCGATTCGCTGCATGAAATCGAGCAGGTTGTTCGGCTCGTCCCGCTTCTCGCCCAGGCCGCCACGCCGCCGGGCTTTGTGGGCTTCGTCGAGCACCACGGTCCCGAACTTACGATCCAGCAAATGCTGGCGTTCCTCGGAGTCGTGGAAGATCAGGCCCGCAGAGACGATCGCAATGCAAAACGGACAGCGGGCGACGTCTTCGGGCCCGCGGGTTTTGATGATGTGACCGTGCGGATCGATCCACACCTTCCGCGTCGAGGACCAAACCGCACTCGGGATGCCCAAACGGTCCTTCAGCTCCACCTGCCACTGCAGGGTCAGTGTCGACGGACAGAGGATCAGCACCGGCCCATCGTCCAGGAGCACCGATAGCATGGCGCTGGCGGCTAACGACAACGTCTTGCCCACGCCGACCTCGTCGGCCAGCAACAACCGCGCCCGGCCATACGTCTCCCGGTGTTGGAGGAACATCGTCACGAACGATCGCTGCCAGGGCTGGAGTTGTTCCCCGCCCAGGTAAATCGGACTTTCGGCCAACGCCGCGGCAGGCAACTCAGCGGGCTGGACCTGCTCGAACCGGACCTCGACGCGTTCTGCAACCCGTTGGATTTCTTCGATGATCGCCTCTGGCAACGGGAAGGCGTCCTGCCACAGCGCATCGAACTCGTCTTCCACCCAGGCCACACCGTCGGGCGACGTATCCTCCCAGAGGATCTCGTAATTCTCCGCGAATGCACTTTGGGTTTCGTTGATGGATCCAAGAAAGCAGGTCCTCGTGCCGTCCGCCGCTTCGATCACCCCCGCCTTGCCGTGAATGAACACTCGGTCCTTGGGCACGACGCGAATCTCGACGCGCCCGCTGGTCAGCAAATCATGGAGCCGCCGGTAGCGTTCGCGATGCAGCAGGGCCTCGACTTCGGCCGGCGCTTCGTTCCAGCGTTCCTTGAGCGCCGTTTCGCGGACGTGCTTCGAGACCACGACATCGGCCGCGTCCAACTCGCTGTTGCAGACCACCTGGACCTTGGGGATCGCCGCGATTTCCTCGCCGACAAGTTCAAAGATCGAACTGCGGAAGTAGCCGGCGATGCGTCGGTACGACTTGGCGCCCTGGAGACGTTGGGCGAGGAAGGCATGATCGAGCCGCTCGCGACGTGAGGAGTATCGGTTGATGGTGTTCATGTCCCGTTTGTCCCGTTGATGGCCCTTTGCGTGTCTTTCGGCTGTTTCGCTGTAACGCCTTGCGAGAAAAATGGTTGCGCCGACGCTGGAACGTGCGGTGTGAGACGGCGTGGGCCATTTGGGCCATTTATGGGCCATTTATCAACGATGGGTCGTGTGGGCCGATTGGGCCATTTCCGGGCTGTTTCCGTGCTACATGGTAGCTGGCACCGCGCCCGGCACCTGACCTTACGAGCACCGCCTTTCGCACCAGTTCTTCGATGTCTCGTTTTGCAGTCGTCCGAGCGGTTCCAGTGATTTCGACATAGCGCGCGGTGGTCAACTTCCGCTCCGTTCGCACCTCCAGAACCGCCTTCTTTTGGCGTTCGCTGAGGTCCAACACCGCCAGCGTTTCTTCCGTCACCCAATCCCGCGCCAGCGTCTGTACGAACATGCCGCCGTCTTGGCGGTATTCGGGCTCGGGCAAGCCGGCCCGCTGGCAGAGGCGGATCATATCCAGAATGCCGCTGCCGGCCTTCTCGACGTAGCGGGTCAGGAACAGCGGATCGGCCAGCAGTGGGTTGCGGGGCAGCGAAGCGTGAGGCCGCCGCAATTTCTCTACGGTCAGAGGCGGCGGCAACTCGCCCGGGTTCCAGACTTCCAAGCGGTCGCTAAACAGCATCACCTGCACGCTGGCGTTACTGGCGTAGTCGCGGTGCGCCACGGCGTTGACGATCGCTTCGCCCACGGCTTCGCCCGGCAGTTCGTACGTCACAGACGCCTCCGGTCCCAGCGCGCGGGTGCCGACCCGGCGATTGATCTCTTGCCCGAAGATGCCGACGTAAACGGCACAGCGGTCCACCTCGTCCAGATACACGTCATCCGCTCGGCGGTCGCTGGCAGGTAAGTCCTCGAAGACGAACGCCGTGAAGTACCGGCGGAGCAGCGGATCGCCCTCGACGAACGCCTTGATCGCCTGCCGCTCGGCCTGCAGTTCTTTCTGCACGCTGCTGATAAACACCGACGCCGTGGCCATCGCGGAATCTCCAACTCCAAATGGCAGAAAAATTGATGGCAGAAAAATGAAGAGGGAGGCCGATCCTGTCCGTCTTCTTTCTGCCATCAATTTTTCTGCCCCTTCTCCTCTCCACAGACTTGGTTCGCCCGACCAGGTTCAGCCCAGCCGCTGATTCTTGACCAACTCACGCAGGACGCGGGCGGCGCTGGCCTCGTCCGGGCGGAGCGGTTCCAACTTTCTGGCCAGATAATCCGCCAACTCGACCACCAATTCCCGCTGGGTCATGTCGCCGTAGTAATTGGGCACGTTCAGCATCAAGTGGGCCAGCACCTCGGTGCCGTCCACGTTCTTGGCCAACTCCATCATGGCGTACAGCACGGCCCGCAAGACCGACTGGTACAGTTCCGATCCCTCGCCCATTTCGGTCCGGCCCAACTCGACCGCACTCTTGAGCCGGGCCTGGTTGGCTTTCTGGCTGCCCATCAGGGCGCGGAACTCACGGACTTTGAACGCTTTGGCAAAGTTCTGGTAGTTGTCCAGCGTCTTGGCTCCGCGGGCCTCCATGTCGATCAGTTTTAGGTAGAACCGCTCGGCGCCGCCGAGTTTGTCCCAATGCGGCTTCGGAATCCCCTGCGGCACGAGACACCGATTGGCCGTTTCGACGGCGAAGGCGATCAAGCCATCCACGAAGGTCGTCTCGCCTTTGACGCGGGGGCGCAGCGCCTCGGTCGTCATATCGCGACCGTCGATAATGGCGTACTTGGTGAGTACGCGGAGCGCGGCAGCGTAGCCGGCCATCTGAATGTCCGCGTCCTCGAAGACATTCTCGTCGCGGTACAGCCCCTTGGCCTGTTGGTTGAGACCGGTCAGCGACTGGACTTGCGACTCGACTTCTTCCTGGAGTTCCCAGGCCAGATCGTCGCGGGTGGTCTTGTGGGAACCGTGACGTTTGCGGCACACGAGCAACACGGTGCCCTTCACGTGACTGCCCTCGCGCAGGGCGCTGTCGGTCTCCGTGGCGACGTACCAGGCGGCCGTGGCCTGCAGACCCGATGCCCAGACAATGTTGGCCATGTCCGCCCAGATGGCTCCGGACTGGTGAGTGAACATGATGACCTGGAGACCGTTGTCCGGCATGCATTCGGTCATCCGCTTGTACGCCGCCACCATGCCCCGTCGGAAGTCCTCGTCTTCGCCCTTGATGGCCAACGAACGGCGACTGTCCCAGACCCAGTCCGCGAACTCCGGCGGTGGGTTCTTTCGCAGCCAAGCGATGAAAAAGTCGAGGATCTCTTCGTACTTCACGGCGTCGCCGTAGGGCGGGTCGGTAATAACGAGATCGCACTCCCGCGTCACTTGGTCGGCAGGCAAATTTGCAACAGTAACTTCTCGCCCTCGTGGCAGCGGAAATGAAGGATAGCACTGTTCAAGCGCCGGTTGAAGGAACACCGTGCCCCTTGCACCGTAGTTGAAAATGGTATTCAGAGCTTGATTGTCGAAGGCTCCCTTGGTTGCAGCGGCGCCGCCCTCGCTGTTGTCAAATCGGCTAAGGCGCGAATTTAGATTGAGGACCTGCGTGAGTGCGAACTTCGACTCCGCGGGCGACAGGCGGTTGACCAGACTTCCGATCAGCAATTGCCTTGGATTGAACGCGTGGTGCCAGTGCGTCCAGCCGCGCGCTCTAATCAAGTCAAGCCCTTGGTATCGTGGGGGCCCGCCAACCTCGATCCGCATGTCGGGAACCCAGCCTCTTGCTTGCCACTCCGCCAGTCGCTTGGCCACGTATTCGCGAACAACGTTCTCCCGGCGGAGGTCGTCCTCCGTCACGGATCGGAATTCGTGTTCATCACCTTTGCCGCTGGCCCTGGGACGCATCCATTGGATGCAGTAGAGCCGCTCTTGTATGAGATCCTCTGATTGTGGAACGAAGTCAAGCTTCTCCCAAGGCCGCAATCGATTACCTATCGTTCCGTTGAGTCCTTGGTAATCGCCTCGTAACGTCGAAATCTTCGTCTTGTACTCAACTCCATCCACCCGATGCGTCAAGTATGCCTCGCCGTACTTACCATCCCGCCCCACCGTACCTGCTTCGGCCGCCGAGATTTCTGCATTGGCAAGCCCGGTTCGAATGGTAATCTCGTACCTCTTGTTCACCGAGTCCGGCATAAGTTCCGTGACCACGCCATAACCCTTGCTGACAATCGGTGTCGGCAACAACGGCACCATCCAGCCCGTCTGGGGGCATCGGACTTCCACACAGTAGAGAAATACCTTTGCCCGCCAGCCCTGACCATCGTTTTCGACGCCAAGGCTATCGACTTCGCGCTGCACTCGTCGCACGAGTTCCTGCTGCCCTTTCGCCAGTTCATCGCGGCTCTCCGTTGAGCCACCGATGATGTTCAAGGCCCCCCAGGTGAGCATGCAGGCCACAGGGTTTAGATCTGAAGCACAGACGTCACATCCAAGTCGAGCCGCTTCAAAAGGAATTTGACCGGAGCCGCAGAAGTTGTCGGCCACCATGGGGCGATGTCCGAATCGCATGACGCCCAGTTGTTCGACCAACTCAGGAAAGGATTGGGCACACGTGCCGAGGTGTGCATTAACGTCGCCCCAAATGTGAGCATAAACGGGATCACCGATTTGTTCGGGACGGCGAGATGCGGCGACTCGATCGCGGTACGGTTCCTTTGGCAGCATCTGTGATTCGAGACGACGCCGATCAATCTCCGGAAGGTCTTCGCGCCAAGATGCCTTGACGTCCTTGTATTCCAACTTCGACCAGTCCCAAGGGGCCGGGTGAGGGATGAAGGATGAAGGGCGGAAGGTGAAATAGTCTGCCGGCGCTGCGATGGAAAGCGTGGCGAGGATGTCCTTGGGCTTGCAACGTCGCGGTCCACGGACGACGAAGGATTCGTCATCCATCGCCAGCAGTCGTTCGAAAACTTCAAGATCGCGCCGAAGGTCACTCGTGGCTGGCAGCAAACACCCAAGAATGCAGGCCTTGTTCAGAATCAGCGGCTTGCGTCCTTTCCAATAGCTGCCAAGAGGCGTAAGCGTCTTGCTCTGCCTGCCTTCCTGCTCCTTGTACGCTTCGGCCGAGAGTTTCTGCACTGGCAGCAGCCGCTCGATCAGGGCCGGCGCATCCTTGAGAGACAAGGGTTGAGGGACGAGGGATGAAGTCGAGGAGGGGTTAGTTGCGGCCACGGGAACGCTCCTTCCTGGAGATGGCGATCAGCTGGTTCCATTCGTCCGGCAGCCCGGATCAGCCACTTGGCCGGGACCTTTCCCGGTGCGGCGCGAAGTCTACGGCCGAAGGCCCAAGGCGACCATCAGGCCATCGCCCACTTTCTGGAGGAGCGGAGCCGACAGGGTGCCGAGCTTGCGCAGGATCTTCCCTTGGTCCAACGTTAGGACGTTGACGCAATTCACGACCGAATCCTGGCGCAATCCGGACTGCTGGCCCTCCGGCGTGGCGATCTCGACCAACACCTGTGTCGGCTCCAGCCCCCGGCGAGTGACGCTCGTGATTTGCACGACGATGGTGTTCGTCAACCGTTGATTGTCCCGGTCGTTTTGCACCACCAGCGCCGGACGCACTTTGGCCCCGCCGCCAGACGAATACGGGTAATCCAGCAAGACGACATCACCGCGTTGCACGTTCATGGATTAACCCGCGGATCGAGTTCGTTGTAGACGTCCATCGCCGGATCATCCCAGCCATCTCGTCCGAACACCTCCATGACGTGCGGAGCCAAGTCGCGGGCGAAATGGTCTTCGTCGGCGTCGAGCAGCCGTCGGACCCGGTCGTAGACCTCCTCGCGGACCAAGACGTACCGCGTGTGGTTGACGGGGTCAAGGACACGAGGTGGAGCTTCTTCCTCCCGTGCCACGGATTGGTGCTGTTCTAGTGTCAGTGCGATCATCGCCTACCTCCATTCCAAGAATTATCCCGTCCCCGAACCGCAATGCAATGAGGGATGAGGGACGAGGGACGAGGGACGAGGGACGAGGGCGGGGTCAGTTGCGGTCACGGGAACGGACTTTCTTGGAGATAGTGGTGAAGATGGCGATCAGCGGGTTGCATTCGTCCAGCAGGAGCGACAGACGCTTGGCGGGAACAGTTCCCGATTCGGCCAGGAGCTCCAGCCAGAATGTCGTCTCGTCCAGCTCCTTGAGGCAATCACCCACTTTCGCCACAAACTCGGCATCCGATCGCGCCCGGTACGCCTCCCGGTAGTTCGCCCCGACCGAGGTCCCGGAGCGGAGGAACTGCTTCCCGATCACCTGCGCCTCCGTCCGCTTCGGCAACGCCGCGAACAGCCGCAGCACCCGCAGTGCCAACGCCTTCGTCCGGTCCCGCAGATCAACCCTGTCCCCCGTCATCCGTCCCGCCTCCTTCCTTTC
>CAZXYZ010000016.1:0-118287 GCA_964645045.1 uncultured Pirellulaceae bacterium | reverse complement strand
ATCCCTCATCCCTCATCCCTCATCCCTCATCCCTCATCCCTCATCCCTCATCCCTCATCCCTATCAAACAGCGGCAACGCGAACAACGTCCGTTCGACCGGGCGCCGCCGCCGTTTCGCTGCCGGTTTCTCGCCGTCCGACAAGGCGAGGAACAGTGCCCGTCGCCAGCCTCGCTGCGTGTCCTCCGGCAGCCCGGCCTCGGCCACCGTCATCGCGAACAGCCACCACCGCTCTTCGGGCCGGAGGGCCGCCCACTTGCTGCAAATCACGGGCAACTGCTCGTCGTTGGCCGTCTCGGCCGCCCAGGCCAATACACACAGTTCTTTGCCCAACAACCGATCGACCAGATTGGTGCCGGTGTGCCAGCGGCCCGTTGTGACCTTGGCGGCCTTCAGCCGATCGTTGAATTCTCGCCGCGCAATGTCGGCAATCGCCGACCAGATCGGGCGTTTCAGCACGGCCCGTTCCTCGTCGCGCGGGACGCCTGCCTCCTGGCCCCGGTAACCGTAGTCTTCGACGATCACCACCGACGCCGTACGTGACGCTGGGATTTCGACGCGGAACAGATGGGCGCCGAACTTATCCGGCGCGCCAAAGTCCACGGTCTGAGGCTTATCGCTCATTGCTCCACATCCCCCGCCGCCAACTCGATACTGAGCTTCTCGGCAAAGTCCTTCAGATCGTGACCAGAGGCGAAGTGGGCCCTGCGGAACGTCATGGTGATCGGCGTGTCCGGGGCGAATTTTTCCAGCACTTTGGCCAGCAGGTCCTGGATGAACGCCGCATCGACGGCGATGTCACCCACGTTGATGCCGATCATCTGGTTGCCTTGTCCCACCATCAGCACAATGCCCTCGAACGTTGCCGACTTGTCCGCGGCCTGCTTCAGCCCTTCAAAGGTCTTGGCCCGCGAGTCGAGTTTGCGGCCGGTACGGGAAACCAGCCGGCCCGGCTTCACGTCGTCGATCTGCAATCCCTTTTTGCCCTTGGCTTGGAAGCGGAACTCGGTCTTGCTCTCCAGACCCTCGGCTTCGCCGAACACCCGGAGCAACACGTCGTCGTTCCCAATGGAAATCGGCTTTTCGTAGGGCGTTCCCTCACGAGGTTCGCTGCCATCCAACGTGTAGCGGATCGTGCCGGTGGGCGCGATGAACAGCTCGACGGTGCGTTTGCCGCCCTTCTCGGTCAGCTTGTTGCGCAGGACCAGCTTGTTGGACCACGTCACCGGCTCGCCAATTTCGTATTGCCCGGACGGGTCCATGACCAGGAAGTTCACGCGCAGGGCCGACGTGGTCAGCACCTGGTCTTTGAGCTGGGCACTGGATTCGGTGACCGGGCCGTCCTCGGCATAGAAGACGCGCGGCACAGGGCCGGCGTTCTGCGGGTTGACTCGCAGTCGGACCGTACCCGCATCGTCCGGGTCGGAATCGGCGATGACTTGGACGGACGTCCGCTTCTTCTTGGGCTTTTTGGTCACATAGCCATTGCCGAGATCCTCCCAAAGACCGCGATTACAGGCGATCGACTTCAGCGTGTCCAACCCCTTGGGCGGTAGCCAGGGCATGCCGGCCTGCTCGGCGTAACGGTCGGAGGCATCGGACCAGCGCGTCTCGTCCTGGTTCTCCGGCCAGAGCAGGTCCTGCGCCTTGTCGCGGATGGGATCGAAGTCCTTCTCGATGTCCAGATAGAGCTTAAGCGGATTGGAGGTCAGCGTCTTCTGGACCTGTTGCTCGCCGTTGAATGCCTGTGTGGCGTCACGCGTCATGTCCAATGGCTTGGAGGCCAGTTGGGCAGGCTTCCCCGATCGCTGAATGGGGAACAGGACCTTGTCGAACAGGTTGAAGATCGTCGAGGTGAAGTCGTGTTCGTAGGTCTGTTGTTTCTGTTCGAGTTCTTCACGCTGCGGGTGCCCCTTGGGGATCCGGCCATCGGCTTTTTGGGCCGCGTACAGCTGGCAGGCGGCCTTCTCGACGCTGCCCATCGCGGTCTTATCGCCGGTCAGGACGCACAGGTTGTTCTTCTGGCTGAGGCCCTCGAAAAACTTCTGGACCTCCTCCGGCGGGATTTTCGAGTCGGGACTGACGACCAACAACACGCGTCCTTTGCGCACACGGTCCGCAACTTCTTCCAGTTTGGGGAGCGGCAGGACATCATCGTAGCAGGTCCTGCGGCTGGGCTTGAACATCTCCCGCAATCGGTGGCGGATGAGTTCGTCCACCTGCGGTGTGCCCTGGGCGTCGCGGGCCAGACTCTGCAGGAGCTTGGTCAGGTTCTCCTGGCGGTCGAAGTAGTAGCGGCCTTCCGGCGTGTGATGCAGATACCAGGCCGCTTCGGTCAGCTGCTCAAATGCCGCGAGGAATTCGGAGGGTTCGCGCAGGGGCGACGTGAGGCATTCGACCATTTCTTCGCGTGTCAGCCCCTTCACCGCATTGACGGCCGTCGAGAGGCTGGCGGTCAGCAACAGCGAGCCGACCTGGGTGGCCGCCTCCTTGCCGGTCTGCAGGTCGATGACCTGGGCGTGGGCGGACGCCTGCGCGTCCCAGAGGTCCTTGGCGATGACATCCCGCATGCCGGAAATCTCGGTGAGCTTGTCGCGCACTTCGGGAATGGACAAGGCGAAATGCTGCGGGCCGATGAGAAACACGTCGTTCGCCGGCCGCTCCCAGACCGATCTGAGCAACCGGGATACGAGTTCGATCAGGCCGCGAGTCTGTTTGAACTGTTCATTTTCCTTGAACAGGGCCACGACGTTCTTCAGCCGCGGGTGGAACGGGTACGTGGCGGCGACCTCGTCGGCGATCGCCTCGGCCCCGCGGCTGGTGGTCTTGGACTTGGCCGCCTCCTCCAGTTTGCGGCCGAATGCCTCGGCGATATCTTCGATTTCCGCCAGATCCGGCAAGGTTTTGAACAGCCGCTTGCGCAGGATGTCGTAGATCTCGTTCGCAGCCAGATCGACGGGGGTAATGTTGCGTTCCTGACGCCCCAGTTCGGCGCGGGCGTCTTCCAGCGCGCGGGTGATCAGTTTCGTGCCGGTGTCGTAGGTGGCCGCCAGATCGGACACGACGACGCAAACGTTGGATTTCTTGCCTGCGGCGGTCAGCAGATTCGCGAACGCGCGGGTGGCGATGTCGGCCACCGTGCCGTTGCCGACCTTTTGCGTGTCCAGGTAGTGAAAATACGGCGGCATTTCGTCGAGCAGGATGAGGATCGGCCGATCGCCGTCGAACAGCTTCAGCCAATCCTTTTCGTCGGGCGCCTTTGGGCCACCGGTCCAGAATGCCTTGAACTGCTCGCCCTTGCCGAGTTGATTGGCAATTTCGCCCCAGAAAAAGTGGTCTGGGTTGTTCCTGCCGTTGAAGGCGGCGATATCGGCGGTCTTGAAAGCCGAGGCATGCAGCATGCCGCCACAGTATTTCTTGCGCAACCCCGCGTGCTTGGCCAACAGCCCAAAGCCGACCAGGAGGTGGGTCTTGCCGCCACCCATCGACTGCTTCAGATGAAAGATGGCTTGGCTGGAGAACCCCGCCAGCCGTGCGAGGCCCTCGGAGATCAGGTCCTGCATGCCCTGGGTAATGTGCGTTTTCTCGAAGAAAGCCGAGCCATCGCCCTCGGTGGTGATCAGTTCATCCAGCTGTTCAATCTGATCGCTGAGCTTGATCGTCAGGGCGTTGGGTTGGAGCGTGCAGGCGTCGCGGACAGTCTTCATGGCTGCTTCCGTAGTCGGATGGTTCGGTCGGCGTCCCCAAGGAAGCCGCGGCGTATGGTGGTGGGGGGCAACAAGACCTTTTTCCCGGGCAGATTGTCGTGCCCATTAGGCAGGCAATTCCGACGGAGTTTGTTGCGCCCCACCCCGGCCCCACAGTCTACGACGTTGGATGCCGTCTTCCCAGTGGCGTCGCCGAGCCTCGGTTGGCCAACGCGAAATCGGTTCGTCTGACGTGGTTGTCAGGAAGATCCTCAGGGTGTTCCCGATCTGTCGCAAGGTTGATAAATTACACGAGATGCGAATCTCGAAAGAAATGGGAGAAACCAGCCATGCGACCACTTCTGACCGTCTCGGCGCTAATCGGCATCCTCTGCGGACAATCCCTTGCGGCCGACACCATCCGCCCCAACATTGTCTTCATCCTTGCCGATGACTATGGGCTCGATGGCGTAGGATGCTATGGTTCGGACACGTTCAAGACGCCGAACATCGACGCGCTGGCCCGAGATGGCCTGCGCTTCGAGAATGCCTATTGCACGCCGTTGTGCGGTCCGACCCGCTGCCTGTTCATCACCGGACGGTACGGCTTCCGCACGGGTGGGCTCACCAATCAAACGGCCGGCCGCCCCGCACCGGCGGATGAACCGTCGGTTGCCAGGACGCTGAAGCAGGCCGGCTACTTGACCGGGCACTGCGGGAAATGGCGTCAGATGGGCGCCCTGCCGGGCGACTGGGGCTTTGACGAATCGATCACCGACCCGACGGCGGGTGGCTACTTCTGGCAGACGAGCTACACGAAGAACGGCGAGTTGATCGAGGCCGGCAAAGAGATCTACTATCCGGATGTCTGCCACGAATTCGCCCTCGACTTCATCCAACGGCATCGCGAGCAGCCGTTTTTCTTCTACTACGCTTCGCACTTGGTGCATGGCCCCATCCTGCGGACGCCCGATACCAAGGCAGGCGAGACCGATCCCGAGCGACTGTACGCCGACAACGTAGCGTACCTGGACAAGCAGGTCGGCGATCTGGTGGCCCACATCGACCGGCTGGGGCTGCGCGAGAAGACGCTGATTCTGTTCAGCGCCGACAACGGGACGGCGAAACGTTCGCGAACGCTCCAGGGTCGCGACCTGAGCGGCCAGAAGGGAGGCATGCTGGATTGCGGCGCCCACGTTCCCATGATCGGCAGTTGGAAAGGAACCACTCCTGCCGGCAAGACGATTCGGGACCTCGTCGAGTTCAGCGACCTGTTCGCTACGTTTGCCGATTTGGCTGGTGCCCAATTGCCTGCCGGTGTGACGCTGGACGGGAAGAGCTTCGCGCCGCAATTGCGCGGTCAGCCGGGCTCGCCGCGCGAGTGGATCTTCGTGCAACTCGGCCCGAACTGGTATGTCCGCGAACAGGATTGGAAGCTCAACAGCCGCGGCGAGTTGTTCGATATGACCGACGCTCCGTTTGTCGAGAAGCTGGTCGCTGCCGACCCGCCAAATGACACCGCCGTGGCGGCCCGCAAACGCTTGCAGGCCGTGCTCGACAAGCTCGCTCCCGAAAAGGGCAAGATCGCGCCGAAAGAGGGGATGCCGAAGGCAAAGAAGAAAGGGGCAAAAGCCCGGAAGCGGGCCGCGGCGACGTGAACTGCGCGGCGTTGAAGTTCTCCAGGACGAGACGCCGACAGATCTCACTTCCGGAGCCGATGCCGCCGGTAGACCAACGCGCCGCTACGGAGCAGTTCGTAGATTTCCGATCCCTGAACCCCGGCAAACTGCTCAAAGGCCTTGCTCAGCCAGCGTGGCGTATGGCTCTGAATCAAGGCGACTTTGCGGGCGTTGTCCAACTCCAACGCCCGGACGACATTCGCCGTGATGTCTTCGGCCTCCAATAGGGTCAGGCCCGTTGCTTCCAGCTGCCGCCGCACGGCGTCCGCGTCCGCAGGCGGGCAAAAATCCGCGTGCAGGAAATGCCCGCACGCACGCAACACGCGCTTGACTTGTCCGAAAAAAGCCGCCAGCGATCCATAGCAATGCGACGACTCGACGTTGATCTCCGAGACGATCACCTTTGAGCCGATCGACGTTCTTTTCATTCACCGATTTGCTCACCCCAACTCGGGAAGACGCGTGAGCTTAGCAGTGTTGGGGGATGGATTGGCTGGCACACCTCCGCCTCACGCTGGACGGTCCCGAGGCTGTGACAAGGTTTTGGATGAGCGGCATGGACGCGCGCACCGCCGAGGCCCGAACGCTTGGGTTTTCTCTGCAAGGCATCGCGCAGCTTTCCCACGATGCTGGCAAGCAACTCGTCCGCGGGTTCGTCGTGGGGATCTTGCGGGATCAGCTTCCCCTGCACGGCCAGTTGCAGAATCAGCGCACGCAGCTGTGGCACACCATTCGGCGTTTCTGCCAAGTGCCCGGAATTGTCGAAGAACGTTTTGCTATCCATTGGTTTTCCGGTCTCACGCGAAGGCGCTAAGGCGCTAAGGGGGCCGGGGGACTTCCCCTTCGCGTCTTAGCGCCTTCGCGTGCCCCAATCTTCCGCGCCGTTCACGATCCGGTGCATCCCGTCTTTGATCAACTCCTCGCCAAAGTTGATCAGGTATCCCAGCCGCTTGTCCGCCAGCCGCAGGTACGTCAACAACTGCTTGCCATGCACCGGCTGCAGCGCCTCGACCGACTTGATCTCCACGACCACCAGGTCCTCGACGATCAGGTCGGCCCGGAAACCTTCTTCAAACTCCAGGTCGTCGTACCGGATGGGAATCGCCACCTGCCGGCGAACGTTCAAGCCGCGTTTGCGCAGTTCGTAGGCCAAGGTCGCTTCGTAGACGGATTCGAGCAACCCCGGTCCCAGGCGGCTATGCACGCGAAACGCTGCGTCCACGACGATCTTGCCGATTTCGTTTTCCGTCATGGTTCGAGTCCGCTCAGAAAAAGGGGGCACGCGAAGGCGCTAAGACGCAAAGAAGAAAATACATGATGCGGAGACGAATGGAATCATACCGCGGGCTGCGACCAACGAAATCCGGCCAAGCTTGCCCAGCAATCACCCGCCTTCGTGCCTTCGCGTGAACCCATCAACGCCGCCGGGGAAAGGATCTCACGCGAAGGCGCTAAGACGCGAAGAAATGCGGTTACATGATGTCTGGAACGCCCGCCGATCATCTGCCCTCGGGCAATACGATCGCCGCCCGGCCGGCAGGTAGTGCAACTGCTCGGCGTGGCACGTCTCAGGAGAATAGGTTGTTAGCGACCGACCCCGCATTCGCAGATGTAATACTCCGGATTCATCGCGGCGAACACCGACTTCAGCTTTTCAAGTTCCTCGGCCGGTCCATGAAGTTCGATCCGGGTGAGGTCGGCGATCTTGAGGAATTCCCCGAGCACGGCACCGCAGTTGTCGAGATGGGCCTGGACGGCCGCCGCGTCCCGATAGGCCTCGCGGCAGCACATCGCATCGCCGTTGAACGTGAAATTGTAGAACAGGCAATTCTCTTCATGCGCGACCTTCGCGTTAAACTGCGCGAGGAAGGACTTGCAGGCCTCCATCTGGCCTGCCCTGATTTTGAAATACGGATGGATGCTGACGGCATGGTCAAAGGTACTCATCGCCACCTCCTTTTTCGGTGATCCAAGCTGTTTGTTGTGGACGCCACAGGCGTTGAAGTTATCGAGCCGGTCGAACGAAGGCAAGTACGCGCCGCTGCGACAGCACCGCCACGACACGTTCTTCCGTCGGCTCACGTCGTGTCGCGCTGGGTCATGATCCGGAGCACGGTTTCCACGTCCCTTTTGATTTCCAGCAGGTGCTGCCGCACCGCGTCTTTCTGGCGGCGTGGCAAGGCGTCCAGCAGATCTTCCTTCCCGTTGTCCGCCGCCAGTTCTCGCGCCCGCGCCGCGGCGATCGCCAGTCCTTTGAATGTCTTGACTACTTCCTCGGCGTTCGGTTTCATGGCGTCTGCTTTCCCTCGTTGTTCGTCCGCGGTCCCAAGTCAATCACGGCGACGCGTTCAGCGGCCAGAGTGAGCGGCGTGGCACCGTTGGCCCAGGTGATGGGCGTGTCGGCTACCAGTTCGCGGCTGGCCGCCGGCGCCGGCGTGTCCAGGCGGATCGTTGCGGTGCGCGGCTCCGGACTGTCGTTGAAGACCGTCAAGTACCGCTCGCCAAAGCGTTCGACGTATACCCTGTCGTCGCTCGAATGGGCCCGCGTGAGCGGTTCCCAGCCGGCTTCGGCGACGCGTTGGCACAGGGGCACGTACTTCTTGAATAGCGGCCGGTCGCGGTTGTACAGTTCCGGACGCGTAAAATACGCCCCCTGCGATGCATTGTGGCTGAAGAAACCCGGAAACATCCCGTAGGCCAGCGAACGCTGCATATACCGCTCGACTAACTCCGGACTGAACCGCTCGAACTCGGTGTTCATCAGGAAACAAAACGGCTTGCCTTTGCACAACGCGCGCCGGTACAGCAGTTCCTCGCCCGCCATCGGCCGCCACTTGCCGCCTGGATTCCAGTCGGTCTCGGTGCCCAGCACCTCCAGCAACGGCGGCAGCCAGCACAGCCGGCCCGGCGCGCCGTTGGCCATCATCAGGTTGTCCATCGCATGGACGTCCCGCGCGATCCCGCGGACGTACTCAAAGGCGACCAGTCCCCGGAAGATGGCCGGCTGGAACGTCTCCGGGGCGAAGGTCAGCGGCGTGTCGGCGGCGGCCAGATGGTCGCGGCGGAAGTCGAGTTCGTCCGTGACGTAGCCTTCGCTGGAATCGATGTACTCGCCGTCCAGGTCCGCTTGGCGGACCTGGCCGTACAGTTGCTCCCGCAGCTTCGCATTCCACTTGTTGTTAAAGTCCGTCACTTCGCCCGCGATGCCGGGCATCGAGTTCATGCTCCACACCGCGCCGTTGCACCAGGGCGTGTCCAGCAGCCGCGCCGGGAATTGGCCTTCGGCATTGTGGTAGCCGCTGGTCAGCAGGGCTTGCGCCTGCCGGTCCCGCTGCTGGTCCGCCCGCCGCCGGGCTTCGGCCACCGCGGCCTCGATCGTGCGCGGCATCTCCGCCGGCATGGTCATCCACCAGGTCATGGGTTCCGTGTAGCGGAACGTGGCAATGCCATGCGCGTCGTCCCACGCCGTCTCGTCGTTGCCCTCTTTGAACTTGAACCCGAAATCCTCCCAGCCCTCGACCTTGCTGATCCGGGCAAACGGCATCCACAACCCCTGCTGCGGCGTCCGGCAGCGGAACGCCTCGGGGAACAACTCGTAGTAGCGGGCCAGGGCCGCGCGGAATCCCCACTCGGGAGCGAACACGTACCGGCACAGCCGGATCCGGGCCACCGGTTTCTCCGGGGACAAGCCAAGGTCGTACGCCAGGAACAGTTCGCGCGACCCGGCGTTGTAACCGGCGCGGAAGAACGCGGGACGCTCGAGGTCGATGCCCAACGCCGTACCATGCTGGCCGTCCGTCACGGCAGCCAGGGGATAGCGTGACAACCGGCCCAAGCCGGCGCGGAATTGCGTGGCGTTCAGGTATTCGCGTCCGGCCTGGACGGGCTCGCTGGCTCGCGGATCGTTCCACCAGCAGAGCGAATCTCCCGGAACCGGCACGGCGTAAATCAAGCTGATCGCCCGGTCGCGGCCGGTGGTATCGCGAAGTTCGGCGTCCACGAAGACGGCGCCGTTCTGTTCGGTCTGCTTCCAATCCAGTCGCAGGCCCAAGGCTTGACGGTCGATCCGCACAAAGTCCGATCCGGCAGCCACGTCGCGGATTTGAAAGCCGGCTTGCGCCGCGTCTTGGACCAGGACCGGCACGCCGTCAAAGCGGCAAGCCGACTGGGGCGTGCTCATCACGCGCAGCGCCGGGTCGCGGAACCAGGCCTTGCCGCCGTGATTGCGGAGCAGCAGGTGGACGGCGAGCGACCGCACGGGCCGTTCCGGGAACACGATCACCTGCCGCCGCTGCCAGTCGTGCGTCCCCGTGGCGAACGGGGCGGTCTGGCCCCACAGCGACGTGCCGTCGGCATAGACTAAGTCCAGATACAACGCGTAATCCGAGTCCGGCGTGCCGGTCACGCCTTCGGACTTGCTCCAGGCCACCGCCATGATCGGCTCCGGGCGAGTCTGATTCAGCATCACGGTCTGGCTGGCGCCCCGCTGCACCTGCCGTTGGCTGTCGTTGTCGCAGACAAACGACTGGCCGTCGCGATCGAATCCCGCCTGCCAGGGCCGCCAGGCATCCGGCCGCAGCAGGTTTTCGTCCGACTCTTGTACGGCCAGAACCTGCTTGGCCACTTGGCCGTCCGGACGTTCGAGCGCGGCAGGCTCGGCCGGACACGCCAGCGAGACGATCGCGAGGTGGAATGCGAACATCGCGAGCAAACCGGTCGAAAACGGGCGAAGGCGGAACATGGCAGGTCTCCCTGGACGTTGGATGGGGCATTTCACGTAGGCGAGTCTCTCCGTTGGAGTCCAGGCTTTAGCCTGTTCTTCGCGGGTTTTCAACCCGCTCTGGCAACCTAAAGGCTGGACTCCAACGGAGACACGGAGCTACGTGTGGTTTTACCCTCTACCAGGCCCGGGCTCAAGCATTTCGGCGAATCGGCTTTCCGGCGCACCGGCCAGCCGTGCTTGTCCGCCAAAGGCGTTGTGTAACACAGCCCAGGGTTGCGCAGCTACCCTGGGTTCGGTTCATCTACACCAACGGGGCTATGCCACGGACGGCACCCACCGCGACGAAACCCCGCTGGGGTACCGGATCCCTGCGCCGCGATCCCTGCGCCGCCGCGTCCCAGGGTAGCCGCTGCGCGGCAACCCCGGGCTGTGGGGTGCAACCGCTTCGCGGTACTTCCTGCCGCACCGCACCAAAATCCGCAACTTCAAGACTGGCGGTTCGGGCTAGTGTGTGAAACGACCGTAGGCAGTATAGAATAAACCCTTCGTGCAACGAGGCCCGTTTTCGCGAATTCCACCCACAGGGAGACTCAACCATGACGAGACAGATTCCTCGACGCGACTTTTTGGCAGCTTCGGCCGTAGCCGGGGCGAGCTTGCTGGCCGCCGGCCGGCTGCAGGCGGCGCCGTTCCAAACGATGCTCAAGAAGGCGTTGATCGGCAAACCGGATGAAGCCACGCTCAGCAGCTGGAAGGCGGCCGGGTTCGAGGGCATTGAATCCGGCGTCTGGAATATCTCCCAGGCCGATGCCGAACAGGCCCGCCAGGTGGCCGAGCGGCTGGGCATGCCGATCCATGCCGTGCTGTTCGGCTGGGCCAATTTCAACAACCCGGACGAAAGCAAAGTCGCCGGCGACATCGCCAACGTCGAAACCGCGTTGAAAGCCTGCGCCGGTTACGGCGCGGACGCGTTGCTGCTGGTGCCCTGCCGCGTGGGGTCGATGCCGATGCCGCAGCCGTGGGAATTCGACATCGAGTTCGACGACAAGACGGGCCACGTCAAGCGGGTCGTCGCGGGCGACAACGGGCCGTACCAGCAATACATCGAAGCGCAGAACTACGCCACGGATGCCTCGCGCAAGGCGATCGAGAAGCTGATTCCCGTAGCGGAAAAGGCCAAGGTGATCATCGCCTTGGAAAACGTCTGGAACAACCTCTGGGTCAAGCCCGCGTTCTTTACAAACTTCATCGCCTCGTTCCAGTGCCCGTGGGTCCAGTGCTATTTTGACATCGGCAACCACGTCAAATACGCCCTGCCCGAGGAATGGATCCGGTCGCTCGGCAAGCTGATCGTCAAGTGCCACGTCAAAGACTTCAAGTTGAACCCGGACGGTCATGGCGGCAACTTCGTCGACATCCGCGACGGCAGCATCGACTGGCCGCTGGTCCGCGCCGAGTTGGACAAAATCGGCTACAACGGCTGGATGACCATCGAAGGCAGCGGCGGCCTGTCCCTGGAAGAACGTAACCGCCGCCTGGACCTGATCGTGGCCGGCAAGTAGTCCCGGCCTCGGCGCCCTCGTTCCCAGGCTCCGCCTGGGAACGCTTTGTCTTGTCGGCTCTGCCGACCGGATGCGAGGCGTAGCCTTGCGGCAAGTGAGTGACCAGGCAAAACCTCGTCACCACGTTGCCGGCCCACGCAAGGCCGCATCGAGGGCTCATTGAATCTGGTGCGACGGCGTGCCCGCGGATACCCGCGGGGTCATTGCCCCCTTGCCAGACATAAGCCGGCGCGACAGTTATTTCAGCATGGCAGCGACAAAGCACGTCGTTTCGTCCGGTCGTTCGTACAACATGTCTCGTCCCAAGGCGTGGCAGAGATCGATCATCGCGGGGTGCAGGGGCTTTTGGATGTAGGCGGCCCACCGTTCCAACTGGTTGATCGACCTGGTGATGCACTTAGCCCAGGTCGATGTCGGCCCGGCTGTCCAATGGCTGGAGCGGCACTTGGCAGCCGGCTTTCTCCCCGTCGCTCACTCCACCCCGCCCGATTCCGGCAGGCTACGTCCGGTTCCCCAAGGCCGCCGTCCACTGCGGCTGCCCGTGTCCGACGAGCAACGACTGGCCCGCGTCCGCCGGTATCTCCAAAAGCGTCGCGGTCTCGCCGGCTCCGTGCTGGAACGGTTGATTCAATCCGGCAAGCTCTACGCCGACCGCCGTGGCCGGGCGGCAAAAAAGGCGGGTAGTTCCTTGTGCGTGGGCAGGGGAGCCCTCACCCTAACCCTTTCCCGGAGGGCGAGGGAACCTGAAACGCGGCCGGGTGGAATTGGTCGGAGCCCAGGCTCTTACAGCCCCAGCACGTCGTTCATCGTGTACAGACCGGGCTTCTGCCGCGCCACGAATTTGGCGGCGGCAAATGCGCCCACGGCGTAGCAGTCGCGGTTGGTGGCTCGCACGGTCAGTTCGATGCTCTCGCCCAACAAGCCGAACAGGATCGTGTGCTCGCCGGGGTTGTCGCCGGCGCGGACGGCGTGATAGCCGATTTCGTCGCGCGGGCGTTCGCCGACCACGCCTTCGCGGCCGTGGACCTGCTTGGCCTGGCCCATCTCGGCTGCGATCAATTCGCCGAACCGCAAGGCCGTGCCGCTGGGCGAGTCCTTCTTGAAGCGGTGATGCCGCTCGATGATCTCGACATCCACGCCGCCGGAGGCACTCTTCAGCACGCTGGCGGCGATCGTCGCCAGCTTCATCGTCAGGTTCACGGCCAAGCTCATGCTGGGTGCCCAGACGATCGGGATCCGTTCGGCGGCGGCGTGCAGTTGGTGTTTTTGTTCCTCTTCCAACCCCGTCGTCGCCATGACCAATGGCAGTCCGCGCTGAAGACACAGTTTGGTGGCCGCCGTCGCGCCTACCGGCAGCGAGAAATCGACCAGCACGTCGGCGACGCCGGCATCCAAGGTCACCGTCAGCGGAACGCCCAGCACGGGCACGCCGGCCAGCGGTCCCGCATCCCGGCCCAACTCGGGATGGCCGGCGCATTCCAATGCGGCGGCAATCTGCAGTTCGGGATCCGCACTGCCCAAAGCAATCAGCCGCCGGCCCATGCGGCCGGCTGCCCCGTGAATGGCGACGCGTGTTTTGGTCATCGTCAACTGTGCTGTTCGATGGCTTGAATGATCTGGCTCAAATCGTTGGGCACCGCGATCGCATGGTTGGCAAACGCCGCCCGCTCGACGCCGCGGCTGCCCAGGACCTTTTGGAAATGCTCCCGGTCCGACGTGTGATACGCGACCGTTGCAGTGGGGTCTTTCAGCTGGTGACCGGTCAAGACGCAAACGACTCGCTCGTCCGGACCGATGACGCCTTCGCGGACCAACAATTTCGCGCCAGCGACACTGGCCGCGCTGGCCGGTTCGCAGCCGAAGCCGCCTGCGCCGACCTGGGCCTTCGCGTCCAGGATATCCTGGTCGGTCACTTTGCGCACCACGCCGTCGCAGAATTCCAGAGCGCGAATGCACTTGCGCAAATTCACCGGCCGGTTGATTTCGATCGCGCTGGCAATCGTGTCGGCTTTCTTGTGCTGTTCGTCCAAACCGCGATAATAGTCTGCGACCAGTTGCGAGTCGGCCTGGCCACCGTTCCACCGCAGCCCGTGGCGGTCGTACAACTCGTACAGCGTATCTGCCCCTGCTGCGTTGATCACCGCCAGGCGAGGCACGCGCTTAATCAGCCCCAACTTGGCCAGTTCGGCAAACGCTTTGCCAAACGCGCTGGAGTTGCCCAGATTGCCGCCCGGTACGACGATCCAGTCGGGCGTCTCCCAGCGAAGTGCTTCGAGCACCCGGAACATGATCGTCTTCTGGCCTTCCAACCGGAACGGATTAACGCTGTTCACCAGGTAAATGCCCAGGTCCCGAGACACTTCCTGGACGCGCGCCATGGCGTCGTCGAAATCGCCGTCAATTTGGACAGTCAACGCGCCGTATTCGAGCGCCTGCGAAAGCTTGCCGTACGAGATCTTGCCCGAACCGATAAAGATGACGGCTTTCATCAGCCGCGTCACGGCGGAATACATGGCCAGCGAGGCGCTGGTGTTGCCGGTGGACGCACATGCAGCCCGCGACGCGCCGGTCAGGCGAGCGTGTGTAAAGGCCGCGGACATGCCGTTGTCTTTGAAGCTGCCCGAGGGGTTCATGCCCTCGTATTGCAGATGCAGCCGGCCGGGTTGCAGGCCGACATACGAACCAACACTGTCCGACTGCTGCAACAGCGTCTGGCCTTCGCCCACGGTGACCAGCGATTCGGTGCTAGCATAGGGCAGCAATTCGTGAAACCGCCAGACGCCGCTAAACCGCATCGGCACACGTCGCTGGCCCCACCACTGCTCGAAATACTGCAGGTTGGCAGGGGGATTCAAGCGATCCCAGTCGTATTCGACATCCAGCAGATCGCCGCAACGGTCGCAGGCAACGCGGACTTCGGCGATGCCGTAAGTCGCGCCGCAGGCGGGAGAAATACACTTTTGGAAAGCTAGTTCTTTGGACACGGGCGTAGTGTAAGCAAGGGAACTGGGAAACTCAAGGTCCGGACTGTCGCACTTTGGCGAACGGTGGGCGTCAGCCCATCGGTTCTTTGGGTAATGGTCGGCCAACCCTGGGGAAATCCAGTGGGCTGACGCCCACCGTTCGCTTGGCCCCCGAGTTAATTCCGTGGAAGTTAGACAGCCAAAGCCCTGAGCTAGCAATAAATCGACCTTGACCAAAAAATTATAATTCAGCAAAATGACCGCACGTTCAACAAAATACGCGACTAATTCAACTTCATTCGCCCGCGGCAGCCGCACCAAAGCGGTCCGGCCGCGGGTGTTGAAAGCGAGAGATCTGTGCCCAGGTTGACCGAACGACGCAAAGCGGCGGTGGACGCGGCGATGCGAGACGGGTTATTCGAGGCGGCGGTGGCCGTGATTGCCCAGCACGGCAGTGCCGGCTTGACCATGGAGCGGCTGGCCATCGCCGCGCGTGTGGCCAAGGGCAGCGTCTACAACTATTTCCGCAGCAAACGGGGACTGTTGCAGTTTGTGTACCAGAAGGCCTACGAGCCCATCAACGTTCAAATGCATGAAATCGCCGTCGGCCAACAGACGGCTCGCGCCAAGCTGGAAGCGATGGCTCGAATGTACTTCGAGCACGTCAACCAGGAACGCGAGTTATTTGCGTTCTTGTTGAACGACGCATCCGTGCGCGGGTTGCTGAAGACCGAGCAAGACAGCCTGCGCGGGCAAGTGATCGCCGTCTTGGCGGAGATTATCGAGCAAGGCATCGCCGCCGGCGAATTCAAACCGCTGGATGCCAAGCGCGTGGCGGAAATGGTGCTGGGCGCGATCCGCCAACTGGCCGAATGCGAACTGGCCGGCAGCGAGCCGCGCTCCGCCGAGGACATTGTCCGCGTGCTGGTGCCGGTGTTCATGGGTGGAATAGAGAAAACGGGTTGAAACGGAGTGATTCTGATCGACGGATCGGAAATCCGTCCTACGAAGAAAGCGGCAGTGCCGCGTCAGGGAGGTTGATCATGTTGGTGTTATCCAGGAAGTGTGGCGAGACGATTGTGATCGATGATCGTATTCGGGTAACGGTCGAGTCGGTGCAGGGGGGCCGCGTGCGTCTGTCGATCGAGGCGCCGGCGGACGTGGAAGTGGACCGCGAAGAAATCTGGATGCGCAAGCGGCTCGGCATCGCTCCGCGGCGGGAAACGCCCGCATGCGAGGCCAACTGCTGGGCCGAAGCAAACTGAGGCGTGGAACGCGTTGCAAGGCTCTGCCTTGGATGCGGCCGGGCGCACTTGCTCACAGGCTCCGCTCATGGCCGGACTCAAATCGTGCCGCACGTTATCCGGCCGACAAGCCCTGTCTGACTCGTCAGCGGTTGCCCGTGCCAAACGTCCGCTTGACGGCCTCCAAGCGGGCATTGCCCGTCCGCTCTTCGGGCAAGAGAAAACAGCCCTCCGTCCATTCATTCCAGGCGTTGATGAGCACGGCGAACGGCTGACGCGGGTCCCGTTCCACGTGCCCAGCGGCATCGCGGAGCAACTGCTCGAACCGCTCGGGCGTGCTTCCGACCACGACGGGACCGTAGGGGTATTCGTGCTTCCCGCTGGCCGGCGCCACGGGGAAAGGCCAAGGCACGTCCGGGGCGCAGCGCGGCGTGACGTCCCAGCCTGTCGTCACCACGGGCAGGTTCACCAGCGGCGCCGCGGCCGTCATCTTCTGCCAGTGCTCCCGGTGGGCTTGCATGAGATCTTCATACTGCTCGGTGAGGTCGGGACCGGCCTTACCCGTCGAATTGACGTTGTATCGGCTGGTACTCGAGAAGCCCGCTTCCCGGAGGATCGCGGCCGATTTCGGATCGGACACCATACCGTTCCAATGCATCGGCGGCAGGCCGGCCTGACGGAGGCGTTCATCCATCTTCTGCAACAGCTTGGCAGTCTCCTGCGGTCCGCCCAGTTGCCTCACGAATTCCGTGGCCTGGAAGATGCTGAAGAACAAACGCCCCTCCACTCGCCAATAGTTCGGCTGACGGAAGTAGTGCTCGACGCAGTACTCCATCATACGTTCCAGATCGCGCGGCGAATGGCGCGAGGGCAGCCAAACGGTGCGCTCCCTGGTCAGATCCGGGCAGAACTGGTCCCGGCGGTGATGATTGGCCCACATGAGTGCGAACTTCATGCGGTCGCGATTGGCGGCCCGCAAGAAGCCCTGCTCCAGTGCCTCCTCCATGTTCTTGACGCCGCTGTACCAGTACCAGTCGAACAGGAAGACGTCGATCCCGTGGTCGGCCGCCAGGTCGATTTCGCGCGCGGACCACTGCGGATCGCTCTCGTCGAAGTAGCCCCACGCGGGCCGTAGCGGCTGCGGGTGTCCGGGAAAGCGAGGCACCGCGGCCTTCACGCCTTCCCATTCCGTCCAACCTTCACCCTTCCAAGCGCTGCCGTGATCGTAGCTGTGCCAGTGAGGGTAATAGACACAAATGACGGTTGGCCGACGCTGGGCACTGACTTGGGCCGTATCCGCGGCCGTCGCAGCGGCGACGATCGGCATACTCGCGGCCAGTTCGACCAGACCCGTCTTTGCGCGATCCAGAAACTCACGACGATGGATGCTCTCCACGGTAGAACACTCCTTGGGCCAGACGACTGAACTGTTTTCGCTCCTGCTTGGCGGAAATCTGCAACGGACCGGTCAGATCCCCTGTGCATAAGGTCCGTGCCTTCCGCATCTGTGTGGAAGCGAACAACTGCGTTTCCAGGCGTCCGAGGTCCCGTTTCCTGTACGCATTCTATTACTTGTTGATTGTCTTGTAAGCAAGTTCAAGGAAATCGAATGCAACGTCAGCCGATCGCATTGACTGGAATGATATCCCCATATTTCTACTATTTGTGCATTTCTTCGAGATTCTCGATGCTCTTGAATGGTCCGCCGAGCGGGATACTCCCCATCTTTGCGCCTTCGCATCGCGTTCTACCTCGACCGCTTACCGTTGAAATGCGTTATACTGGGAATCCACTGCATTGTCGTCTGACTCAAACCAGGAGAGAACCGATGCCCACCCAAGAACGCCTCGAATCCCGTCCCGTCAGCCGCCGGCAATTCCTTGGCCGCAGTGCAGCCGCAGCCGGCGTCCTCGGTCTGCCTGCGATCATTCCTTCGTCCGCGCTGGGTCTGGCGGGCGCGGCCGCGCCGTCGAATCGCGTGGTGCTGGGCGTCATCGGGCTGGGGATCCAGGGCATGGGCAACATGCGCACCTTCCGCGGGAATCCGGAAGTTCAAGTGGTGGCCGTATGCGACGTGCATGAAACCCGGCGGTCAGCGGGCAAGCAGTCGGTGGACGAATACTACGACAACCAGGACTGCACGGCCTATCGGGATTTTCGCGAGTTGATGGCCCGCGAGGACATCGACGCCGTGCAGATCACGGCGCCGGATCACTGGCATCCGCTGATGGCCCTCGAGGCGACACGGCGGCACAAGCACATGTATTGCGAGAAACCCATGGGTTGGAGCTTCCGCGCCGCACAAGCCGTGCGCAAGGCGGTACACGACAGCGGCGTGCTGTTCCAGTTCGGAACCCAGCAGCGGTCGGGCGGCAAATTCCGGCAGGCCTGCGAACTGGTGCGCAACGGCAAGATCGGCCAGTTGAAGACGATCCTGGTCGGGGTCCCCGGCAGTTGGACGTGCGCCAAGCAGCCCACGGAGCCGGTGCCCAAGGAATTGGACTACGACCTGTGGCTCGGCCCGGCGCCGGAAGCGCCGTACTGTTATCAACGCTGCCGGCCTTGGACCGAGAAAGAAGGCTACAGCGTCTGGTACTCGATCTCCGATTACTGCATGGGCATGATCGGCAACTGGGGCGTCCACCACTTGGACATCGCCCAGTGGGGCAACGGCACGGATTTGGACGGCCCGACCGAGGTCGAAGGCAGCGGGGTGTTCCCCCAAGACATGTTGACCGACGCCGCCACGAGCTGGCAGGTCGAGAACCGCTATGCCAACGGAGTGACCCTGGTCCACATGGACGACGGCACGGCCAAGAAGCATCCTTTACAAGTCGCCGGCTACGGCCACGGTGTGCTGTTCTTGGGCAGCGAAGGCTGGGTCCATGTGGACCGCAGCAAGATCGATGCCGAACCCAAGTCGCTGCTCAAGGAGACCATCGGCGCCGACGGATTGCACCTGTTCAAGAGCGACAATCATCACGCCAACTTCATGGACGCGATCTTGGGACGCACCCAAGTTGCAGCGCCGATCGACATCGCCGTTCGCTCGGACGCCCTGTGTCACCTGCAGCAGATCGCCGTCAAGCTGGGACGGAAACTGAGCTGGGATCCGACCCGGGAAGCGTTCGTCAACGATGACGAGGCGAACCAGATGTTGGACCGGCCGATGCGATCCCCGTGGCACCTGTGACGCGCAGGTTACGATACCGCGAACCCTCCCTGGAGACCCCGCCGATGACGCGACTTGCCACCTGCCTGCTGTTGCTCTTTGTTTCAACCCCTATTGCCGCTGCGGAAACGCTCGACGCCGGGCGGATCGCACAGTTGGCGGCGATGCTGCCTGCGAAGCCCGCGGGCGTGGGGCGGCCCGCGGCGGATCGTGCGGCTTGGGAAGTCCTGGCCACATCCCGCGAGTTCCGCGGCGTGGTGGCGGAGGCGGAAAAGTTGTTGCCGCAGCCGATTCCGGAGCCGACGGATGAACTGTATCTGGAATTCTCGCGCAGCGGCAACCGCTCACGGTACCAACGGGTGCATAGTGCGCGGCGAAGCCGATTGTCGTCGTTGGTCCTGGCCGAATGCCTGGAGGACCGTGGCCGGTTCCTGCCGGCGATCGAGGCGACGATCCGTGCCACGTGCGCGGAAAAGAGCTGGCTGTTGCCGGCTCACGATCGCGACCTGAAAAACTTCCGCGGCGAAGTCGTGGAGATCGACCTGGCGTCGGCCGCGACGGCCTGGAATTTGGCCACCATGGTTTATTGGCTGGACGACCGGCTGAACACGGACGTGCGGAAGTTGATTGGGGACGAGTTGGAGCGGCGGACGTTCCAGCCCTTCGAGGGCTACGTCAAGACGGGCCGGCCGCAACTCTGGTGGGCCACCGGAACGAACAACTGGAACGCGGTCTGCCTGGCCGGCGTGACCGGCGCGGCACTGGCCGCCGTCGAACCGGTCGAGCGGCGGGCGTACTATGCCGCCGCCGCCGAACGTTATATCGAGTACTTCTTGAAAGGCTTCACTGCCGACGGCTATTGCTCCGAGGGGATGGGCTACTGGAACTACGGCTTTGGCAACTATGTCTCGCTGGCCGAGACGCTGCACCAGGCGACCGGCGGGCGGATCGACTGGCTGGCCGATCCGCGGATCGAGCCCATTGCCGGCTTCGGGCGGCGGATGGAAATCCTGCCCGGCCTGTACCCGGCCTTTGCCGATTGCCACGTGGGCGCAAAACCGGACACCGTGCTGATGGCTTTCCTGAGCCGCCGGTTCGGTTGGGGCTTGAAAGGCGACGAGCAACGGGGCTTGTTGACGGCCAGCGGGCCGGGCGGAAGCCTGTTCGAGTTGGGACTGTATGCGTTCCCCAATTCGGCATCGGCCCGGCCGGCCGCGGACGAGGCCGTGCCCCCGCCGCCGCGCGACTGGTTCTCCGACGCGGGCATCCTGATCTGCCGGCCGGAGGCCCCGGGCGGACTGGCGGCCGCGCTCAAGGGCGGGCACAACGCCGAGCATCACAACCACAACGACGTGGGCTCGTTCGTCGTGGCCCTGGGCCACGGCACGCCGCTGGTCGACCCCGGCGGCGAAGTGTACACGGCCCGCACGTTCAGCGGTCGCCGCTATGAAAGCAAACTGCTGAACTCCTTTGGCCATCCGGTGCCGCGAATTGCCGGCCAGTTGCAGCAAACGGGCCGCAAGGCGGCGGCCAAGGTCCTGCAGACCGAATGGACCGACGCCACGGACACGCTGATCCTCGACATCCGCTCGGCGTATGCCGTCAAGGGCCTGGAAAAACTGCAGCGGACGTTCCGCTTTGCGCGCGCAGGACGAGGGACGCTGGAGGTCGTGGACGAGGTCCAATCGGCCCAGCCGGAGGAGTTCGAAACCACCCTGATCACGTTCGGCAAATGGACGCAGCCGACGGCGAGCCAATTGACCATCGGCGATGCCAAGGGAAGCGTGCGCGTCGACATCGATACGGGCGGCGCCGCATTCACGATCCGCGCCGAGGAGATCCAGGAAGACCGCAACGGTCCTCCGCCGACGCGGGTGGCGATCGTCCTCGACCAGCCGGTCCGGACGGCGACCGTGCGGCTGACGATCCGGCCCGCCCCGTAGCCCGCGGGCGATTCCGTTGGAGTCCAGCCTTAAGGCTGCCAACGCGTGGATAGCCACCGGCGGTAGACGCTAACGCGGCCTGACGGCCGCAACCCAACTCGCTTAACGGTAAGCCAAAGGCGACTGCGTGTCCGATTCGCCGACGCCTTCGGCTTGCCGTTGAACAAAGATGTGCAAGGAAGTTGCGATCATGGCCATCAATCAAGTTTCGGACAAAGCCCTGCTGCAAAAGGCCGACCAGTGTGTACAACGGACGAGAACCGGGTCGCAACGCCGCGTCAAGATCAGCATCAGCCGAGGCGACGTGACGCTGAAAGGTACGATCCAATATGAGATGCAACGCCAGAACATCATGCGGGCCGCCAACCGTGTCGCTGGCGTGCGGCGGGTGATCGACCAATTGACGATCGAGACCAAGAGGAGGAACTTTTAGCGTCCTGGAAACCGGCTGCTAGCGAGATCCGTACCCGCTTGTGACAAAACCGGTAGTTGGTGTATGCTCTTCGTCTTGGCGGGCCGATTATCCGCAGCCTCGATCGGGCCGGCCCGCTCGCCGTCTGGGCGTTACCCGTGGTGACGGCGAATGGTCTGCTACGTTCCGTTTCTACAAAGGAGGATTCTGTGAAAGTTACCGTTGACGAAACGCTTTGTTCGGGATGCGGCGTTTGTGAAGAAATGGCGCCCGACGTGTTCGAAATGAACGATTCCGGTGTCGTAGGCGTCAAAGTGAATCCGATTCCCGAGGACTTGCAGCAGTCCACGCAGGAAGCCGCCGACGGCTGCCCGTCCGGCGCGATCCTCGTTGAAGCCTAACGAACAACCGCTCGTTCGCCGACAGCGGTCCAGCGCTGCCTGACAACGGTATCCCGGCAGCCGCCCCGCCGACAACTAGCACCAAACGGTTTTTCCAACTGTCAGTATTTACTTTGACGTTTCACGAATGCCCTCGGCTTGCCCGAGGGATGCTTACGTTTCTCGCTACACACGCCACGCACGCAAGCCTTCAATCCTCCCTACCCCGTTTCGCCCGCGGCGGCTTCGCCGCCGCGGGCGAAACGGGGTAGGGAGCTTACGCAGTGGCACGGTTTGTGTAGTTGGAAACGGGAACCTCCACGGGGCAAGCCCGTGGCATCCAATTCGCAGAACCATGAAATCTCATTCTTTACGCGATTGGCCTTGAAAACCGTTTGGTGCTAGGCGGCGGAAGAGCAGTTGATCGATGTCGATGGCAGCCGCGCGCCGATCTTGCGAGCCGTCGGGATCGCAGCCAGGTCCATCGCCCCGCTGAAATGCACCGTCACGGAAAGAGCGGCCGGCCCCACATTCGCGTCGTTGAGCAATGCCGGAGTCGCCGTGACGGCGATGACTATCGGCCCTGACCCGCTCAGCAAGTGCCGCGGCTCGAGCGGTCCGATGCGGACGAGGCGATGTCACCTCCTCCGGCCAAGTCCGCGCTTCGTCGCTCCTCGATCACCACCGGTCCTGGAAAGGAGCATATCGCGAAACCGACGACGAATCGAACGCTCGCTCATGAATCGACTCCTGTACGCGGGGCCTCAATACCAGAAGAATTGAGATCAACGAAAGCCGCTGCGAGTGGGGCTGCTGGGAGCGAGTTCAGTGAGGGATATGCCCCTCCCACAAATCGACGAGAATATACGCGTATCGCGAACGAGGATCAATAATCATACCCCACCCCAACCGAATAGCTCATTGGCGTGGTAAATCCGCGAGCTATTTGCTTCCTCTCCGTAAGTGATCCGATAGGCGTTGCTCACAACGAGACGAGACTTCTCCCTTGGGAAGAGGTCGGGCTCTAAGGCCTGGGAGAGGGGAGAGGGTCTTTGAGCCTCGAGGACTTTGTCCTGAAAATCGCCCCATCGTTCACGCCGTGCCCTCTCCCGCGGCTGAAACCGCGACATCTCCCGCGAGAAATGTCGCGATGGGGTGCCAACTCTGGCTTTCCGTATCCACCACCATTCCCCGTCTTTCCGCCATTTTCATCAGCTTGGGCGGAAAGTCAGGCCAGCGCCTGCGACAGTTCGCCGGCGATCGATCTTTCGATCATGCCTTTGAACGGCGTGGCCAGCATGGGCAAATGGCCTTCGACCCGCGCCGCGGTTTCCTCGACGGTCAGCGTCCCCTTGATGGTGATCCCGTTGGTGGCCATGGAAAAACTCAGCACGTTCTCATTCCAGGCACCATCGGCCGCCGAGATCTGGTCGGCGAACCGCTGCTGGACGGATTCAACGAATCCCTTCAAGCGATTGGTGGCTTCGGGCTGGCCTAACGTGTGGGGGACTTCCGCGCGAAAAGCGGGCATGACGGATTCCTTGGAACTTGTTTCTGGGAGCGGGATCTTCGGGCGATCCTCGCGTGAACGCACACAATGGCCCGCCGGGCCTTTACTGTCAAGTACGGAACGTCGGACAACGGAACGTCGGACAACAGGACATGGAACCGGGAAGGCCGGAATCATAGCTTCCGGACGGTTGTACGGAAAGCGGTGCGGCATTGGAGAACTCGGCAGACGGCCGGAAAAGTGCGTGCCGGAAGATCGCACCGATGTAAGCCATACAGGCTATCGCGACCGCCGTACACGGTTCCCGTTCGATGCGGACCTTCCAGACTACGATCAAGCGCGCTTAGAAAAATGTGGTGGCGTCAATGGCGGCCGCCCCGAGACGCGGGGTATTGCCGCAACCCGCTTTGCGATTTGCCCCGCCGCCGGATATGCTAAGCAACGTTCGAGGAACAAGTGGCGCAAGCTGCCAGCTGGCGATGCCATGATCTTCCGCAAACTGAAAACTTACGCCACGGAGAAACCGGACTGGGATTTCTCGAACGGTCCCAAGGCTCGCGAGAATTATTCGTGGGGCACGTTTCCCACTCGCCCCGTGACGAATGCGGCGACCAAGCGCCGCACTCCAGGGAACTAGCCGATGGAAAAACCCTACATCCTGCACATGCTCACTCCGGCCAAGAACGTCAGTCCGTTTGATGTGAACATGGCCCTGGATTCCGGCTGGACGGCCGTGATGCCCTACTCGCACGTCGAGTTGGACGACATCGGGCCGCTGGTCCAGGACGCGATCTTCTCGCGCGGTCCCAAGAGTGCCAAACGCACCGGGATCTTCATCGGCGGCCGGGATTTGCATATCGCGATGGACATGCTGGACGGGGCCCGCGAGGCGATGATTCCGCCGTTCGAAGTCTCGGTGTTTGCCGATCCCAGCGGGGCGTTCACCACGGCCGCAGCGCTGGTCGCCACGGTCGAACGGCAGCTGCAAAAATCGCACAGCACCCCCCTGGCCGGACTGCGGATCCTGGTGCTGGGCGGCACCGGACCGGTCGGCGCGGCGGCCGCGATCCTGGCAGCCAAGGCCGGAGCCGAGGTGGTCATCCTCGGCCGCCACAAGGACCGCGCGGATCGCGTGGCGGCGATCTGCAATCACAATTACGGGGCCGACTTGACCGGCATCCGCGGCGACGCCAGCGACCACAAGTTCGAACAGTTCCGCTGCGCCGACGTCGTGCTAGGGACCGCCAAGGCAGGCATCCAAGTCATGTCGGAAGCGGACGTAGCCGCTGCCCCGCGGCTGAAAGTCGCCGCCGACGTCAACGCCGTACCGCCCGCCGGCATCGCGGGCGTCGGTTTGCAAGATGACGGCGCGCCCCTGGCCGGATCGACCGGCGGTGCCGTCGCCGTCGGGGCACTGGCCATCGGCAACGTCAAGTACAAGACGCAACACCATCTGTTCAAACGCATGCACGACGCGGAAAAGCCGCTGTACCTGCACTTCGAGCACGCGTTTGAGTTTGCTCGACAATCGCTCCACCACGGTTGAACCAAGGAGAATCCGATGCTGACTGCAGGCGAGGTGCTGGGCACCTACTTCCTGGACATACGCTGCCAACTGCTCGAAATCGGGGCCATGCTGGATCGTCTGGATCGGGCGGCGTCCGGCGAGCCGTTGGCCGACCAACGGCTGGTCAAAATCTATCAGTCTTTGCAGCTGCTGGCCGAACGCGAAACGACGTCCGACCGGGCTGAACGGCTGCTGAACCTGTTTTCCGATCCCGCTTGAGAGGAGTCCGAACGATGCAGATCATTCAGCCGCACTACCACGGGATCGCGCGCACGGCGCAGGACTACGAGCGGATGGCGATGTCCGGCGTCGTGGCCGTCGCCGAACCGGCGTTCTGGGCCGGGTTCGACCGCAAGTACCCCGAGACGTTCATCGATTACTTCCGCCAGATCAGTGAGTTCGAGCCGACGCGGGCCGCCCAATATGGCATCCGGCATTTCTGCTGGGTCGCCGTAAATCCCAAGGAAGCGGAAAATCCGGCGCTGAGCCGCGAAGTGCTGCGGCAGATGCCGGAATTCTTCGAGAAACCCACCGTGCTGGGCGTCGGCGAAATCGGCTTTCACAAGACGACCAAGAGCGAAGAGGAGATCTTCGAGGCCCAGGTGGAGCTGGCCCTGCGGCACCACCAGTTGATCCTGATTCACACGCCGCATCTGCAAGACAAGGTCCGCGGCACGAAACGCACGCTGGAAGTCCTGGCGAACCTGCGGGTCGATCCGCAGCGGGTTTGGATCGATCACGTCGAAGAACACACGATTCGGGCCCCGCTGGACGCCGGCTACTGGGTCGGCTTTACGCTGTACCCGATCACAAAATGCTCGCCCAAACGGGCCATCGACATGCTGGAGAAATACGGCACGGAACGGATCCTGGTGAACTCGTCGGCCGATTGGGGACCCAGCGACCCGTTCACGCTGCAGGAGGCCATCCTGGAATATCGCCGCCGCAAGCACACGTTGCAGGAAGCGATCGAGGTGTTCCATAACAACCCCTGCCGCTTCCTCGGCCAGTGCCCGAAATTCGATCTCCGGCCGATCCGCGTAGAACCGGCCTGATGCGAGCGGGCTCAGACGGTGGTGGGCTCAGACGTACAGAATTCAATTTTCGCGGCTAGACGCGTATCCAGATGGTTAGGTCATCGACCGCGAAAATTGAATTCTGTACGTCTGAGCCCTTTCCGTGGCGCGGACTTCAGCTTCTTCTCGTCCTGCTCGCAACGCTGCTCGCCTGTCACTTGGCGGCCGGTCCCATCCACGCACACCCGATTTCGTTGACTCAGGCCTTCGTCTTCGTGACCCGCGAGCAGGCGACGGTCAAGCTGGATTTTTTTGCCGAAGACCTGTTTCTGTTTCACAATCTGGCACCGAACGACCGCGACTTCCTGGAACCGAACGTGATTCAGAGCGGGATCGAAAAGCATAAAACGTTCTTGCTGGAGCGGTTCACGATCCGCGATGTGCATGGCCAGCGACTGACTGGCCGCGTGGTGGGCGTCGGACAATCGAAGATGGCGGCCGAGGGCATCCGGCTGGCCGATCTGATGTCGCACCGGATTTCGTTCCAGGTCGAGTATCCGTTTACGGAACCGCCCGAGTTCCTCACGTTCAGCCAGCAACTGAGCGACGACAAACTGGTCGTGCCCGCCGAGGTGCAGTTGAACGTCAAACAGGAGGCAGCCGGGACGGGATCGCAGGAAGTGCTGTACCCCGGCACGCCGCAGACGGTGCGATTCCGCTGGGACAGTCCACCGTTGGCGCCCGACGCGTCGCAAGAAGCCCGGGACGAGTGGTACCAGAAGCAAAAGGACGAGACGCTGGGCATCACCAGCTACAGCGCCGTGTACTCGTTCCTGTACATCACCGATTACGAAGTCCGCCACGAAATTCTCATCCCGCTGCTGACCTTGGAGGAAAGCGTCTTGATCGCCCGCGCGGACGACGCGTTCCTGGAGATCGCCGAGCAGGACGCTGCCCGCGAGCAGATCGCGGCGTATTTCACGGCGGGCAATCCCCTGGAGATTGACGGCGTGAGGGTCCAGCCGGTCGTCCGGCGGATCGACTTCTACGGACTCGATTTCAAGGACTTTGCCCAACGCGTCGAACGTCGCCGCGTGCCCCTGTCCAGCGCCCGCGTCGGCGTCATCCTGTCTTACAGTACGAAGGGGACGCCCAGCCGCGTCCAGGTCACGTGGGACCGCTTCAACCGGTTCATCTGGACCGTGAACATGATCGTGTATGCGTTTGAGGACACGCTGCGCGCGACCCTGTCGCGGTTGGGAATGGAGAACAAGTACAGCTGGCAGAATCCCGGCCGCCCGCCCCCGCCGCCGCTGACGCAAGTCGACATGACTCTGCCGCCGCGACCACGTTGGTCGCTGCCGGTGGTATCGCTGGGGTGTATCCTGCTGTGGCCGGGTCTGATATGGCTGCTGTGGCGGCGTGCGGCTGCAGCTCGCTCGTACGTGTTTGGCTCGGCTTTGGTCGCCGCCGTCGCGGCAGGCGTTTGGCCGTGGGCTCGCTGGGAATTGGACAATCCGTTCATGCCGCCTAGCACCGCATCAGCCGACCAGGCGACGGCGATTTTCGCCGCGTTGCACAAGAACATCTACCGGGCGTTCGACTATCGCCAGGAAAACGACGTGTACGACGCCTTGGCCAAGAGCGTCGACGGGCCGCTGTTGGGCGAGTTGTACCTGCAGGTCCGCCGCGGCCTGGAGATGCAGGAGCAGGGCGGCGCCGTGTCGCGCGTCCGCGAAGTGAAAATGGTCTCCGGGCAAAAAGAGCCCGCGCGTTTCGCCGCCACGTCCGACCCGCGCGGCTTCGACTACCGCTGCCGCTGGACCGTCGCCGGGACGGTGGAACACTGGGGCCACTTACACGCCCGGACGAACGAATACGAGGCCCGGTTCACCATCGAGCCGCGCGCCGGTGCCTGGAAGATCACGTCTATGGAAGTGCTGAACGAGAAGCGGTTGAAATTCGAGACGACTGTCCGCGGGCTGTAAGCACCGTTCGAGAAATAGCTGTCCGATGTCTCGGTGGCGTAAGCTTTCCAGCTTGCGGGAGATCATGGCATCGCAAGCTGGAAGCTTACGCTACTTGTCGCAGAGACAATGCACCGATGGGCTGACGCCCACCGTTCGCCATAATTTCCGCAACGTTTATGCTCACTCGTCGCCCTGCGTCCTTGACCGGCCGATCGCGATATCGAACTCGTAGACGGCGGGCATCAGCATGGCAGCCGTCGTAAAGCCGTAGCTGAGGACCGTCACCAGGAAGACGGCCAGGAAATGCTGCAGCAAATAGCTCGTGATGCAATAGAACGTGGCCAGCGGCAGCAGCAACGAGGCGACCTGAATCGCCGGCGAGGGATTGCGGTAGCCCAGGGTTACGTACAGCCCCAGACTGCCCCCCAAGATGAACGCCAGGAACGGGTACAATTGCGTCTGAAACGAGCCGCCGAACTGAATCATAATCAACAGGCAAGTCACCACGCCCAGGAACAGCAGGAAGACCACCCCTAGGCTCACGCCGATCGCGGTCCGGGAATTGGCATAATTCATCCCGCAATGGATGCCCAGCATGTTCACGAAGACGTACAGCACCGCCAGCCCGCCGACGGCGAAAACCAGGTTCTCGCCCGTCAGACCACCCGCCCACCACAAGTAGCCCGCTAGCAGCATGGGCAGGAGGACCATCTCCTTGGTCACCCAGAAGACGCCGCCGAGTTTCCCGACCAGGAACTCGCGAGGCGATAGATCGGTAACCAGCAGCAAGTCCAACGCTTGCCCGTCGCGCTCATTCGTAATCGACGTGACGGCCAAGGCGTTGACCAGCACCAGGCTGACCAGGCAAAACGGCGCCAACGGAAACGCGGCCGCAGGAATCAATGCCTCCGCCGAATGTGAGGCCTCGCCGGCCGCGAGCAAATGAACCAGTCCGGCAGCCGCCATACAGAACAGGAACAGATAACCGACGCGAATCACGAGCACCTTGCGGCCGTAAGCCCAGGTGCAGACTTCGCGCCACAGGATGGGGTTATCCCACACGCGCCGCGTCGTGGCCGACGAGGCACGCACGCGGGCATCTACGTGCCCCGCCCGCGCGGCTTCGGCGGCGTCTGCGGACGCTCCTGGCCCCGGCTGGGCAAGATCGTGCTCCACCCCCCAAATGCTCTTCGCCTCGTCGCGTTCCGGCGCGACCAGGCGGAGTTCGCGAGAGGGATTCCAAACGCGGACTCGGACAATCGCCCAGGCGTTCAGCGCCACGGTTGCGGACAACGCGAACAGCGAAAAACAGAAGGCACCGCTGTCCCAAAACCGCATCGCATCGCCGGCGAAACTGGGCCGAGCGGTCGTCATGATGGCGGCATAGGGACTGAACGCGGCGACGCATTGGTCGATTGGCCAACCGGCGACGTGGCGATCGGATGCCAGCAAGGCGAGTGCCTGCCAGATGCCGATCCAGGCCACCAGGGCCAACGCCGTCATCGCCAGGCTCTGAAAGGTCTTCTCCCGCCACAGGGCCAGCGTCGAACCGAGACTGCCGGCAGCCAAGGCCGCTGCACTAGTCACCAGGAAAGCCTGAATGACCTGCGAAAACGACACGCCGCCAAACAGCGGAACCATCATGAACACCGGCAGCGCGGCCACCAGCATGGCAAAAATGCTCAACAGGCTGGCAAACAGCTTTCCCAGCACCAATTCGGCGTTGCTCATTCGAGTCATCAGCAGCAGAATCAGCGTGCGGCGGTCCTTTTCCTGGGCAACGGCGCTGGCGGAAACCATGGCCGAGCCAAAGACGGCCATCGCCAATTGTAGCGGAGCCAGAATCTGGAACAGCACGGCTCCAAAGCGGGCCATGTCGCCCACGTTCCGGATAATCTGCGTCCCAGCGACCACCAGCCACGCGGTACACATCAGGATCAGGAGGGCGATAACGTAGACCGTGCGGGCCAAGTACAGCTTGGGACGTCGTGGGGCGAGAACCCCTTCGCGCTGGAACACGGGGCCTAGAAACAAAGGATATTCTCCTCGACTTAAACGCGGAGGATTTTCCGCGGCATCGGTGATATTTCTTTTCGGGTCCGCGACAAAACCCGTTACGGCCACAATAATAGCAGCTTTGAGCGCATCTTGGTAACTGAGCAATCGCTTGAGCGACAAGAATTGTCAGGAGTCGGACCTGTTGTCAGCCGCGGAACACGGCAAGATCGACCCGGCCACGGTGGCGGATTTGTATGCGCGCTACGGGGCCGAATTGCAGCGTTTCCTCGTGGGACTGCTCCGCGACTGGCAGTTGGCCGCTGACGCGGTCCAAGCGACGTTCGCCAAACTGACCGAGTATGGGCACAATACTCGGGAAGAGTCCCGCAAGGGCTGGCTGTTCCGGGTGGCGTACCGCGAGGCCATGTTACTGCGTCGCCGCCAGGCCACGGACGACGCCGCACTGCGCCGCACGGCGTGGGAGCGCGAGCCGGTCGGAGAATCCGCCGAAGCCGAGTTGGTCAAGACGGAAACGGTCGAACGGGTGCGGCAGGCGATCAGCGAATTGTCGGCCGAGCAACAGCAAGTGGTTCGCATGCGGATTTACGAGGAGAAGACGTTCGCGGTGATCGCGGCCGAGTTGGGGATTCCTTTGGGGACCACGCTGGGACGGATGCGCACGGCGATGAGCAAGTTGCGGACGAAATTGGACGAACAGTGATGAACGAGACACAACGCGAGGATTTGGACTGGCTGGCGTTCCGCTATGTGGCGGCCGAGCTTTCGCCTGGCGAAAGCCGCGAGTTCGAGCGACGTTTGGAGCAGGATCAAGAAGCCCGTGAAGCGGTCGGACGGATCGTCGAGGTGACGTGCGCCGTCCGCTCGCTCGACTGGGACGCCGCACCGCTGGCCGCGCCGTTTCAGCGTCGGGGCTCCTGGTATCATCGCCGTGGCGTGCGATTGGCGGCCGGACTGGCTCTGGGGTTGACGTTTGCCCTGTTGGTTTCTTGGCCCCCTGGCGGCGAACAAGCTGGCCAGCCAAATGGCAGCTTGGCCGGTGCCCCTCCGCCCGCCGAGTTGGCCCTTGTCTGGAGCCATGCCAGGACGGAGTTGACCGAGCAGGCGGACGACGAGACGGCTGGCTGGCAGTGGCTGTCCCCGGCCAATCGAGAGTCGGACGTTTCGGTTTCCACCGACGACGGGGCGGCACTTGACACGCCCGAGTGGATGGTTTCGGCCGTTGTTGCCATGGAGTCTGAGGGCGAGGATCAGCGGCCACCGGACTCAAACATCGGGGGGATCTGAGCGCATGCGGGGATCGGTTCTTGTGATAGCACTTGTGACAGCACTTGGTCTGCTTTTCCCGGCCGTCGCCGTCTTGTCGGCCGCTGACGCCGGATCGAACCCGGCGCCAAAGAAGGAAAGAGCAAAGCCACCGGTCGCCGTGACGGCGCAGCAAGAGGCGGAGGTCTTGCAGTTCTTGCGGCAGCATCATACCGAATTGGCGGAACTGCTGGGCCACCTGCAATTGAGCCGCCCGGCCGATTACACCCGCGCCATCCGCGACATCGGCCATGCGCGCGAACGGCTGCGGCAGTTTGAAAAAGGCGACGGCGCTCGGTACGAACTGGAGCTTCAGTCGTGGGTCATCGAGTCGAAGATCCAATTGCTGGTCGCCCGGCTGGTGATGAGCGATAGCGAGTCGCTCCGCGACGAACTCCGGCGTTTGCTGGCCGACCAGTTCGAACTCAAGCTGCGTCTTTCGCAGATCGAACGGGATCGAACCGCCGAACGGCTGCAGAAATTGGACGAGCAGTTGCGGCGGCTGGCCGACAACCGGGCCGAACTATTGGAAAAGGAGTTTCTCTCGCTGACGAAGAGTTCGGAACGGCTGAAGGCCAAGCGGAAAGATGCGGCGACCGCGAAACCTGCGAGCAGATCTTCGCCGTAGCCGGTCTCGTCTGCCGGCCGGTATCCCATCTTGTGGAACAAACGGGAATTTGAACTTGAGGGAAGGGATCAAAATGCGATCCATGACATTGCGGCGTCTGTGGTCATCGGTTTTTCTACTTGCTGCGATCCTGATCGCCGCCGATTCGCAGGCGGCGGATGAAATCCTGCCGCCGATCAGCCAGCGATTCGCCGCTGCCGACGGGCAAGAAACGCCCAGTTTTCAACGGCACGTGGTCAATCTGTTCGGCCGTCTGGGCTGCAACGGGCGATCCTGTCACGGGTCGTTTCAAGGCCGAGGCGGATTCCAGCTGTCGCTGTTCGGCTATGATTTCAAAGCCGATCACGCGGCCTTGCTGGCCAAGGACAGCCCGCGAATCGACCTGCAGCACCCGGCCGATAGCCTGATCCTGGTCAAACCGACCGATGCGGACATGCACGAAGGCGGCCAGCGGTACGAGAAAGGCAGCTGGCAGTACCACGTGTTCCTGCGCTGGATTCAGACGGGTGCCAAGCTCGCAGAGCACCCCGACCTGTTGATGCGGCTGGAAGTCACGCCAGCCGAAATCCGTTTCGCCAGCAAGGGCGAGCAGGTTCAGTTGAAGGCGGTGGCCGTCTGGGAAGACGGTTCGCGCGAGGACGTGACGCCGCTGTGCCGCTTCGCGACCAGCGACGAAGCGATCGCCAAGATCGACGACCAGGGGCAGGTCACCGCCGGCGAACCCGGCGACACGCACGTGGTCGTTTCGTACGACAACGGCGTCCAGCCGGTGCCCGTGCTGCAGCCGGTGAGCGAGTTGACCGACGCCAAGTACCCGCAGGTGCCCACGCCGACGAAGGTCGATGAGTTGGTGGTCGCCAAGCTGCGGAAGCTGGGCGTGGTACCGTCGGACGTGTGCGGCGACGCGGAGTTCCTGCGGCGCGCAAGCCTCGATCTGACGGGCACGCTGCCCACGCCCAAGGACGTCGAAGCGTTTCTGGCCGACCGCTCGCCGGACAAACGTGCCAGGAAGATCGACCAGCTGCTGGAAACGCCCGCCTATGCCGCGTGGTGGACGACCAAGCTGTGCGACTTTACGGGCAACAACGACGACCAGCTGGTCAACGCAACACCGCTGCGCGGTCAGGCCAGCCGGGAATGGTACGACTGGATCTATAAACGCGTGGCGGCTAATACGCCCTACGACGAATTGGCGGCCGGAATTGTCACGGCGGTCAGCCGCCAGCCCGATCAGGATTACCTGGATTACTGCCGGGAGATGAGCGAGATTTCCCGCAAGGGTTCGGACAAGTCATACGCCGATTTGCCCGCCATGTCGCACTTCTGGGCGCGGCGGGATTTCCGCGATCCGGATGCCCGCGCCATCGCCTTTGCGTATTCGTTCATGGGACTGCGGATCCAGTGTGCTCAGTGCCACAAGCATCCCTTCGACCAGTGGTCCAAGGACGATTTCCACCAGTTCAAGAACTTCTTTGCGGGCGTGGTAACCGCCGACCGCCGCGCATCGCCCGAAGCGCAGAAGCAGTACAGCGACTTGCTGCAGCAGTTGGGCCTGAATGGAAAACGCGGCAACGATCTGCAAAAGGACCTGCCGAGATTGCTGGAGGAAGGCAAGACCATTCCGTTTCCGGAGGTCTTTGTGGCTCGGGCCGCAGCCAAGGGCGGCAAAGGCGGCGGCAAGAACAAGAATGTGGCGACGAGCGAGGCAAAGGCCAAGTTGTTGGGCGGGGACGTGGTCGACCTTACGCAACATGCGGATCCACGCGCGGTTGTGATGGACTGGCTGCGGGACAAGAGCAACCGGTTCTTCGCGCCGGCCTTTGTCAATCGCGTCTGGGCGAACTACTTCAACGTCGGTATCGTCAGTCCGGCGGACGATATGAGCCTGGGGAATCCGCCCAGCAACAAGCCGCTGCTGGAGTACCTGGCCCAAGGCTTCATCGACAGCGGGTTCGACATGAAGTGGGTGCATCGCCAGATCGCCAACAGCCGCACCTACCAGGCCGGCTGGGAACCGAACGACACGAACAAGAACGACGAACGCAACTTCAGCCGCGCGTTGCCCCGGCGGTTGCCGGCCGAGGTGTTGTACGATGCAATCCAGCAGGCGACGGCTTCCGACGAGCAAATGGCCAAACTGCAGCAGGACGTTAGCGGCCGGGCGATTGCGATTCCCGGCGCCGGCGCGCGCAACAACCGGGGCGGCGGGGCCGCCTACGCCTTGACCGTGTTCGGCCGATCCACTCGCGAAAGCAACTGCGATTGCGACCGTTCCGCCGAGGCCAGCTTGTTGCAGACGGTCTACCTGCAAAACGACCGCGAGGTGCTGCAGTTGACCGACGTCCGCCAAGGCGGCTGGCTGGAGCAGATCGCCAAGCAGTTACGGCCGCAGAAATCGCCGGCGGTTGCTCAGGGCGCAGACAAGGCAAAGCAGATCCAAAACTATCGGAAGCAGATCGAGTTCGTGCGGGCCAAACTGGCCCAGCTGAAAGACGGCGGCAACCAGGAGGCAGCCCCGCGGCTGCAGAAGCGGCTGGTGCAGCTGCAAAACGAGATCCAACGGCTGACGCCCCAGTCGCCGCCTGAGCCGAAACCGGCACTCGAAGCGACGGCCGCCGCCGACTTGGAGTCCATCGTCCGGCAAGCCTACTTGCGCACCGTCAGCCGTTATCCGGCGGACGACGAGTTGAAAAAGTCGGTCGCTTACATCGCGCAGGCCGAGGATCCGGTCGACGGCGTCCGCGATGTGCTGTGGGCACTGCTCAATACCAAGGAGTTCATTGTGAATCACTAGCACCAAACGGTTCTCAAGGCCAATCGCGTAAAGGATGAGATTCTATGGTTCTGTGAATTGGATGCCACGGGCTTGCCCCGTGGAGGCTCCCGTTTCCAGCTACACGAAGCGATCCCCCCGCGTAACCTTCCCACCCCGTTTCGCCCGCGGAGGCTTCGCCGCTGCGGGCGAAACGGGGTGGGAAAGAGTGATGGGTTGAGTGCGTGGCGTGTGTAGCGAGAAACGTAAGCATCCCTCGGACAAGCCGAGGGCATTCGTTAAACGTCAAAGTGAATACCGACAACTGGAAAAGCCCTTTGGTGCTTGTGCAGGAGGAAATAGGTTATGACCATGCATCGGACCTGCGACGGAGTTCAACGCCGCGACGTTCTCAAGGCCGGCGTTTTTGGCGGCCTGGGCCTGACGCTGGCCGGCTATTTGCGGCTGGCGGAAGCGGGACAAGTCAACCCGGAGGCGCGAGCCAAGTCGGGAATCTTCATCAATCTGGCAGGCGGTCCTTCGCACCTGGATTCGTTCGACCTGAAGCCGGACGCACCGGTGGAGTTTCGGGGTGAGTTTCATCCGATCAAGACCAATGTACCGGGCGTCGAGTTCTGCGAGCACCTGCCCAAGCTGGCTCAGTGCGCCGACAAGTTCGCGGTGCTGCGCGGCGTCTCGCATACCCTGGCTGCTCATGAGTTGGGCTCCGAATACGTCAATACCGGCACGCGCCCGCTGCCGTCGCTGCAGTACCCCGGCTACGGCGCCGTGGTGGCCAAAGAGACCGAGGCGGCCAATCCGCCCGATCTGCCGCCTTTTGTCGCCATCCCCAACAGTAATCAGCGGCCGGGCTTCCTGGGCGTCAAGTACGCGCCGCTGAATACCGGAGCCACCCCGCGCGCCGGGCAGCCGTTCGGCGTCCGCGGCATCGACTTGGCGGGCGGACTGACCGTCGCCGAGGTGGAGAAACGCCAGCGGTTGCTGCGCGACTTGGACACCGCCTTTCGCGACGCGGACAGCCAGTTGCTGGAAGGATTGGACCGTTTCGCCCAGCAGGCCCATGCGATTGTGACGTCCAAACGTTCGCGCGAAGCGTTCGACATCAGCCGCGAATCGCCCGAGTTCGCCAAGCCGTTCGGTGAGACTCCGTTTGGCGCCAGTTGCTTGTTGGCGTGCCGGCTGGTGGAAAGCGGCGTCCGTTTCGTCACCCTGTCGCTGGGCGGGTGGGACACGCACCAGAATAACTTCACGAAACTCAAGGACAGCTTGCTGCCTACCCTGGACACCGGCTTGGCGGCGTTGTTGAATGGTCTGTCGCAGAAAGGCTTGCTGGAATCGACCAGTGTGTTTGTGACGGGCGAGTTCGGCCGGACGCCGAAGATCAACACCCGCAGCGCCGACGGCGGCGGCCGCGATCATTACCCGCGCTGCATGTTCATGCTGCTGGCCGGCGGCGGTATCCGCGGAGGGCAGGTCGTCGGCAAGAGCGACGACAAGGCCACGCAGCCGGACGGTGAGGGTTTCTCGCCCGACGACGTCGCGGCGACTTTCTATCACAGCCTGGGCATCGACCACACCAAGGAGTATCACACCAACACCGGACGGCCGATCACCATCGTCCGTGGCGGCCGGATCATCCAGCCCTTGTTTTCCTGATCTCTGTTCCTCCAGTCAACTGGGACGACGGGAGGTTTTTGTGCATGCCGGTGTCTGTGGGCAAGGCTGCTTGCGCGACACCAAGTCACCCCTAAGTTTTTGGAGTTACCCCTATGAAGAGCGTCGTACGTACCCTGTTCACCCTGGCCCTGGCCGTCGTCATCGCCTCGCCGCTGCTCGCAGCCGAAGGCAAGAAAGGCAAGAAGGGGGCGAAGGCTCACGATCCCGCCGAGCAGATCCTGAAGAGCTTGGAGAAGGCCGAATTGACCGCCGACCAAGTGGCCAAGATCAAAGAACTGGCCGTTGCTTGCGCCGAGAAGTGCAAGGCCTGTCAGGAAAAGGCCGCTCTGACGGACGAACAGAAGAAGGCTCGCCAGGAAGCGTCGGCCAAGGCCAAGGCCGACGGCAAGAAGGGCAAGGAGGCACAGGATGCCGTCATGGCCGCCATGAACCTGACCGAGGCTCAAAAGGCCGCCATGAAGGAAGAAGCCGAACTGCACGCCGGCTTGAAGAAGGAAGCCGTCGCCCTGCTGACCGCCGACCAGAAGGCGAAGGCAGGCATCAAGGAAGGCAAGAAGAAGGCGAAGAACTAGCGATCGTATGGCACTGCTTGTTTGCCAGCAGTGATGCTTCGGCGGACACGGCCAACCATCGGCCGTGCCACGCCGAAAAGCATGACACGCCGTGAAAGCACACGAGCCCGAGACGCAATCGAGGAAGCCAACACGCCCCTCGCTTTCGTTTTTGGGCTCGTGGGCGTTCTTGCCCAGCGCTTCGCTTTGTGGTAGGAAGAAAGTAGTTCCGGGCCTTGTTCAAGTTCACGCTTCAGCGTGTCAGGTGGGCCATGCCCACCGCAAACGACACGCTAAAGCGTGAACTTCAGCGTAGTTAGCGCCTTTGCAAGGGTGGCGAAACGGATCCGACTCAACCGCATGCGGTACCAGCGTCCCACACCGCGCCGAGGGTGCCGTGGAAATCATCGCTCGCTTCATCGATCGAGCCAAACAAAAAAACGCACGCGTCGTACTGCCCGACGGCCCGGACGCCAACGTCCTGACGGCGGCTCGCCGGATGCTCGACGAACGGATCGCTCGCCCGATCGTGCTCGGCAGCGCAGATCGCCTGGCCGAAACGGCAGCCCGGGCATACCTGTCGCTGGACGGGCTGCAAACCATCGATCCCGCCGTATCTCCGCAGATCGAGGCTTATGTGGCCGCCTACACCCGCCGCCGGAATGTGGAAGACAATATCGCGCGGCGGTTGGTCCGAAAACCGCTGGTCTACGCCGGCATGATGCTCGCCCAAGGAGATGCGGATGCGATGGTAGCCGGGGCGTTGAACGCCACCGCGACGGTGATTCAGGCAGCGACGGTTACTGTCGGCTACGCGCCGGGGATCCAGACGGCGTCCAGTTTTTTTCTCATGCTGCTCCCGTCGTACGGCGGCCGGACCAATGTGCCGCTGATCTACGCCGATTGCGCGGTGAACATCCAGCCCACCGCAGAACAACTGGCCGATATCGCTTTGACAACGGAAGCCACAGCCAGCCAGCTGTTGGACGAGCCGCCGCGCGTGGCCCTGCTGTCGTTCTCCACAACCGGCAGCGCGGCGCATCCCGACGCCGAGAAAGTCCGGCGGGCCCTGACGCTGGTCCGGCAGCGCCGCCCGGCAGCGCGGATTGACGGCGAATTCCAGGCGGACACGGCCCTGTGCGCCCGGGTGGCCGCCAGGAAGCTGAAACGCGCCAGCGCCGTAGCCGGGGATGCCAACGTCTTGATTTTTCCCGACTTGGACGCGGGCAATATCGCTTACAAGCTGACCCAGTACTTGGCCGGTGCGCAAGCCATCGGCCCGATCCTGCAGGGGTTCGCCAAACCGGTCAGCGATCTGTCGCGCGGCGCCAGCGCCGACGACATCATGGCCACAGCGGCGATCTGCTTAACGCAATTGCCGGCCTAGAGGTGTACTAACGCCCATGAAGATTCTCGTCGTCAACTGCGGCAGCTCGTCCATCAAGTACCAGTTGTTCGAGATGCCCCAACGGACGGTCTTGGGCAAGGGGCTCGTCGAGCGGATTGGCGAGGCCGGCTCGGCGCTCAGCCACACGTCTCACGGTCACACGGAGCGCCGGCCGTCGGAGATTGCCACGCACGAACAGGGGCTGGAGTTGGTCCTGCGCGCCTTGACCGAAGGAGCCGGGAAACTGCTGGACCGGATCGACGAGATCGAGGCGGTGGGCCATCGCGTCGTCCACGGCGCCGACGAGTTTACGGGCTCGGTGCGGATCACCGACCAGGTGCTGGCGACGATCGCGCGTGTGGCGCACCTGGCTCCGTTGCACAATCCGCCGAACCTGGCCGGCATCCGCGCCGCCCAGCGAGCCCTGCCTCGCGCCGCCCAAGTGGCCTGTTTCGACACCGCGTTCCACACGACCTTGCCGCCCGTCGCGTATACCTACGCCTTGCCCTACATGCTGTGCGAACAGTACCGGATTCGCCGCTACGGCTTTCACGGCACCTCGCACCGCTACGTCTCCGGCCGCGCGGCCCAACTGCTGGGCGCTGCGCCGGATGCGGTCAATCTGATTACCTGCCACCTGGGAAACGGCTGCTCGATGGCGGCCGTGCAGCGGGGGCGGAGCGTCGATACGACGATGGGGCTGACGCCGCTGGAGGGCTTGGTGATGGGCACGCGGACCGGCGACTTGGATCCCGCCATCCTGTTCTATCTGGGCGAAAACGGCTACGACATCGCCACGCTGAACCGCATCTGCAACACGAAAAGCGGTCTGATCGGCATCTCCGGTTCGTCCAACGATCTGCGGACGTTAGGCGAAAAAGCCGCCGCAGGCGACGCCCGGGCCCGGCTCGCGATCGACGTTTTCTGTTATCACGTCAAGAAGTACCTTGGCGCGTACTGCGCCGTCCTGGGCACCGTGGACGCCGTCGTCTGGACCGGCGGGATTGCGGAGCACGGCTGGCGGATCCGCGCCCAGTGCTGCGAAGGTCTCCCGCAGCTGGGCATCGCGCTCGACCCACAGCGAAACGCCGCCGTCGTCGGCTGCGAAGGCGAAATCCAGGCAGTCGGCAGCCGCGTCAAACTGCTGGTCATTCCCACCGACGAAGAGGGCGTGATCGCCGCGGACACGTACGAATTGGTGAGGTGAAGTCATGTGCGAGCATCCCATTCAATCGCTGATCCCGAGGCTGACCGAACGGGAAATGGGCGGTTCAGAGGTCTTCGAGAACGTTCTATCGCCCTGAGGCGGGGATCGCTGAATCTGTGGGCACTCATTGCCTGGAATTCGGTCACTTGTTTTTTGCACTGCATCGGCATGCCGTTTTAGGGCCTCTATCCCGTCGGCAGTCAGCAGCGGGCTGGACATCGAAAACCCTCTCTAATAAAACACTTACGCCTGCAACACGGGCTTGCTGGCAACGCGTGGTGAAATCGTTCTTGAGCGCGACATTATTGTCGCGGCACGGCGATTGCTGTGTGTCCATTCTGTTTGCGCGGCGTCCGTGGCTTCGCAACCAAGGCCCCTCTCCCCAAGGTGCGACTAATGAAGAAGGTTGAAGCGATCATCCGCCATTTTAAGTTGGCCGACGTCAAAGACGCCCTGGCGCAGTGCGGCGTCAAGGGCATGACGGTCACCGAGGTCCGCGGTTTTGGCCGCCAGAAGGGGCACACGGAAATTTACCGTGGTGTCGAGTACGGCGTGGACTTGGTCCCCAAGATCAAGCTGGAACTCGTAGTGCCGGACAACGAAGTCGAGTCGATCATCGAAACGATTTCGCGGATTGCCAACACGGGCTTGGTGGGCGACGGAAAGATCTTTGTGTACAGCTTGACCGACGTTATTCGGATTCGCACCGGGGAGACCGGCGAGAGTGCAATTTAGGCGGAATTTCGCGAAACACGGGACGGCCCGGAGGGTGCTCGACACGACCGGGGCCCGTCTTTGCGAAAGAGACAATCGTCACTGTTAGAAATTCGAGAGGCTTGCAGAACATGGGAATCCACCGTATCGCGGGACGCGAGTCGATCCTCGCCGTCATCTTACTCCTGGTTGCCGGGCTCGGCAGTTGGTCCCGGGCCGCCGACGAGCCTGGCGCAGCACCCGCTGCCGCCGAGAGCACGGCGGATCAGGCACAGCCCGCGCCGGCCGCTGCGCCGGCCGGTCCCACGACCGCCGAACTGAAGGTCATGGTCGACACGCTGTGGGTCTTGGTTGCCGGTATGCTGGTGTTCTTCATGAACCTGGGGTTCGGTTGCGTCGAGTCGGGGATGTGCCGGGCCAAGAACTGCGTCAACATTCTCTCGAAGAATTTTGTCGTCTTTGCGATTAGCTCGATCGGCTTCTGGATCCTCGGCTGGGGCCTGATGTTCGGCAACGGCAACAGCATCATCGGCACGACGGGCTTGTGGATGGTCAGCGGTGCCGACAGCGACTACGCGGCGCTCAGTTGGACGAGCGTTCCTTTGTGGGCCAAGTTCTTCTTCCAGCTGGTCTTCTGCGGCACGGCGGCGACGATCGTGTCCGGAGCGGTGGCGGAACGGATCAAGTACCTGTCGTTCATTATCTTCAGCTTTGTGATGGCCATGGCCATCTATCCCGTGGTCGGCCACTGGGTCTGGGGCGGTGGCTGGCTGCAGAGCCGCGGGTTCCTGGACTTCGCCGGGTCGACGCAGGTGCATTCGATCGGCGGCTGGGCGGCTTTGACGGGTGTCATCATCCTGGGGCCGCGCATCGGCAAGTACAGTTCGACCGGCAAGGTCAACGCAATCCCCGGTCACAACCTGAGCTTGGCAACGATCGGCTGTTTGGTGCTCTGGTTCGGCTGGTTCGGCTTTAACCCGGGCAGCACGATGGCTGCGGACCCGGGCGCCATTTCCGAGATTCTGGTCACGACCAACTCGGCGGCGGCGGCGGCGACGCTCAGTGCGACCGTCGTGGCCTGGCTGCTGCTGGGCAAGCCCGACCTGGGCATGACACTCAACGGCTGCCTGGCCGGCCTGGTCGCCATCACGGCCCCGTGTGCGTTCGTCAGCGTGGGCGCCTCGGTCATCATCGGTTTGATCGCCGGCGTGATCGTGGTGCTGGGCGTCTTGTTCTTCGATCGGGTCAAGTGCGACGATCCGGTTGGTGCGACCTCTGTACACCTGCTGAACGGCGTCTTCGGTACGATTGCGGTCGGTCTGTTCGCGACGCCCGACCGGTTGGCTCGCGCCGGCAATCCCGCGGCCGTAGCCGGCCTGTTCTACGGCGGCGGCGCTCAGCAACTGATCACCCAGTTGACCGGCGTGGCAGCATGTGCCGCCTTCGTGCTCGCGGCCTCGGCGATCACCTGGTTCGTCCTGAAGTACACGATGGGGATCCGGGTGTCGCCCGAAGAGGAAATGACGGGCTTGGACATCGGCGAGCACGGCAACGAAGCCTATCCGAACTTCGTCAAGACGGGCAATACAATGGCCGGTTTCTGACGTAGTTCGCGAGAAGACCTCGAATCGAGTTGCAAACCGGTCTCTGCCTGCGGCAGGCAGAGACCGGTTTTCTATTTCGAACCGGGCGCGGCGACGCGTTTCAGGATTCCTTGCCTTGCGTTGGCCCGCTATACTTCAAGAACCTAACTTGGAGCGATGGGTCTTCAAGGTTAAGAGTTGGGGTCGCGATGCGTGAGCGGCACGGCGCTAGCGGCCGGTGGCGTTCAAAACCGGCGGCTAGCGCCGTGCCGCTCACAACCCAAGGTATTCGCCGTGAACACGCGGTGTGCCTTTTTTGAACGCAAGTCAATGGACGCGTTTCGTGCTACCTGAAGGAGCTACTGCCATGAGCGTTGCCACCGCCCCGCCGCCGACCTCGGAACGTTTCGCCGTGCCGCCGGAACCGGTTCTGCAACTCACCGTCGGCCAGTATCACGAGATGGCTCGCGCCGGGGTCCTGCAGGATGGCGAACCGATTGAACTTCTCGAAGGCTGGTTGGTAAACAAGATGACCAAGTATCCACCGCATTCTGTCGCCACCTTCGAAACCCGCCGCATGTTGGAGCGACTGGTTGGGGAAGGCTGGTTCGTCGACACTCAGGAGCCGATCACAACCCACGACAGCGAGCCGGAACCGGACGTCTCCTTGGTTCGGGGTTGCCGCCGCGACTATTCCGACCACCATCCCGGTCCGCACGACGTGGGCCTTCTGGTCGAAGTGGCCGAGACCTCGCCGGACCGCGATCGCGGTTGGAAGAAACGTATCTATGCCGCCGCACGGATCTCCGTGTACTGGATCGTCAATCTCGTCGATCGTCAAGTCGAGGTTTTCACGGATCCCTCAGGACCCGGCGAACGGCCGGACTACGGTACGTCCCACGTGTTTCTGCCCGGCGATCACGTCCCGGTTGTGCTGGATGGAAATGACGTCGGACGGATCGCGGTCCACGACTTGTTGCCCTGAACGCAAGCCTACTCCCGGCGGGTGGCGGCGACGAACGACACCAGGATCAAGCCCGAAATCACACTGGCTGCGACAAATGCCAGGAAGGGCAGTGGCGGCGGGACCTTCTCGAAGCCGTGCAGGAGATTGACGCCCAGGATGCCGCTCAGGGCTGCCAGCGGAAAAAAGAACGCCGCCAGCAAATTCAAGCGGTGGGCCGAAGCGGCCATCCGGCGGCTGGCTTTGGCCTGCTCGTCGGCGCGTTTCGCGATCAGCAGATCGAGGGAGTTCTTTGTCTCCGTTTGCAGCAATTCCACCGTCCGCTCGATTTCGTACGCCCGGTCGCGATGGTTGATCAAGTCGCGATCGTCCGGGCACAACTGCCGGGCCTCCTGCAAGACCGTGTGCAGGTTCCGGGCGGAACGATGGATCGGCGCCAGCCGCTCCAGCACGGCAAAATAGTCCTCCGCCGTCTTCGCTTGATCCTCCCAGGCATCGCAGTCGCGAATCGCCTTGGCGAATTGATCCAGGTGCTTGGCAACCACCTGCGCGCCGCCGCCCAAATCGTTCGACGTCCAAGTGCCGTCGGGCTTGCGCCACAGGAACCGGCCCTGACGCGTCGTCTCGTCCGGTTCGGGCGGGACGTGCAGAACGAGCAGCAGATGGCCGTCCGCCGCCATGGCACGCTGGCGGCCGACGCTGGCGCCGAGCCGGTCGCGAAACACTTGGGGAACTTCCCACACGCGGGGTAACAGGGATTTCGTTTCCATCATCGCGCTCGCTGAGTAGGGAAAACGGACGCCGCTTCACGCGATCGGCCAAGACAAACTGCATTCGTTATATGCTACTCCGTAGCGGCCGGGTAGCAGTGGGGGCTTCCCAGCGCCAGAGTCCAGTTGTCAAATGGTACGTGGGATAGGCTTCCAGCCTGTCAGTTTCCATCGGTCAAGGAGAGAGAACCCATGAAGAACCCCTTGCTGCTGTTGACCGCCTGGACGATCGGCCTGGCGGCGGTATCCGCGCCGGCCGCGGACAGGCTTCCCGATACCAGCCGAATGAACGTGCTGTTCATTATCGCGGAAGACTGGAGCGCCAACACGCCCGGCTGTTACGGCAATCCGATCTGCCAGACGCCGAACCTGGACCGGTTCGCGTCGACTGCCGTCCGGTTCGACGCAGCTTACGTGCAGGCCATCTGCTGCAATCCCTCGCGGACTTCGTTCCTCACGGGCCTGCGTCCGCTGACGACCGGCGTCTGGTCCAACGGCCAAGAGATGGACCAGCACCTGCCGCCCGGCACCGTCACGCTGCCGGAGATGTTGAAGCAAAAGGGGTTCTCGACGGCAGTGATCGGCAAGTTCTTCCACATGGTTGAATATGCCGAAAAACAACTGCTGGCGTTTGACCGGATCGAGATGTACGGCAAGCCGCCGGGCTGGTCGGGGCCCGATCCCATCCTGGCCTTTCCGCCCGTCAAACGAGCGCCCGGCGCACGCGATCCAGCCCCCAAGAACAAGGCCAGCAAGGAATACCGCCAATGGCGCGCCAGGAATTCGGATCGCTACGGCGACTCGGGGCGGGCGCCCGAGGAAGAAGGCGATTACCGCCATGCCGAAACCGCGATCGGCCTGTTGAAGGAGTTCTCGAAATCCAAGGACCGCTTCTTCCTCTCGGTCCATCAATCGCGTCCGCACACGCCGCTGACCGCGCCGAAGAAATACATCGATATGTACGATCCGGCCAAGATCCCGGACCCGCCCGCGCCGCCGGAGAGCTTGAAGGGCTGCCCCTATCCCAAACGCATGACCGGCGGCAATCCGGATATCTTCATGGACCAGCAGCCCACGCGGCAGCAGGCCAAGGAGGCGATCGCAGCTTACTATGCCTGCGTCAGCTTTGTCGATGACAACATCGGGCGGATTCTTGAGGCCCTGACGCAGCAAGGCCTCGCGGACAACACGATCGTCTTCGTCATGGGCGATCACGGGTTCCATCTGGGCGATCATGGTTTCTGGTCCAAATACTCGATGCTCGAGTCCACGCGGCGAGCCCCGTTGTGGGTGCGCGTGCCGGGCGCAGCGGGCAACGGCAAAGTCTGCCGCGAATTCGTCGAATTCGTCGACTTGGTGCCGACGGTGGGCGAACTGGCGGGCTTGGATCTGCCGGCGAACCTCGAAGGCATCAGCTTCGCGCCGCTGCTGGCGAATCCCGGCCAGCCCTGGAAGAAAGCCGTGTTCATGGTCGAGAACGAGTCCAGCCAGGCGGTGCGAAACCGCAAGTACAGCTACCTGGAATTCAAGAAGGGCCCCGTTCCTGCCGCGTTGTACGATCTGGAGAAAGACCCCTGGGAGACCGTCAATCTGGCGGACGATCCGGCGTATGCCAAGGCTCGTCAGGAAATGGCGAATTCTCTCCAGGCGGGTTGGAAGGCCGCGCTGCCTCCGCGGGCGGCAAACAAATCTCAGGAGCAACTGTGATGTCGAATGAATTGAACCGTCGAATGATGCTGGGTATGTTGGCGGCCGGTTCGGCTGCATGGGCGACGAAACCGTCGGCGGCCGCTGAACCGGAGGGCAACGCCGGCAAGATCCTGATGCCCATCGGCGACGCCACCGAGGCGGTCGACACGCTGTACCCGTTCTTCCGCGTGCAGGAGGACGGTTATCAGGCGGTCGTGGCCGGTCCGGAAGCCCGCTTGTATCACATGGTCCTGCACGAAATTCCGCCGAACCCCGTCGTGCCGTGGGATATCACCGAGGAACGGCCGGGCTATCATCTGAAGGCCGACGTGGCCTTCCGCGATGTGAAGCCCGAAGAGTATGCGGGCCTGTTCGTCTCGGGAGGCCGGGCGCCGGAATACTTGCGTTACGACCAAGATCTGCTGAGGATCACCCGGCACTTTTTCGAGACCAACAAACCGGTCGCCGTGGTCTGCCACGGGATCGAGATCGTCAGCGCCGCGGGAGTCATTCGGGGACGCACGGTGACCACGGTGGCCAAGTGCGCGCTGGACGCTGAGCAAGGCGGCGCCAAGTACGTCAACCAGCCGATCGTGGTCGACGGCAACCTGGTCAGCGCGCGCACCTGGCACGACAGCGCCCCGTTCATGCGCGAGTTCATGAAGATGCTGAACGCGCGGGCGAAGTGAGACGTCTACGCGTATTCGCTGCGGCAGAACGCCCACCAGCCGACGGCAAACAGCACGCCGGAAGCGCAGACCAACACCAATTGCGCGGCGTCGCCGGAAATGGGCAGAAACAAGGCGGGGTCGCGGTCGCCGGCGGGGCCCAGCCCCAGGCTCTTGCCGCCATCGAACACCAGGCACTGCGTGTAGTACGAGATGGCGACTCGTTTGATGATGCCCGGCATATTGCCCAAGAAAGTTTCCAGGATCAGCGCATAGCCCAGACTGACGATCGTCGCCCGCTGCCACAGCACGCTGAACAGGTGAAACAGGCAGGTATAGGCCAGGCTGGACCAGGCGATCGCCGGCCAGAACCGCTGAAAGCTCTCCCAACCCGCCGGCCCAGCCAGCCGGCCCAGCGCCGCAAACCCCGCCAGGTTCCAAGCGGAAACCAACAGCAGCGCTGCGGCAAACTTGGCCAGGTAGATCACCGAACGGGGCAAAGGCGTGGCCAGTAAATAGACCAATGTTTGCTCCTGACGCTCGCCGGCGACGCCTGCCGACGCATAGCACAGCGAAAAAACCGGCAGGAAGAACGACACGTACAGCGGCAGAAAGATCTCTTGGATGAACTGAGCCGCCGTGCGTTCGTGCCGCAGCGACCAGGCGGTTGCGGCCAGCAAGGCAAACGCCAGCAGCAAGGCGTTCACCAGCGTTTGCCGCGAACGCAGCATCCGCCAGGCGGATAACGCTGCCAGTTGGACGCCGCCGCGAAGGATCATCAAGAATCGCGACCCATGCATATATGCCATCGAACTCTTCCCGACGTTTGACACCCGAGGACGTCGTCCGGGCCTGCCGCGCCCGGACCGATTCACGAAGGATGCCACGTCGGACGAGGTTCCGCAAGACGTGCAGTGCGGCTCAGTAGTCAAACCAGCGCGGATCGATCGGCTTGCCGGCTTGCAAGCGTTGCATGTCCTCGGCATCCAGAAAGTGGAGCTTGCCGCGCACGGCGTACAGTTGGGCGTTGCGGAGCCGGGCCTCGATGCGGACGGGCCGATTCAGCACCTCGTCCAGCGACCTGTCCTTCCAATGCAGGGCGAACTGCAGATCGTCGACTTTCGCGACCGGTTCAGCGTCCTCGAAACGGAACCCGGGCAACGGCTCGCCTTTTACGTCCGTGAGTTGAAATTGGGCTTCGCCCTGCGGCGCCAGCACGTTCACGGACAGCCGCGGCTCGAACAGGACCAGCGGTTTACTGGTGAAGCTGCCCCAGCCGCCTTGGCTGCGCAGATAGGTCAGGCCGTCTTTGCGGAGCGTGTGCAGCACGATCCCGCCCGCCGGACGATCCGCTTCGTCGCGTTTGGGCCCCTTGCCATGTTGGCCGGCCGAGGCGTCGGAGTAGAACCGCAACTCGGTGTCCGTCGCCACCATGCAGCTGGTCTCCAACGCTCCGCCACCGGCCTCGCCCGGCGTTTCCAGTCCGATGAATGGCTGGCGGAAGCCGCGTTGAAAATGCTGGCCGTCGTAGCTGTAGGTCAGCTGCGTGTCGAGCCCGCCAACGGAGCGATTGTAACCTGCCGGCGGATCGCTCGTCTGGCAGTGAAACACCCACAGCAGGCCGACGTACGCCTCGCCATACGGAAACACGGGCATACCGTAGAATTCCACCAGGCCGTCGAGTGGATCGGGCTGCAGCAACGGCCGCGGGTCGCTCCAGACGCGAAAATCGGCGGTGTCCTGGATGCATACCCGCCGGTCGCCCCAGCCGGGACGCACGGTCATGACATGGCGTTTCGTCTTCGCATTCCAAAAGCCGAATAACGGCGGCTCCGGATGCCAATGCGGCTGGCTCCAACCGTAATCGAAACGCGTCTCCCAGTGCAGTCCGTCCTTACTCACCAACGTGAGTTCGTCGGTCAGGTACTGGAAGGCGTCCGCCTCGATCGCCTCGGCATGGTGCGGGTGTTGCGGATCCCGGCGTGCCGCTTCGAGGACCGCCCGCCCCATGCGATGCGCAAAGATCTTGAGCGGAAAACCGTCGCGGGCCTCGGGATCGACGTACGCGCCGCCGACGCTGCCATCGACCAACGTGAACACGTGATGCGGCGCGATCTTCTCGCCCTCCGGACGGATGTCGGGACAGGGCAGAGGCCGCCAGTCGAGGCCGTCATCGCTCTCGGCCACCATCAGCGTCGCGGGCCGCCACTTGGCCGAATACACCATCCGCCAGGTCCCGCTCGCCTTGTCCTGCCAAACCGTCGCCCACGAGTTGAGGTGATCGTGGATGCTCGCGCGGACCGGATCCACGTAGGTCTTGTCCTTCCGCCAGACGGGCTGCCCTTGGCACAGCTCGATGCCCTCCAGCCGATGAAAGTGCCAGGCATCGAGGAAGTGCCACACGTCCGCAGCGCGCGAGGTGCCATTGCAGGCACCAAGAAGGAACATGACCGTCAGAAGAGCAAAGGTCCGTTTCATCCAGCGAATCCCGGGAACACCAATAAGTACCTTTCGAGAAACAATTGAGCGGCAAGGCGCTAGCCCAATGCCGCCTACTTTGTAGCGGCACGGCGCGAGCCGTCCGGTATTACAGTCGTAATACCGGGCGGCTTGCGCCGCTCCGCTAACAAGAACTCCCCCAAATGGTCCCAAAGTAAGTGGCATCGGGCGCTAGCCGCCGGTTCCTCCTCGTTCCAAGGGGACATCTCTCTGTCACCAACTTTTCTGCCAAATTGCCTCCAGAACTTCCTCTTTGTCGATCCGATTCAGATGCATCCTACCACAAGCCGACGGTGGCTGTCCAAAATCGTCCGCGGCGATTTGCCGAAAACGCTTCTTGTGCGATGCACCGGCCGCGAGACGCACCCCGCCAACTTGCCGCTGCCTTGATGAAATACACGATGGCTAGGTATTGACCACCCCCTTCGTTCGGTAGCATAATCGGTGCTCAGCGATTTGTTCACGCAAGGCGGCTGGTTCCCAGCCGGGACAAGACAAGACCCATGGGAAGGTGGGGAACGCGAGCGGCAGTTTGCTGCTGGAAGGCCGGCGAGGGCACGTATGACTTCGGTTGACTCCGTCACGAACAGGGATCGACACGTCAAGGCCGGCGACGACATGGCCGATCACGCCGTATCTCCGGAAGTTGCCGCAGCCAATCCTAGCCAATCGCCGTTCCATTCGTCGAGTTCCACTTCCTCCGGCCTGATCAACCTCGTTCACTCCAGGCATGCGGATGCGTGGCAGCGGCTGGTTCGGCTGTACAGCCCGCTGGTTTATCGCTGGTGCCGGCATGCCGGAGTGGCTGCGGACGATGCGCGCGATGTCGTGCAGGAGGTCTTTGCTTCGGTCATGCAAAGCCTGAACGATTTCCAGGATACGGGACGCACCGGCAGCTTCCGGGCTTGGTTGCGAGGAATCACCCGCCACCGCGTCGTGGATCATTTTCGGCGCCGCCAGTCAGAGCCCCAGGCGCAAGGTGGCACCGGTGCCCAAGCTGTCTTGCTGCAAGTTCCAGAACCGGCCGATGCCTTGGATCCGAGCAACAGACCTGACGTGGACAATTGCCTATGGCGCCGCGCCACGGAACTGGTGCGGGCTGAATTCACCGACCGCACGTGGCAAGCGTTTTGGCTTGCCGGCGTGGAAAAGCAAGCTCCGGCAGACGTGGCGCACGACTTGGAAATGACCGTCGATGGCGTGTATCAGGCCAAATCGCGGGTCTTGCGCCGCCTGCGAGAAGAACTGCGCGGCTTGGAACCGCCGTAGCGAAAAGTGTTCGCAACCCGCGGCCCGATCAAACGTTGCGCCATCTGGAAGAAATCGTGTCAGACTTTTTCGCATTACTATCAAGGCTCAGACGTACAGAATTCTAAATTGGCCGGCAAAAATCCCGTGTTCCGCCGAGCGGTTCCACGGCCAATTTTGAATTCTGTACGTCTGAGCCCGATTGCCGCACCCGAGCCCGCTGAGCGACCACGACCATGAACTGCCCAACCAACGACGACCTGCTGGCTTATGTCACCGGCCGCATCGAAGAACCGACCTTGGTGGCGCTGGCGGAACACATCCGAGACTGCGAAACCTGCCAGACGCGGCTGAGTACGATCGACGACTCGCAGGATAGCCTCTTGGCGAGCCTGCGCCGGACACCCGAGGTGGACGCGTACGAGCAGGAACCGCAATGTGAACAGGCTGCCCAATTGGCCGCAGCCCTGATGCCCGTGGCTGCAGGTCACGCTGTGGGAGCGGCGTGTTTGGCGGATTCTGCAGGCGGCGATGCGGAATGCCCGCCGACGTTTCTAACGGACGAACCGCGCAGCGAGCCTGCCGCCACGGCCGATACGACAGCTGCTTTCGTTCGAGAACTGGGCGAGTACGAACTGCTCGAGAAATTGGGCGAAGGCGGCATGGGTGCCGTGTACAAAGCCCGGCACCGGCGGCTGGACAAGATCGTCGCGGTCAAGGTGCTGCCGCCGGATCGCATGGCCGATCCGCTGGCGCTGGCCCGGTTCGATCGGGAGATGCGAGCGGTCGGGCGGCTTACGCACCCGAACATCGTGCAGGCGTTCGACGCGCGCGAAATCGGCGGCACGCACTTCCTGGCAATGGAGTACGTCGCCGGCATGGACCTGGGCGATGTCGTCTTAAATGGCGGCGCGATGCGGATCGCCGATGCCTGTGAAGTCGTGCGGCAGATGGCATCCGGACTGGTATGCGCCCACGAAAACGGTTTGGTCCATCGGGACATCAAACCGTCCAATGCGATCCTCACACCTGGTGGCCAAGTCAAGCTCCTGGATCTCGGCTTGGCGCGGCTCAGCGGCGGTCCGACCAACGTGGAAGCCAGTCGCGGCGAGATGACCACGTCCGGCACGGCGATGGGGACTGCCGACTACATGGCACCGGAGCAAGCCACCGACAGCCACACGGCGGATATCCGTGCGGACCTCTACAGCCTGGGTTGCACCTTGTACAAGCTGCTGTCCGGCAAGCCGCCGTTCAGCGGTCCGAAGTACAAGAACAACATGGAAAAGATCATGGGCCACCTGCGCGACGTGCCGCCGCCGATCACGCTGTTGCGGACCGACGTAACGGCCGATCTGGCGGCCGTGATCGACCGCATGATGGCCAAGGACCGCGAGCAGCGTTTCGCCACGCCGCAGGAGGTGGTCGACGCCCTCCAGCCGTTTGCCTCCGGCGCCAATCTGCCGCGCCTGTATCGCGAAGCCGACGCCATGCGGCGTGGCGAACCGCTGGTCGAGCCATCGGTCATGGGCACCGAGCCGGGCGCTCCGTCCGCGGTCAGCGACACGACAAGAAATTTGGAGTGCGGTGCCTTGTCACCGCTTTTGTCTTCGCCCAAGCAGCGGCAAACCGCCCCAGGGTTCAGCAGTCCCCTCTCCGCGTCTCCCCCTCTCCGCGTCTCCCCGGCTTCCCACCTTCGCCGCCCCGCCGTCCTGATCGCGTTGGGCTTCTTCGGTGCTGCAATTTTGGCCGGCGTGATCATCATCCGCATCACGCAGAAAAGCGGCAAAGAAACGATCGTCGAAATCCCGGAGGGTGACCTCAAGTCGGTGACGATCGAAGACGGGCCGTCCCGAGGAACCCCAGCCGGCGAGCCAGGTCGGGCTACGGCACAAAGCGGTGACAAGGCACCGCACTCCAAAATGCCCGTCGGCATCTGGGTGCCGTTGCTCAAGTCCGAGGAAGACCTGAAAGCATGGCAGAAAACCGGCGCAGGGACCGTCACGTTCGACAATGGTGCCGTGCGAGTGCAGAATGCCGCGGTCACGTATCCGACGCTGGCCATCGACCTGGTGATTCGCGTCCAGATTCAGATCGAAGTCGACGTCAAACCGACCGCTCGGCTGCTGCTCCGCCAGACGCCGGCTGGTTCGTACGCGGCGGTGCTGGACGACGGCTCGAAGCTGGTACTGGGCGTAACCGAAGGCGACAAGTGGCGCGAATTGAAGAGCACGCCGGTCACCGTGGCGGCGGACCAACCTGTTGCATTTGAGTTTTCGGTTGTCGGCAAGGTGCTGACCGTATTACTGAACGGCAAGCCTGCGATCGAAGTTCAAGACAGGACACACAGTTACGGCGCGCCGGGGTTGGCGGCGATGGATGATGTGACGGTGTTCAAGGACGTCGATATCAAGGTCGTGCGAGACAAGGAAGTTGAGCTGGCGAAGACGAAGGAGCAACCGCACTCGGGCAAGCCCGTCATATCGCCCCCGAGCGCTCCGGCGGGGCCAAGCGTTGCGAAAAGCGTTGATAAGGTGCCACCATCGAAAATGGCGTTCCCTGTCGGCCAATGGGTGCCGGTGTGGACATCCGAAGGTGAACTGCCCTTACGGGATTATGATAAACGGGGCGATGCCAGTGCCAAGTTTACACCCGATGGCATCGAGTTGTCCTACGGTGCGTTGGATCCACCACTTGACGCTGCCGACATGGTGATTCGAGCCCGCGTTAAGAAGGTGTCTGGAATGAAGCTGGGCTTGACCCTTCGGCATACCGGCGACGCATACTGTGGAGCGCGTTTTCTCGGCGGCAATGAATTCCATGTCGTGCTCCCCGACCGTATTCTGACGACCGTCCGGATAACCGAATCGTTTCCCGAATTCTTTGATTTCGCTTTTGCCGCCGTCGGCAACCAGTTTCTCGTGTTTGCGAACGGACGCTTGATCATCCGTGCCGAGGATTCGAATGTAGTGCGCGGACACGCAGATTGCGCTGCCATCGGTGGCACATGCATCTTCCGAAATGTCGAAGTCAAGGTGCTCACCTCGCGCGACGGCAGCAGTGGCCCGTTGCCGCTTGCGGTGCAGGAGCGTCTGATCGCGGAGTTGGAGGCCGAGCATCTGCCGCCGTGGAATTTGGCCGACGACACACGTCCGCCCGCAATCGCCCCGTTTGACCCCAAGCAGGCCCGGCAGCATCAAGAGGCGTGGGCTAAGCACCTGGGCGTTCCCGTCGAGACAAGCAACTCGGTCGGGATGAAACTGATGCTCATTCCGCCCGGGGAATACGACATGGGACTGACGACCGAGGACATGGAAGCGGCGAATCAGGACATTGCCAAGGCCGCACCGGCGCTCGCTGGCTACTTCGCTAGAACGTTGCCCTTGGCGACGCCGAAGCACCGGGTACGAGTTCCGCGGCCGTTCCAACTCGGAGCCTGCGAAGTCACGCAGGAACAGTTTCAGCGATTCGTGAACGAGACCGGGTATCGAACAACGGCTGAGGACCGAGGTCTCGGGACCACATGCTGGACGCCCCACCCTGACTCCACGTGGGTTCTCGGATCGCCCGTATCGTGGCGTACTCCTGCCGCGGGCGCGCCAGAGTCAAATGCCCCTGTTGTGAACGTGTCGGTGTATGATGCCTGGGAATTCTGCGAATGGCTCTCACAGAAGGAGCAGGCGGATTACCGGATCCCGACCGAAGAGGAATGGGAATTCGCATGTTGTGCGGGCGGAACAGGCAGATATGGTTTCCTGGCCGAAGCAAGTGATCTGCCGAAGTTTGCGTGGATGGATCAACCGGTCGACAGCTCTGGGGGGCGACCGAACGACAGACCCCAAGCGGTAGGCCAGAAGCTGCCAAATCCCTTCGGATTGTACGATACCCTGGGGAACGTTTGCGAGCCGTGCTGGAAGTCGTTCTACCCTAATGAGGCTTTTCCAAATCGGCTATGTTTGAGGGGCGGCGTGCGAGGCTTGCCTAGCGTCGCGATGCCGCATCTTCACCGTATCCCGGTTGTCGGCCAGGACTACGTCCGCAATTCTCAAGGGTTCCGGATCGTGCGGGAAGTTCCCACCGTCCCTCTGGTATCGCCGGACGATCCAACCGCGGCCGAGAGGTGGGTCGCGAACTGGCTGCTGCAAGGCCATGCACAGCTGACGATCCGCTGCGGCGGGACGACGCAACCCATCTCCGCCGTTGAGGCTCTCCCCACGGAGTCCTTCCAGGTTGAATCCGTCACGCTCGGCCCGACGGCACGTTTCGATCCCGCAGAGCTGACCTACCTGCAACGTCTGTCGAGCCTCTCTGTCCTGAATCTCGACACCGAGCGTCTCAACGCCCGTGCTGTTGCTCGGCTGGTGGGCCTCAAGAAGCTGACCGAGTTGCGGATTGGAAAGACCCACAGCCGGTATCTGAGTGCGTTCGGATACCTCGCAAAGAATGACTCGATCCGTAAGGTCAGCTTCGTGGGAAGTGGCCCCAGCGATCGCACGCTTGCCCAGTTAGCGGCTTTTAGGAATCTCGAAGAACTCGAACTCTGCGGACGAATCTTCACGGACGACGGCTTGAGGCACCTCGCCGGTTTGTCGAAGTTGCGCCGGTTGGTGTTGACGGACACTGCCGTCGGGGATCCAGGGCTGAAGCATCTGGGCGGGATGAAAGCGTTGGCGGAACTGAACCTGGCTTCGACGCGCGTCACGGACGCTGGCTTGGCTCATCTTGCGGGCTGTAAAACGCTGGAGACCCTGGACCTGCGCAAGACCGCCGTCACCGGGACTGGCCTTGCGCCACTTGCGGGTCTCAAACGGCTCGTGACGTTGAGGCTCGATTCAAGCAAGTTGACCGACGATGGCTGTGCCGGACTGGGGCATCTTACCACATTGCGCATTTTAGAGGTATCCAACACGTATATTTCCGAGGCTGGGATAGCTCACCTCAAGAATCTGTCTCGGTTGGTCGAACTGCGGCTATGGATGACCCCGGTGTCCGACGAAGGGCTCTCCCATTTGGGCGGATTGACGAACTTGGAGACACTGGTGCTCGGCATCACAACTGTAAGCGACCAGGGGCTTGCTCACCTGAGAAGCCTGAAATCGCTGCAGTACCTCGATCTGGGGTTCACGCGTTGCGGTGACGAATCTTTGAATATTGTTACTGCTTTTCCTAGGTTACAGTACTTGTCCCTCTATGGCACGCGTGTCACGGATGCGCATCTCGGTTCCTTGGTGCGGCTTTCCGCCCTAAAGACACTGTATCTTGACGGCTCCAATGTGACATCGGAAGGAGTTGTCAAGACCAAAGGATTGCTGCCGCAGTGCAATGTGATTTGGCGTTACGGTCAACTCGACAGATCGATGGTAGCTGCAGATCTCGCGACGAAATACGGAGGTCTGACGTACGCGCTGGTGGAGCCCGATGGTAAGCCAGCACAGAGACTGCCGACCGACTGGAACACGTCGCTCAACACGGCAGGGTTGCCCATCCACGTCTTAGAACTGAGTTCGGAAAGCAGCGCTAATGGGGACGCGTTCCTGAACGAGGCTGAGTTCCTTACGAGCATCCGCCTGATCAACCTGAAGAATGCCCGGATCACGAACCGGGGCGTTCAGGACCTTGCGGGGCTGAAGACGCTGGAGACCCTGATCCTCGACGCGAACCAGATTGACGACTCGGCTTTGCCGCACCTGTACGGACTGTCGGCCCTGCGGTCGCTCAGTCTCCGAGCGACGCGCGTGACTCCCGCGGGCGTGCAAGCGTTGATGGACAAACTTCCCGAGTGCCGCGTCGAATCGGATTTCCTCGTGGCCCGTACCGGCGGACCCCTGTTCGCACAATCGCCGGTCACGCAGCCAGCGGCCATTCCCGGTTTGCGAAATTTGTCAGTCCTACCCATCGCGCACCGCGACTCCGTTACGGCGGTCGCGTGCAATCCCGCGTTTCCCGACCTGATCGCGTTGGCGGGTGACGACGGCGAAAAATCTCCGGCCACGGTGCGTGTTTGGAACCGACAGGCCGACGCCCCAGAGGCTTCCCCGGTTTGGATCGGCTTCGGCCATACGAAGAATATCCAGGCCCTGGCCTGGTCGCCCGATGGAAAATACCTCGCGTCCACTGGCCAGGATCTGACGGTCAAAGTCTGGGAACCGGCGGCTGGTCGCTGCCTGCGAACGTTCCAACTGAACAGCCCCGGAAACGCTCTCGCCTGGTCTCCGACCATGGACCGCGTCGCGGTCGCCTGCGATGCATCGGTGGCCCTGATCACACTCAAGGACGGCGAACTGCGTGAAGTGGCGGATGCGGCCATCAAGAGCGGCCTCGCGTGGTCGCCCGACGGCGCACGGTTCGTGGTGGGGACTGGTACCCCGACCACCTTCACGCTCACCGTCTACGACGCCGCGACGTGGACCGCGGACCGTGCGATCACGAGCGAGGAGCTTGCCGGCCAGTCGGCCATATGGTCGCCAGACGGCAAGCAGTTGGCAGCGACGTTGGGCGATGGGATCGTCCGGATCTGGGACGTCGAGACGCTCGAGCGAGTCCGCGACCTGACCGCGCCCGCCGGTGCAGTCGGCCTGCTCGCGTGGTCAACCAAGGGCGATCGTCTGGCCAGCGCCGGCAAACAGTTGATCGTGTGGGATGCGGAGAAGGGAACGCAACTTGCCTCGTGCCCGTTGGAATCCGGAGCACCGTTGGGCCTCAGCTGGACCGCCGATGGCCAGCACGTGGCGGTGTCTTCGGCCAAGGACATCGGCATCCACTCCGGTGCCGACGGGACGTTGGTGGACGCCATGTCCGTGACGGGCCCGATCCCGGTAGCGAAGCTGACGGTTCAGCCCGACGGCCACTACCGGGCCATCGGCCCGATCGCCGACCAGTTGGTCTACGTCGTCCTGACCGACGACTACCGCCAGGAGACCTACACCCCCGCCGCCTTTGCCGTCAAGTTCGGCTGGAAGAATTAGTTTTGGAGTGCGGTGCCTTGTCACCGCTTTGGACGGGACCCTGCAGTGCCACAGCGGCTTGGGTTCAGGAACGGGAGCAAGGCATTGGTACACAAACTGCTGTGGATTGGGCCACGGTCGAACCAAAGCGGTGACAAGGCACCGCACTCCAAAATCGGCCCCATCCTCGCCCAGTTCCGGCTACGGAGACATACGGGCCAGCAGCCCCAAGAGCGACGCATGCCGCGTGGGTGCTGGGTGTGGCCGTTTGGAGTGCGGTGCCTTGTCACCGCTTTGGACGGAACCCTGCAGTCCCACGGCGGCTTGGGTTCAGGACGGAAAACGTGTACGATGGTCTCCAATGTCTCGGGAACCCAAAGCGGCGAACCGCTGCATGCTTCGAACCAAAGCGGTGACAAGGCACCGCACTCCAAAACGGGTACCCCACTTCGAGAACTGCCATGATGAGATCCATCTCGATTCCGGTTCCTGAACAGCTTTTCAAGGCCGCCGGTGGTTCCCTCGGACCGTTGCGAGCCGAGTTCCGCCGGCGGCTCGCCGTGTGGCTCTCGGCGGAAGGCCGGCTTTCGGCGGAAGACGCAGCGGCGATGGCCGGCGTCCCGGTCGAAGAACTCTCGCCGGGCGGGGACGCGGCGGCACGCCAGGTGTTCGAGCGGTCCGTTCCGCTGCCCTCATCGCTCCCTCATCAGGCGGACAAAGATTGGCCGCACGCGCCGCTGCACCGGCTGTCCGAATACGGCACGTACATCGTGACCTCGGGAACCTATCAGAAAGCGTTGCTCTTCGACTCGCCGGAGAAGCTCACCTTGTTGGAAAAGCAACTGTTGACCCTGGCCAAGCAGTACGGGTGGCAGTTGGATGCGTGGGCGGTGTTCGCCAATCACTACCATTTTGTCGCCAATGCTACCGAGCAGGCTCGGTCGATCAAGCTGTTAGTGAAGGAACTGCACGGCGATGCGGCTCGCGATTTGAATCAGATGGACAGCGCGTCCAACCGGAAAGTGTGGCACAATTATTGGGAGACCAAGATCACGTTCGAGAAATCGTATCTGGCCCGGCTGAATTACGTACACCAAAACCCCATCAAGCACGGTCTGGTGCCTGTGGCGAATCAGTATCCGTGGTGTTCCGCCGCGTGGTTCGAACGAACTGCGAGGCCGTCGATGGTCAAGACGATTTACCGCTTCAAGATCGACCGGCTGAACGTGCCGGATGATTTCTAGTTTGGAGTGCGGTGCCTTGTCACCGCTTTGGACTGCGGTCGGTGCAACTGCGACGGCGTGGGGTCAGGGAACAGGAGCAGGGCTTTTGTACACAGACTGCCGTTGATTGCGTCACGGTCGAGCCAAAGCGGTGACAAGAAACCGCACTCCAAAAATTATCAGGGCGGTCAAATTATCCATCCTTGCCAGCTTGTCGAAGGATGATCTGGCGCAGCCTGGGCGACACGAAGAAGTTTGCGGTGTGGGGTCTTGGCGGGTCGGGATCTTGGCGGGTTGTCCTTGCCACACTTTCGCACTACGCTGTAGCGGGAGTTGATGTCCAGGAGTTCGTTTATGAATTACATTTCCCTGCGTTGCGCGGTCGGCTTGTCGTTGGTGCTGATACCGTTTGCGACAAACGCCTTTGCCGAGCCGCCGACGGCGGATCCCGCCGCGCGCAAGTGGTCGTCCGAAGAGATCGACTTTTTCGAGCAACGGATTCGCCCTGTGCTGGTCGAACGGTGTTACAGCTGCCATTCGGCCAAGGCGAAGATCATCCAGGCGAACCTCAGGCTGGATACGGCGGCGGGCGTGAGGGCCGGAGGAGATTCGGGTCCGGTGATCGCTGCCGGAAGGCTGGCTGAAAGCCTGTTAATCCAGGCGATTCGATGGGAATCGGTGGAGATGCCGCCGGATGGGAAACTGCCGGACGCGGTGGTTGCGGACTTCACTCGCTGGCTGGAAATAGGGGCACCGGACCCGCGAACTGGTGACGACGCCGGCGCGGCGCCAAAGCCGCCGTCGGACGCGGCGCAACACTGGGCCTTTCAGCTGCCGGTCGCCCATCCGCCGCCGGACATCAAAGATTCCACGTGGCCGAACACCGACCTCGATCGCTTCATCCTGGCTGCGCTCCAGCAGCGCGGCCTGACCCCCTCGCCGCCCGCCGGGCCACGCACGCTGCTGCGGCGTGTGTACTATGACCTCACCGGCTTGCCGCCCAGCGCAGAAGAATCGGCGGCCTTTGAACTCGATCCCAGCGACCAAGCGTACCAACGCGTCGTCGACGGTCTGCTGGCATCGCCCCATTTCGGCGAACGCTGGGCGCGGCATTGGCTGGACGTGTCCCGCTATGCCGACACCAAGGGTTATGTGTTTCAGGAGGACCGCAACTATCCTCAAGCCTATACCTATCGCGACTGGGTGATTGCGGCCTTCAACAACGACCTGCCGTATGATCGGTTCGTGATCGCGCAAATCGCCGCGGACCAGATCGGGGATGCCTCGGCCGCGCCGGCTGCGGGGTTTCTGACGCTGGGCCGCCGGTTCATCAACAACATGCAAGACATCATCGACGACCGCATCGACGTGGTGTCCCGCGGCCTGATGGGGCTGACCGTCGGCTGTGCCCGCTGTCACGATCACAAGTACGATCCGATTCCGGCGGCCGATTACTATTCGCTGTATGGGGTGTTCGCCAGTTCCCGCGAGCCGAAGCAGCCCGACGCGCCGCTGCTGCTGACCGACGCCGACCCGCTGGTCCAGCCGGTCGTCTTTTTGCGAGGAAATCCCTCCATCCGCGGACCGCAGGTGCCGCGGCAGTTCCTGGCGGTTCTGGCCGGTCCGGCGCGGAAGCCCTTCGAGCGCGGCAGCGGCCGGCTGGAGTTGGCCCAAGCGATCGCCAGTCCGCAAAACCCGCTCACCGCCCGCGTTTGGGTCAATCGGGTTTGGGACCATCTGTTCGGCCAGGGGCTGGTCACCACGCCCAGCGACTTTGGAACCCGCAGCGATCCTCCCAGTCATCCAGAGTTGCTGGACTATCTCGCGTGCCGTTTGATGAGCGAAGGCTGGTCGACCAAGAAGCTGATTCGCGCGATCGTGGAATCCCGGACTTATCGGCAAGCAAGCGACGACCGCGAGGCGGACCGCGCCGTGGACCCGGAGAACCGGCTGCTGTGGCGGATGAACCGGCGGCGGCTGGACTTGGAGGCCCTGCGGGACAGCCTGCTGGTGGCGGCCGGCCGCTTGGACAGGACGATCGGCGGGCCTTCGGTCCAGATCATAGAACCGCCGTTCACGACTCGGCGGTCCGTCTACGGTTTCATCGAACGGCAGAATCTGCCGGGCTTCTTTCGCACGTTCGACTTCGCCAGTCCCGACGCGCATACACCGCGCCGGCCACTGACCACGGTTCCGCAGCAGGCGCTGTACCTGATGAACAGTCCGTTTGCCATCGAGCAGGCGACATACCTGGCGAATCGTCCGGAGGTCCAGCAAGCGGCGACGGACGAGCTGCGCGTCGGGGCCTTGTACCGCTGTGCGCTGGGGCGAGATCCCAGCGGCGACGAACGGGATCTCGCGCTGGATTATCTGAGGTCGGCTGTCCAGCCGCACAGTGAAGCAGACGGGCGAAACGAAGTCGCGTGGCGTTACGGCTACGGCCAGTTCGACGCTGCGGCCCAGCGGCTGGCCGCATTTACACCCCTGCCGCACTTCACGGGCGCCGCGTGGCAAGGGGGACCCAATCTGCCCGATCCGGCGCTGGGCTGGGTCATCCTGAATGCTCAAGGCGGCCATCCGGGCAACGATCAGGCGCACGCAGCCGTTCGCCGCTGGATCGCTCCGCGCGAGGGCCTGATGACGATCGACGGCCGCTTGGAGCACTCGACGGATAAGGGCGACGGCGTACGAGCGCGAGTGGCGGTCGGGCGCACAGGCATGGCCGGCGAGTGGACCGTGCGGAACAGCAAGACAGCGACGCGGGTCGAACCGCTGGCGGTCAGCGCCGGCGACACGATCGACCTGGTGGCCGATTGCCAAACGGAGCCCGGTTTCGATGGCTTCCACTGGACGGTCACGGTGCGGCTGGAGTCAGCCGCGAAGGACGGCCGCCGCCAGTGGGACTCCGCCGCCGATTTCCGCGGCCCGCAGCCGGAGTTGTTGCCGCCCTGGGTGCGACTGGCTCAAGCGTTGCTGATGACCAACGAATTTGCGTATGTCGATTGAGCGCGATGCAGGGGGCGGAGACAAGTTACGGGGCAGGGTCGCGCCCCGCCAACGCCTGCTGCAGCGGGCAGGCCGGGTCAACCGCGTCCCCGGCGCGGTATTTCTCCAGCAGCCGACGCGATTGTTCGGCCAACATGCGGCGGACCTCCCGGCGTTTCCCTTTGACGCGGGCGATTTTCATGTTGTCATACGCGGTCGTCGAGTGCCGTAACCAAGCGATCACGGCCGATTCGGCCCGCCGCTCGATGGGAATCCGCTGCGTGCGCGCCACGGTCCCACTGCCGACCGGCGTGGCATGTTGCGTCACGGCGTCGGCGAGTCTTTCGGCCAATTCGGCATGGCCGGGAGCAAAATCGAGGAACGCCAAAACCGCCCCGCGAAAGTCTTCGACATACTCGGTTTGCTTGCGTTCCCGCCTGGCGACATCCGCCGCGCGGCGTTTGGCGTACGAGTCCGTCGCGCGTTCCGCTGCCAATTCGGAGCGGACGGCTGCGATCCGCTCTGCGGGCGCCCAGACGCCCAACGAAAACAGCTTGCGGCCTTTCTTCTCCTGGATGGTCCAGGCCGGCCCGCCTGCCTTGACGCGCCGGGTCAACGCAGCATCACCGGGTGGCAGCAAGTCCCAGTTGACGGGGGCGTGAAGAATCTGGCCGTCGGCGGTGCGGACGGTACGATCATGCGGGCCTGGGGAGACTATTCGTGTCTGGTTTGGCATCCTCGTTACGCTCTGGGGCGCTGACGGATTGTCTTCTTCCCTTCCCGCGACGTCAGCCACTTCTTGAGCGACGCTTGGCTTTCGCCGGACGGTCGACCCGCGAGCAGATTCTTGACGCTGATGTCTTCGTCGAGGTCTGGCCAATGCACGCCTCGACCCCCGCCAATGAGACGCCAAGCCTTACGCTCCTTGGCCGTTCCGTGAGCCAGCCGCGGATACCAAGCCAACGGCGCTTCGATTGTTCGACCATCGGACAAGTCGATCGATAACAAATCGTCGGTTACACGTACGCCAAGGGCCATCGCCACTTCGGTGTCAACCGTGGAAGAACTCATCCCACGCCTCCAATAACGCAACTTGATGCTCTTCAACCAGCTCTTGAATCCGGTTGATGTCTTTGCCCCGAATGCCGTGACTACGCTCCAACCGCACCGGATCGAGCCAGAACTTGGCTTCGCCCTCGTCGCGCTCGACGTGGACGTGCGGCGGTTCATCTTGGTCGCCCGCGTAAAAGAAAAACCGGTATGGTCCGCTCCGTAATACGGTCGGCATTTTCGCATCATACGGCAATCTGTTGGAGGGGGCAACCACCCTGTACGACCACAGGCTGCCCGTCGTCATCGTCAGCCCGACACCAACTCGAACCTGAGCCGGAGAGTCTTCATCCTGGCTTGCCTTTGCTCGCCCGCGATGATCTCTCCGGAAGATTACAGCTGCCCACATTGTACCGCGCGCGGCGGCCCTTGGCCCGTTCAATCCGGAGCCAACGGCGACGGTGAGACACGAGCAACTCTTCGGGTTTCCAGCGGGTCACGGCAATCTGCTCGTAGGGCGATTTCCGGCCGCGCTCATAGACACACTAGATCGCGCCGGCGGCGGCGACAGCCAGGTCGGAATAGGCGGAGGGCCCGGCGTGGAGCAACTGGCCGGCCGACCAGATCCGGCCCGCGTCGGCGCTCAGATGCACCGTCCAACCCGGCGAACCGGCTTGCGGCATCGAGACACGCCGCCGCAAGTGCGGACTTTTGTTTCCAGCGGCACTTGAGTTGGCAGGCCGCCCTCCGCGCCGTCGATGTCGGCAACCAGCTCTTTGATCATATTCCGGTAAGTCGCCTTGCGACTCTTGCGAGTGGGGTCGGGCTTTCGCGGCGGAGGGAACATTGTCTCGTGGTACTGAGATGCGATGCCTGCACCGGATGCAACCGCTTCCCGCCATTTGTCGTAAACCTCGTTCGCCATGGGCTCGTCGAGTTCCCCCGTCCATGCACGGACAAGGCTCGATAAGCCGCTTACAAGGGAAGGGCTGTGAGCTGTGAGCACAAACTTCTTGACTGATGGAAAGTCGGTGTAACCGTCATTGGAAATAAGGACAGGCGCCTCGGCGTACTTGAGTGGCATATCCGTTGGTTTCCACCTCACCTCGCAAATCCGCACCCACTTCCCTTTGTCGTATTTCATCCACTTCTTCACGACCGTGATGGGCGGCGTCAGGAGCACCAAACGCGATCCGAGCTCTCCCCCTTGGATAAACGCAAGCCGCGCGCCTTTAAGCTTCGCGGCATTCTTCGGATGAAGGAGGTTCCTGGAATGGCACCCCGTGCATCCAAAGCTGCCTTTTTCGTAAAAAGGATCGGTACGCTGGTCTTCCGAGTTCTTCGGACGGCGCAAGTGGACGAAGAAGATCTTTTTCGCCATGTCACATATTCCTCGCGATGAGTCGAATTCGCTGCTTCCGCAGCCAGCCCATGAACTTTTTGGGTTGGCTGAACGACGGCGGCACCGCGCTGCGCTGGATGAAGCCGTTCTTCACCGACAGTCCGCGCCACGCATCGAGCACGTCGTTTCGAACGCGATACGCGCCGTCGCGCCACTCCCCAATGGGTAAGCATCGGTCGAACCGCCCAGACACGCCGGGCTTCGCCCGCACAACAATGTCGGTCTCCCCACGCTTGACCTTGCGGACATGGGCGTTTTCGTGCCATCGCTCTGGCGGTATCTTGGCTACCGGAACCACTTCCGCAACGACGTACATGCCCAACAGGGCGTAGACAAGCCTGTGTTCGCACTCGTGGACCGGGCGCAGACCGCCGTAAAACACCAGCATGTCTCCGTCGACCATGTCCACCATCCCGGCACCCCGTCGACCGCCCTCGTCGCCATACGTCAGGCAGTCGAAGTCCGGATCAAGATGCATGCTCCGTTTGAGTAGTTCCTGCGGGAACCGCAGGTCGCCGCAGAGGTCGCAGTTATGATCCCGGCAAAACCGCTGAAGGGCAGGCAGCGTTTCGCTGTAGCGACGATCAAGTCCCGCATGAAAGCGCGTGCCGGGACTCTCGGGGATCGGAACGTAGACGAAACGCCCCTCGGCATCGACGGGCGCGTTCCAGCCGCCGTATGACTGGTCCACGCCGATCCTGACGAGTAGTGCTTTCATTTCGCCGCCTCAATGGTGTCGATTCTCTCGATAGCCGCCGGATATATTCTGCCGCCTCAACATTATCTCAAAGATGTAACCAGCAAACAACACTCGGCAGACGACGAAAAAACCGCGGTCGAACAAGGGCATTCTACCTTTCCGGTCGCTCGTCGCACCCAGGAAAGAAAACTGAATGTTCTGCTGTCCCACCAACCAACACATTACAGCGTTTCGCCGCCCGCGAGGTTGCCGATGTGATAAAAACTGAGGTGCGGCTCGACCGCGCTAGGGGGCCGGTTCGGTCTTGCTGGGCAGCTTCCGGTCTAGGCTATTCCCGCAACCCGTCAAGCGAAAGCTTCCGTCGTCCACCCGGGTCAGACGCTCGCGGGGCGGCCGATAACCGCACCCACGGATGGGCGAACGACCAGTGGGCGAAGTTGCCGGTGGTCCCACATCGGGTACGGGATGTGGACCGCCAGATGGTGATTTCGCAATGTCGCAGAGCGCCGGGTGGTTCAGTTCCAGCAGCCGTTCGACCCGCTAGCAGTCCAAGGCTGCGGCTTGGTTGGTGGCCTGGTCGTTGAACGCACCAAGCGTCACTTGAATGCTCGACGTTGCACCGTTCTTTCGCGGCAACGATCTGGTCGGCGTCGAGTTTCAAAGTGGTCGGGCTCTACGACCGCCAGTCTTCAACGCTCAGCCCTGGAACGGCTGAAAGGTCACTGTCGCTGGAAACGACCGTGCAGTTGTCCAGTGTCTTGGCGATGGCGGCGATCATCATGTCCACGGCGCCGATGGGGCGGCCGAGACGCGCCAGTTCGGCGTAGATGCGGCCGTACTCGAAGGCGGCGGGCGAGTCGAAGGGCCAAAGTCGTAGGGACGCAAGCACCGTCTTCAGCCTTTTCATGTTGCGGTCGCGGCTGCTGCTGTGCTCGATGCCGGCGACCAGTTCGGCCAGGACCGGGATGCCAATGCCGATCGGATTGCCGTTGGCGACTTCGATGCGAGCGCGTTCGAAGACGCCGTGGCGCCGGTTGATGTAATGGCCGGCGATATTCGTGTCCAAGAGGAATCGCGTCACTCCCACTCCCTCCGCAAGCTTTCGGCGTGCTCCATGAACCTCGCTTTCTCGCGCCGCATGCGGGCTTCGCGTTCGGCTTCCCACGCCGCCCGTTCCGCGTCAGCTATTTCCAGCGGTTCCACTTCGTCCATGGCCGACAGTGTTTGGGCGATTTCCTCGGCTGACATCATGTCCGCGTCGCCCGGACTTCCTTGCTCAAGCGGGTGGACTTCGACCTCGGTGCCATCGGGCCAATCCACCGGCACGTCGACTTCCAAGCGTCCGCCTCGGATCGTGGCTTTGATCAACGTCATGGTCGTCCTCCTCGAAACTGGTAAATCTCCTGTTCCAATTCTACCAGCATATCAGTCCCTCAGGCAGCAGGCTCCGTTGCTGCAAGGATCTCCTGAACAACTCGGCCATGGACGTCGGTCAGCCGGTAATCCCGGCCTTGAAAGCGGAACGTGAGCTTCAGGTGGTCCAAGCCCAGCAGGTGCAGCAGCGTCGCGTTCAGGTCGTGAACGTGAACCGGGTCCTCCGCGACATTGAACCCGAGTTCATCGGTCTGGCCGTGGATGTAGCCGGCCTTCACACCGCCGCCGGCGAGCCATACGCTGAAACCGCGGTTGTGGTGATCGCGGCCGTCGTTGCCTCCCTGCACCATTGGCGTGCGGCCGAACTCGCCGCCCCAGATCAGAAGCGTGTCGTTCAACAGGCCGCGCTCCTTGAGATCGGAAACGAGGGCCGCACTAGCCCGGTCGGTATCAAGCGCGTTCTGCTTGACGCCATTGGTCAGGTTGCCGTGCTGGTCCCACACTTCGTGGAACAGCTGCACAAACCGCACGCCGCGTTCGACCAGGCGCCGCGCCAGCAGGCAGTTGCGGGCATAGCTCGCTTCCTTGGGGTCTTTCACACCGTAACGTTCGAGGACCGAGGGCGGCTCTTGGCCCAGGTCCATCAGTTCGGGAGCGCTGGTCTGGAGGCGATACGCCATTTCGTAGCTCTGGATGCGGGCCGCAATCTCGGGATCTCCCACCGTGTCCAGGGCCAATTGATTCAGTTTCGTCAGCGTGTCCAGCGAAGCCCGCTGCGTCTCGCCGTCGATGCCAGCCGGATTGGAAAGGTACAGGACCGGGTCTCCCGCGCTGCGCAACGGCGTGCCGCCGTACATGGTCGGCAGGAAGCCGCAGCCGTAGTTGCTGGCCCCGCCGCTGGTTCCCTTGGCGCTGGTCAGCACGACATAGCCCGGCAGGTCGGCGGATTCGCTGCCCAGGCCGTACAAGGTCCACGAGCCGAAGCTGGGACGGCCGAACAGCTGCGAGCCGGTGTTCATCATGATCTGCGCCGGGGCGTGATTGACGGCCTCGGTCTGCAGCGAGCGGATCAGGCAGATGTCGTCGGCAATTTTCGCCGTGTGCGGCAGGACTTCGCTCAACTCCATGCCGCATTGGCCGTGCCGTGCGAAGGCAAACTTGGGACCGAGCAGCGCCGAATTAGGATTGATGAACGCCGCCCGGTAGCCCTTCAGCAATTCCGGCGGCGGCAATTGACCGTTGCGCTTCGCGAGTTCCGGCTTGGGATCGAACAATTCCAGTTGGCTCGGCGCGCCAGCCTGGAACATGTAGATCACCCGCTTGGCCTTCGCCGGGTAATGCGGTTTTCGCGGGGCGAGTGGATTTTCACCGGCGGCACCGGCCGACTCCGAGGCCCACAGCGAACTGGCCGCGATACCGGCCAGTCCAATGCCGCAGTCGCGGAGAAACCAGCGGCGGCTCAGATAGCGGGCACGCGCGACCTGAAGGTGTTGTGACAGATTCATCGCAGGACTCAATTCTTGGAAATGGTCTCATCCAGATTCAACAACACGCGTGCCGCCAGCGTCCACGCGGCGGCGTCCTGAGGCGTCGTGCCTGCCGGCAGCTCCGGCAGTTTCGCCGGATCTCCCGTGGCAATCTCCCGGACACTCAACCAACCGTCCGCCAGTCGCTGGCGCCGCGATTCCAACAATGCCAATACGGCGTCTCGTTCCGCCGCGGTCGGCGCGCGGGACGTACACAACAGGAATGCCTGCTCGGCGCGCTGGGCGTCCGTCGCTCCGCCGGCACGGAGAATCCGCACCGCCAAGGCCCGCGCGGCTTCGTTGAAGATCGGCTCGTTCAACGCCGTCAAGGCGGCCAACGGCGTGTTGGACCGGACCCGGCGGGCACACGAAAGGTCGCCGTTGGGACCGTCAAAATTCGACATCACCGGATCGGGCATCGACCGCTTGCGGAAACCGTACACCGTCCGGCGATACCGCTCCGGACCCTCCGCCGGTTTCCAATACGACGGATAGGTGTAGTTGTAGTCGAGGACATTCTGCGGCACCGGGGGAATCACGCTGGGGCCGCCCAGCCTGTGTGTGATCAGGCCCGATGCGCTCAGCGCGATGTCCCGGACGACTTCGGCATCCGCGCGGAATCGCGGACCGCGGGCCAACCAGACATTTCGCGGATCGCGTTCGGCTTGCTCCGGTGTTACGCGGGAAGATTGCCGATACGTGGCACTGGTCACGATCGTTCGGATCAGGTGCTTCTGGCTCCAGCCGTGTTCCAAAAAATCGACGGCCAGCCAATCGAGCAATTCCCTGTATTCCGGAACCGGCGCCCGCGTGCCAAGGTCCTCGGCCGTTTCCACGAGCCCCACGCCAAAGATCGCCTGCCAGATGCGATTTGCCGCGACCCGCGCTGTCAGCGGCGACCGGGCATCGGCCAGCCAGCGGGCGAACCCCAAACGATTGCGGGGCGCGTCCTCGGGGAATGAATGAAACGCCGCCGGGACCTGCGGTTGGACTTCATGTAGCGGCTTGTCCCAATTGCCACGGTCCAGGAAATACGTTCGTCGCGGATCGGCCGCGGCACGCTCGGCCAGATGGAGAACCGATGTCGCCGCCTGAGGGAGCGATTTCATCAAGGCGTCGATCTCGTCGTTGAACGGCTTGGCTTCGGCGAGCCCAGCTCGCCAGGCGGCAAAGACGGCAGCCTGCTGCTCGAGCGTTCGTTCCGCGGCCGCGGTCTGGATCGCCAACATCGCCCCATGATCGACCGGCGGGGCTTCCGGCGACGGTTGCCGTGTGATGCTGAACCGCGCGCAGCCCAGCATATCCGTGTTCCGCCAGGCGATCTTCAGTTGCGCGCCTTCCGGATACGTCAGCGGCGTCTCGAATTGCACGACGGCGACGGACGGCTGATTGCGGCGCCCGATGCCGCGGTCGGCATTCCACGTCGTGTCGTCCGTGTTGTCGATCAGATGCGCCACTGGTCCGCTGGCTTTCTTGCCGTCGGCCTGTTTCTGCAACGGTTCCGAGAAGTCCGCGGTCGCGTTAACCAGTTTCAGCTTGGTCCAGTCGGGGCTGCCGGGCGGTTTGACAAACGCTTCGAGTTCCTGCAGTGCCCACGTACCCAACCGGCTGCGGCCCGGTCCGGTGTGCGGCAGATCGCGATGATGGAGCGCTTCCAGCCGCAATCCGGTCACGCCGTCCAGCTTCGGCGAGGCGATCAAGAACACATCGCCGCTGGTGTGACCTTGCATCAGAATCGACAGGTCCGTTTCCTGCGTGGGATGGTTCAGGCCGCTGATGGTTTCCAGCAGCGTGGCCACCAACGGTTCCCAGGCGATTTGTCGTGCGGCCAGATTCTGTTCCCAGGCGGCCAGTTCCTGCAGCCACTGCGGACGGCTCGCTTTCAGCCGCCTTTCCGCATCCGCGATCTTGCTGCCAATATCGGCGATCTGTTCCTGTTGTTCCGCCGTATAGACCCATGACCGGGCTTCGTACGTGTTATTCAGGAAGGCGAACATCCCATAATATTCGTCTTGCGTCAGCGGATCGAACTTGTGCGAATGGCATTGGGCGCACTGCGTCGTCAAGCCGAGGATCGCCTTGCCGAGGCAATCCATCCGGTCGAACATCTCGACCATGCGGAACTGCTCCGGCACGATCGCCCCTTCCTCGTTGATCATGCTGTTCCGCAGAAAGCCCGTGGCGATGATCTGCGACTGCGCGGCGTCCGGCAGCAAGTCACCGGCGACCTGCTCGATCAAGAACTGATCGTAGGGCATGTCGTGGTTCAGGGCGCTGATCACCCAATCCCGCCAGGCCCATTGTTCCCGCTGCAAATCCTTCTCGTAACCGTTCGTATCGGAATATCGGGCGACGTCCATCCACTGCCGGCCCCACTTTTCGCCGAACCGTTCGCTGGCCAGCAACGTTTCGACCGTCGTGTCGTAGCCCTGCTGCTCGAATTCCTTCAATTCTTCCGGCGATGGCGGCAGACCGATCAAGTCCAGATACAAGCGCCGGCACAACGCCCAGGCCGGGGCTTCCGGCGACGGCGGCATTTCCAGTTCCCGCAGCCGGGCCAGCACCCAGGCATCCACCGGATGCGGCACACCGACGTCCGGCAGCGGCGACTTTCGCGGAGGAACAAAGGCCCAGTGCGATTGGTAAGCGGCTCCGTCGGCAATCCACCGCTGCAGCGTCTCGATCTGTCTCGCCGACAACGGTCTTTGGTGGCTCGGCGGCGGCATGACGACATCCGCGTCCGTCGACGTGATTCGGCGGACCAATTCGCTGTCGTCCGGCTTACCGGGGACGATGACCGGCGCTGCTGAATCGCCTCCTCGGAGCGCCGCTTCCCGCTGGTCCAGCCGCAAGCCTCCTTGACGCTGCTCGGCGTCGACGCCGTGGCACACCGTACAGTGCTCGTGCAGAATCGGCTGCACCTCCGTCTGGAAATCAACCGGCGATCCGGCCCGCAAACCGGGGCCGATAGCCAGGGTCGTGAAAAACGTGAGGACGCACAAACGACTGCTCATAATCAGCGGGCCTCAGCGATGGGGGTTGTGCAACGGGCAAACGCGACGTTCTCCTTGGACTCAGGCGAACGGTGGGCGTCAGCCCATCGGTGTATTGTCTCCGCGGGCATGCCGAAAACCGGCGGGCTCACGTCCCGCCGTTCGCCTCTCGGGATCCTTGCGGAATCATGTTCTGCCCGGCCATCCATTCCAGCGACTTGGCCTGCCAGGCATCCCACATCGGACCCTTGTAACCGTTCAGTCCGTGACCGCCGGAGGGCAGCTCCAGGTACTCCGTAGCCACCTTGTGGGCCTGGAGCGCTTCGTACAGCATCCGGCTGTGGTCCGGTACGACCGCCGTGTCATCCTTGGCGTGAGCTAGGAACATCGGCGGCGTCTGTCCGGTCACTTGCTTCTCGTTGGAAAACAACCCTACCAACTCGGGCTTCGGATCACGCCCCAGCAAGTTGACTTTGGACCCACCGTGGGTCATCTCGCCCATCGTGACCACGGGATAGATCAGGATCGCGAAATCCGGGCGGGAACTCACGCGATCGATCGGATCAGCCGCTTGGGGATCGCCGCTGTCAAAGTGGGTCCCGGCGGTGGAAGCCAAGTGCCCGCCCGCCGAGAATCCGATGACGCCGATACGGTTCGGGGCAATGGCCCACTGCTGGGCGTTGGCTCGAACCATGCGGATGGCCCGCTGTGCGTCCAGCAGCGGTACGAAGGGCCTGCCCTTGGGAAGCCGATACTCCAGCACGATCCCCGCGATACCATGAGCATTGAGCCACTTTGCGATGCCGTGCCCTTCGGCGCCGGTCACGAGGCCGCCATACCCGCCGCCCGGGCAGATCACGATGGCCGCTCTGTTGGCCGCCTCGGGAACCGGTCGATGCACGGTGATCGCGGCGGTGGCCGCCTCGAACTGGCCATCGCGTTCTCGGCGAGCGGCCGGCGTTAGCCCGCCGGTGGTAATCGAGGCGGCCACCGCCTCGAACTGCCCGTCGCCCACAGGTGCTCGGCCGGACCAGAGGGGAAGCTTCTCAGGCTCCAAGGGTGCCGCGCCGACCCCGGGCGACGATCCGGCGTCTTGCAGCAAGGGCTTCAAGGCAGCAGCCCAGATCGCATAGCCTTCCTCGGTCGGATGGCAAAAGTCGCTCATCAGGTTGCGCGGCAACTCGCCGTTGGGCAGCAGAAACCGCGGGCCGATATCGAGGAAGGTGATGCCGGGAGCCTTGCCGACTTCGGCCAAGAGTTTGTTGAGTTCCTGGATCTTCGCGCGGAACGGGTCGTCGGGCTTTGCACCCCGCGGGAGAACGCCCATCAGGATGATCCGCGATTCCGGAGACTTCGTGCGGATGCGGGTGCAGATGGTTTGAATCGCTTCGGCGACCTCAGCCGGCGTGTTGGCGCGGGCATTCGACGTGGCGGAAAAGTTGTTGGTGCCGATGTTGATCACGACGTACCGCGGGCGTAGACCTTCGAACTCGCCGTGGTCCAGTCGCCACAGGACGTTTTGCGTGCGGTCCCAGCCGAAGCCCAGGTTCAAGACTCGCCGCTGGCCGAACAGGTCCTTCCAGGCCAGCGGTCCGCGTTGATTGCCCAGCTCGGGCGGTCCGCCCCAGAAATGGGTGATCGAGTCGCCGATCATGACGATCTCGGGCTGGATCTGATCCTTGACCTTGAGCACCGCCTCATGCCGGGCGTACCAGTCGTAGCTGTCATTCTCCAGCTTGGGCACTGGCACGAGGGCCGTGTTCGAGGGCGATTCCGCCCCCACGGCCGGAAGCACGCTCAGGGCCAAGACGGCCATCAGCGTCATCGCGAACGGAACCCGATAACGAGAACGGACAGAATGGGACACGGGTCTGCTCCAAGGGTTTGGGGGTCTTGCCTCAGCAAGGCGCATTGTACGCAAAGCTCCTACTCAACAGCAACCAATTCCAAGCTTCCCCAGAGACTCGGATCCTCGTCGAACGGAAACTCGGATCCCATCGTCAACGTCTGCCAGCCCAACTCGCGATCGACCACGGCATACGTGAATCCGAGCCGCGGATGCTCCAACGGTTCGTACCCGGTCAGCGCGCTGGTGGGAATCAGGGCCTGCAAGGTGTATCCGCCAGAATGAATGCTTGAGCGGATGCGAAACACCGAATCGGCCGCCGACTTGGGTTCCTCGCGGGCCCGGTTGATGGGCACCAGCCGCGCCAGCGGTTCGTTGTCCGAAGATCCGCCCCCGGTCGGAAGAAATACGAATCGATGACAAAATCGGCTGGCCCGATGGATGTTGTGCGTGTCCCGCGTATCGATCCAGACGTGCAGCCCGTCGCTGTCTTCGATCCGCGACGAACGGCACCAGACATGCTGCTGCTTGCCGGAAACCTGCAGCGTAAACAGCAGCCCCTCCTCGCTCCACGCCGCCCGGAGATCGGCAAACTTGGGCCGCCCCTCCAATTCGCCAAAACTGGGCAATGCGTACTGCGGACCCAGTTCCACATTTTTGGCCGGCCAGAGCGGATCGCAACGACGGCAGGGAATGGAAAAATGAAACAGGAACGTCGGGGCCAGCAGGGGTTCGCTCATGCTCGTGCCGTGGGATAGGCTTCCAGCCTGTCATGATTTCACGGAGGATTGACAGGCTGGAAGCCTATCCCACCATGTGTCACAGCTCAGGGAGTTCAGGCGACAGCGTCTGAGCCGCCTATCCCTCGTCCGACCCATCTTACTCACTCGCCCATCGCCTGGCCAGCCAGTCTATCCGCTGATTCCGGCTTGCCGGCTTGCCATCCACAGCCGCGATTCTCCACAATACCTGGATGGATCCGATCTACCTGGACAACAACGCTACCACTCGCATCGACCCACGCGTAGCTCAAGCGATCTACGAATGCCATCTGGCCGGGCATGTCAATCCGGCCAGTCAGCATCGCCCTGGCCGGCAGACGCGACGCGTCCTCGAACAAGCTCGAGACACGGTCGGCCGAATCCTCGGTTGTCACCTTTCGGACATGCATGCCGACCGGATTCTGTTTACGAGCGGCGGCACCGAAGCCAACAACTTGGCCCTGTTGGGCCTCGCCGGACGGCCTCCCGGACGCGTGATCATCTCCGCGATCGAACATCCCAGCATCGTCGGTCCGGCGGAACAGCTGATCCGACTTGGCTTCGACGTACAACGCATCCGCGTGTCGCACGACGGAGTCGTCCAGATCGACCATCTGCGGGAACTGCTCAACAAGGACACCCGGTTGGTCAGCGTCATGCTGGGCAACAACGAAACGGGCGTTTTGCAGCCGGTTTCAGAACTGGCAGAAATGTGCGCCGAGGTCGGCGTTCCACTGCACACCGACGCCGTGCAAGTCGTCGGCAAGTTGCCTGTCCACTTCCACCACCTGGGCGTTGCCGCCATGTCGCTCGCCGCGCATAAATTCCACGGGCCTCGCGGAATCGGGGCTCTGATCCTGCGTCCCGATGCGCGGCTAGCCCCTATCCTGTTCGGCGGCTTTCAACAAGAGGGACTTCGCCCCGGTACCGAATCGGTGGCTTTGGCCGTCGGTTTGAGTCGAGCATTGGAACTGTGGGAGGAAGAATCTGCCTCGCGGCAGCAACGAATGACGGCGTTGCGGGATCAGCTCGAGAACGCCATTCGGGCGGAAATCCCTGACGTGGTGATCAACGGTGCAGCCGCTGCCCGCCTTCCCCATACAATAAATCTGTCTTTTCCGGGAGTCGAACGCCAAGCGCTCTTGATGGCGCTCGATCTGGCCGGCATCGCTTGTTCCGCCGGTTCTGCGTGTGCCAGCGGTTCCAGTGAACTCTCTCCTGTACTGCTGGCCATGGGCCTGTCCAAAGAAATCACTTCCGGATCCATTCGCCTCAGCCTTGGAGCCGATTCAGCGGCGTCGAATGTCGCCGATGCAGTTCGTCTTATCTGCAATTGTGTCAAGACTTTAAGGAAGAATACCCAAGTTTGAAACACTGCTAATAAAACAGCTTAAGCTATTAAACGTACCTTATCTTAAATAAGGCTTTAACTTTTTAAGCCGCTGTTCGCGTCGGTCGACGCGGTGTCCTTTTCGGGTGCGTCCGCATCCCATGAATGCGTTCAGTTCGAGTATCCGCTCGAACAACCCCTGTTCGCACCTTACCTCGTCTCGTCATAAACGCAAAAATGATTATAATTTGCGGCTTGAGTTTGACGTTCCCGTTCCACCTGAGAACCGATACGGCATCAACATGGTCGGCGGTGTGTTCTCGATCAAATCTGCAGCCAACGACACAACCCGCACCGCGTGGAAAAATGCCCCCGCGTCGATGCTGCCGGAATACATTGGCGGCTCCGAGAATTTACTCGTACCGGCTGCAGTCGAGGCCCTCTGTCAGACGCCTCCCAAATACAACCCGGTTGTTTTTTTTGGTCCGACCGGCACCGGCAAATCGTTGCTTGTGCAACTGGTTGCCACACGTTGGAAGCGGGACAACAAATCGTCCAAAGCGGTGATCACCACCGGTGCCGACTTTGCCCGCGATTACGCCCACGCGATCGAGACCGATTCGCTTGCCGATCTTCGCTCGAAGTATCGCCGCGTTGGCCTTCTGGCCATCGACGATTTGCACGAAGTCGGCGAGAAGACGGCTGCCCAGAACGAACTTGTCCGCACCTTGGACGTGCTGTTGGCTAACCGTCAGCGCCTCGTCGTAACGTTGCCTCATTCGCCCGCCGAGACAACAACGCTGGTGCCAGCTCTCGCCAGTCGTCTCGCGGCCGGCTTGACGGTTCCTCTCCAGCCGCCCGGTCCCGACGCCCGACGCCTGATCCTTCGCTCGCTGGTAGCCACCCGAGGATTCTCGTTGCCGGAACGCGTCGTGGACCTGGTGGCGTCCGACGCCCTGACCGACGCCCTCAAACCGGCCACCGTGCCGAGGCTGCTGCAAACGCTCGTACGCCTGGAGCGGTTTTCCCTGGACGGCGACATCTCGACCGACGAACAACAATTGCGCCGATACTTGCTGCCTGCTGCCGGCAGCGACGAACCGCAACTGCAGTCCATCACCAGGCAGGTTTCCAAGTATTTCAACCTGCGCGCGACGGAACTGAAGGGCAAAACTCGCCAGCAGCGCGTGGTCCGGGCACGTGGTGTGGCGATGTTCCTGGCCCGCCAACTGACAGCCAACAGCCTGGAAAGCGTCGGGCGCCATTTTGGCAACCGCGATCACACGACCGTTCTACATGCCTGCCGCAAAACGGAATCGCTGCTCGAAACCGATCCGTCGATCCGGCAGGCCGTAACCGACTTGACGCATCAATTGAGCACCGACTGAGCATGGAGGAGATCCCCGCAGCATCCGTGGAAAACGTGTTCGATCCTTGTCGACAGCGGTCGACACCCGTCGGCAAGTTGTGACACGAACGCATTCGCCGACCTTTCGATCGACGGCTGACGACACGGCACCGACGATCCGTCGACGTTGGGCCGACACGTTTTCCACTAGCTTTGTGTAACGCTTAACTGGCGTTGGTAAGGAAACTTACGTGAAGCAAAATGCGAGCTATCGACAGGCGGAGCTCCAAGACTATTACTACTGTCAATGAACAAACTAGAAGAAGAAGTAGCAACCGTAACTGAATCCAGAGGCGCGGAAACATGAAGATCAGTTGTAATCGAGAGCAGCTTTGGTCGGCCTTCCAAACGGCAGCGTTGGTGGCACCGGCCCGCAGTCCCAAGACGATCCTGCAGAACGTGAAACTCGAAGTCCAAGAACAAGGGGCCGTATTCATGGCCACCGATTTGGAAATGGGCGTTCGCATCCAAGTCGAAGGCTTAGAGGTCCAGGCTCCCGGCAGCGTCGTCTTGCCGGTAAGCCGGTTTGGCTCCATCTTGCGGGAAAGTTCGGATGAGACCTTGCGGCTGGAAGTGGATGCCAAGGGCGTGCAAATCCGTGGTGACCGCAGCCAGTTCAAGCTGCCCGTCCAGAACCCGGATGAATTTCCCATCGTGACGGGATTCGAGGAAGAGAAGTACCACAAAGTGTCCGCGCGGCTGTTCAAAGAATTGATTCACCGCACGCTGTTCGCGACGGACACGGAAAGCAGCCGTTACGCCTTGGGCGGTGTGTTGCTGGAGATGGATGAGGACAAAATCACGGCGGTAGCAACGGACGGACGCCGGCTGGCCAAAATGGAAGGTTCGGCCCAGGCCGTCGGCGGGCACACCACCGGCGATACGATGACGATCGTCCCGCATCGCTCGATGCAACTGATTGAAAAGGCCCTGACCGAGTTGGATGCGGAAATCGAAGTGGCCGCTCGGCCCAACGACGTCCTGATCAAGACGCCCAAATCGACGATCTATTCGCGCCTGGTCGAAGGCCGCTTCCCGAAATGGCGCGACGTGTTTCCGCAACGCACGCAAGCGGTGCGGATCGACGTTCAGGTGGGGCCGGTTTATTCGGCCTTGCGTCAAGCGGCCATTGTGACGGACGAGGACAGCCGCGGCATCGATTTCCAATTCGGCGAAGGCAAGTTGGTGCTGGTGGCCAGTGCGGCGGAAGTGGGCGAGTCGCGGATCGAATTGCCAATTCCGTATGATGGCGAACCGATTGCTGTGACGCTAGATCACCGCTTTGTGTCCGACTTCCTGCGGGCCCTGGACCAGGAACGCGGGTTTACGATCGAGATCGAGAATCAGGAGAGTGCCGCGTTATTCTTGACCGAGGACGGTTACGGCTACGTCGTCATGCCCCTGGCCCGCGACCGGGCGTAAGCAACAAGTGGCGTAAGCTTCCAGCTTGCGATGCCACGATCGCCCGCAAGCGGGAACCGGGGTTAAGGCAGGATGGCATGGCGGAAAAAGATGACGAACTGCGCGCGATCTGCGGCGACATTACCAGCCGCCAGCGTTATCGTGCCGGTCCGAAGCGGATCGCCGACCTCGTGAACGATTTGATAACGCGCCGTGGTTATGCGCAGGTCCAATCCTCCGCCGCTTGTGCGGAAGCTTGGCGGGTCGCCGCTGGTTCTGCCTTGGCAGCCCACACGGTGGCAGGCAACATCCGCCGCGGCGTGTTGGAAGTGTTCGTTCGCAACTCGGCCGTCGTGCAGGAATTGACGTTTCGCAAAAAGAAATTGATCGCAGAACTGACCCGGCTCGCTCCCGACTTGAAGGTCCGGGACGTAAAATTCCGCGTCGGGCCGGTGGACTAAGGGCTCAGACGTACAGAATTCAATTTTCGCCGTAAGAAAGCCCTGCAATGCGGGACGACCCGGCTTGGCGAAAATTGAATTCTGTACGTCTGAGCCCGCCCCCGAAAACACTCAATCGGCATTGAAACCTCCCATTCACGGACGGAAAACACTCATGGCGGAAGATACGACTGACCAGCAGATCCCCAGCGACATTCCACCTGCACCTGCAACCCCAGCGGCCGCCCCCGAGTTCATCCTCCAGCGTGGTGACGAAGAATACGGCTCGGAGGACTTGCAGCACCTGTCCGACTGGGAGCACGTGCGCAAACGGCCGGCAATGTACATCGGCGATGTCACGGCCCGGGGGCTGCACCACTTGGTCTACGAAGTGGTGGACAACTCGATCGACGAGGCCATGGCCGGCTATGCCAAGAACATCAACGTGACCGTTAACACGGACGGTTCGGTAACGGTCGAAGACGACGGCCGCGGGATCCCGGTCGAGCCGCACGAGCAGCTGTCCAAGGAAATGGGCCGCGAGATGTCCACGCTCGAAGGCGTGATGTGCGTCCTGAAATTCGGCGGCAAATTTGAAAAAGGAGCTTACCAAACCTCCGGCGGTTTGCACGGGGTGGGTGTGACCGTGGTCAACTTCTTGTCGCAGTGGAGCGAAGTCGAAGTTTACCGCGACGGGCATGTCTACCAGCAGGAATACGAACGGGGGATTCCCACCGGTCCGGTTAAACGTATCGGTGCCAGCAAGAAACGCGGGACGAAGACCACGTTCAAGCCCGATGCCACCGTCTTTGGAGCGAGCAAGTACAACTTCGACACGCTGTACAAGCGGCTCCAAGAGTTGGCGTTTCTGAATTCCGGCGTCCGGATCCGCTACCGCGATGAGCGTGTGAACGAAGGCGAAGAGTTCTACTTCGAGCGCGGGATCGTCGAGTACGTCGAACACTTGAACCGCACCAGCGATCCGTTGCACCGCGACGTGATGTTCTTTTCCGGCGAGGTCGAAGGGACGGGCTTCGAAGTGGCCTTGCAGTACACGGCCGAGTACACGGAAAACGTACACTCGTACGTGAACAACATCAACACCATCGAAGGCGGCACGCACGTCTCCGGATTCCGCTCCGCGTTGACGCGGTCCATGAACAACTACGGCAAAAAGGAAAACCTGTTCAAGGACTTGACGCCCTCCGGCGACGATTTCCGCGAAGGCTTGACGGCGATCATCTCCGTCCGCGTTCCGCACCCGCAGTTCGAAGGCCAGACGAAGACCAAATTGGGCAATGGCGAGGTGGAAGGCATCATCAATTCGGCGGTGGGCGATGCGCTGACCAAGTACCTGGAAGAAAACCCGAAAACAGCCAAGACGCTGGTCCGCAAGGGCGTTCTGGCGGCCGAAGCCAGGGAAGCGGCCCGGAAGGCCAAGGACATGTTGCGGAAACGCAAGTCCGTGCTCGGCGGCGGTGGCTTGCCGGGCAAGCTGCGGGACTGCATCAGCAAGGAAATGGAACGTTGCGAACTGTACCTGGTGGAGGGCAATTCGGCCGGCGGCAGCGCCGAAGGCGGCCGGCTACGTGATTTTCAGGCCATCCTGCCGTTGCGCGGCAAGATCATCAATGCGTACAAGTCGCGCGAAGACAAGGTGCTGGCCAACGAAGAAGTCCAGAGCATGATCCAGGCGATCGGGATCGGAATCGGCGAAGAACAGGACGTGGCCAAACGCCGCTACAACAAGATCATCATCATGACCGATGCCGACGTGGACGGTTCGCATATTCGCACCCTGCTCTTGTGCTTCTTCTACCGGCAGATGTACCAGTTGATCTCGCAGGGCCACGTGTACGCCGCCCAACCGCCCTTGTTCCGCGTCCGATCCAAGACCGACACGTACTACGTGCATACCGAAGAGGACATGAAGTCCCAATTGCTGGAGAAAGGCCTGGCCAATGCCAGCCTCGATCCAGGAGACGGACGGCGGATCGAAGGCGAGGAAATGCAGCGTTTGTGTTATACGCTGGCCTCGATGGAAGAGGGCCTGATCGCCCTCGAGCGGCGTGGCATCAGCGTCAAGATGCACGTCGAGCGGATGGACGTCCAGACTGGCCGCCTGCCCGTATTTCACGTATTTTACGGTCGTAACGAATACTGGTTTACGGCCCGCGAGCAGCTGGACGAGTTCCTGCAACAGCAGGAAAAAGCCACCGGCAAAGAGGCCGCGGTGGGCGAATCGTCCCCGGCCGAAGGCAACGGTGGCGAGCACCCTGCGGTTCAGGTACACATTACCGAACTGCACGAAGTCCGCACGGTCAATGCCGGCTTGAAAGACTTGGCGGCGATGAACTTCGATATTCAATCGCTGATCCCGCAAGAGCGGACCGGGATCGAGACCCCGCGTTACATCCTTCGCCGCGGCGAAAACGAAATCCCGCTGGCCGACCTCCGCGGCCTGCTGCCCGCGATCCGCGCCGCCGGCGAAAAGGGTCTGCAGGTGACCCGCTTCAAAGGTTTGGGTGAAATGAACGCGGAGGAACTCCGCGAAACCACCATGGACCCCGCCAACCGCACCTTGATCCAAGTCAGCATGCGCGACGCCGGCGCCGCCGACGACATGTTCCGCATCCTGATGGGCGACAAAGTCGAACCCCGCCGCGAATTCATCGAAAAGCACGCCTTGGAAGTCCGCAACCTGGACGTGTAAGCAAGGAGCGTGGTGTCAGACAGTAACCTTGTCAATTCAGACAATAGGGCTGTCAAGGTTTCGACAATAACCTTGTCAACCCTCCATACCGGTCGGGGGGAATTACGTGGGGCGCGCTTCGGCTGATTGATGAGGAAGTGCACCCACATCTCTATCTCTGCGCCGCGCGGCGCTCATGCGGAAACTTGCCGGATTAGAGCCGCTGATAGCTAAACAAAAGAACCAGCTGGGCCGCCCGCAGGCGGCCCAGCCGGGAATTTTGCGGCGCACTCTTCATGGGCGTGGTGACACGCGGGGGTACCCTCCCGGCACGAAACGTTCGATGGCCGCCATGTCGCTCTTCGAGCGGATGGTCAAGCCGTGTTGATCGGCCCGGAGCGACACGTCGGGACAGGGTCCGCGCGGCGACGTTCCGAGCGCATGACGAAAGACGGCCCGCACTTGGCGGGCCAGAGGGCGCGTGAGGGTGATCACAAGACAAATCCTCAAAGAAGTCGGCACATGCCGTGTGCCAAGCCCGCTCCAAAGACGAGCGGGCTGAAGGGGAGAGATCGAACAAGCGAAGCGGCCTATGCCGCACAGGCACGGACCCGCGGACGGTGCAAACTGATGCGACGGTCAGCATCGAGCCGATCCCAATCGATGTGGAGCGATTCACGTTCGATGGGGATGCGGGTCAGGACGACGAATCCCATCTGGGCGATGGTGCCCACGGATTCTCCGGTGGCGTACGCCACCTCACGATTCAACTCGGCTTGGGTCATAAGCATCCTCCCGGCGAAAAACGTACATAGTCACGAGACGCAGAGAACAACATGGGCCCTGCGGCATGCGGAGCCCGAAAAACGCAAGAAAACAGGACGAAAGGGTTGACGTGATCGGAGCTAGGTCTGCACTTCCGCAGCCAAGAGCCAATGCATCCGCAGCCAATTGACTTCCGCCGCTAGTGCCTCACTGCGCAGTGTGAACGGTCCGAGGACGGGTCCGCCCACCGGCGACAGATCCGCCTGCCATTGGCCCTGATCGGTCGGCTCCACATGCGAGGCCCGGCGGATGGTGACCTGTCCGAGCGCCGACAGGTCAACGGTCTCGTCGTACAGACAGCGCAGCGACCCGTCGGCCGGAACGATCAATTCCATCAGGCCGCCTCTCGCTGCACGGCCGGGCGGCGGAGGATGTTCCGGCGGGGACGATCGACCATTAGCGAGTCGAGTGCGTTTTGGACCTCGGCCAATTCGCTGGCCACGGTCTGCCGCAGCACCTGATTGTCGCGCAGCGACTGCGGCTCGACACCTTGGACGATCTGCTCGGCTTGGGACACCAACTCGTCCAGCTCTTGGTTTGAACGGACATTGAGCTGGCGGAAGCGGCGGAAGAACTCGATCAGGTTCTCTACGGCCGAGTTCCTGAAGACCTTGGGCTTGTTATCGACCTGGCCCGTGAGCCGCTCGGTCAGATGCTCGACCAGGCCGGTCAACTCGCTGGCGAAAGCTTGCTCCGCCAGCTGCACGGCTTCGTCGAACCGGGCGGCGACTCGCTGGCACTCCTCTTCGTACAGCGCCGGATTGAGGTGCTCCAAATAGGACGGGGGTTCGATATTGGGAAAATCCCACGTCACCCCAAACAGGCCGCGCAGCGATTCCGGGTAGTCGCTCGGATTGAACAGGCTGCCGAGCCGCTCACGCGCTGCCGTCTTGAGTTCGGCGTAGTGTTCGTCCAATTGCGACACGGCTTCGTCGAGGTCCTGGCGCAGTTCGCTCATGCGGCGGTTGAACTCCTCGATTTTGTCCTGGCGGATCAGTCGGACGGCGGCTTCCGGGTAGGGAAGCGACATCGACTGCCAGGTGGCCACGAGTTGGTGGTGGATGTTGGTCACGGCGAGGAAGGCCGGATGGCGGGTGTTGAGCAGTTTCTTACCCGCGGACAGGTATTGGCCTTCGGCCCCGAACGTATCGGCGGCTTGGGCTTTTTGTTCAGGCGTCAAGCTTTTGCGCACGCCGAACCAGCAGAAGGCGACGCGGGCCGCGGCCATGGTGGCGCGCAGCCGTTGGGCCGGAGAGGTGGAAGGACGGACAACCGGTTTTTCGCGGATAGTGGTCATGAGCGGCGATCTCCTTGGACTGTGGATCAGGGTTAGTTACTCCATCGCCGTCACCGCCTGGCTCCGCGCGCACCGTCAGCGGCGTGGGGACAGGGCGGACGGTGACGGAGAGGGAAGGGAAGCGGGATGCGTCACTCCAGTTCCCAGTGAGCCTCCAGCTCCTCCTGGGTCTGGAACCGTTCGCAGCCGATTGTGGCGGGCGGGAAGTTGGCTTGGACGGCGACGAAGTAATCGCCGTCGTGGCGGCCCAAATAGAAGCCGAAATCCCCGTCGCGTACGTCGTCGCCACACGGGTAATCACGGCCGATGCAACGCACTTTGAGGAGGTGCGAGTCTTCGCCGCCGAAGTCAGAACGATCCTGCCGGGCTCTCAGACGCCCGGTCATGGCCAGTGCCAGCGCGAATGCTTTGCTGGCCGCCACCGTCGAGATTGTCATGGCGGGGTTCCCTTCGTAGGCGCTTCAGAATCAACACGCGCGGCGCCGCACGGGCAGGAGCGACATGGTGACGCTCCAGCCCGGCGACGCGGCGGGAGGGGATGCGTCAGTTGCTGAGCGGACTGCGAGCCACCTTGCGGCGGGAACTGGGCTGGGTTCCCTCGCGGGTGTAGATGCCCGGCTGATCGGCGCTCAGGCACCGGCCGCTGGCCCAGGTACGCAGCCGATCGACCGACTCGGCGGCCGTGATCGCCACCGGCACCACGTTCTGCGCGGCCTGCGCCAAGGGCACGTCCAGCAGGGCCGACAAACGGCAGCAGGCGCGAATCTCGGCCCCCGTCCACTGTTCGTCGTTGGGCAGCTTCTGCTCCGGGTCCAACTCGAACTGTCCCAGATAGAGGTTCCAGATCGCGCGGCGCTGCTCCGCATCCGGCAGGTTGAGGAAGAACACGCCGTCGAACCTCTCCGCGCGACTGAACTCCGGCGGCAACTTGCTGATGTCGTTGCATGTGGCGACCAAGTACACGTCCGACGTGTGGTCGTTCATCCACGTGAGCAGGGAGCCGAACAGCCGCGCGGAGACACCGGAATCGGTCTGCCCGGAATTGGCCACGCCGCTCAACGCCTTTTCGACTTCGTCACAGAACAAAATGCAGGGCGACATGGCGTCGGCGATCCGCAATGCCTGCCGGATATTGGCCTCGGTGGAGCCCACCAACGAACCCATGAGCGAGCCGATGTCGAGGACGAGCGTCGGCCGGCTGGTCTCGCGGCCGAGCGACTTGGCGAAGGCGCTCTTGCCGGTTCCCGGCACGCCGAGTAGCAGCACGCCGCGCGGCCGCTTGAGCGGGTTGCTGCGCCCCGGTTGAAGCAGCGACCGTTTGCAGAAGGCCTTGAGCGACGCCAGTCCGCCTAGGCTGGCCGCTACCCGGCGTGCTGTTGTTGCTGAACGGTGGTGGCCGCTTGGTGGAATTCGGCGGTGAGTTGTTCCTTGGTCCGCTGGCCGAGCGCCTGCTCCAGGAAGCGGCTGGCTTTCTGGCAAGCGGCACCAGCAAACCCTTTGGTTTGGACACGGGCCTCGCCCTGCGGGCTGATGATGATCTCGATCACCTTCATGCGGCACCTCCCGCGACCTGGACGGTCAACTTGATGCTGCCATCGGCCAGGGCTTGTTCCGTCACGACATGGCTCTTGCTGCGGGCTTCGATCTTCGCCTTCTCGACGGCGTAGCTTTGCATGAATGCATCGAGGTGTTTCTGCTCGCCCCAATGCCCTTTGAAGTTGTCGTAGTGCAGTTGCCCGGTGCCGACCTCGCAGACGAGGGGATAGCGCCACTTGGGCAGCTGGACGGCCAGTCCCGTGGCGGAGTGGGTGAACAGTCGGTGCGTGCCCGGCACGGGCTGGGGAAGTCGCAGGCGTTGGCACGCCGCTTGGATCGCCGCGGGATCGCGGATCTGCGTTTTCACGGTCACAATGTGGCTCAAGTCAGGTCTCCTCTTGATGGCAAGGGTGACGAAGGCGGTGATCGGGCAAAACAGTTCAGGACCTCGTCGTCGCGGCCTGCATGGCCCACAGTCCGGCACCGATGCCCATGAGCACGATAAGAAGCTGTCGGTCACGACGGCGACGTAGAAGGCCGAACCGACAATTGCTGCCACGAGTCCTAATAAGCCGCGGTTCGCGTCTCGTATGAAGGTTCGCTCCGGAGAGGGGTGACGAGCAGTCAGGCGCGCGACGAGTCCCCTTGGAACTCTCGCCACGACGTTTCCAGTTCGCGTCGGGTCTGCGAGATTCGACCCGGGCTGACGCCGAATTTCCGCGCAGCGGTCTTCGTCGTCTCGCTCTTGGCGAGCGTCTCCGCCACACGGCGTTTGTAGTTGGGGAGCGAGTCGAACCAGTCCGTGATGTCGATGCGGGCTGCGGCCGTTTCGGACGGGCCGGCGTGGCGGTCTTCGATGAGCACTTCACGCCAGGTGCCCCCTTGTTCATCGAAATGGTCCAGCCTTTCGACCTTGAAATGCTTCGTCCGCTGGGCGTAGCCGGATGACACGTCATGCACGTTGAGCTTGGCACCGACGCGGCGACCATCGCGGACCTGCTTGATGGCGAACTGTGTCAGCGGTGTTGCCTGGGCCACCTCCATCAGGCCACGGTCCACGAGTCGGACGAATGCGGCCCAGCAGTTGGCGACGACCTCGGCGATCAGTTCCTCACGCTGTTCCCCGCCTTCGTGACGGAACGCGAAGCTCGCTTGTTCCTGAATCTGTGGCAACAGGGACAGGAACTTCGCCGAGCAGGCACACACAGCGGCCTGTCGCATTGTCTTGGCGTTGGCGATCATGGTGGGCTATCTCCTCAGAGTTGAGGCCGCCCCGCGGGGCGGCCTTGTTGGCAAACACGAAACCGTCCCGCGTTTGCGAGACAGGAGTAAGAGAGGTCGCATCGGCACGGCAGGCCGAGGGCGTCGGATACCGTGACCTTGGCAGTGGCCGATGGTGGGTGAGATTAGTCGAAGCCGGCTAATCGGAATCCGGCTGCTGCTCCTCAGAACTGCCCTGGGGGCCATCGGCGTCGCGGGGCGGCTGCTCCAGCAGCGGGTGTGGTGAATGGGCAGGCAGTAGTACCGGGTGATCGCTGATCAGATCCTGCACCAGGAACTCCGCCAGGGCCGCCTCGGCTTCACCATCGAGAGGCGGACGGCGCAACAGGGCCCAGCACAACAACAGGGGTAACAAGCAAGCCAGGACCAGTCCGATGCTTGTGATGGCCGCGGCGATCAGCGGATCGCGGTGGCGCTGTTCGGCGATCTGGCGTCGATCCGCTTCCAGTTGGTCGCGTTGCCGACCGATTTCGGCTTGGTCCTTCTGCAGGTCACGCTGCAGAGCGGCCAGCTCAGTGCGCGCTTTGGAATCGGATTCGACCAACTGGCTGGCGCCGCGCGCCACGTCGGCCTGCATCTGGGCCAGCTGGCGCTGCTGCTCGGCCGACTGTTTGGCCGCCTCGCGAGCGGTTTTGGCCAGCTCATCTTCCTCGCAACCGCAGAGTGCGGCCAACAACAGACTGGCCAGAATCACGAGCGGGAGTCTATTCATGGTGCGGGGGTCTCCATTTATCGAGAAGTCGACGGAGCAGGCCCTGCAAGGCGCGACGGAGTCGGACCTCACGGACCAAGACCAGGACGAGAACGACGGCCAGGGTCGAACTGGCCAACAACACGGGAATAGTCATGCGGCAACTCCAATGGTGAGGAGGGGACTGTCGGGACACGTGGATTTGACGGGAGCGACGCCGAATTGCGCGCTCGGCGCGGGTCTCCGACCCCGCCGGTCTCCCGTGATCCCGGAGACCTTCGGTCGGTCCGGTGGGTCGGTCAGAGACCGACCACAGCGCCGGTTCTTGGGCAACAGGCCCGAGGTCAGGCCGCAGCCCGCCGGCGTGGTGCGGAGCGGAGAAGGTCGACGTCTGCGCGCCGATACAAATAGAGGCCGGCATACCGGGTGACGCGCTTGGGGTAGACGGGGAGAATCCGTCCGGCGTCCTGCCAGGACCTGAGGGTCGTGCCGGCGATGCCCAGGATGCGCAGGGCTTCCGCGCGTAAGCAATAGGTCTCGCGGAACCGGCCAATCTCGGCCGGCGCGACCATCCGTGCCCGGCCGACCTGCCGTGTTTGGAGCAGTCCGGCCTCAATCCATTTCTTGAGCACGTCGACTTTCACGGGGCGTCCCGGGAAGAGGGTCTTGCCCAGTCGATGGACCGGACATCCATGAAGCTCATCCTGGCGTAGCCGCACATCCGGCAACACGGTCTCCACGTCGTGCTGGGCAACGGCCAAGCCGTGGAGGCCCTGTTCAGGATTCACCAGACGCACGGCAACTTTACCGGCTTGGACCAGAGACAGCAGCCGGCAGAGGGTAAGACCCGTTGGGCCGAAGATCCGAGTGGCTTCCCGAAGCGAGATCCACGGAGGACCAGGAGCTTGGCCGGGTGGCGTTCCCTGGAGGAGTGCTTCCAACGCGGACAGGGAACTCACGGGAATCCGCCATCCGTTGTGGGTCCGTACGACTCGAAGCAGCATGCCGTCGTGGATCAGATTCCGTACAGCTGCCCTGCCGATTCCCAAGCGATTGGCTGCTGTGGCAACACCCACGGCACTCTGCAAGTCGCGCCGTAGGCTCTCGACCGACTCGCGCAGGACTACTCCCACCGATCGTCCACGGTTGCCTGCGGGCTGAACGTGGCCGGTGAGAACGCCTTGCTGGATCAGCTGAAAGATGGCCCCATTTCGCACCTTCAATATGGTCGCCGCTTCGGTCTGGGTGATCCAGGTCCGGTCGCGGAGCAGTTGGCGATCTTCGGGGCGTTGGAATAGGCTGACTTTGCGGCTGAGATGACCGCCGGCGTAGCGCCCTAATAAATACTGTCTTAGCGCCTGGGCCGGAGTGGGAAAGCCAAGATTCTCCAGTCGGGCCGCTTCCCGTAGCAACAGGCCGAATCGTAAGGCCATGCCGGTAGACGAGTTGCGATGTTTGGGAACCTGTTGGAACGCGTCGAGGAACTCGTAGAGACGATCGGGCCAATGGGCGATCATCTCGGCGGCGGCCAGCCAGGTGATGGAGTCGTCGCGTGCCTCCGCATTCAGCCCCAATCTCTCGCGGGTGCGTTGCATCCAGGCCGGCGTTTTCCCGGCCGCTATCGCCAACCGCTCGGTCCACCAACACAGGGCCGCCGCGGACATTTCCGGCAGGCAACTTACGCCTTGCACGAACAGGGCTTCCAGTGTCTCCGACAGCATGATCGCCGCGGCCTTCAGCAAGACAGGCTCCGCATCGCCCAGCGTTTTTCCGCAGCGGCAGATGGATACGGCCGGTCGTTCCGAACGTAGCGGCCGTCGGCACGCCGGACAACGGGCGACCAGCCAACATCGATGTTCACGGCAAACGGGCAGTGCGCGCAGAGACCAAGCCAGCCGCTCGTACGGAGTCGGGTCCTGCTTCAAGCATGTCGGGCAGACCGGAAACACTTCTGCTGTAAAATATTTCCAGGTCGTCTTCAAATCGCAGACGGAGGCGGGCGGCAGTTCCTGCCCCGTGAGCATTAAGGTGGGCGCGAAGCGGTGGATGCTCATGCTGAGCAATTTCTCCGAGGGCTGCCGCAGGAGTACGGCCAAGAGGTCCAGGAGTGGGCCGGGGCCGAGGGGATTGACATTGGCTGGCAGCTTGCCGGCGTCGGCCAGCAGAGGACGCAGCCGGTGCGGCCCTGCGTATCCCATGGCCGCCGCGGTGCGACGTACCAGACTCACCAGCGACTCACCCGGCAGCGGCACGACGCGCGCGGGCAGGGCCGCAACGGATGCAGTGACGTTCATGGGCGGCCTCCAAGGTAGTCTGTCGCCTTGGCCGGCCGGCGTTTAGCCCCGCTGGCGCGAGGCGAAAGGCCGACACCGGCCGTTCGGGTTTGGTCGGCGGCTTGCACGCGGTCCAACGCCCCTTTGTCCAGGTCGCCGATGAACGGGTTCGATTGCTCGGCCAACACGCGCTGTTGCGCGAGACAACGCTCGAAGATTCGCGCCAAGTCTTCCATTTCGATCTGTTCGTTGCCGCGCTGGACCGCCTCGGCCGCCGCACCGCGAACGAGCGTCATCAAGTAGTCCGGCACGCCGCGGCAGGCCAGATAGAACCGGCCGGCCAAGTCGGCGTTTGCCAGACCGGATGTCTCCGCCAGCGGTAAGCTCTCATCCAGCTTCTTGAGCATGCCGCAGAACTCGCGCTGACCTTGCGGCGTGCGCCAGGTGAAGCAGCGGAGGGTGAGTCGTTGTTTGAAGCGGCGTTCGGTGTGTTCGGCGCTCAGTACGTACTCGGCTTCGGGCATGCCGCAGACGACCACTGGCAGACCCGTGTTGACGATCAACACTTTGAGCCACTGGGATGCCTTGGTCATCACCTTGGCCCGGTCCACATCGAACAGATGGTGGAACTCGTCGAGCACGATCAGCTCGACTCCACAGTGCTTGAGCAACCGGGCCGCGCGGTTGGTCAGACTCTCCACCGTGCCGCTGCTCCAGGCGGGATCTCCGAGAGCCAGGAGCAGAGCGGCGGCAATGCCCTTGGGCCGGGCATCGGGCTGCAGGGTGACCTTGAGAACCAGTTGACAGTTGGCCGTGTCGATCTCGCGCGGCGGATGCAGACGACGATAATGGTCGACGACGCTCGTCTTGCCGACACCCGAGGAGCCGAGGATGGCGCCGCAGATCGGTTCTCCGGCTTGTTTGCTGGACTGATGACAGCGTTCCAGCAACGCCACGGCTTCGCGGAATCGCGGATGCAGAACGAGCAGCTTGTTGGCGTAGGCGATGCGTTCGGCCATGGGCCGTTGCCGCCATTCGCGACGGTCTGTGGGAGACTTCGAGCTGGTAGCTCCGGACATGGCGATGCCTCAGGGGTAGGGGAAGACGGAAGAAAGCCTGGGCAGGGCTCCCGAAGGCGCCCTGCCCAGGCGACGACTTACAGATCGGGACTGGCCACTTCCCAGTCATCCACGTTGACTTCGGACGGGTCGCTGTGGTGGGCTTCGGAGTCCTCGGCGGAACCGGGAGCAGTGGGAACCGCTGGTTGCGCGTCCTGCGCCGCCGATGCCGCGGGAGAAGTGGCTTCGGCGTTGTCGGCGTCGGATTCATCCGCCTCACCCGTGAGGGAAGGCGGCGGCTGAAGGAACCGAGCTGCCCGCACACGGCGTTGACGCGAGGGTTTCTGCATGGCCGCCTCGACCACGTCACGGATCGCGTTCCGACCGGCGGCCAGGCCGAGCAGATGATCGGGCTGATCGAATCGGTCCCGCACGGCCCGCTTCAAGACCCGCCACTGATACTCGGTCATGCCTTTCATTGCTGAGTCGACGGCCGACGCTTTGAGGTAGGTACTGTCCACGGGGTTCAGTACCCACACCTCGCCCAAGTCCCACGGGTTGTAACGCACGACGACGCGGTCGGCGTCCAAGTTGTGACTGGCCAGTTCGGATCGTAGCGCCATCAGATCGTCGCTGGTGTAGAACATGCCGCCCAATTCGATCCCGCGGGGCGACAGCGTCCGGTCGGCCCGCTTGGACAAGAGCACCAGCAACTCGTCGGGTGTGGCCGGGATGCACGGCGGAAACACCGCCGCGCTGTCTTGCCACATCTCCAGACGAGTTCCCGAAGCCGTGGGGTGTTTGCTGGCCGCGTACACGTCGACCAGATGGATGTGGATGATCTCCAGCAGGGCCTCGTACGTGATCAGCGGGCCGTCGTCGGGTCTGTAGTCGGCCCGCTCGACCCAACTGCGGAAGGTCCTGCCGGGCAAGGAAGACCCTAACAGATCGTTCAGCCCATCGAAAAACGATTCCACGGTACCCTTGAAATGCGGCGTGCGCGGCGGGTTGAAGTCCAGTTCGATGCCCAGTTGAAAGGCAGCGTCTTCGAGGTCCTTGCTGGTTAGATCAGACCCACGGTCACAAACGAGTTTTTCGGGCAAGCCGAAGCAGGGCCACGTGCCTTGGACGCGCGGGTAGCGTTCCTTGAGATAAGACTTGGGCAGAATGGCGTGCCGCAAAGCTTCCATGAGCACGGCATACGAAGGCGGCTCGAAGCCCAAACAGAAGCCCACGACCATGCGGCTGTAGTAGTCGATGAGCAGAGAGAGCCAAGGCTGGCCGATGGGACCGGCCTCCGTGCCGATGACGACCTTCAACGGGCTGTGATCGATTTCGACCCGTTGCAGAACGCGGGTGGCCAGTTGCTGCGGTGAAGTCGGGGCATGGCGACGGTCGGCAATCTTCCGACCCCAACGCTGCGTATCGACCTCCCAGGGATCAAGCCGGGAAATCCGTCGTCCGATGGCGCGATCAAGGGCCGATTGGCGGGGAACGGGGATGGCTTGGGCGGCCGTGAGACGCGAGTTGAGCCGCTGGAGGTCTTCCAGCACGCGACGCGTCACGGCCGAGATGGGCCGGCGGGCTTTCGTCAGGTAGACGGCTTGGATCGCTTCATCGACCAGCTTCCGAATCTGCGGGTGCTTCTCCAGGAGGCTGGACTTGCGGGCGCCTCGCGATTGACCCGCCCTCGCGACGCGTGGCGCGAGGGCCATCCGATCCTTGCCAGCCAGCAACCAAGCCTGGTAGTAGCGTCGCAGCGTCCGTGCCGAGAAGGCTTGGCCCTCGCCCTGGAGTTCGGCAACACGGTTCGTGTAATCGATCTCCTGGGGTGCGCGGCCCAACAGTGTGAGTGGCTCCAGAGCCGACCAGCGTCGTTGCAGGCTCCGCTTTTCGTGAGATGTGAGGTCTTGGATAGGAGCCGGCTTGACGGTGGGCGGTTTCGTTTTCGTGGGGGCCGTGTCGTCCGCGGCGAACCGTAAGCGGCCGGCTGAGTAGTGGGCGAGCAGTTCTTCTTGTGAAAACTCCTGTTCTACGAGGAACTTGGTGTCTTGGGCGACGAAGCGGTCGGGGGCGAGTTGGCGGACCACACGCCAGGCCCGCCCGTCGAGCAGCCATTCGGTGCCCACACCGAGTCGAACGGGTCCCATGTGATCACACCTCCGGGATAAATAAGGGTCTGATCTGAGATAGGCTCCTGCCGCGGATCAAAGCTCAGGTCACCGCTGGCCAACAGGTGGAAGACGTGCATCCGTGCTCGGGTCAGGTCAGTCGGCTCGGCCTGTCGGCACAAGTCGGCCAGTAGGATGCCGTGCTCGCAGACCGAGCGTTCGATGGTCTGCAAGAGAACGGGGTCTGTGGTGGCTTGGCGGTAGCGGCCGACCAGTTGCACGTTGCTCAGTAGCGGTCCCGAGAGGAGCTCCTTCTCGGTCACCAGGTGAAACGCCCAGCCCTCGGTGCCGGCGCATTGCCGGGCCACCGAGAGCTTCCGTTGAGCGAGAGGTTTTGCCAGCCGATCGGAAGGCTTGACCTCGACGAGCCGCTTCTGGCCGCTGGTCATCTCCACCAGGAAATCCGGCACGATGTAGCTGCACCCCGCATTGGCTTCCTTGCGGGGCCGCACGTCCGGCGCGGCATCCAGCAACTGGATGTGCAACGTGTTGCCCTGTTCGCGCCACTGGTACCAGATGGTCAGCGGTTGCTCCTGGATGTGGGCCACCGCTGGACAGGCCACCAGGATCGTAGCGGCTGCGCCTTCCAGTTGACCTTGGCAGCGGATTGACCGTCCCTGTCGTGGGCACGGCACCAGGAGAAACGACCCCGGCGTACGCCGCCGCAGGTGAAATGTGGAGACGACTTGGTTGCGATGGTCTGCGGGCATGGGGGGCTCCCTTAGAAAGGCGAACACGAAGACGGCGCAGCTATCCTGCTACGCCGCCGCGCGTTGGCGGCGCGGTGCCGACGGTTTCGACTCTGGCGTTGCCCGAGCAACGGCCGGCACCGGCTTGCCGTTCCGCTTCGACCTTTTGCCGTTGGCGCCCCGCAGCTTAGCCTCGACCAACTGAGCCAGCCGGGCATCGGTGTCATCCCGCAGCTCCTGCCAACGAACCGGCTCGTCCCTGGACTCGATCCAGCGGGCCAGCGCCTCGACTTCCTTGCGGTCCACCTCCACGGCATCGTGGTCCACAGGCATCGCGGCGCGGCGTTGGGCCGGATCGAAGAGCGTCTGGACGAGCAGCAGTTCGTCCGCGGGGTAGACGATCACGAGTTGATGCTTGCTGGAGAAGACAGTCCGACCGAGCGCCCATTTGTCCGCGCGCAGCAGGGCTTGGCGGATCACGACGAAAGGCTTCATTGCCGCCGGATGGGCCGGCGCGAGGTACAGACTCCGACCGGCCAGCAGCGTCAGGTCGACTTCGGTCGGCGCCAGGAAGTGTTCCAGGTAGATGGTCTTGTCGTCGGTCGCCTCCAGCGTCGCCAGATCTTCTTCGCTCAGCGCGACGCACTGCTCGGCGCTGTAGGGATAGCCCTTGACGATCTGGTCGGTCGGCACGCGGCCGTGTTTGGGGCAGCACTTGTGATACTCGATGTGTTCGCCGCAGCCAGCGTGGAGTTGACGCAGCGACACGGCCGAATTGGAACTGATCGTGGGGTAAGCCTTGACGGGCACACAGCAGGAGCCGAGCCGCAATTGGCCGGACCAACTGGCGCGGCTGGCGGGTGGCGCGGTGGCCACGGGCGGCGGATCAACGAGCAGCGTGGTGGACATGGGGTCTCCTCCAAAAGGTAATAGCTAAGCAGGGGCACCGAATGCGCAAGAAGAAAGCCGCGCGACAGGCGAAAGCCCATCGCGCGCCCAGGGGCTGCAGCACAGGACCGTCGCGAGACGGTCTCCCGCGCACTGGCCGGTCGCAGACCGAGCCAGGAAACGGTGTGGTGGAGAGACTCGCGCGGAGCGAATCGGCCCACCGTCGCCCTCTCACCCCGCGCGCCTTGCGACGCGAGGGGTGAGAGGGCCCCGGCGAAAGCTATGCCGCAGCACCTACATATTATGCCTCAAAAGTGGGTGTTTATTTAGTTCGTCTGGACGGCGGCGAACGGCGATCGACGCGCCGATCCCGACTCGGTGGCGAATCATCCGTCTCGCGGATACAATCGCCAAGTCACAACGCGGCTGCAGGCCGCCAGAGGAGAGCACCTTGCCCATCGAACGGAAACCGTTATTCCGGCCAGACGTGATGCACCAGCATCTGGTCGAGTTTGCACTGCCCGAACGTATCGGCGCAGTCCGGCCGAAGCTGACGCATTGGGGCGAATTGATCGGGTCCGGCCGGGCCGACAAATTGAACGAGAAGGAACGCGAATCGTCATGAGAAGCCTGTGTATTGTCGTTCTCGGCTTGATCATGCCGGCGTTCTCCAGCGGTTTCGCGGCGGAAACGGTGTCAACCACGCGATTCGCGCTCTGGGACGAGGACGAGGCGTTCCCGGGCCGAGAGGAGTTGCGCTATCCCGACGGCGCAGAGGATGTCATGGTCCATCGCGCCGGAGCCGACGGCTACAACTTTCTCCACGATTCGGCGATCGTTGAGCACAAGGGCGTGCTCCTGGCCGCCTGGTACAACTGCCCGCAGGGCGAGATGGCGGGCCAGTCGCTGATCCGCGGGCGGCGGTCGCACGACGGCGGACGCGCCTGGTCCGAGGTCGAAGTCATCGCCAGCGACCGCAAGCAACAGGGCATCCTCTACGTCCCCGTCGCGTTCCTGTCGCACCGCGGCACGCTGTACGCGTTTGTGACGAACATGAAAGGCGGGCCGGACCTGGTCCACGACTGCGAGACATTTGTTTCTGACGAGTCATCCAACTCTTGGACCAGCCGCGGGTTCATTGCCGGCCCATTTCTCCCCAATTGCGCTCCGCAGCGGATGCCGGACGGCAACTTCCTTATGGCCGGCCGGATGGCGGAACGGCCGGGCCAGAAACCGACGATTCCCGCCGTGGCGATCAGTCGCGGAGGGAACCTGACCGCGCCGTGGAGCGTGGTGCGACTGCTGCCTGCCAATACGCGAGCCGACACACGCCGCATGCCCTTCCCGGAAACCACCGTGATTGTCGAAAGCCGGGAGCTCACGGCTCTCGTGCGCCGCGACGGCGCCAACTCCCTGGTCTTCTTCAGCCGCGATTACGGGCAAACCTGGTCACCTCCGCGCGAGCACAATTTCCCGATGGAAGGGGCGAAGATCTACGCCGGCCTGTTGAGCACCGGCCAACGATACGTCCTGTGCAATCTTCCCGGCGGCCCGCGGCGGAATCTACTGGTCATCGCCGTCAGCCGGCCAGGCCAAGCCGCGATGTCGAAGATGTGGAAGCTTCGCGACGGTCCCAGCCAGGAACTGAAGGCCGGCCCGGAATGGTCGTACCCGTGCGCGATCGAGTTTGAAGGAAAGCTCGACGTGGTTTACACGTCCGAGAAACATCACTGCGTCCTCACGGCGATCCCGGTGAAGTCACTGGCCGTTCCTGCCGCGAGGACGACAAGTTCCGAAGTGCAACGTGATGAGTCCTGGCAACCGCAGATGGAGTGACCGTGAAATCAACGATGATCCTATGCTGGGCCGTCTGCCTGCTGTTGGTGGAGCAGGCGGCTTCTGGAAACGAGCCGTTTTTCGATGACGGCCGGACGGAGTGGAAGATCTATCTGTCGCCGCAGGCAGATCCGACCGAGACGTTTGCTGCGGAGGAGCTTTCTCATGCGCTAGAGAAGATCTCCGGTGTGCGGTTCGAGGTGAGTTGTTCCAACGAGGTGCCGCAGCGCCGGGCGATCGTCATCGGCGATCTCAAGAACCCGGCCGTGCGGTCGCGAGCGGCAGCTCTGAAGCTTGCTCCGGGTAAGGTCGAGCAGATCGCCGTGTACACGCTGGATGGCCGGCTCTATTTGGCTGGCAATCAGCCGCGCGGGGCGCTGTACGCGGTGTATCGTTTCTTGCAGCACGAACTCGGGGTCCGCTGGTTGTGGCCAGGGCCGGAAGGTGAATTCATGCCGACCAAGAAGACTTGGTCCCTGCCCGAGCTAAAGTTCAATTACCAGCCGCCGTTCACCTACCGGGGCTTTCACCTGTGCGGCGACTGGCGCGACGTGGAACTGTTCCGCGAATGGATGGCCCGCAACTTCATCAACATCCACCGGCACGCCGCGTCGCCCCAGGAAAAACGCCGCGGCTTCTATTCGATGTGGTCGTCGCACAACGTCGTGCTGCCGGAGTCGCTGTTCCAGGACCACCCGGAGTACTTTGCGGAGATCGGCGGCAAGCGATACAAAAGCAACCTCTGCTTCAGCAATCCGGAAGTCGACCGGCTCGTGGTCGCGGCGACGGCCGATTACGTCCGCAAGCGGCCGTTCCTGGACATTCTCAGCGTCTTTCCCAGCGACAACCAGGACTACTGCCGCTGCGCCCGTTGCGCTCGGGTGGACGTTTCGACTGCGTGGTTCGAATTCTACAACCGGCTGACCGACGCGCTGAAGAAGGAGTTCCCGGATCTCAAGCTCGCTACGATCGCCTATCAAGGCTACCGCGACGTGCCGCACTGCCCGGTCCGCAACAGCGAGTTCGTCGAATACGCCAGCCACAGCCGCTGCAACATCCATCCCTACGGCCACCCTGACTGCCGGCACAACGAGCAGACGATGCAGGCGATGCTCGCCTGGCAGGCCACCGGGCTGCCGATGGGCAACTACGCCTACGAATACGACATCTTTTCCAAGAACTGCCGTTTCGTTCCCTTCCTGAGCATGGTCGCCGACGCGGTCCAGACCGGCCGGAAACTGGGCCACGTGGCGATGATTCCCGAGGTATCGCTTTCCCCCAGGCGCGGCCCGGACGTTTACGCTCACGCAATTCAAAACCGGCTCTCGATCTACCTGTACGCCCGGCTGCTTTGGAACCCGGACGAGCCGATGTCCGAGGTGCTCGGCGACTGGTGCCAAACGGTCTTTGGCGCGGCGGCCGCGCCGATGCGTGATTACTTCCAGACGATGGACCGAGGGTGGACCGGCATGCCGGCTCACGCCACGATCCTGGGCAACGCGTTGAACACCGCCCCGCATTTGCTGACCGACCGGTTGCGTGCGGAAGCGGCCGCGGCCTTCGTCGCTGCACAGCGGCGGTTGCCGGAAATCGCCGAGCCGGCGGCCAGAGACCGGGCGGCGTCTGCCTTGCAGCGCGAGCGTGCGCTGTTCAACCAGTGGCTGGACCTGTACCGGATGCACTCCGACACGCTGCGCGTCAGCCTGCCGCTATTGGCCACCGCTGGCGACTTCCCCGCTTCCGCGTCGCGACCGCTGGAGCTGGTCGCGGCCGAGCGTGCCCCCGGAGCTTCGACCCATGCTCGCTTGGCTTGGACCAACGACGCGCTGCTGGTGAAGTGGATCTGCCCGGGCCTGCTCAGCCAGGACGTAAAGGCAGCGGCTGTGCCGCACGACAGCAGCTTGGCGGAGGACGACCGCGTCGAGCTGGCCTTGTCCTCCGGCATCACCGGCGAGACGTGGCAGTTCGCGGTGAACTCGAAGGGCAGCCAGCAAACCTGGCGCAACTCGAGCGTCGGGGTGCGGGAAGACCGCTGGAACCCCCCGTGGCAGGCTCAGACCCGCAAGTCTGCGGACGCCTGGGAAGCGGAGATGGTCCTTCCCTTCGCTTCGCTTGGCCAGCGGCCCAATCCGACCGAAAGCTGGCAGGCGCGGTTCCTCCGCCACCACGGCGGACGGGATGCAACGGCATCGACAGAGTCGCTCTTGGTGTTTACCTCCGCGGCCCGTACCGACCGGTCGTTGCTTTGGTGGTCCGGGGCTCCGGATCGTGAGGCACAGCGGAACGCGGCGCTGGTCGAGGAGTTCACCGAGGCCGGTTGGCAGATCGATCTCGTTTCCGATCCAGAGAGACTTCCGTCGCTCGGCGGCCGTCGCGACGCCTACTGGTTCCGCCATCCGCACGGCCCCAACAAGGTCCCGGCCGACTATTGGGACAAGCACCTTGCTCCGGCGGTGAAGGAAGGCGCGCTGGCGGTCTTCATCTCCTACTGGAACATCCCGCTGGACCAGTATTTCCACGATCCGTCGGTGAAGGTCAAATCCGTCCAGTGCGGCAAGGTCCCGTTGGCCGGCCGCGTCACGGCCTCCATTGCCCCAGGCGATTGGAGCAGCCAGCCGCACAATCTTCTCCGCGGCCTGCGGGAGCAGATCACGCCGGCCTACGGTTTCGAGCCGGCCGACGCGAGTGCGTGGACGGTGCTGGCGACCGCGGCCAACGGAAGCGACCAGCCGTACCCGTACCTTTTAGCCAGGCGATACGGTAAAGGGATGATCATCCTGGGCGGCGACGACATCCGCCTCGCCCCGGTGAAGATGCTGGAGAACTTCGAGAGATGGCGAGATACGGGGCCGCCGGTTGGGCCGCAGCCGTAGCTGCGGTTGCGCCGGACGTCGGAGACTAGTGCCGTGCGTCCGTTTGGACACATTCTGTTCCGCCCCGTTGCCGCCCGCATCCTGGAGACAAACACCATGCAAACAAACGCCACTAGACCGCTGTTGGCGCTCTTGGGCATCGCCATCCTTTCATCGTCCCTCCAAGGGGCGGTGGCGGAAGGCGAGAATCTGCTGATCAACGGCGGTTTGGAAGCGGAACAGGTCGGCTTTCCGGAGTTCTGGAGTCCATCCTCCGCGAGAGATGTCATCTACTACCGCCGCTACGGCATCGGCGCGGTGTTGGACGGCGCCGAGATCCTCAGCGACAAGAGCTTCGTCCATGTGGACCGGCGTACCGCCGGCACGAACCAGGACCAGAACGTCGGCAAGATCAACCTCCACCGCATCATCTTCCGCGCCAAGTCGCCCACGCAGAGGATCGCGTTCGACGACGAAGAAGCCATCCCCGGCGAAGAACTGATAGTCAACTTCGTGCAGCTAAAACCCTACTTGGAGTGAGCCATGCTGGATGTCGGCTTGGCAAGACAGCCTGCGAGTGTCTAATAGTGGGCTACGAGTCAGCGACTGTCACCCACCGGCGCCATCTCACCTGAACCACCCACCACACCCACGCCCCAAGGCACTCATCATGAAACGAATCCTCCCCATACTTGTGGCGATGTTCGTGCTCGCGCTGGCCGCACACGCCGAAGATGTCCGGCGCCAGCCTCTCAAGGACCTCAACGGCTACTTCCCGTTCAACCCGCCGGCGTCGTTGAGCGATTGGGAAGCGCGGAAGGAATCTGTGCGGCGGCAAATCCTGGTGGCCGCCGGGCTGTGGCCGCTGCCGACCAAGACGCCGCTCAACGCCGTGATCCACGGCCAGGTGGACTGCGATCAGTACACGGTGGAAAAGGTCTACTTCGAGAGTGTTCCGGGCTTCTACGTGACGGGCAACCTGTACCGGCCGAAGAATATCCAGGGCCAGGTTCCAGGCGTGATGTTCGCCCACGGGCACCGGCAGGATGCGCGGCTGTACCGGGCCGACGAGGCCAGCGTCCGCCGGGAGATCGCCGCCGGTGGCGAACGCTTCGAGCGAGGCGGCCAAAGTACGTTCCAATCGCTGTGCGTGCAGCTGGCCCGCATGGGATGCGTCGTCTGGCAGTGGGACATGCTCAGCGATTCGGACTCGATCCAGTTGTCTCGCGAGGTCGTGCACCGGTTCGCCAAACAGCGGCCCGAGATGAACACGACGGAGAACTGGGGCCTGTACAGCCCGCAGGCGGAGGCCCACGCGCAGAGCATTCTGGGTCTGCAGAGCTGGAATGCGATCCGTGGCCTGGATTTCCTGCTTAGCCTGCCGGAGGTGGATCCGCGGCGAGTGGCGGCCACCGGCGCCAGCGGCGGCGGCACGCAAACCATGTTCCTGGCGGCGCTGGACGACCGCGTTCAGCTCTCCTTCCCCGTGGTCATGGTCAGCACGGCGATGCAGGGCGGCTGCACCTGCGAGAACGCCTCGATCTTGCGGGTGAACACCGGCAACGTGGAGTTCGCCGCCCTGTTCGCGCCGAAGCCGCAGGGCATGAACTCGGCCGACGACTGGACCAAGGAAATGGCCACCAAGGGCTTCCCGGAGCTGCAACAGCTCTACACGGCCTACGGCGCCAAAGACAAGGTCTTCCTGCAGCGCGGTGAGCACTTCCCGCACAACTACAATGCCGTCACCCGCTCCGCCTTCTACACCTTCCTTAACAAGCACTTCAAGCTCGGCCAGCCCTCGCCGGTCATCGAGCGCGGCTTCGAGCCGCTCAGCCGCGAGCAGCTCTCGGTCTGGAACGACGCGCACCCCGCGCCCAAGGCCGGCGACCCGGATTTCGAACGCAAGCTGCTGCGATGGTTCACCGAGGACGCCGAAAAGCAGCTCCGCGCCGCCGCTTCCACCCGCGAAGGGCTTCGCAAGCTCATCGGCGGCGGCGTCGAAGTGGTCATCGGCCGCACGCTGGCCCATGCCGGCGAGGTGCAGTGGAACGTCGAGAACCGCCAAGACCTCGGCGACTATGTCGAGATGGGCGGAACACTGGTCAACCGGACGTATGGCGAGGAAGTGAAACTCGCCTGGCTGTGCCCCAAGCGGAGCGACGGCCGCGCCGTGGTCTGGCTGGATAGCAGCGGCAAGTCCGCGCTTCGCAACGCTGACGGCAGCCTCAAACCCGCCGTGATGAAGCTCGTTCAGGGCGGCGCGATGGTCATCGGCGCCGATCTGCTCTTCCAGGGTGGGGAACCGGTGACACAGACTCGCGTGGTGGAGAATCCTCGCGAGTTCGCCGGCTACACGTTCGGCTACAACCACGCACTGTTCGCCCAGCGGACGCACGACGTGTTGTCGATCGTGAGCCTGCTGCGCCAGGCGAAACCAGGTTCGCAGCCGAGCGTCAAGACGGTCGCCGTTGCCGGCTGGGGCGACGCCGGCCCGATTGTCGCCGCGGCGCGGGCCGTTGCCGGTGAGGCCATCGACCGGGCCGCCGTGGACACCGGCGGCTTCCGCTTCGGCAAGTTGCTCGACTATCGCCACCCCATGTTCCTCCCAGGCGGCGCGAAGTATTTCGACCTGCCCGGCATGATCGCCCTGGCCGCTCCCCAGCCTGTCTGGCTTGCCGGCGAGGGCCAAGAACCCGAGATCGTGGCTGCCGCCTATCGCGGCGCCTCCCAGGCCGACGCACTGGCCGCGTACACCGGCGACGGCGCGGAAAAGGAGGCGTCGGCCGTCCAGTGGCTACTGAAATAGGGCAAAGCTGGACTTATCCGTCTGCGCCGGAACCGAAACCCTAATCTTTCACATAATCTTTCACTTAATCTCTTCCTCCTGCCTCGGAGCCGGGGGTTAGGTGAAAGATTAGGTGAAAGACTAGGCCAACTTGGAAAGTAGACAAGAAATGAAAGCAAAAGCTGCTTTGTCGGTGATGGCCCTTGCGGGGATGATGGTAGTGGCTTCGACGGCCGCCGGCGGCGAAGGCCCCGACTCCGGTTTGCTCGGGCGCTGGAGCTTCGACGAAGGCCAGGGGCGGTACTCGGCCAATGCAGTCGATCCCGCCGGCGACGCCGAGTTGCATCAGGCGTCCTGGGCCAAGGGCGAATTCGGGACCGCGCTGCGGCTGACCGGTTCGGATAGCTACGCGATCCTCCCGGCAATGCCGCAACTCGATGGCTCCGACGCCATGAGTCTGGCCGTCTGGGTGTACTGGGAGGGGACCGGACAATATCCCAACATTCTCACCGGCGGCACGTGGAGCCCGGGGGGATTCCTGATCTTCGTCCGTGACCGCACCTGCTCGTTTCGCATGGGCCGGCCGGGTCACCACCACGGAGCCGCCGGCGAGGCTTGGACGGAAGCCTCCGCTCCGTTCGTCTCCGAACTGCCTCTGAAGCAGTGGGTCCATCTGGCGGCCGTTTTCAAGCGGCCGCAGATCACCACCTATGTCAACGGCAAGCAAGTCGGCTCTGCCCGGTGGGACTATCCGGTCGGGCAGAACGGCGATCTCCAGGTAGGGCGTTGGTCCGGATCGGCCAGCCACGCCGGCTTGATCGACGAACTGCGGATCTATCGCCGGGCGCTGGAGGCCGAAGAGGTGCGGGCGTTGGCCAATCCGGCGGGCCGCCAAACGGCCGATTACCGAGACCTGGGCCCTGCCAAGACCGAGGCCAAGGAACTCGCCCGCTATGAAACCCGCTGGACGACGCTGGTCGTCGGCGATGACGGCTCGCTCCTCTCGCTGAAGGAGAAAGGCACCGGGCGCGAACTGCTGGCCACGCCCCAGCCCGTGCTGGCGGTCGAGCAGGAGCAGGGACGACGACTGCAGGCGCGGCAGATGCGATTGGAGAACGGTCTGCTGATCGCCGATTTCCCGCGCGGGGCCGGCAGCGCGGCCATTCGCATCACAGCCAAGGACCAGTATCTCACCGTGACGGCTGCCGAACTGAAGGTGCCCGACGCCGAGCGGTTCACGTTCTTCCAACTCTCGCCGGCGCCGAAGGAGTACATCGGCAACATGGCCGGGCTGGCGTCCGACGACGCCTCGGGCGTGTGCCTGCGAAGTCTCGCCTTGGAGGTCGACACGTCATTCCACTCGCCGGTGCCGCAGTTCCGCGCGTCGACGACGGCCGAGCACGGCCTGGTCGGGCACCGCATCGGCCTGGCCGCCGGGCCGCGGCCGCAGTTGATCCCGATGCTCCGCTCGATGGCGGAGAACGAGCCGGTGCCGAAATCCCGTGTCGGCGGCCCTTGGTCGATGGGCGCCGAAGAAACCCGCGGCTCCTACCTGTTTGCCGACCTGGCCGCGAAGGATACTGACGCCTGGATCGAAATGGCCCGCCGTGGAGGTTTTACCAACCTCCACCTGCACGGTTGGTGGTCTTCGCTGGGGCACTATGAACCTCGTACGGCCTATTTCCCCGGCGGGCTGGACGAGATGCAGACCACGGCGGAGCGGATTCGCGCGGCGGGCCTGAAACCGGGAATCCACACGCTCACCGCCTGCATCAGCCCGAACGATCCCTGGGTCGCGCCGGTGCCCTCGCCGCACCTGATCGCGTCGAACCGCTATACGTTGGCCAAGCCGCTTTCGGCCACCGACAAGACGATCTTCGTCAACGAGCTGCCCGCCCAGAGCCACGACGTGATCTGGAGCTATTCCGGAAACGGCAACGCGCTGCGCGTGGGAAGCGAACTGATCCGCTATGCGGCCATTTCGCGCGCGGCACCCTATGCCTTCCTGGAGTGCGAGCGAGGTGCGTTCAAGACCCAAGCCGCCGCGCATACGGAAGGCATCGCGGTGGACTACCTCCAACAGCGATACATTGCCTTCTATCCCGATCCCCAGAGCCCGCTGGCGGACGAGTTGGCCGAGCGGATCGCCCGCGTCTACAACGCCTGCCAGCTGGAGATGATCTACTTCGACGGTTCCGAAGGCATGCGGAGCCGATTCGGCATCGACACCATGCGCTGGGCCATCTTCCAGCGGCTGCACGGCGGCGTGACCGAGGGCAGCGAGTGGGGACACAACAGTTGGTGGATCCACTCGCGGCTGGGCGCGTGGGACCATCCCGTGTGGGCCATGAAGCAATTCCACGACGCGCACATCCGCCAGGCTTCGCGATTCCGGCTCACCGACCTGCTGGAGCCGCAACTGGGCTGGTGGGCGCCGCGCGGACCGTCGCCGATCGCCCGCGGGCATTTTCCCGACGAGCTGGAGTATTTCGCCGCCCAGAACCTGGCCATCGACGGCCCCGGGTCGATCCAGGGCGTCCACGCAACCGCTCGGCCCTCGAACGCCCGAATTGAAGAACTGCTCACCGTGCTGGGCTGGTACGAACGGCTCCGCTTGGCCCGCTACTTCGATCAGGCCACGTTGCAGCAGGTCGGCCAGCCGGGCCGAGACGTTCGTCTACGGCAGAACGCCGCCGGCCAGTGGCAGTTCACCCCGGCCCATCTGGCCAAGCACCGCATCAGCGCGGTGGGCAATGGCTCCGAGCATTGGGTGACCGAAAACCCGTATGCCGCCCAACCGCTCCGCGCGCGGCTGGAAGCCCTGTATAGCGTGGCGCCGTACGACGACGCCAAGGCCACGGTGCTGGCCGACTTCGCCGATCTCGATCTGCTCGACAACCGCCGCAACGCGGCCGGCGTCACCGCAGACGTGGCGTTGGAGACCACCGACGTCAAGGCCGGCGGGCGCAGCCTGCGGCTCCGGGCCAAGAATGCCGGCGACAGTCGTCGCGGCGCCTGGGCGCAGGTCGGCAGGACGTACAAGCATCCCTATTTCAGCATGTTGCCCGGTGACGCCCTAGGCCTGTGGGTCAAAGGCGATGGCAGCGGCGCGTTGCTGAACGTCCAGATCCGCTCGCCGCGGGAATACCACGACTGCATCTCGGACCACTACATCGACCTGGATTTCACCGGCTGGCGCTACGTGGAGATCCTGCTCCGCGAGCGCGATGCGGAGCGGCTCACGGATTACGTGTGGCCTTATGGCGGCGGTGGAAGCCACGCCATCTACCGCAACGCCGTGGACCGGGCGCATATCTCCGAGGTCAACCTGCTCTTGAACGAGATCCCCGCCAACGGCAAGGTCGACATCCTGGTGAGCCCGATCGTCTCGCTTACCGCCCGCCGGACTGAACTGGCGAACCTCTGGCTGGAATTCGGCGGAAGCAAGGTGATCTTCCCGGTCACGCTGCAATCCGGGCAATACATCGAGTTGGAGGGCATCGACGACTGCGTCCTGTACGACGAACGGGGCGAACTGATCAGCCGCTTCCGGCCGCAAGTCGAAAAGCTGCCGCTGCTAGCCGAGGGCGCCAACACGATCCGGTTCGGCTGCACATCACCGCAAGGCCACAGCGCGCGGGCGGAGGTCACCGTCGTGTCGCTGGGCCAGCCGTTTGGCGGCCGCAGGCCCGAGGCGGAGATCGACTGGAAGCGGCTCGATCGCGAGTACGACATTCCGCGGATCGTCACCCGGCTCGATGGCGCCGACAACGTCTGGAACATCGTTCGCCGATCGGATGCGCCCGGCGACCAAGAGAAGCCACCGGTGCTGGAGGTCGAACTCGCGGTTCCGCCGCGTGCCCAGCCTGAGAACGAAGCCGGGGTCAAGGCGAGCGGGGCCTTCCTCGCGGAGCCGGTGCTGGCGATCGGCGAGCAAGCGGTGCGTTTCCCCGTGCGGCTGAGGGAAGGTCAGCGGCTCGTCTGCCGCGACCAGGCCACCTGGCGGGTGCTGGGCGCCGACGGCGCCGAGGTCGCTGCGGGCCAAGTGGCGGGCACATTCCCCACGCTCGTGCCGGGAGCCAACCGGGTCACGCTCGCTTCCCAGACGCAGCCCGCCGCGGACTTCCGCGTCATCGTGAAGACCGTGAAGGTCTATCGTTGACAGTCGGTTAGGTTGGAACGGTCCTGCACGAATTGCTAAACTGACGACGCGGAGCATATTGCCTGCGTCCATCAACGGGCAACCATAGGGAGACTACGCGATGGGAAATGACCTGAGCCGCCGCGATTTTCTTGCTGTTTCTGCCTTCGGCGTGAGCTTGGCTGCTAACGCGGGGCGAGCCGCCGCGCCTGCCTATAAGACCACCCTCCACAAGGCCATCATCCTGGGCGCGGACCGCATGAACGAGGAGACGTTCAAGAAGCTCAAGGACGCCGGCATCGAGGGCTTCGAGGCCCGCACCGTGGCGGTCGACGAGGCGAAGCGGGCCCGTGAGTCGGCTGAGAAGTTCGGTTTGCGGATCCACTCGGTGATCGGTGGCGGCTCGGTGGCCGGTTTGCGTGCCGCCCAGGCCTACGGCGCCGACGCCGTGCTCGCCCCGGTGGGCGGCTGCAGCGCCAAGCCCATGCCCGAACCGTGGGAATTCGACATCAAGTTCGACGAGGCTAACGGCCACATCACCCAACTCGTCGCTGGCGACAACGAGAAGTTCAGAGGCTACATCGAGGCCCACAACCGCTCGGTGGACGGAGTCCGCGAGTCGATCAAGAAGCTCCTGCCCGAGGCCGAGGAGACACAGGTCGCCATCGCCCTGGAAAACGTGTGGAACAACTGGTGCGTGCGGCCCGAACTGTACAACTGGGTCGTCGCCTCGTTCAACAGCCCGTGGGTCAAGGCGTATTTCGACGTAGGGAACCACGTCAAGTATGCAGGCATCCTGCGCGGCGACCGCGTCGAGATCGCTTATCCGCCGGAGGTGTGGATTCGCATCTTCGGCCCGCGCCTGGCCAAGGTTCACGTCAAGGACTACCAGCTCAACGCCGACGGCAAAGGCGGCAACTGGGCTGCGATCGGGCAGGGCAGCGTCAACTGGCCCGCGGTCCGCAAGGCCCTCGACGACGTGGGCTACAACGGCTGGCTCACCGACGAGACCGGCCTCGGCTGGTCCGAACTGTCCCATCGCCTCGACCGCATTATCGCCGGTGAACCGCCCATACCGAATGGGAGATGAGGAGTAGCAACATCTGGCCGATCAACGCGACGCGCCGGAAGACGCCGCCGCGTCCATTCCGCGACACTCCAGAATGTCGACGCCCAGCATCTGGTCGCCGTTGATTCGCCGCGCGATTTCGCCGAACGACAGCCCCTGTTCCCGAGCGACGCGCGCATAGCTCGCAAACGGCTTGTACTTGTCGATCAGGTCCAGCGGCTCGATGCGTCGCTTTTCCAGCGGGTTCGGTCGGTCGATGACCGCGTACTTCAGTCCGTTGTCCGACGCCGATTGCAGGGTCTGGCCGAGCACGTTGGTCAGGAACCAGAACGACTCGTCTGACGCATCCTTCGAAACCGTCGGGGCGAAGACGATCGCGGCGGCGCCGTGGACCGCCGGGGGCAGAACGCGCGGGCAGTCGCGGGTAAGAGCGTATACCGGCGCGCCGGTTTGATCGTCCGCCTTGAGCGGTTTCGGAACCACTTGGTAAGTCATGCCCTCGGATTCCGCCTTCGATTCGTCCGGATAGAACAACGCCGCGATTTCGACGCCGTCGTTCTTCAGCCGCGCAGGCAGGCCGCCGGGACGGCCGATTTCCGCTTCGTCGACGATCAAAGCGACTCTCGTCCCCTTCAGAGCGGCGGGCGATCGGGCGGCGGATTTCGGCGATCCCGAAGATTCACGCCGGACGGCGTTGACGGCGATCACTCCAACCCGCGCGGCAGTCGGATAGATATTCGGCGTCTTCCCGAACGGATGGCGGCGGTTGCCCAGGACCACGACGAACAGGTCCAGGCTCGGGTCGATCCAGACGGAAGTTCCGGTCCAGCCGCCGTGGCCGATCGCCCGCGGGGTCATGTTCCAAGGCCGATTCTTGCTCCCGGACCGTTTGTCCCAAACCAGCCCGCGGAGTCCGGCGGATACGGTTTGCGGGGCGATCATCTTCTCGAACGTCGCTTCGCTGAAAAGAGTCACCTTCTTGCCATCGCGCTGGACCAGCGTTCCTTTTCCCAGCCAGAGGGCCGACAGGATGGCCAGGTCCGGCGCGGTCGAAAACAGCCCGCAATGCCCCGCGACGCCCCCGAGATGGTACGAGCGGTAGTCATTGACGACGCCCTTGAACCAGACGTCGCCGCGAGTTTCCGTCGCCGCCGCGCGTGTGCGGCGCTGGGCGTCGGGATTGTGCATCGTGTCGAGCATGCCCAGCGGCCGGTAGAGGTTTTCGATCGTGAACGTCCGCAGGTCCTGGCCGGAGACTTTTTCGACGATGTGCCCGAGTATCAGGGTGTTGTTGTCCATGTAATCGAACCGCTCCCCGACCGGATACCGCAGTCCCAGGCCGCACAGCAGCTTCCAGAGTTCCTCCTTAGTCCCTCGGGTCTGGTTGTAGTAGTCCATGATTCCCGATGTATGCGTCATGCAGTGCCAGACGGTGATCCGGTCCTTGCCGTTGACGCCGAATTCCGGGAAGTAGTGGACGACCGGATCGTCCGGCGAAACCTTGCCCTGATCGACGACGAGGGCAAGCGCCGTCGCGGTACAGGCGACTTTCGTGACGGACGCGAGGTCGAACAGCGTGTCGAGGGTGATTTCCTCCTGTTCGGGATAGAACTGCCGATGGCCGTACCCCTTGAGAAAGCAGAGCTTATTGCCGCGGCCGATCGCGACGACCGCGCCGGGCGTGTGGCCGATTGCGATCGTCTGCTCGACGACCGCGTCGATGTCCTTCAAGCCCGCCGCATCCATGCCCACGGAATTCGGCTCGACCCGCTCGAGCCAGTGGGGAGAATACTCTTCCGCGCCCGCCGCTCGAGCGAGCAGGAGGCAGATCGTCAACAGGAGCCTCTTCATGTCGGTGGTCTCGTGTTGGAATGAGAGTTTTCAACACGCCGCTATTCGGCGCCGCCGAAAAAGCCAGGTTTTCGCAGTGCGCGGGGCAGGCAGCGGTGAAGCCGAAGCCGTCTATCCTCCTGACAGCCCGTCGCCATCGTGGACCAGATGGAATTCCGCGATTTGCGCGGCGCCGGAGGCATCCGTGTAGCTCACGCGGTAGCGGCCTTTGAAGCCGCGGAATGCGACCGGTTTCTTCGCCTCGGCCTTCAGGGTCAAGCGCGTTTTCCACTGGTGGTTGATGAGCCGGTCGAGAGCGTCGTAGGCCGGCTTCGGATTCATGTCCTTGTCGTACAGTCCGGAGAACGAGGGTTCGTCCGGGGCGGCGCCGCCGTCCACCAAGTTCCACCACGTGATGCCCATGACGGAGGGGTGACTGAACCAGAGACGGTAGAGATTGCGAGTGATTTCCGCCTGGATGGCCAGTCCCGTCTCCGTGGCGTCCGGCGCGCAGATCGTCACTTCGCTGACGTGGATCGGCCGTTCGGTGCCGCTCAGGCAATCCAGGGCCTCGCGGTTCACCGCGGGCGTGAGGATGTCCGCGCCGTTGGCGATGACCGTCGTCATGCTGGGGCTGTAGATGTGCATCTGGACGCCCACGCAGTCGACCCGGGCGCCGCGGTCGATCAGGTTGCGCACGATCTCCACATAACGGCGGTGCATGTTGAGGCCGGCGTAGATGTTGTTGTCGTTGCTGTTGAATCGCACGGTGGGGGGGAAATACTTGTCGGCCCAGACGAAGGTCTCGAAGGTGTAGTCGTCAGGCATGAGGCCGCGGTTGGCTTGGTCGATGGATTCGTTGACCACGTCCCAGCGCTGCACGCGGCCGGCGTAACGTTCGGCTAGTTCTTTGACATGCTTCTCAAAGAGCGGCTCCATCGCCTTGCGGTCTTCCGGCATCCACGTCGGATGGGCCCAGCGCCGCATGCCGTAGATGATCGCATGGCCGTTGATGTTGACGCCCCGCGACTCCATGTAGGCCACCACAGGATCGGTCGGCGGCCGGCGGTATTCGTAGGGACTGTCCGCCGTGTAGCGGGGCTTTCCCTGCTCCGGCTCCAGCGTCCGCCAGTAGAACGGCACCGTCACGGCGTTGAACAGCGTCCCGAAAGTCTCCGCATAGCGTTTGTCTTTTTCGGGATTTTTCAAGTCGCCGAACAGGAAGCAGTTGGCGCCGAACAGGAAGTCGTGCGAGAGCTGCTCCACCGTCACGTCCGTGCCCGGCTTGACCGATGGCAGCCGCAGTACCGCCGCCGCCATCCGGTTGGCACGGATGTCCGCTTCGATCCGCGCCTGCTCCGCCGGATTCCACCGTTTCCCATACGTTTCGCTCATCGCTGCGCCGGTGCCCCCGGATCCGCCGTACGTCGCGTCGGCCGCCGGCAGCGGCTGCAGCGCGGCCCCTACCGCCAGCGCCACGGCCGTCAGCAGTACGATCATTTTCGTTTTCATCAGCTTTCCTTTTCCGGGAATGACCGCGTGCGAATCGTGCCATGGACGCACCCTGCCAGAACCACGCTCGCGCGTCAACAAATCAGTATGGCGCCTCGGATCTTATCGCACCAGCAGGACGCGGTCCACGAGGACCTGGGGCTTGGCTGGGGAGTCTTTCTGGTACGGACTGCCGACGAGCTTGATGGAGGCGTAGACGTTCCACTGGTTGTCGGCTTCGGGGAGGTAGGCGGAGTCGATGCCGATGCTCAGCAGCCAGGTCCAATGCACCCAGAGGATCGTGGTCGGTTCGATCGCGAATTTGCCGAGAGGATAGAGGTGGAACTTGCCGTCCTGGGGAATCTCGGCCTGCGGGACCGTGCGGTTGACGAGGGTTTTCTTTTGGGCGCGGTTGTAGACGCCGAGGTTGAAAGGGCGGGCGTGGTACTCGGGGCCTTTGCCCTCAGGCAGGATGCCGGCCTTGCCGCCCAGGCCGTCGGGGTCGTCGACGACCTGGATGCCGCCGCGGAAGTTGGCCCAGTTGATATCGATGACTTCCTTGCCCTGGAACTCGGCGGGAAGTTGCAGTGCATTGCCGCTGAATCGCAACTTGTCGGTTTCGATTCGGAGCTTGACCTCGGCGAACTTCGCGCCGTTGCGGGGATAGGCCGCGGAGTTGTAGAAGATCTCCGCTTGCAGGAGGGTGTTTTTCTCGTAGCGGCCGAAAAGCGTCAGGAGGTCGGCGGGCGGATTGCCGCCGGCCGGGAGCTTGTCCTTGTAGCGACGGTGGAGATTGAGCAGGGCCGCATCGACCGAGACTCGCTCGCGGCCGATGTTCTTGAGCAGCACCGGGTCGCTGGCGGCCAGACGTTCGGCTTCGTCGAGCAGGCCGTTAACGGTGGCGAAGAAATCGAAGTCAAGATAAGCCAGGGCGTTGGGCGTGGTGAGCGCGAGGGCTGCGTCAGCGGCCTTTTCGCGGTCCTGGAGGTAGTTGATGAATTTGAGCATCGGCGCAGCGGCAGGCCCGTAGAGAGCCTTGCAGAAACGCTCCGCCAGTTGGTCGTAAGACTGGTCGGGATCCTGCATCATCTTCAGCCCGAACCAGACTTTGAAGGGAAAAAAGCTGGTCACGTCTGGAGCCTCGCACTCGACGAACAGCGTTTTGACGTGGTGGTCGCGGTAGAATCGCAGGTCCTCCTGGAGATGGCGCGCGTTGAGGTACGGCGGATGATAGGGCTTGGTGTAGAGTATCCAGTAATCCCAGACGGCCAGGTTCGGGGAGATCTCCGCCCAGCGGACGAAGTTGTCGTGGTAGTCCTGGTTGCGCGGATGGCTGACGGGGAATTGCGTGTCGGCCTTGCCGGATGGAGAGAACTCGCAGCCCAGTTTGCAGACGCGGATGAGCACGTTGCCGGCCGGCTTGATATGCTTGGGCGCATCGAGCGTGAAGGTGTAGGCGAACGTCTGGACGTAGATGTCGGGGTAGTCCCGGGCGATGTCCGCCGCGACAAAGTTGATGAAGTCCAGGAGAACGCCGCTGTACGCGCCCTCGCGCTCGAGCACGGCCAGACAGCCCGGGCACTGGCATTCGCCGTGGCAGTCGTTGTGGCTGATGTCGTAGATCCGCGGATAAAGGGCCGGGCCGGCGGCCCGCTCACGATCGCGCTGGATGAACGCGCGAAGTTGCGCGCAGACGGCTCTGCGCACCTCCGGGTTGGTCAGACAGATTTGCGAGGGCCCCGAACCCGAAGTCGACCGCACACGCTGGCCGTTCTTGTGCAGGGCGAACCACTCGTCAGGCCAGTCCTTGGTGGTGTAGGCGTGGAACGTATGACAGCCCCCGGGCGAGCCATGGGGCTCGCAACCGCCCAGCTCTTCGGGGATGTAGATCTGGGCGTTCATCTTGTTGCGCACGAGGAACCGAAGCGTGGCGTTCGACAGGCCGATGCCGCTGTAGATGCAGCGGTTCATGATGGCCGGTTTGGCTTTCACATTCCACGAGATCGCCTGGCGGTCAAGCGTGGGAACGCATTCGGACTCGACGTCGGGCCAAGTGACGCCGAGCCGTTCGAGCAGGTCATAGACGCCATACAGCGTGCCGCGAGGACGCCCGCCAGCGACGATCAGGCTTCCGTCCCTGGCCCGAAGAATCCATTCCTCCCTGTCAAGCTCCCTGCAATCGATGCCCGCCTGTTTGGCCAGCGCGGTCGGGCCGACGTAGACGGCGCACCCGGCCGCCTTGGCCTCGGAAACGGTCACGCATGGCACGCCGGTCATTTTGCTCAAGTAGGTGTCGAGTTCCTTGGCGGCCGTCTGCTCGGCGACGGTCGACGAGTCGGCGAGGACGATGGTCACTGGGCGGCTCTTTTCCAGGACGAAGACGTCTTCCCCGGCGGCAACGGAAGCGAGGAAGGTGAAGGTCACCACGGAGGCGACGACTTGATACATGGCGGGGCTCCTAGGGGGGTGTCGAGGGCGGGGACAGGGGACGCTGGTTCGTTCTGGGGCCAGTCGTCTGCGGTCGTCTTCAAATCGGAGTGTCGCCGACCTTCTGGATCCACTCCCGCGTCCAGAGTATTCCAGGTCATCGCGTACGTCCTCGCCTACTTTCTCAAGGTTGGAGTTAGCCAGCGGGACTCAGAGCGGGGCGCAGAGCAGACGTCTGCGCTCCGCGCTGCGGGTCACGGTGCGTCAAGTCTCCTTGGTGACTCCTGGCACCGGGACCGGGTAGTAGCCGTCGGCATCGGGCTTGACCGGCGGTTCGGAATCGTAGTTCAGATCGTCGATCTTGCCCGGATAGAACTGGAAGTTGGAGGTCGTCATTTGTTCCCAGGTAACTTCCATCCCCGAATGGACGGCCGCGCGGCCCATCAAGTCGGCGAAGTTCGACTGCACGGCCCGTTCGACCTCGTTCTGCGGCTGGTCCTTGCGGATGTTCTCCAGCAGCACGTTCCATTCGGCGTCCCAGGGGTTGTACTGCTCCGGCGGCGCCTCCCAGACGATGTTGTCATTCGCACACCGCTGGTCCTTGTAGATCCGCGTCGTTCCCGCGTGGATGTCGCCGGAGAACTGGGCGGCGCACTTGGTCCCATGCACGTACGTGGCGAATTCCCGGTAGCAATGTCCGCCCAGCCAGCGGGCGGCGTCGGTCGCCTTGGTGCCGTCGGGGAAGGTCCATTCGATCGAGATCGAGTCGAATTCCTGGCCGCGGTCACGAGTGTCTCGGGCGCGGCCGCCGATGCCGCGGGCCACGACGGGCAAGTCGCCCTTGAGCCAAACGAGTTCATCGATCTGGTGGATGTTCATCTCGGCGTACAGTCCGCCGGAGACCCACTGGAAGCTGGTGAAATTGCGGATCTGCCACATCAGGTCCGTCATGTTTTCCGGCTTCTTGCCCAGTCCTCCCCCGGCAGGATGAACCCGGTAAGCGCGGACCAGCATGATCTCGCCCAACTGTCCATCGCGGATCCGCTTGATCAGCTCCTGCCGATTCACGCTGTGGCGGCACTGCAGGCCAGCCATGATTTTGAGGTTCTTCTTCTTGGCCTCCTCGCCGGCTTGCAGCATGCGCCGCAAGTTCGGGGCGTCGGGCGCGAACGATTTCTCCATGAACACGTTCACCCCTTTCTGCACGGCGTATTCCAGTTGCAGCGGACGGACGTAGGCAAAGCTGGTCAGCATGGCCACGTCCTTGGGGCCCAGGCAGTCGATGGCCTTCTTGTAGGCGTCGAAGCCGACGAATTGCCGTTCCGGGGGCACGTTCACCCGGTCGCCGAAGCGGTCGGCCAGGGCTTTGTGCGCGCGGGAGAGCCGGTCTTCGGCCACGTCCGCCATGGCGTACAACTGGACCGGCCCGTGGGGGGAATTCATGGCGTTGCCGACCGCCCCGCTTCCTCGCCCGCCGCACCCGATCAGGGCCAGGCGGATGGTGTTGTCCTCCGCGGCGTGGACCCGCGGAATGGCCACGTTGGCCAAGCTGGAGGCCGCGGCAGCCGCCGTGCCCCACTGCAAGAACTGGCGGCGCGAGGCCCCCGGAGACGATTCCTGCGGCGCTTGCGTTACTCGCGTCATCGCTTTTCTCCTTCTTGAAGATCAACAAACGGAACAGCGGCGTTTCATGGTTCGTTAACTCCCAGACGCCGGCGACAATCTGGATTAGAGCAAACGCGCCGGCAAAATCAACTCGCGTCGGAAAACTCATCCGCTTGACAATGCCTAGTCCGGCTCCGAGACTGAGTTTCGTCAGGCGACCGCCTTGGGGCCCGGTAGCACCGACAAGACCCCGGGAACCCCGTCAACAATCACAAGGGATTTCGCATGAGCGTGTTGAGCCGACGTAGCTTAGCAGCGTTTGAGAAAGTGGCGTAAGCTTCCAGCTTGCGATAGCTCTCCGGCCTCTTGTATCAAGGAGTATTCTTGTGAGTACATCACGACGCCGTTTTCTTCGGAGTTCCGCGCTTGCCGCCGCAGCCGTTTCCGTTGCACCCCTGGCGGCCGCGGACAAGCCCACGGCCCCCGCCCCGCCCGCTCCGAGCGACGATCCCCGCATGCTGTATTACGACCAATTTTACTTCAAGGAGAAACCGGTCTTCCACTTCGAGTATCCATTCGACGGCGGTGTGCTTCAGGAAGGAACCGGCTATCCGATTCTTGGCACGGAGACGGGAGGCGACGGAGTCAAACGGCTGCGGATTCACGTCGTCGTCCGGCCCGGTGACGTCGGGAATCTTCAGGTCTTCGATCCCGAAGGTACCGTCATTCCGATGGAACCTATCTCCGGCGCACTCATGGGTTCCGCACTGCTCAAGGACCGTATGTCCATTCTCAAAGCGCGCGGCACAAAGAACGGGAAGCCGGTCGAATTCACCTGTCGCGTTCTGTGGGCGAAGAACGCGTACAAGCGTTATCGTTGCTATATCGACGACCACAGCTTTTGCTTCCGAGATATTCTGCAGAAACAGTCCAAGAGCATTTTCGAATGCTTCTATTTCGCGAAACTCCGCGAACTGTACAAACGCTATCAAACCAAGATCGTCCTGAACTGCTTCAACTCGACGCCGGAACGCGACTTTACCCTGTCGATGTTTCCGGAAAAGTACAGGCCGGAATTCGAGGACAATGCCGATTGGCTCCGGCTGGCTTTCCACTCGGAAAACGAGTTCCCCGGCGAACCGTACCGCAACGCGACGCCGGAAAAACTCGCAGCCGACTTCGATCTGACCGCGACGCAACTCAAACGGATCGCGGGCAAAGCCTATACGGCGGGGCTGCAAATCCACTTCGCCATGGTTCGCGCCGATTCCTATCAGGTCTTGGCCGATCGCGGGGTCAAGATGCTTCCGACCGGCGGGAGCAAGCATCCCGGAACGGGGGACAAATACTGCGATTTCATGCTCCCGAACCAGATTACGGCCTACCTTCGGGAACATCAGGGCTGGATGGACCCCGAGTCCGGCATTATTTTTTACAACGGGGTCATGCCGACGACCTGTGAGTGGATTCCGACGACGCAGACCGAATGGCTCCATCATCGTAAGCTCGACAACCCGAAGCAGAACCTGCTGATCAATATCGCGGGCCACGAACAGTACTGGTGGCCGTTCTATCGCAATTTCAAATCGGATATTTTCGAACGTTGGGATACCGCGTTGCGTCACGTGACGGAACACGGGTACAAACCGATCTGGATCGACGACGGATTCTTCGGCGGCTGCGATTGATGTCTACCGCCCGTGCAGTTCCTCTCCCCGCCCGAATCGGCAAAGGCCCGGTGCTCCTGGGGTGGCCCAACGGGTCGGCCAGCAAAGAGGGCATGTTCGCGAGAAAGAGCATGATCAACAAGACAAGAACAAGCTTCTGTGCCGCAGTGATTCTGTGCTCGGCCCTGCCGGCGTTCGCCCAAAGGACCTACTTCGAGGAGAACTTTCGCAACTATTGCGACAAGGCTCCGGGGGTTGTTGAAGACAACGGCATGAGCGTGGACAACGAGCCGATCTGGGACTGGGCGTATGGCGCCAAGCTCTGCGTCCGGGCGGAGAGAAACGGCCTGGTGTACAGGGATTCCGTCCCAGCGCCCGGTCTGGCGAAATTCGACCTGAATTTCCGCTTTGCGTTCTTGAACAACACGCCTGGCATCTTCTCGCTCGTGTTGACCGACGCCTCTGGCAGAACGACGAACATCGACTTCTCCAAGGAAGGCGTGGCGAACGTCAAGTTCTCCTCGCCGCTGGGCAGCTTGCAGTTCGAGGAGGCGTACCTCAAGGCGGAAGGTGCGAAGATCGCCGTTTACGTCACCGAAACCCGCGCGTTCAAAAAGCTCTGCGAGATCCCGTTCCCGAACAAGCTCGCCGGTTTCAACTTCAAGGCATTCGCCGGCGTCGAATTTGCCTTCTCGAATATCGTGCTTTCCGATCCGGTCCCGCTGAAGGCATTTCCCGTGGAGAGACATTTCGCCGCCCTGAAGAGCCTGCACCGCAAGTCTGGCGGCTCGCGCGCGGTCGAGGCCGGTACGATCGTCGATATCAACCCCGGGCCAGTCGGCCACAAGTTCGGCATCCGCCTGAAACTGACACCGGCCGGCGCGCCGGAGGTCACGCTCCAGTGGAGCAACGGCGAGCAGGATGTCTGGAAGATTGCGGCAGCCAGCTATTCCGACACGTTGCTGGCGCCGGTGGGCGGCCTGAAGAAGGGCGAGAAGTTCGAGTTTACGGACGCGATCATCGACATTGGCCGGTTTGCGCGGCAGTATGTGCGGCCCTGGGTGAAACGCTACTGCTCCAGCTACGACTGCGAGGCGGCGTATCTGGACATCGTGCGCGACTGGCAGAAACTGCCAAAAGCGTCGGAGCATGTGCTCGACCTCGCCTTTCGCCCACTCGCCGATGGCCAGCTCGAAGTCTACGTCGATGGTTCGTATGTCAAAAACCTGAGCAAGTCGCTCACGCCGAGCGGATCGCACACCGGGCAGGAAAAAGCGGCTCTGGCCAAACTCAGCCGCGTGGCAGTGAGGTTCCCGGCCAAGTCCACCTGCCAAGTGAATCCACCGGCGGATTTCGACCCGAAATACACCGTGCTCGACCTCGCAGCCAATCCGCGGGCCAAAACGTTCGTTGATTCCAGAATCAGCCTCAAACCTGGTTTGCAGACAGTCCAGGGCGTCCCACTGAACGTGGTTGACGGCATCGATTCGGCCGACGTGGGGATCTGCAAGCAGGGGAAGGGCAACTGGGCCCTCGAAGTTGATGAGTACCTGGCGCGAAGTCCGCTGGACGGATTCCCGAGCGCCATCCACTTCCGCCTGCCGGCCGCTCCGTACATCAAGGCACACGTCCTGTGTGCCCTCGACCCGTCGCCCGCCAAAGACGCCTGCCTGACAACTCGCCTCGGCTCTTACATCAACAACGGCAGCGGCGGCAACATGCTCGGGGACACGGATATCGCCGTGGAGAATGGCAAGGTGCCCGAGAGCTTCAGACAGGTCGGCGAGGTGACGCTGCGTGGCAAGCAGGTGCCGTTGTACTTCGTGACGATTCCGCTTAACGCCGGCGCTGTGCTCGATATTCTGGCGCGGCGCGACTACGTGGATTTCGAGTTCATCGGGAAGAAGTGGGAGAATTTCCAGCAGCTCAATCGGGACATGGTGCCCGATCCGTTCTCGGACAGCGCCTTCAACATCTTCGCGGTGACCCTGGAGAAATCGCCGGTCGCCATGGACATGCAGCCGGTTGCGTATTCCAACGTGTTTACCGCCGACGAGCCCAACAAGAGCACCGTGGTTGCGCTGACGGCCGTCGCGGCCGCCAAGGGCTCGGTGACTTGGAAGGCCGCGGGCATCGACAGCAAAAAGCTTTTCCATGGCTCGCGCGTCTATTCCTTCGCCAAGGCCGGCGAGACGGCGGAGATCGTGATTCCGCTCACGGCGGATCCGGGGTTCTACGACTTGGCCATCGCGCTCCATGACGCCGCGGGCAAAACCCTGCTCACGCACCAGGCCCGCTTTGCCGTCGTGCCCAAGGACACGCGTAAAGTCGACAAGTACCGATCACCCTACGCGACCTGGTGGTTCGCCAACTCCCACGGCAGCGTCGGCGACCTCGACCACGGCGGCACCCTGCTGCGCAAGGCCGGCATCCGCAAGGCGTCCTGGGTCAAACTCACGCCCGAAGCCGAGGCAAAGTACAACATTACCAACGATCTCAACCTGATGTTCCCGGGCGGCCTCCGGGACTTCGATGCCGCCACAGGTGAATTCAAGTCGCAGCAGGTGGCCGATCCGAACGATCCGAAAAAGAAGATCACCGTCTCAGGCGACGAGGCGCTCACCCGCAAGCTTGCCGACCTGATCAAGAACAACCCTCGCGCCGACCACTGCCTGATCTGGCACGAGTCGGCGCCCGGCTACGGGATTCCGGAAGAGTTGCTCAACTTGCCCGTGCCGAATGATGAGACCACGCTGAAACGCGCGAAACTGAGTGCCGCTTACGTGAACGCCTGCGGCAAGATCATCCGCAAGTTTCCGCAACTGAAGATCCAGATCGGTAATACGTCGGCGTCCATCGGCGCGGCGACGCTGCCGCTCCGCGGAGGAGCGGATCTCAAGTATTACGATTACCTCGGCATCGAGACGCCCGCGCAGTGTATCGTGCCGGAGAAACTCCAGGAGGTCGGCCTGCAGGGACTCGTGGTGTCGACCGAGATTGCCAGCATGCTGGCCAAACGGGAAGTACGCGCCAACGGGACCTGGGAATTCACCTACCGCTGTGAACGCGATCTGGGCGAACAGCAGCAGGCGGAATGGTATGTTCGCGATGTGCTCATCAGCCTTGCCAATGACTTCTTCCTCATCAGCCCCGGCATCTTCTTCGATTGCTCGACGGGTTACTACAACGGCCTGTGGGGCGGCTCCGGCATCCTCACTCGCGGACCCTATGCGTATCCGAAACGGGCTTACGTCGCCTACGCGGTCTTGACCAGCGTTCTTGACGGTGTCAAGTTCAGCCGCCAACTGGACGCCGGGTCCACGACTGTTTACGCGATCGAATTCCAACGTCTCGACGGCAAATCGGTCACGGCGTTCTGGGCCGCACGCGGCGATGTGGTGCTCGACGTCGTCTGCCCGACCGGCCGGGGCGAGCTGACCACGATGTATGGCAGTACGGCCGCGATCACCGGCCAATCGTTCCCGGTCGCGTCCGGAACTTCGCCCGTGTACCTCGTGACCGATCGGCCGTTGACGTCAGTGAAGATCGCCCGGCGGTCCTTCCCCAAGGCCGAGGCGATCGCGAGCTCCGGATACGAGGTCAAGATCGAATCGGCCGATCAGGTCGAAGTTCGGCCGGATCCAACGATCGAATCCACCCACACAAATTTTCTGCCCATCCTGAAACCGGCCGACTTCACGGTGACGAGTGCCGTGGACGACGAGGTCGGTAAATGTCTGGAGGTCGTACTCGGCGCGAACGACAAGTACCAGAGCAAGTACATCACCGAATACACCACGGTTCGCTTCCAGGAGCCGATCCCGCTGCCCGGTCAACCGGAGATCATCTGGGCCCGCGTGAAAGGCAACTCCAACTGGGGCCAGATCCGTTTCGAGATCCAGGACGCTCGCGGTGAAGTGTTCAAGAATCTATCGACGGGCCGCAGTTGGGCCTGCGACATCATGGACTGGCCCGGCAACCTGTGCGTTAATTTCGATGGCTGGGGCGTCGTCTACCAGCCGTTGAGAAAGACCGGGCTCGTCAACGATCACAGTCCGGGACCGTCCAATGACCAGTGGGTTTCTGAGGGCGGTGACAAAGTCATCCAGTTCCCCATCACGGTCCGCGCGATCACGGTCGGCATGAACCGCCAGAAGCTCGACCTCCTTGACTTCAAGAGGGCTGCACCGGCAATCCGCATCTCAGCATTCGGCGCGACGGGCCCAGGCCTCTCCCGGGATCCAGGGCAACCGCATCTTAAGTCCTTCCTTTCAGGATGTTTAAGAGACGCGAAT
>CAZXYZ010000015.1:110104-128612 GCA_964645045.1 uncultured Pirellulaceae bacterium | reverse complement strand
CGAACTGCAGCAGATGGCCCGCGCCGCCGGGGCGTCCCAGTGCGAATTCTGGGGCGGTTACCAGGGCGAGCCTTATAATCGCGAAAACAGTCTGGACCTGATCCTGGTCGCATCTCGATAGGCGCTTCCTACGTTCTGTGCGTGCTTCTTCACGGGCTCGTTCTAGGCCAACGTGTGTAGGCCGTGACGAACGCTCAGTCGAAGATCTCCTCGATGCTTTTCGCCGTCAGGAAACGCTCGCCCCAGGTCAGTCGTTGAGCGCTATCTGCAGCGGCGATCCGACGTTGTGTTTCTGCGTCGAGAGCACCGAACTTACGCTCCAGCAGCCTGACCAAGAACAAGGATTCCCCGTCCTGTCGGCCCTCCTGCCGGCCTTCCTCCTGCCACTGTTTCTTCCAGTCTTTGACCCGTTCTGCTAACACGGTTCTCGCCTCCTGTAAGTTCTCGATCTCTGGAATGTCGACGTCGGGCATCCGCCCAGCCAGCAGCGAGCGGCGCAGCCAAACGACCAGCGCACGGCTCAGGTCGGCTTGCTCAGGTGCCCGCAGCCACTCCACCAACGTCTCGACGACCTGGAGCAGTTCATCGGGCCCCCGGCTGTTCTCCAAGCGAAACAGAGCCGCAACCAAGTTCTGCAGCGATGCCAATTCTGCGTCCGGATAGCCGCGCTCCTCCAGCAGCAGGTACCGCATCTGCGGCCGGTACTGTTCGAGTCCGCCGGGGACCGATTCGACCAATTCGCCAATCTCGCGTGCCGCCGTCCAGGATTCGTCCCCGCTGTACAGCACCAACGGCAGCACCGGCGGCAACCGCCCGTCGGGAGTCAACTCGCCCGCGCGGATCAGATCCTGGTACAACAGCCCTACGTAGACCAGAATCCGCAGCGCCATGAAGCGGTCCACAGACGCTTGAAACTCGAGCAGCAAGTACACGTACAGCCAGCGTCCTCGCCAACGCACGCGCCAGATAATATCGTCCTCGCGCTCGCGCAAGTCGTCGCTGACGTAACTGCCGCTGACCCGTTCCAAGGTGTCCATTTCCACTTCGGCCACCCACGGCTCGCGGACAAAGCCCGACAGCAAATCCGCCACCATCACGCGATGGGCGAACACTCGCTTGTACCCCAAATCTTGCTGTCCCATTGCCGGATTATAGCCGCAATGGCATCTCTAGGGCAGACTCGCGAGGCGTCCGAGTGATATTTCCAGCTTTCACACTGCCGGAAATCATGGTTGGCGATGGATTTAGAGAAACGAACGCGGCGGCGGATCACGTCCGCGTATCGATCTTGGTTGTGGCCGCATTCCGGAGCTTCTTGCTCCCGGTATTCGGCGGCAGGGGCCAGCAGGACTTGGAGGAAGTGCAAACGCATTCACGCAATCACTCCGACTTCCCCCGCGCCGAGGCCCGCGCGGATTGAAGCAGGGCCCACAAAATCGCCGTCGGTTTCGCAGGCTAATGCTGGAGCCTCTGTAAGTTCGCCGCTTGTTATCTATGGCACCGCAGATTGTCGACCAAGTCCCGGACTGCCGTAACGGCAAGGGCCGACAGCCACGCCGAGCGCGAGTTATTGCGGTCGTGCCGAATCCGTTGGCTCTTGAATGTTGTAACTCCGAGCCGGCTGATACAATGCGTCGAGTGGCCGAGAACATCCGGCCGTAGAATTCGACTTTGAACTGAGCAATGGGCGCTCGTGACTCGTTGACTAGCGTTAGGGAGGTTTACTCGATACTTGCGAGGAAGAGATGAGTATTCTACGGAGTGCGACGATCGTGATGGTGTCGGCGGGAATGTGCTGGACTGCACCGGCGCAACAGAAGGTTGCCCCTGCGAACAATCCGCAGGCGACGCGTCCGGTAGCCGCCTGGAATGTCGTTCCGTTTCAGGTCTTCGACAAGTCCTTCCACATCGGCGTCGTGGCCTTCCACGAGACCGGGTGCAAGGTCGAGTTCACCGTCCGCGCCGAGGGTGCGGATGGACCAGCACGGACCCAGACCATCGAGAACCCCTCGCTCAACGCGCAGTCCAACGTGTGGGAGTACTGGCTCGCGTTGGATCCCCAAGCCCTGCCGGATGGTCCTGTCGAGGTAGGCGCCAAGGTGATTCCGCTGGGCCCGGGGATGATCGTCCGCGATCTGGCGGCGTTGACCCTGTACGCCAACGGCCGCGGGTCGCTCAAGTTCGGCGCGCCCGTCTGGGTCGACTGCGGCCAGGGCGACGACGCGGCTGACGTCACCGAGGCCAGACCGCTCAAGACACTCGCGGCCGCGATCAAGAAGACGCCCGACGGCGGGACGGTCTACCTGAAGGCCGGCAAGGGCTACTCGGCCGACTCGTTGGGGGGCGGTTTCCCGCGGACGCACTGGACGGTGATCGCGGCGGCCCCGGGTGTGAAGCGGGACGACGTCGAGATCGGCCCCGGCCGGCCGGGCACCGACAAACTCTGCTTCCGCGGCGTGACCCTGTACAGCGACCCGCCCAGCCGCGCCTACAACACGATCCTCGCCGGCGAGCAGGGCAAGACCATCGTCTGGCTGGACGACTGCAAGTTGTACAACAAGAAAGGCCGCTGGGGCGGCGGCGGAGTTGCGTTCGGCAACCGCTACGTACCGTACATCACCGGCGGCCTGACCACAGAGATGGACAACGGGCCGGGCGGCGTTCTGCTGCGCGGCCATCAGATCGTCAAAATCACCTCCGACGCCTTCACGGGCGTGCAGACGGCCGTCAACTGTTCGGCCGAGGACATCGACCCCGGCGAGACCGGCGCGCACCCTGACTTCCACCAGTCCCACGTCGGCGACCCGAACGCGTTCAACACGGTGATCCTGTACAACGTGTGGGGCAAGCGCTGCATCTCGCAGGGATTTTTTGGGCACAACCTGCGCGATTCGGCCTTCGTGAACTGCCTGTTCCACAAAGGGGACACGGTGATGGTCTCGCAGTACTCGGGGCCGCTGGACCACGTGCTGTTCATCCACCTGTCGCTGCCGAACCAGAACTGGCTCTGGCGCGACGGCTTCCAGCCGACGAACTGTTACATGATCGACTGCCTGCTGACGAGCCTGTCGGCCACCCCCAAGGCCCAAGCCGCGGGTATGTCGTACGAGGCGTTGCACGTGACCGGCGCCCAGTCGCCCGTCGGCAAGGACAGCAGTACGGGGGCCGTCGAATTCGTGGACGCGGCGAAGCTGGATTTCCGCCCGGCGCCGGACTCGGCCGCGGCCGTCGGCGGCGTGCCCCTCCAGTGCGTGCCCGCCGACTTGGACGGCAGACCGTACGACGCCAGCAGTCCCTCGCGCGGCTGCTTCCAGACCGCGAACTAGAAAAAACGGGGGTCTTTTTTGTTTCGCAAACGCGAGAAAGGACTCCCGCCCCCTTTCTGTCACGACGATTGCGGACGGAAACGGGCATCTGGCATACCAAAACATCCCCGCCCTGGCTGCGGAATAATGAGAGGCGCGTTATGCAGAGCAACCGACGCCAACGGCGAGTTCGACTCGTGCTCTTAACGCTCCTGCCTGGGCTTGTCGCGGTGATGTTCGCTTACGCCAAGTCCATCCCTCCGTCTCGTGGCGTCGTCGCGGTGGATTCGGACGGCGGACGCATTTTTTACACGGAGTGGACGTGGAATCCATTGGATGTTGGCAAGCCCCCCCGGACTTCCGTCGACTACTTCCTCGTCGTTCGTGAACGAAACCGGATGGTTCGGAAGTCGGTCGCGATGGCTTCCAACGGTTCGGTGACCGTGTCAGGCGATGGAAGATTCATCGCGGTCGGAGAACACGGCGGCGGCGTGACCATCTACGACGCGATGTCCCTCCGAGCGATTCGTTCGGGCAAGGTGTTTCCGGCGTCCTTCGACGTCGGGAACCTCGCCTTCAGCCGCAACGGACGATATCTGGCGATCTCCGGAGCAGAAGAGGCACCACCCCCGGGCGATCCGGCAAGACGCCGTGAATTTCGGTATGTCGTGGCCGATGCGGAATCGCTGACGGTGACGCAGCAACTGAGGTCCAATCAATTCTTTACGCAATCGGGCGGAGTTCCCTATCGGCTCCTGCAGGGCGAACGCGTCATGGCAGCACCGCCGCAACTCCGCCTCTTGCATGTGGCGGAGTTCGAACAAGGGCATCTGCACCCGATCGCGCCCGCCAAGGATCTGAGGGCCACGTACTCCGCCAGCTTGCGATTTGTCTGTGACCACTCGAAGGCGCCGCAGTTTGTCATTCGGGACTGCCAGAACGGGACCAGCAAGACGCTCGTGATTCCTCGGAGTCACTATCCGCTTTTTTCGCCTTGCGACGATCGGTTGCTGGTTATTTCCGTGACGGAACTGATTTCGGTGGTCGATCCCGAAACGGCGACCGTCGTGCGGTCATGGAAGCTGGATGACAAGCGGATTATGGGGGCGGTGTTCAGCACGGACGGCCGACTGGCGGCGTTCACCAGCCAGGCCAGCGAGATCGAGGTTTGGGAGGTGGCGAGCGGTACGAGACGAGCCAAGTTTTCGGACGCCGCTGGGCGCCGGGTGCTGTGGGGGACGACCATCCTTGGCGTCGCCCTGTGGTGCGCGGCGTGGATCGCGATCGGAGGGCGGCAGCGGCAGACTCGGAGCGTCTGCCTTGACCTCGTGGTTTTATCCGCCGTCGTGGCGACCGGATTCTTCCTGCGGCTTGTCCTGGGTGGCTATCAGGCTTCGCCGACTCGTCCCGCGGCCATCGGAACGATAACGATGCTGGTCGGTTTGTCGGTCCTCGCTGCGATCTGGCTCGTGTTCGGCGCGGGGCGCTGGTCCCTGCGTCTGTGTGGGGCCATCGCGGCACTGGCCGCAATCTGGGGCGGACCCGTCTGGGTTTGGAGCCACTTTCAACTGCCCGCCAACGAGATTTGCCTGGGCGCGATGGTCATCGCCTTGTTCGCAGCCCTGCCGATGCTGTGGTTGCGTCGGCTGGGTCTTGCGATGCGGCATGAATCGGCGGACGCGGCTGCACCGGCGCCCGGCTGGACGGTTCAGTTGCCGCTGCGCGATCTCCTGCTGTTTCCTGCCGCCATCGGCGCTGCTCTGGTCGTTCTCCGGCTGGTCCCGCTGCCCGCGGTCTTTCCCTGGTGGGCGCTGGGATTCGAATTGTTGCTCGCCCTGACTCAGGCATTGGTCGTGACACTGGCCCTGTGGGTCGCCCTGTCTCCTCGCCGGGCCGTTTTCCGTTGGTCCGTGGGGATGGTCGGCGTCCTGCTGTTGTCGGTCTCGGCCCCGCTTGCCTTCCACGGCGCCCCGTTGCTTCCGTTATGGTGGTATGTTGCCGTACAATCCGCGATCGGGATGTACGCATTTCTTGGCATGTTAGGTCTGCGGCGATGCGGGTGGAGGCTGAAGCGGATTTCCCGCGCAGCGGACGTCCCCGTCAGTCAACCAACTCGCGGAAGGAAAATGGCTGACTGACAGGAAGATGTTCTCCCCCAACCAGACTGAAGCTAAGCAAGAAACGTGGTGAGTCAAGGAGGTTGGCGGGTTCAGGAGCTGTCGGGCATGTGGCTTAACGTTGCGCGCCTCGCCTGCTGAGCATGAGGATCCCATCACGAGGCCGTGCCCGCGTCAAGAGAAAAGACTCTCGACTCCTTTTCATGCCTCGTTGGAGTTCGCGCTTTAGCGTGTGAGGCGGGTCATGCCCGCCGCAAGAGGCACGCTGAAGCGTGAACTCCAGCGAGGTTAGCACCTATACAGGCACGGTGCCTCCTGACGGTCGTGTTCTTCAGGGCTTTGTTCCTTCGGGAAACAACCAACGACGTGCGTTGTCGTACGAGACGGCGCGCACCAGTGAACCGAGCAGTTGGTCATCGTCGGGCAGCGTGCCGGTCTGAACCTGGGCGCCCAGCCAGTCGCACAGGACGCGGCGGAAGTATTCGTGACGGACCATCGACAGCAAGCTGCGCGAATCGGTTGTCATGCCAAGGAACGTGGACAGCAGGCCATAGCTGGCTAGGGCATCCAGATGCTGGCGGATTCCCAGTGCGTGGTCGTTGTACCACCAGGCCGGGCCAAGCTGGATCTTGCCGCGCACGCCGTCTTCGGCGAACGAACCGGTCAGCGTCGCCAAAGCGGCGTCGTCGGCCGGATTCAGGGGATACAGAATCGTGCGCGGCAGGCAGTCGTCTTGCTCCAAATCGTCCAGGAACCGGCAGAGACCGGGAATGTCGCAGCTGGGACCGATTGTGGCGTAGCCGCCCGCGGGACCGGCGAGCTGACGCAAACGCGTGCTCGTTTGCCGTTGGGCGCCGATGTGGAGCTGCATGATCCAGCCGCGCCGGGCGTACTCGCGGCCGAGGAACCGAAGCAACTCGGCGTCAAACCGGCTTAGCGCATGGTCGGCCAGCCGGCAGCCGCTTTGCTGGAAGAAGTCCAGCCGCTCGAAAATCATGGAACGGTCGAAGTCCGCGTCTTCGTCCACACGCAACGACGGCAGGACGCGTGTCGCGAATCCCGACACCGCCAGCCGGGCGTGAGCCTGGAGATCATCCGGCAGCCGGTCGGACGTGCAGACACATGCGACATTGGCCCGCGCGACCAGTCCCCGGGCGGTGCAGTCGGCGGCGTGCAGCCGTTCCTTGCACGTGGCCCACACGCGGCTGGCGGAGTCCGGCGAAAGCAGTTCGGCGATGTCGAAGTAGCGTTTCAATTCCAACGCCGTCCAGGGGAACAGCGGATTGCCCAGCGTCTGCGGGACCGTAGCGGCCCAGGCGTCGAACTTCTCGCGGTCCGAGGCGGCGCCTGTGATCAACCGCTCCGGCACGCCCGCGATCCGCATCGCCCGGTGCTTGTAGGGGTCGGTGGCAATCCAGAGTTGCGTGATGTTCTCGAATCGCCGGTCATCAGCCAGGTCGCGGGCGTCGAGGTGATTGTGGTAGTCGATGATCGGCAGCCCTGCGGCGAAATCGTGATACAGCCGCCGGGCCGACGCCGTCTTGAGCAGGAAATCGTCGTGGATGAATTCGCTCATGGTTCGGAGCAAAGATTATGAACAGGAGAAAACAGAGGAAACAGAGTGCGCATCATTTTCCGTGGTCTCTGTTCCCTCCTGCTCCGAAAATGCACGCAGGAAAATAATCCGCAGGTAGCATGGGAACTGTGGCGGGCACTCCGGCCGCCGGTACTGCTGCTCCTTCGGAATCCAAAATTGGCCAAAGGGATAATGCCGGCAGGCGTACGTGATGTAGAACCAGTCGCCCATCTTGACCATCCGCGGATCTTGGATCGTGGCCCCGTCGAACCCCTCGACGCTCGGATTCAGGACCGGCTGGTCGGACACGCGGTCGAAGTGGAAACCGTCCCGGCTCTTGGCCAAGCCGAAATAGCATTTGTACTCCGGCCCCGACTCGGCCGCGCGGTACAGCAGCAGGACTTCGCCCCCTTGTTGGTCGTACCATGCCGCCGGATTGAACACCGCCAGATTTTCCCAGGCGTGATCCGGGTGCGGTGACAGAATCGGATTGCCTGCAAAAAGTTCCAGCTTCATCGTCAGTGGCTCCTGTCGGTATCTGGCCCAATTATCTTGCCAGTTCCTTGTGGGCAAGGGAATGCGGGGGAAAGAATGCGGGGGAAAGGAACTCTGCATTGTGTTGCTCCCCTGCCCGTGGGTTGAAACCCACGGCTACGCTCACGAGGTGGCTACGCGACTAATTTTCCGTCGCCGCCGCTTGCGCCCAGGCCGATAAACACAAGTTATTTCGGCCCGTGTTGCTGGCGTGACTCTGGGGGATACTGGAAAACTGTTGCTGATACCGGTGGTGGCGGTCCATAATTGGGATAAGCCGCTGGACCGTTGGGGCTTGGCTGGCGGCGAAATGAGGGGAAAAAAGCATGATCGCAGTGCGTTGGTGGTTCGGGTTGGCCTTGATTGTGTGGGGGAGTGTGTCGATCGCGGCAGCCGGCGAGGCCGCCAAACCGGCACTATCGCCGGGGCTGGGGCAGTTGCTGATCCAGGACACGCAGAGCGGATCGCCGGTGCGGCTGAACGTGGCTCGCTACCATGTCCACGTGGTGCTGCAGCCGCCGGTGGCTTTGGTTCAGATCGATCAGTCGTTTTACAATCCCTTCAACCAGCAGCAGGAAGGGCAGTTCGTGTTCAACCTGCCGCCCGGCGCGTCGGTCAGTCGCTTTGCGATGTACGTGTCGCCGACGCAGCTGATCGAAGGCGAGTTGGTCGAATGCAAACGAGCCGCGGAGATTTACCAGTCGATCGTCAGCCGCCGCCGCGACCCGGCGATTCTGGAACAGCTGGGCGACAACCTGTTCAAGATGCGCGTATTTCCAATCTTCGCGCGCGACGAGAAACGCATCCTGCTCGACTTTACCCTGCCGCTGGAACCGCAATCCGGGCAGTACCAGTTTCGCCTGCCGCTGCTGTCGGATTTGATGCCGATCTGGGATTTTCGCGTCAGCGGCGCGATCCGCGGGGCGGTGCAGCCGCAGTCCGCCGCCTGCGTTTCTCATTCGGAGCTGAAGTTCCAAGCCCGCGACGATGGTGGCGTCGAATTCGCTCTGCACAAGAAGAACTACCGGCCCGAAACCGACTTGGTCCTGACGTTTGCCGAACAGGCCGACCGGCCTGCCACGCTGCGCAGCTATGTGGCGGAACCGTTGCCGGCGCAGCAGAAAGCCCAGCCGCGTGCGCAGGACAGCCCACCGCCGGATCCGTGGTCGCAGCGGGCGGCTACCTTTTTCCTGGCTGAGATCCCGCCGGCTGGACCCGCCGAGCCAGCCGCACCGCCGACCGATGTGCTTGTGCTGGCCGATACCTCGTCGAGCATCACAGATCTGGGCGCGGTCCGCCGGACGGTGTGCGAGGTCGTGCAGAGTCTGAGGCCCAAGGACCGGGTGCGTCTGCTGTGTGTGGATGTCGCGGGACGGCCCTTGCACGCGGGATGGCTGAAACCAAGCGATGCTGCGGCGTTGGAGGGTCTAGACCAGGAGTTCTGCCTGGGTAAGACCGACTTGGACGCCTGCTTGCGCCAGGCGGTCAAGGAGTTTGATGGTCCAGCCGGGAAGCGGCGGCGGCTGATCATCTACGTTGGCGACGGAGCGGATGAAGCGGCGCCGATCGTGGATCCGGCTGGCAAACGGCTTTCTCCTGAGTGGCTCGATGAGAGCGGCGCCACGCTGGTTGCGGTTGGGACGCAACGGACGGAATCGAAAACGGACTACCTGCGTTCGCTGGTCGCCGCCAGCGGCGGATTGAGGTTCGATCTGGCTGGCGACGTCCGTGCGGCCAACTCCTTGACTCGTTGGCTAGGCGGCGGCCTGCCGCTCCCAGATCGCGTCGTGGACGCGGCGGTCGAGGGCGCCAGCGCCGAAGACTTGTTCTACGCCAGCGCCTGGTTGCCCGGGGAACCGCTATACATCTACGGCCGGATGCCGGAGGCGGGCGAAGTGAAACTCCGCCTGACGTTGGGCAGGGGCAAGAAGATGTTGACGCGGGATTGGGCGTTCCCCGTGATTCGCCGCGAGGACGATGTATTCGTTGGCCGGCTGTGGGCTCAGCGGCGTTTGGAGCAACTGCGGCGCTTGGACCAGCAGCAAGAGGAGACTCGCAAAGCGATCATCGCCTTGTCGCAAGAGTGGAGCCTGTTGTCGCCGCACACGGCATTCTTGGTATTGGAGAGTGAGCAGGACTATCCGCGTTGGGGCTTGGACCGCCGCGTCCGGCGCCGTTATTGGAAGCCGGCCGAAGCCCGGCCCGAGGCACCGCTGCCGGCCAATTGGGTCGAACAGTTCCAGCGTACGCAGCAAGCGGAACACTCGCCCGATGAGTTTCTCGCGGCGATGCAAGCGGCGCGGGAAGCCTTGACTGCGAAGGACTATGCCCAAGCCCACCGACAACTGCGTGCTGTCGCCGGTTCGCCGCGGGCCGCCCAATCGGATGACTTCCGGAAGCTGCGCCAGCAGACGCTGGAAGGATTGCGCACGCAGACCCTGGCCAAACCGCAAGGCTTGCGGCGCGGCTTGCTGGATCCCGCAGCGACGGACGGGTGGCAGGACTGGCAGCCCAGCGTCACGACGCTGTTGGGCTCGTCGTTTCACGCCGACCCTGAGTTCATGCGCCGCCATCCCTACGCGGAGCGACTGCTGCAACGGGTTGACATGGCCACGTTCGCGCAGGGGCAAACGCTGGAGCAACTTGCCGCACAACTTGCGGACTTGACCGGCGTGAACGTGCGTTTGGATAGAAGAGCCCTGGACGATATGGGCGTCGACCTCGACGAGCGTTTTCAAGGCGTGAGGTGGCAAGAAGCACCGCCGACAGCCGCGGGAATCCCTCCTGGCGATCCGTTTGGACCCGCGCCGGCGCACCAAGATCCGTTAGGCGTTTGGGTGCGGGACTCCGAGAAAATGGTGCGACGAACGACGCGGGGAACCACGGGCAGGATCTCGTTGCGGAGCGGCACTCGTCACATCCTGCGGCAGTCAGGATTGGTCTTGGTGGAAGAAACGCAGGGGCTGTTGATTACGACCCCGGAGGAAGCTGAGTTGCGTCTGACGACGGAAGTGTATCCCGTTGTGGATCTCTTTTTCACCGACCGAACCTCGCCTCCTTGGCTGTTGACCCATCCGTACCTGGACCGTCAGGTGCAGGTCCGTGAACGATTGGAGTCGAAGCTCAAGCGGCCCGTGACCATCGAATGCCTTGAGCGGCCACTGACCGAAGTCTTATGGGAGTTGGCTGGCAAGCTCGACGACACTTTTCTGATCGATAGTAAGTCGCTGGACGACATCGGCGTCGATCCGCAGACACCGGTTACGGCCTTGTTCCGCGAGGTGCCAGCCAAACAGGCCCTGGAATGGATACTGGGCGATTTAGGGCTCGACTACACACTGGACAACGAGGCGTTGACCATCATGACACCGGAGGAGGCCGAGTCGCAATTGGAGATCCGCGTGCATTCGGGGAGGGACTTGGTGTACGAGTATCCCGTCGGGCCTTCGTGGCAGAGGCCGGGATTCGGCTGGCCCATGAGTGGCGGGATGATGGGTTCGGGCGGTGGCGGGGCCATGACCGGCGGATTCGGAGGCGGCATGGGCGGCAGTTTTGGCGGCGGCATGGGTGGGATGGGAGGCATGGCCGGCATGGGTGGCGGCATGGGCGGGTCCGCGGCTGGCGCCGGGTTGGGATCGATGCCGGGCGGAACGAACGGCAGTTCCGTCGGGCTGTCCACCGGCGGCGACGCGGAAGCGGCACCGGCCGATCCGCCGGGGCAAGCTTCTGCCACAGGCCCGGACGCAGAGTTGTCTGCGGCTGGTCCGAGCCCCGCCGCGAATGCCGATCCGTTGCTGGAAGAGGAGCAATACAGTCACGATAGCGATGCGGTCATCGACCTGATCACGAGCACGATCGCACCACAAACTTGGGACGCCGTCGGCGGGCCGGGCAGTATCGACTTCTTTCCCTACAGCCTCGATCTCGTGTTTGGGCAAACCCGCGAGGTTCATGAGCGGGTGGAGGAACTGCTGGATCGTCTGCGTCGACTGCCACCCGAGATCGGGTTGAGATCGGGTGGCCGGCCGGCCACGATTCCCCCGCTCCGCCAGGTAGATCCGGCGCAGGCGGATTTCGACAGCCTGATCGACCTGATTACGTCTACAGTCCAACCGCAAGCTTGGGATACCGTCGGCGGTCCCGGTGGCGTCGAAGCCGAGCCGACGCGCATGGCGCTGGTGGTTTCGCAGTCCAGCGAGATGCACGACGAGGTGGCCAAGCTGTTGACGATCCTACGGCGGCATCGTTACGAAGCGTTGCATGGCAGCCGGCCTTGGGAATCGTCGAGCGGCGTTGGCTTGCGGCCGGTCGCGGCCGTAATCGAAGGTGACCAAGGCGACGACCAAGGCACCGAACCGGCGCGGTTGTCGGACTACCCCGAGGGCCAGCGTGCCGAATTCGAAGCGTTGCTGGTTCGCCGCGAGCCGGTTGCCGGCCAATGGCAGTGGCGACGCGTCGAATCGACCGGGGCCGGCGAACAAATCGCGTTGCGGCTGGCCGGCGCCAGGCTGCAATGCGAACTGCCGACGTGTACGGTGCGCACGGAAGGCGACGAGGCCGCGGTGGCGTGGCCCGGGCTGCGGTTGGTCGAGCTGGGGAATTACGCCGAAGGGCTGCGGCGCGCCGTCGACGTACGGCTGCCGTGGCTGCCGCACCGCAGCAACACGGAATTGGCGCGGCTGTTCGACGTCTCCGAGGTGACGCAGAAGAAAGCGGACGGGTCGGGAGACCCATCCTACGAAGACGCCGTTTGGCTGCGGATGGTGCCGGTGGGGTTGGCTCGTGACGGCGGCACGTATTTGCAGATCGCCTACTCGCGGGTTCACGGGTTGCCAATCGCTTGGGAATCTTACGTAGGCGGCAAGCTGACGGCCCGCATCCGCTTTTCGGGACCCACGAAAATCAGCCGGCACCACGCGTGGCGAACCGCCGTGCAGGAGGACGCCCAGGGCCGCGGACTGACCCGCTGGGAGCTGGTCGCATACCAAGCCAAAGCCGGCGCGATTCCGGCACCGACCGAACCCTGGAGCGGATGCCTGCACTTGGACCGCCGCGCGGCCCGACCTGCCATTGACGCTGCCCTGGCCGAAGCGCTGACGGCTTTGCGGGAATTCGATTGGGCCAAGGCGTCGGAGGAACTGAGCCTTCTGCCCGACGATCGGGCACGGCATCCGTTGGTGCGGCTGCTGCAGGCGTGGTGCCTGGAAAACGATCCGCGGCTCGGCACACACGACCGCCTGGTCGGCCATCTGCTCGAAGTCGCCCAAAGCAATGCTCCCGATCTGCGGCGGTTCGTGGCCGAAGGCAATTTCCCGTCGCTGGTCAGCGGCGAGCGGTATGCGATCCTGTCGCTGCAGCCCGCAGCGACTCGGACGGCCCAGGATTGCGACCGGCTGGCGGATGCCTCCGTCGCAGCTGGCAAGCAGCAGGAAGCCTTGCAGCACGTCGAGGCGGCTCTGTCCCGAGGCGGTGTAGACGGTCGCGAGGACCAGCGCCGTCGCCGGTGCGTGGAATTGTTGCTGCGATTAGACCGCGCAGCGGACGCCGTGGCCGCCGCCCAATTGTGGGCCGCCGGGCTCCGACGTCAGCCTCACGAGTTGGCTGCGATGGCCGAGTTGCTCGCAAGCCACGCCCAACAAGTACCGGCCGAGCAGCTTTTCGGCAAGGCGCTGGCAGACGGCGAACTCGCCGCGGCAGACCGGTATGCCCTGCTCCGCCGCTGGGCGGCAATACGGACGGGCGTGGCAAGGTGCGAAAAGCTGATCGAGGCCGCGGCGCTCAAACCGTCCGGCTCGCAGGAGCGGCGCCAATGCGTGGATCTGCTCCGCCGTGAATTGGCCACCGCCGTGCAAGCCGACACGGCCGGTCATTTGGCGGCAAGAACCGCCGACGCGGAGCTTGCCGGCGAACTGGTCTTCCGTCAGGCAGAACTCACGCCTGACGCGTCCCAGGCTGCCTTGCTGCTTTGGAAGCTGTACGAAGCCCAGCGGCTCAACGCAGCCCGCCTGCCGTGGGCCTGCCAGACCTGGAACCTCGCCAGCCAAGGCGCGCGCGTCATTGGGGCGTGCGAGGCCGAGCTGCGCGCCGGGCGCCGGTTGTCGCCGGCCACTGCCGCCGAACTAGCCGTCGCGTACCGCGCCGAGTACCGAGACCTGGACGCCAAGCGCGCCGGAAGCAGTAGTGCAGAATCCGTTCCCGCTGCGGCACCAGCCGTCTCCCAGCCCGGGCAAACAGGCTCGGGCGGGTTCTTCTAGTCTTTCTCAGTTCGTTTTGGGACATTTGGATTTCGGATTCTGAATTTGCTTCGGATTTCGGATTTGAAATTTCGGATTTGGAGTTGTACTGTCCTTCAGGCCTCTTCAGAAAGAGTGTTGACGCATGTCCCGCTGGAACCGCAACGACGACGACGACTGGGATGCCGGGCCGGACGACGGCGACCTGGAAGACGGCGATTGGCCGGACGAGGAGGACGACGAGCCAACTGTGCCGTGTCCGTACTGCGGCTGCGAGATTCACGAGGAGGCCCCGCGCTGCCCGCACTGCGAGAACTACCTGTCGGCCGAGGACTCGCCACCGCCCGCGAAGCCGTGGTGGCTGGTCCTGGCCGCGGTGGCCTGCCTGTACGCCGTCTATCGCTGGATCGTGTGGTACAACGGCCCGGGGATCTGAGTTGCTGAGCCGGATACCCCGCTAGCATGCGGCGCGGTTTTCGCCCAAAATGAATTGGCAGAGGCGGCCTAAACGAGCCTCGCTTCAGGGAGAAATGTTGACCGCTCGTAGCGGTTTTACCGATATACACGGATTAGCGCAGCAGACCTCTGAAGGTCTTGCCACACGCTATCATGACTGGCATCGCTGGCGCGACTTGCTTGGAGGAATGGAGTCATGCGTCGAATTCTGGTTCTTGTTCTGCCTTGGATTCTTGCAATTGGTGCGGACGCCGCGGCTCAGGATTGGGCCAAGAAGATGTTCGATATCACCAACCACGATTTCGGCATCGTGGCCCGCGGCTCCAAACAAGAGTACGCGTTCATCGTCACCAACATCTATAAAGAAGATGTCCATATTTCCGGCGTCCGATCCTCATGCGGTTGCACGACGCCACGCGTGACCAAGGACCGGATCAAGACGCACGAGCAGTCCGAAATTGTGATCGCGTACAATACCCGCTCGTTCCTGGGGGCCAAGAGCGCCACGGTGACCGTGACGATCGACGAGCCCTTTTACGCCGAAGTCCAGTTGACGGTCAACGGCTACATCCGCAGCGACGTGGTGTTCAATCCCGGCGCCGTCGAGTTTGGCTCGGTCGACGCTGGTCAAGGTGCCTCGCAGAAGGTGAGCGTTTCCTATGCCGGCCGGGACGACTGGGAGATTACCGACGTCCGCAGCGCCAACGAGCACTTTGAAGTGGAGTTGTTGGAGACGCTCCGCAGCAGCGGACGCGTGAATTACGACATGGTCGTGCGGTTGAAAGCCGACGCTCCGCCGGGATACATTCACGACCAGTTGCTGATCGTGACCAACGATTCCGGCGCCAGTAGTGTTTCGCTGCCCGTCGAAGGCCAGGTAGTTTCGGCGATTACGATCAGCCCGGCCTCGCTGTTCCTGGGCGTCGTCAAGCCGGGCGAATCGGTCAAGAAACGGCTGGTCGTGCGCGGCAGCAAACCGTTTAAGATTGTGAGCGTCAAATGCAACGACGCGAGCTTCACGTTCGAGAAACCCGCGGACGAAAGCAAGGAACTGCATTTCCTGCCGGTTGAATTCAAGGCGAGCGACCAACCGGGCCAGATCGAAACCAAGATCGAAATCGAGACCGACCTGGGGCAAGGCTTCTCCGCCCAGTGCATGGCCAACGCCACGATTAAACGGTAATTCCCGGTTATGCCTTGAGTCCCTTGGTGTCGAATTCCAGCTTCTCCCTGGCGGCCAACACTTCGTCCCAGGTGACTTCCGCACGCCGGTACGCAGCGGTGCGGCCGAGGATCGTGGTCAGATTGCTGCGCACGCTGGGAGCCACGGTGGGGTTCGAGCAATCGCCTTTGAGGATGTTGGCGTGGAATTCGGCGATGTTGACCACGACGCCGTCGGTGAATAGACCCGGCTGGTTGCCGCCTTTGTAGGACTTCTGGCCGCGGATGATCACTTGGCCAAAGTAGTGCGTTTCCAGCGTTCCGTCCGGGCCGAACATCTTGTTCCCAATATCGTCGTAACCCGTGCCGTATTGCTTCGAGGCGAACGTCACGACCACGTTGTTGGGATAGACGAAGATTACCGAGAAGTTTCCGTGGCAGTCGCCGTGGTCGACGCGGCCTTCGCGTCCGCACGTGCCGAACGCTTTCACGGGATCCTGATTGACGATCCAGCTGGCCACGTCCAAGGCATGGATGTTCTGCTCCGTAATCACATCGCCGGACAGGACGCGGTCCAGGCCCCACGCCCGTAACCGATTCTCGGGACGCTTGGCGTCTTCCGAGATCGCTTCATCACCGCCCCAGGTCGTGCCGCAGTAGTAAACGGCTTCCCCGGAGACCATCGGGCCGATGTCGCCGACGTGGACGCGGCGGATCGCCTCGCGGTAGAACTCGCTGGCCCGCGTTTGGAAGTCCACCAGGAAGCATTTCTTGTTCTCCGTCGCTTTCTTGCCGGCGTCGGCGATCGTCAAGCAACCGGGCACGTCGACCGCGATCGGCTTGGCACAGTACACGTGGCAACCGGCATCCGCAGCGGCCATCGCCTGTTCGGGATGGAAGTACGGGGGGCTCTCGATCACGACCGCATCCGGCTTGGCATCGATCAGCCGCTTGTAGCCGGACAGTCCGGTGAAGCGGCTTGCGGAGGCAACTTTGAATTGTTCTCCCAGGCTGTCGGTGCGGTCGCCAAAGTAGTCCGCGGCGGCGACGATTTCGTAGCCGCCATGCTGCATGAACAGGTTCGAGATCCACTTGCCGCGGCCGCCACAGCCGACGATCCCCAGCTTGACCTTGCTATTAGCTTGTGTCCCGAAGACCAACTCCGGTTTGATCAGCGTAAACCCGGCGGCGGCGGTGGCGCCGGCCAGGAACCCTCGGCGATTCAAGGCGGTGCCGGGCAGCTTGTATGCAGGGGTCGAAGGATGCGTCATGGTCAAATCTCCTTGGCAACAGGTAGTGCGTCCGCCGGCGGGGGCAGACCGCGTGGGGTGGGAAAGCCGCGTCGTCGCCGGGGGCCACAGGCCGCCCCGCCGCGACCGGCAGTCTCGAGCGTCCTCCAAAGATTACTCGATTCGCCGCCGGCCGCCTAGCACCAGGCGTCGGTTATCCCACCGCTGGACTGATTCCGGCGAACGGTGAGGCGTAAGCCCACCGGTGCATGGTCTCTCAGGCAGGGGATTCAGGAATAATCCGCGCTAACCTGTACTCGTCCGTCGTCGGCAGACGGTATCATAATGACCTTTGCATGCCCCGACAGGAGACCTAACATGCCTTCGGCAACCCCACTCCGCGACGATGCGAGCGCTATCTGGCACGCCGGCATCGATGCGGTGCGCAGCGACCGCCTGGTTCAGGACGCTGTCCAGGTGCGCGGCGACGACTTGATCGTGGGCGATCAACGGCTGCCGCTGGCCGGCATGGGTCGCATGGCCGTGGTCGGCTGCGGCAAGGCGGGCGCCGGCATGGCGGCGGGCCTGGAGGCGGCCTTGGGCGAGCGACTGATGGCGGAAAAGCAGTTGAGCGGCTGGATCAACGTGCCCGACGATTGCGTCCGGACGCTGCAACGAATCCAACTGCACGGCGCGCGCCCAGCAGGTGTCAACGAGCCGACCGCTGCGGGCGCGGCAGGCGCCCGGCGGATTCTCGACTTGGTCCAGTCGCTGGCACCGGCCGATTTGTGCTTGTGCCTGATCTCCGGCGGCGGATCGGCGCTGTTGCCCGCGCCGGCTCCGGGAATCACGCTGGACGACAAGCTGGCGGTGACGCGGCACTTGAGTGCGGCTGGAGCCAACATCCGGCAGTTAAACGTCGTGCGGAAACAGTTGAGCCGGATCAAGGGTGGCGGTTTGGCTCGTGCCTGCGGCGCCGGCCGGCTGATCTCGCTGATTATCTCCGATGTACTTGGCGACCCGCTGGAGACAATCGCATCCGGCCCGACGGTTGCCGATTCGTCGACTCCGCAGCAGGCATTGGAAATCCTGGAGCAGTTCCACGCCCGCCAGGCCGGGATTGCGGCACGTGTGTTTCAATACCTGGAACTGGCAGCCGGGCAACCCCCAACGGCCGACCGCGTGCTGGCCTGCGAGGTCACTCATCGGGTGATCGGGAATCTGGCGACCGCGGTGGCTGCGGCCGGCCGGGAAGCCGAACGCCGCGGTTACCAGACGCGCACCGTGGCGGCGCAACAGTTGGAGGGCGAAGCCGAGCGGGTCGGCTGCCAGTTGGCCGCCGAGGCCCTGGCAATGCGCGCAGCCGGCGGCCGGCGGTGCCTGGTCCACGGCGGAGAACCGACCGTCAGACTCGTCGACAGCCGCGTTCGCGGGTTGGGCGGGCGAAACCAACAATTGGTGTTGGCGGCGCTCCAGTACTTGGCGGAAAAACGAGAGTCGGCGCGGGCTTTGGCTCTGTTATCGGGCGGAACCGACGGCGAGGACGGCCCCACCGACGCCGCGGGCGCGGTTCTGGACGAAGCCGTCGTGTCCGCCGCGGCAACTCAGCAATTGTCCGCCGACGATTACCTGGCGCGGAACGACGCGTACCACTTCTTTGATCCGCTGGGAGGACTGATCCGGACCGGCCCGACGCACACCAACGTCTGCGACCTGCGCATCGTGTTGGCGGCCGGTTAACCCCGTTCCGCGAGGCGAGCGGCCGGCGTCAGCCCGCCGGTGCATTGTCTTGGCGACGACCCCGGCGAACGGTGGGCGTCAGCCCGCCGGTGCATTGTCTTGACGACGACCCCGGCGAACGGTGGGCGTCAGCCCGCCGGTGCATTGTCTTGACGAC
>CAZXYZ010000015.1:0-110004 GCA_964645045.1 uncultured Pirellulaceae bacterium | reverse complement strand
GACGACCCCGGCGAACGGTGGGCGTCAGCCCGCCGGTGCATTGTCTTGACGACGACCCCGGCGAACGGTGGGCGTCAGCCCGCCGGTGCATTGTCTTGGTGACGACCCCGGCGAACGGTGGGCGTCAGCCCGCCGGTGCATTGTCTTGGTGACGACCCCGGCGAACGGTGGGCGTCAGCCCGCCGGTGCATTGTCTCGGCAACCACTTTTCCAGCCGTCTGCCGATTTCACCGAAGGTGATCTATCAGACTCCTCGCGCGAATGTGTGGGCATGTGGAAAACCGGCGGGCTTACGCCGGCCGTTAGCCTCCGAGACGCGCGTCGTCATTTCGACGATGGGCAATCAACCCTGCCACGTAGGCCGCTTTGAATCCAGCGTCGATATTCACCACCGTCACGTTGGATGCACAGCTGTTGAGCATACCCAGAAGCGCAGCGAGACCGCCGAAACTGGCTCCGTAGCCCACGCTGGTGGGGACGGCCACGACCGGGCAATCCACCCAGCCGCCGACGACGCTGGGCAGCGCACCTTCCATCCCCGCGACCACGACCACGGCATCGACGCTGTGCAATTTGTCCAAGTGGGCGGGCAGCCGATGCGGCCCCGCGACGCCCACGTCGTGAATCATGGTGACTTCGATGCCCATCCAGTCCAGCGTTTCCCGCGCCTCCTCGGCCACCGGCAGATCGCTGGAACCGGCCGTCACCACGCAAACTCGGCCCGCGGGCGGACGATCCGTGGCAGCCGGAGCCGCGATGCGAAAAGTCCTAGCGGCCGAGTTGTAACGGCCGGCGGGAAATGCGGCCGTGAGGGCTTCCGCTTTCTCCGCGCTGATCCGCGTCGCCAAAACGTGGATGCCCTCGTCCAGCAAACGCTGGAAGATTTTCGTCAAGATTTCGACGCTCTTGCCTTCCCCGTAGACCACCTCGGGAAACCCACAGCGACGGGCCCGGTCCAAATCGAGGGTCGCTTCGCCCAACGGCGCCGACAAGGGTCGCGCGACCGACTGGACGAATTCGTCCACGGACAACGTGCCGCCCGCCAGCTGCTGCGCCAGCCGCTCTAATTCCGTTCTCTGCATGTCCCTCACCGTCTCACACCCATTCCAACCCCGAAAGCCGCCGGACACGCTCCTCGTAATCCCCCAACAGTCCGCCGACGACGTCCCAGCCGTCGCGACGCCGCACCTCGATATCGCCCTGGGCATTGACGCGGACGATCGTCTCTGTGGTGATCCCCGCCGCTGCCAAGTCGGCGGCGCGAAGCTCGCCTTCGTTCACAATCTGAGCCAGCGTCTTTCCGGTCATCTCGACGAATTGCATGCTCGACAACTCCATGTAGGGAACAGCTATTCCGTACGCGGCAAAGGGTGGCACACGCTCGCATCCCGGTATCACCAGTTCCCGATTTCTTGTTTTCCTGCGCACATTTTTCCCCAACGAATGAAGGAATCAACGAATCTTCGACGATGATTCGTTGACGCCTTCATTCGTTGGGGCTACCGCCGGATCTGCCTTCGGCTTGCCGTTAAACGAGTCAAGGGCAACCGCGTGCGGTATCGCGGTGTGAGTCTACACCGCAGACATTGTCCGCGGCAAGATGGCCAATCGGATAGAGGGCTCATCCTAGCAGGATGGGGGGATACCGCTACTTGCCCATCTTCCGGAAGTTCTCCAACGCTCGGCGCACCGCCGCCAGTGCCTCGGGACCGTCGCGGCCTTCCTCTTCGATGATGTACTGCTTCGTACCGCCAGTCGTCTCAAGGATCTCGAAGACCTCCGCCCAGTTGACATCCCCCTCGCCGAAAACGGCCCCGGGTTTCCCGCCGTGGTCTTTGATGTGAATCGTGACGGAACGTCCCGGGAACTTCTTCAGCATGCCGATCGCGTCGCCACCGCCGCCCAAGCAATTGCCGATGTCCAACTGCAGCAGGACGTCGGCCTCGGTGCTCTCACCAAACCGTTCCCAAGCCGTTTTGCCTTCTACCTGCTCGAAATCTCCCCCGTGGCAGTGATAGCCGATCTTCATTCCGTGGGGTTTCAGCCGCGCGGCCAGGTCATTGAAAACCTTGCCGGTCTCGACGATCGCCGCGACCGAGGCGAGGCTCTTTTTCGGCAGCGACGCAACAATCAAATACGGCGTGCCGAGCAGTTTGTGGATCTCGACGGTCTTGTCGAAAGCGTCGCCCTGCAGCGCCGGCAAACCCATGTGCATCCCGACGCTTTTCAAGCCATTGTCATCCAGCAGCTTACGCCAGGCGGCAGCGTCGTGCCCGTAGTAGCTGTGCGCCAGTTCCACACCCTCGTAGCCCATCTGAGCGACCGCTTGCAACACGGCCGGCAACTCCTTCTCACACTGCTTCCGGACGGACCACAGTTCCAGGCCGACCGGGATCTTCGCCAGCTTGGCGGCCGCGACACCGCGTGCCAAGTTCGTCCCAAGGATCGACGCGGCAGCCGCGCCGGCACTGACCTGAAGCATCTGTCTTCGCGAAAGGTTCATACGGTTCTCCTGGTGAATCATCGGTGATGCAAAACGGGTGACTACTTGGAAGCTGCGGACAACGGGGGCACAAGCCCTCGTCGGCTGTACGATTATAACCAGTCCCGCGTGGGGCTGTGCAATGGCAGGTATCCCCGGCTGCCCTTGGCGGACAAAATCCGATACGCTTAAGTCTATGAACATCCACCTTGCCGTCACTCCCTTCGGCCGAATTGTGGCGATCGAGTCGGTTCAGGCCACAGGCGATCTGGCGGACGTGTCGCCGGATGCCGGGTCCGACCCGCGGCTGGAAAAGAAAATCGCCCAGCAATTTACTGCCAGCCAGGCGGAGGGTCTGTTTGCGCTGGCCACCGAGCGGATGGACAGGCCGCCGCTTCCGTCGCTGGCGTACTGGCGGGATTTTGCCTCACGTTACCTGACGGAGCTATGCCACACGCCGGAGACCAGCGGGGCGAAGCTTGAACCCATTCCGCCACCGGCGTCGGCGGACCTTGCTGGCATGGTGTGGAACGTCCCGCCGCTGCAGGGTGCAGAGTACCTAACGGAAGACGTGCTGAGCGCGATCTGGACGGATCTGGACGCATGGGTCCGGCGCGAGGCGGCAGGACACTCCGACGGTCTGGCCGGGTTCTTGAAAGACCGCGCCGCGCTGTGGCACCAGGTGGGGCGAGTCTGCTTTCATCTGGCCGAAAACCGCCGCGATCCGGACTACCCGTTTGCGTTCCTGGCGACCTACGCACCGGGGCTGACGGGTGCGGCGCGCGTCCAATACCTGCCGTTGAGCAAAGCACTTCGCGAGTACGCCGGCGCGAAGGACAAAAAGACGCTGATCAAGCTGCTTTCGCCGGTTCAGTTGGCCGCGGAGAAAAGCGAATTCGCCAAGGAACTGGTCGAATCGGGCGATCTCTACCAGCCCTTGGCCTGGACGCCGCGCGAGGCTTACCGGTTCCTCAAAGATATCCCCGTGCTCGAAGAGAGCGGCGTGCTGGTGCGGATGCCCGACTGGTGGAAAAAGCGGCCTCGGCCCCGCGTGGGCGTGACGATCGGCGACAAGAAGCAGAAGAAGTTCGACGCCAACGCGATGCTGGACTTCCGCGTCCAACTGGCGCTGGGCGATCAGGAGTTGAGCGAATCCGAATGGCGCGAACTGATGGCGGCCGAACAGGGCCTGGTGTTCCTCAAGGGGCAATGGGTCGAGGTGGATCACGACAAGCTGGCCGAGGCTCTGGACCATTGGAAGAAGGTTGAGCGGGTTGCTCGCGATGGGCTTTCGTTTGTCGAAGGCATGCGTTTGCTGGCCGGCGCCCCGCAGGATCTGTCGGGCGACGCGGGCGATGAGCGGCAGCAGGAGTGGTCATTCGTCAATGCCGGGAAATGGCTCGGCCAAGTGCTCGAAGATTTGCGGAATCCGGAACGTTTGGAGGCGGTTCACCCGGGTGCGGACCTCAAGGCGACGCTGCGCAAATACCAGGAAACGGGTTTCGGTTGGCTCTGGTTCCTGACGCGGCTGGGGCTGGGCGCGTGCCTGGCCGACGACATGGGACTCGGCAAGACGATTCAAGTGCTGGCCCTGTTGACAGTGCTGAAAAAGCAGCCCGGCGCCAAACCGTCGCTGCTGGTCGTACCGGCGTCTCTTTTGGCCAACTGGAAATCCGAAATGCAGCGGTTCACGCCGACGCTGCGCGGCAAGTTCGTCCATCCGTCCGAGACGCCCAAGGACGAACTCGCGCGGATGGCCGAACAGCCGCAAGCGGCGCTGCAGAACACGGACGTCGTGTTCACCACCTATGCGATGCTCCAGCGGCAGGCGTGGCTGCTGGACGTCCCCTGGCAATTGGCCGTGATCGACGAGGCACAAGCCATCAAGAATCCGGCGGCGGGGCAGACCAAAGCGGTCAAGCGGATCAAGGCCCAGACGCGGATCGCCTTGACGGGCACGCCGGTCGAGAACCGGTTGTCGGACCTCTGGTCGCTGTTCGATTTCCTCTGCCCGGGCCTGCTGGGTTCGCAGAACAAGTTCAAGGATTTTGTCAAGGTGCTCAATGCCCGCGAGCAGCAGCGTTATGCACCGCTGCGGCGACTGGTCCAGCCGTACATCTTGCGGCGGATGAAGACGGACAAGCGGATCATTGCCGATCTGCCCGACAAGACGGAAGTCCGGGCGTTTTGCGGACTTGGCAAACGGCAAGCGGCGATTTACGCCAAGCTGGTTGACGAGATGGCCCATGCCTTGAAGAGCCTGGACGGAATGCAGCGGCGAGGCTTGGTGCTGGCCTATCTGATGCGGTTCAAGCAGTTGTGCAATCATCCCAGTCAACTGCTCGGCGACGGGCAATTCGCTCCGGAAGACAGCGGCAAGTTCGCCCGGTTGGCGGAGATCTGCGAAGAAATCGCGTCGCGGCAGGAGAAAGCCCTGGTGTTCACCCAATTCCGGGAAATGACCGGACCGTTGGCGAGTTTTTTGGCGGAGATATTCGGCCGCCCGGGCCTGGTCCTGCACGGGACCATCGCCGTGACGCGCAGGAAGATGCTCGTCGACCAGTTCCAACGCGATGACGGACCTCCGTTCTTCGTCCTGTCGCTGAAGGCAGGCGGCACGGGGTTAAATCTGACTCAGGCCTCACACGTTCTGCACTTCGACCGCTGGTGGAACCCGGCCGTCGAGAACCAGGCGACGGACCGGGCGTTCCGGATCGGCCAGCACCGCAACGTCCTGGTCCACAAATTCGTCTGCCGCGGCACGATCGAAGAGCGAATCGACGCCCTGATCGAAGAAAAAACGCAACTGGCGACGGACCTCCTGGAAGGCGGGGCGGAGAAGTTGCTGACCGAAATGAGCAATGCGGAACTGATCCGGCTGGTTGCTCTCGACGTCGACCGGGCCTGTGTGTAACAATCAACGTCGTAGGGCGGAATTCATTCCGCCGAAACGGACGAATTACCTGATCGCATACAACGTATCGCAAGGAGGGAGAGATGGCTTACTACGGATTTGAATGGCGGCCCTACGTCTCGGTGGGGCAGCGCCGTGCCCAAGCCCAGACGAAAATGAATGCGTTGCGCAAAAAGGGAGTCGACATTCAGCCCGTCGAGATCGAGGGCCGTAAAATCGCCAAGACCTTTTGGGGCGAAGCCTGGTGCGATCATTTGGAATCGTTCAGCGATTATGCCAACCGTTTGCCGCGCGGCCGGACTTATGTGCGAAACGGCTCGGTCTGTCACCTGGAGGTCAACCAAGGCGAAATCCTGGCCAAAGTAGCCGGATCGGAACTGTACAACATTCGGATCCAAATCAAGACGCTGCCGGCTAACAAATGGAAGGCCATCAAAGCACGCTGCGCCGGCCAAGTCGGCTCGCTGCTGGAACTGTTGCAGGGCAAGCTGTCCGGCCAGGTCATGCAGGTCGTGACGGACCGCAACGAGGGCCTGTTCCCATCGCCGGGAGAAATCTCGCTCAAGTGCGATTGCCCGGACTGGGCCGTCATGTGCAAGCACGTCGCCGCCGTGCTGTACGGCGTCGGTGCCCGCCTGGATCAGAAACCCGAGTTGCTGTTCAAGCTGCGAGGCGTCGATCACGAGGAACTGATCGCCGCCGACGCCGAAGCGGCCGTCTCGGCGGCCACCTCGCGCGGCAAGTCAAAACGCCTTGCCGGCGGCGAGCTGTCGGACGTCTTCGGCATCGACCTGGACACGTCCGAGGCTCCGGCCGCGACGAAGCGGCCCCGAAAGAAGGCTGCCAAGAAGGTGACGGCGGAGGCGATTCCACCGCGAGCGTCAAAGAAGGCCCCGAAGCCGGCGGCCAAACCGGCAGCCGTCAAGAAAAACACAACGAAAGAGGCCGCCGCGAAGAAGTGAGCATCGTTCGAGAAACAAGCGAGCGGAATGGCGCTAGCCACCGGTTTCTGATCGTCCGGATTGGCCGCAATACCGGCGGCCAGCGCCTTGCCGCTCACGCGTTGCCTGAAAACCGAGCGTGACGGTTCACGGCTTCTTGCCTTCGATGCGTTTGATCTCCCGGTCGAAGTCCGAGATGTATTCCGCGTCCTGCCGTTGGCGGTAAACCTCGTATTCCCCCTCGGCTTTGAGTCTGGCCTCCAGCGCGCTCATTTTGCCCTTGTCTTGCAGAATCGGATAATTCGACAACTCCAAGAAGTTGTTCAAAAACCCCATCCAATCGGCCATCTTCATCAGAATGCCCCGCTCGGCCCGATTCTCCGCCAGATCGAGGTAGGCGGACACGATTCGGTTCAGCTCCTTCACGTGCGCCTCGCTCAGGTAATTCTTGGCCACCGTGACATCGGACTTCAGAATCTTCCCGTCCGGCGCGTGCTTCCAAGTCGTCAGGCCCATGTAAATCTTGGTCGCATCGGCCGCGGCGTAGATCAGTTCCGCCGCCGTCTGGCCGGTGATTGCCCAGTGCAATTTGTGCTGGACGGTGGCGAAGAACTCCTTGGTTACGGGTGCGTCCGCGCTGTAATCCACCGACAAGGCGTAGATGTCCGTGATCTTCTGGTAGAATCGCCGTTCGCTGGCCCGGATCTCCCGGATGCGTTCCAGCAATTCGTCGAAGTAATCCTTGCCGAAGACCTGCTTGCCCTGTTTTAGGCGTTCGTCATCCAGCACGAAGCCCTTGACGATGAACTCCCGCAGCGTCTTCGTCGCCCAGATGCGGAACCGCGTGGCCTGATAGCTGTTGACCCGGTAGCCCACCGCGATGATGGCATCCAGGTTGTAGTACTTTGCGGAGTAAGTCTTCCCGTCCGCGGCAGTATGTTCCAAAATGGAACATACTGAATTTTCTGCCAACTCGCCTGACGTGAATATATTCTGCAAATGCTTGGTGACGGCCGGACGCTGTACGCCGAACAACTCGGCCAACGCCTTCTGCGTCAGCCAGACCGACTCGTCTTTAATGAAAACTTCCACCTTGACCGCCCCGTCCGGCGCGGTGTAGAGGATAAACTGATTTTGCTCGCTCATGGGCAAACATCCTCCTGGGGAATGGTCGATTTCGGTCATCGAATCGTCTAGCCACCCCGATTTTGGCCCGTCGCAGAAGGGCCGAGGGGGTCTTGCGTCAGTTCCCATCCGTCGAGTTCGAAGTCGCGTCCCGTGGCGTCCTGATTCACTCTTTTTCTGTCAGGCAAAGTACCCGGCCATCGAGCGTGGACAGGTACAGCCGGCCGTTGGCTGCAGCCAACCCGTCGAAGACGGGCATGGCGGGTAATTCGCATTCGGAAATCCTCGCGCCGTCGGCGGCGCTCACAATCCGTAAATACACTCCCATTTTGCCCTCGAAGCCCGCGCGGGCTTCGGGCTCGTTGGTGAACGCCAGTAGGTTCGGGTCCTTGTCGCCCAGATCGCGCGGCCCGGCAACCGCCAGCCGGTCGTTGCCAAGCACCATGGCGCGCACGATCAGCGACTGGGGGTCGGTCCAGACCGGCTCGCTTGCACGCGGCGGCTTGCCCTTGCCTTGCTTCGCGACCGGCGGCGCGGCGCTGGTCCGTTTCATGCGGAACAGCCGGTACGTGTCGGCCCGGTGTCCGACGGGGCCGCCGGCAAGGTTCGCGCGGCCATAGCCTACCATGCTGTCGCCGGTGAAGCTCAGGATCTGGCCGGACGGGAACGTGTTCGCGGCGTTGGCCCAGCCGCTCCAGCCGGCGCCCGGCATGCCTTCGCCGACAATCCAGTACGTCCGCACAAACCAGTCTTCGCCCAACAAACCGGTAATCGAGAACAGATGGGGCCGCGTGGCTTCCGTGCGCACGCCGGCGCGATCGAAAGTGAAATACTTGAGGAAGACCAATTCGCCGTCACCGGACAGGATGTCGCTGGTGGTGCCTTCCATGTTGAATTTGGCTTCGGGCACCAGTTGTTCGCCCGTGTCCGGATTGAGGTGGCAAAGCGTCGTTCTCGACAGCTGTTCGCCGGTACCGGGATCGAGCCGATACAACACGATGCCGCCATCCAGATACGACGAACGGCCGGCAGTGGCGTAGATCGTGTCGTTCTGAATCAGCACAGCGCCGTGGACCGGCCAAATCGATTCCAACTGGCCGTGAACGCCGACCAGCCGTTCGGCGGGCGCGGCGCGGAACCGCCACGCCAACTGGCCATCCGCCGCGCCGACACAATAAATCCATCCGTCGGCGGAACCGAAAATGACCGTTTGGTTCCAGACGGTCGGCGAGCTGTCGATTCGGCCGTTGGCGGTGAAACGCCAGATTTCGCGGCCGTCGTCGGCAGCCAGCGCGTGCAAGGTATGTGTATCGGTCGAAGCGACAAGGACTCGTCCATCGGCGATCACGGGCTGGGTCAGCCGGCCGCCGAGGGACGTGGACCAGGCTTCGTTGACGGCGTCCGGGATCACGCTGGCGCCGGCGCCGCTGCGGCTGGGATCGTGACGATACATGGGCCACTGGCCGGCGCCGAGCGGGGACGAGATGGGCGGGAGTCTTCCGTAGAGGGGGCCTTCTTCGAGGACGGGCCGGTCGGGAAACGGCATGTGGCCGGTCTTGTCGCGTTGCGGCGCGGCGGCGAAGAAACCATCCGCCTTGACCGTCAGGAAACACGCGCAGGCATTGGGCGGCGCGTAGAGCAGGCCGTTGGCGGGAATGATTCCGTACTGGCAGGTGCCGCGAATCCAGCTGTTGTTGCTCAGCCAGCCCGAGTCGAGGCTCAACACCTCGATGCCCGACTTGCCGGTAAAGATGAATCGTTCGGAGGCCTTGTTGCGGTAACAGCGATGATGAGCCATGCCGACCCGGGGGCCTTGGGTGTTGATGGAATTCACCACCGCGCCGGTTTTCAGGTCCCGTCCTTGGAAATCGTTGCCCGCCCAAACCACGCCGTCGATGACGAAAACATCGACGGGCGAATTGTAGCCTTCGCGGCACGGCGCCGACCACAATTCCCGGCCGTCGCCGGCGGCATACGCGCGCAGCGTGCTCTTGCCCTGGCGCGGGAAGCCCGGCTCGTTCCACCCATGCACGCCCCATTCCACCGCGCCGGCGGCCGGTTTGTCCTCCGCGGCCTGACCGACCTCGATGTCGGCCAGCAGGATCACGTCGTCGGTGGCGACCAGCGTGGGCGCAGAGAACGCCATGCGTCGGGCCGGAGTCGCTCGGGCCGTTTTCCAGAGTTGGTCGCCGGAGCGGGCGTCGAGGCAGGCGATGCCGGACGAAGTCTGGTAGCAGACGCGCGAGCCCTTGACCGCCAGCGTCAGCGGCAGGAGGAATTCGCCCTTGTCGAAGGCCCTCTTCCACAAGGCTTTCCCCGTGTCGGCTTCGATCGCCGTGAGGTAGCGGAAATCGGTCGCAGCCGGCTCGCCACGCGCGAACAGCCCGCCGCCGCGGCGGTTTGCTTCGGAGGTGCCCACGACGAGATACAGCGTATCGTTGGCGACGAGGATTTCTTCCGTGCTGTCGGTGCCGGCGTATTCGCGCACCGTCTGGCCGGTCGCGGCATCCAGCGCGACCACCGGTCCGCTCAGGCTCGGCGTGAGATAGACGCGCTCGCCCACGGCCACCAGGCGGCGCGGCAAGTGCGCCGGCCCGGAACGGAAATGGCGCAGATGGTCCACCCACGCCCCGATCGGGCGTTTCCACAGCAGCGTGCCGTTGAAGGCATCGCGGGCGACCAGTTTCCAATCGCTCAGAAACCGGATCGAAGCCAGCGGCGCCTCGTCCACGATGAAGAAGATGCGGCCTCCGGCGGTCACGGCGGCGCTCAGGCTGGCGAGTTCCTCGTGACTGCGGCCCCAGCGAGGTTCGCTGACCCACTGGATGGAACGCGGCACGTCCACACGCCTGTCGCGGGCCACCGCATTGTTGTCGGGACCGTGCAGGAAGTGGGTCCAGTCGTCGATGTCGGCGGGGCGCGGCTTGACGAGTGTGTCCGTGATCCGCTGTCCGTGGTCCGTGGCGAAGACCGCGACGCCGCCCGGGCAGAGGACGCGGAGGAGTTCGGCCCGATCAACGGACAAAGGACGGCTGACGACGACCAGATTGACAAAATTGTCCACGTAAGGCAGCCGGTCGCCTGCCCACGTCTGAACCGAAACGCTGCCGTACAGGCCGAGTGATTGGATGTGTTTCCGCGCCGCCAGAACCTGCTGCGGGTCCGTGTCGAGCCCGTGGACGAGGTAGCGGTCGTTGGCTCGCAGCATTGCCGTCAGTTTGCCGTCGCCGCAGCCGACATGGACGACGAGACCGCCTTGGATGCCTGTGGTTTCCAGTATTTTGTGGGCCTGGCCGGCGAGTGCTTGGGCTGCCCCGAGCAGCAGGATGACGGCCAAGGGGCGAAACGTGTTGTGGATGGTCATGGCTCTTCTCCATTTCTCCGCAGTGTACTCACATCGGCCGGGCATTGGTATGACACACTCGTTGCACGGCTCGCGCGGCTGAGGATGAAACGGCTTCGTTCAACCGCGTGGGCAACGCCCCACGCGCGGGAAGCAAGCCGCAAGACGCTCGTCGCGGAAGGGCTCAGACGTACAGAATTCAGTTTTCGCGGGGACACGTTTTCCATGTGGCTGGACGATCGACCGCGAAAATTGAATTCTGTACGTCTGAGCCCAAATCTAGCGAGTGTCCGCCGCCGTTCACCATCAAACCGTCGCGATGAACTGCCACTGGCCCACGTCGAACAGGCCGCGGGGGGTGACCCGTAGTTCGGGGATCACAGGCAGCGGCAGGAACGACAGCGTCGCGAAGGGACTGGGCAGGAGGCAGCCCAGCGACTGGGCGGCTGCGTGCAAGTGCTGCAACTGATGACGCACCGTATGCACATCGGAGGTGGACATCAAACCCGCGATGGGCAATGGTAACTCGGCCAGCACCTGACCGTCGGCGGCAGCCACGAATCCGCCGCCGCTACGGGCCAAGGCTTCGACGCAAACCAGCATGTCCTGCGGATTGGTGCCGGCGATGATCAGGTTGTGCGAATCGTGCGCGACGGACGAGCCCAGCGCGCCGTGCCTCGCAAATGAAAAGCCTTGGACGAGCCCCAGGCCGATTTTGCCGGTGGCGTGATGGCGTTCGATGCAGGCGGCCAACGCCACGTCGCGATCCGACGCAAAACACCAGCGCCCGTTTTTCGTCGGCACATCTTCGGTCAGACGCTGCGTCACAATTTGTCCCGGCACGAGGCCGACGATCGGACACGCTTTGCCCGCTGTCTTCAGTTCCATATCGGCCGCGGCCAGAGGTGCGATCCGCACAGTGTTTTCGGGTGTGAGGGAGCTCGGCATGCCCTCCCAGACACAACGGCCGTCGCGGGCGACGATCTGGCCGCCGTGGACGACCAGCGTGGGCTGGAACGTCCGCAAGTCGTTCATGACCACAACGTCAGCCCGGTAGCCCGGTGCGACGGCTCCACGGTTCCGCAGCCCATAATGCCGGGCCGGCACCAACGTGGCATGGCGGACGGCCCGCGCCGGCGGCACACCGGCTTCGACCGTGCGCCGCAGCAAGGCGTTGATATGGCCGCGCTCGATGATGTCCGTCGGCAGGATGTCATCGGTGGCCAGCGACCAATCGCCCAAGCGGTCTTCGACCAGCAGCGGCAGGAATGTTTCCAGATTGTGCTCGCTGGAGCCTTGCCGCACTTGGACCATCATGCCCAGTGCCGCTTTCTGCAACGCTTCGTCGATCTCCGTCGATTCATGGTCCGCCCGAATCCCGGCCGCCACGTAAGCGACCAGCGACTGGCCGCGCAATCCCGGCGCGTGGCCGTCCACGGGAGCCGAGCGACGGTGGGCGGCGAGCACCTTGGCCAAGACCGGTTCGCGGCCATCGAGCACAGCGGGAAAATCCATCACCTCGGCCAGCCCCAGGACTCGCGGCAGTTGCAGCAAACGTTCGACGGCCGTCGCGTCGAGCACGGCGCCCGCATCTTCCCAAGCGGTCGCCGGCACGCACGACGGGGCCATGAAGAACATGTCCAGCGGCAAGCCTTCGCTGGCCGCCAACATTATCTCGACACCCGGAATGCCCAGCACGTTGGCGATTTCGTGCGGGTCGGCGATAATGGCCGAGGTTCCGTGCGGGACCAGCGCGCGGGCCAGTTCCGGCGGCCACAGCAGGGTGCTCTCCAGATGCATGTGCGCGTCGATCAGGCCGGGCACCACGGGTTGGCCGTCCAATGCAATTACGTCGCGCGCTTGCCAATCGTACGGCCCCACGCCGGCGATCCAGCCGTCCGCGATCACGATGTTGCCCGGTTCGATCCGACCGGTGAACACGTTGACGATCTGCCCGCCGCGCAGCAGGAAGTCGCCCGGTTCCAGGCCGCGGGCTACTCGGATCCGGCGCTGCAGAAGCTCCAAGTCGTTCATATCTACGCGTCGCCTTTCACGTGACCGACAAAGGGAAGTTCGCGGAACTGTTCGCCGCAGTCCAGGCCGTATCCGACCACGAATCGATCGGGGATCGAGAAGCCGATGTAATCGACGGGCACCGGCACGCGCCGCCGCTCGGACTTGTCCAGCAACACGCACAACCGCAGACTGGCCGGGCCTTTCTTCTGCAGGTGGTCCCGCAGCCAGGCGACCGAGATGCCTGTGTCCAGGATGTCATCCACCACCAGGACGTCCGCGCCCGCCACGGATTCGACCACATCCAGCAACAACCGCGGCTCGCCGCTGGTTTCGGTTCCCATCCCGTAGCTGGTGACGCGCACGAAGTCGCAGCGGACCGGAATCGTCAGGTGCCGGACCAGGTCGGCCAGAAGGATCCAGGCGCCCTTCAGGACACCGATCACCAGCAGCGGTTTGCCCGCGTAGTCGGCGGAAATCTGCGCGGCCAACTGCCGGACTCGCTCGGCGATCTGGTCGGCCGAAATCATGACTTCGACTCGGTTCGGATCGATCATGGGGGGCAGTTCTCCCAACCGGATTTGATACGCGGAACCTTCGACGTGCGGTGCTAATGTCGGGATTGGCGCCTTCTGTGGCAACATCTGCGTGCATGTTGGAGTACAGCCTTCAGGCTGCCCGGACAGGCTAAAGCCTGGACTCCAACTTGGATTTCTCGACAACCGTCACTGTACCGACCGAACGCGTCGGATGCAATTCCAGCCAGTTCCGATAGGCGGGCGGCAACAGGACCCTGCCCGACCGGCGTTCTTTGGTGTATATTGGGCGTCTTCGAGGATGAGCAATGGTCTGGGATGTCGTTGTTGTCGGAGCCGGTGCTGCAGGTTTGTTCGCCGCGATTCGCGCCGCCGAATGCGGGCGGCGGACACTGGTGCTGGAGAAAAACGCGCGGGCCGGCGTCAAGATCCTGATGTCCGGCGGCACGCGCTGCAACTTGACACACGCGACGGATGCGGGCGGGATCATCGCTGCATTCGGCCGGCAGGGTCGATTTCTGCATTCGGCACTGGCGGCCCTGGACCCCGACGAAGTCGTGCAGATGTTCGAGCGCGAGGGCGTCGCGACCAAGGTCGAGCCGACCGGCAAAGTCTTTCCGGCCAGCGACCGAGCGGCCGACGTGGTCCACGCCCTGCTGCGGCGGCTGGCGCGAAGCGGGGCGGAGTTGTCATTCCAAGAGCCGCTGCTGGGGATCGCGGCGAATGGGCGAGGATTTGACCTGACGACCGCACGCCGTCAGGTTGAGGCCCGCGCGGTAATCCTGACCACCGGCGGCGTATCGTACCCGGGCTGCGGAACCACGGGCGACGGCTACGCTTGGGCAGCCCAAGTGGGCCATCGGATCGCGACGCCGCGGCCCGCCTTGACGCCGATCCTGACGGCGGCCGAATGGGTCAAGCCGTTGAGCGGAGTGACGCTGCCCGACGTGGCCGTCCAGGTGTGCGAGTCCGCACGGGAGGCAGATGCCCCACCGCCGGCCGGCAAGCGAAGGAAACCGTCCCAGGCGTCCGGGGTGCTGACCGCCGCGCGGGGGTCCTTCCTGTTCACGCACTTCGGATTGTCGGGGCCGGTTGCGCTGGACGTCAGCCGGGCCGTCAGCGGCAGCCCGCAGCCCCAGGCCCTGGAGTTGCGGTGCGATTTCTGGCCCACGGAGTCGGCGGACGAACTGGGACGCTGGCTCGACGAGCGGTGCGGCCGCGAGGGCAGCCGGCAGATCGACGGCTTTCTGGCGGAACGTTGGCCCCGGCGCCTGATTCAAACCCTGGCGGATCTGGCCGAGGTCTCTGTGGTGCGGCGGGCTGCGGAGACGCCCAAGCGGGACCGCCAGCGATTGATCGAGATCATCAAAACCACACGAGTGCCGGTGCGCGGTGTAATGGGATTCCGCAAGGCGGAGGTGACGGCGGGCGGAGTGAGTCTGGATGAAGTGGATTCGCATACGATGCAGAGCAAACTCGCGTCGGGCGTGTACTTTGCCGGCGAAATCCTGGATCTGGACGGCCCGATCGGCGGTTACAATTTCCAAGCGGCGTTCAGCACCGGCTGGCTCGCCGGACAGAGCGCGTGAGACCCTGCCACGGTTCAGCTCTCGACGTTCTGCACCGGAAAGCTGCCCTACTTGCCGATCCAGTCTTCAACGTGCAAACCAGGAACTTGCTCGATGTCGCGCAAGTTTGCGGACAACAGTATTGCGTCGTGGACCAGCACGATCGAGGCAATCTTGAGATCCATGGTGCCAATGCGGACCTGCTGGCGCCGGAGTCTCTGGAATTCCTCGGCCGCTGGGTCGTCGAAGGGCAGAATTCTCCAATTCGTATAGAAACGAACCAGACCGACGAGGCGCGAGTAGTATGTCACTTGGCGACGAACGTCTTGTACCCGGTGGATGGCTGCGAGCCAGCCTCGCATCTGCTCTTCCAAGGACACCGCCGTGGCGTGAATGTCTCGGTCGGCTGATAGCCTCAACCGATCCCGGAGCCGTAACGCTTGATCGGCTTCGGGGTATTCGAGGACCGAAAGGTGATCGCTATCGAGGACGATCATGGACGATCCATTCGCGTTTGTTGGCGATCTTGCTCCCGCACACGACGGCCTTCGTCGATAATCTCTTTCATCACTGGATCACCGGCAAACATGCCGACCGACTTCAACCAATCATCACGCCCTGGCTCGGGCCGATCGAGTTGGCCTTGAACCCAATCGTCGTACAGTTTCTCCAAACGGGTCACGCGTTCTTCAAGGGTGACTTGCGACATGCGTTGTCCTCTGCCATTCGCGGTGGATTCATCGTTGCTATTCTATCGGGTGGATCAATCGGCAACAACACCCGTTGGTTCTCGATGCGAAGCGTGTGAACGACGTCCGATTCCCTTCCTCCAAGGAGACCCTTAACCATGCTTCAGTTGCAACACAAACGCAATGCTGCGGACGTCGTGACTCGGCTGCGGCAGTTGTACCAGCGCAACGCGGCGGACCGCATTTTCGCCACTTTCAAGCTTCCCGACCCGGCGTTGGATGAGTTCGCTCGGACCTATGGCGACGGCGAGTGCGCGTATCCCGAGCCGGCGACACGGATCGCGTTCTGGGACCGGTTGCTCGCCGCGCGGGCCGACTTGGAGGACGACTCGATTCCCGCGGCATACCTGAGCGAGATGGATCAGGGCCTGTACGGCGGGATGCTCGGTGGCGAGGTCCGTTTCATGTCGCACCCGGACAGCGGCTGGATCTCGTCGATGGTCGCGCCGCTGCTGCAGGACTGGTCCGAGTTCGATCGTCTGCGCATCGACCGTTCGGCGCCGTGGTTTCAGCGTTACTTGACCCAGTTGGATGCGTTCGCTGCGGCCGCCGCGGGCAAGTTCGGCGTCAGCCACTTCATCCTGATCGACAGTTTGAACTTTGTCTTCGAACTGCTCGGCGCAACCAATACGTACGTCAGCCTGATCGAGCAGCCCGAACTCGTCCGGCGGGCGGTTGACTTTGCGTTTGAGTTGAATGTCTTGATTCAGGACACGTTCTTCGAGCGTGTCGGGCTGCTGAGCGGAGGCACCGCCAGCAACATGGTTCAGTGGCTTGACGGCCGGATCGTTTCCGAAAGCGTCGATCCGTTCCACATGACGTCGGTGGACTACTTTGAAGCCTGGGGCCGGGAGCCCGTCGAACGGATTCTGAATCACTATGACGGCGGCGTGCTGCACATCCACGGCAACGGCCGCCACTTGCTGCAGGCCGTGTCATCGATTCGCGGCCTGAAGGCGATCTATTTGGGCGACGACCGGGGCTTCCCCCCGGCGTTCGACGTCTTGGGCGAATTGCAGGCAAGGACCGGCGACGTGCCGTTAGTCGTCTCGGTGGATTGGGACCGCTTCGTGGACGCGCTCCGCCGACGCACCCTTCTCGGCGGCGTGCTGTACCAGATCACCGGGGCCGCCAGCACCGACGCCGTGAATCGTTTGATGGCGGACGTCCGCGCGTACCGGAGTTAACCCCCGTCCTATCCGCACGCGGTATACGACGCGGCTGTCCTGCCGCAGCCAAACGCAGATCAAGAGGAAGCCCCAACGAATGAAGGAAACAACGAATCACCGTCGAAGATTCGTTGATTCCTTCGTTCGTTGGGGAAAAATGCGCGCAGGAAAACAAAAAATTGGGAACCCGTATAAGGCCGCGAGCAGCGCGGCGGTCAATAGGGCAGCGGAGCGATGGGTTGGGGGGTGGGCGTCGCGTTCGGCAACGGAACGGCGTATCCTTGGCGCAAGCCGCCGCGGAGGGCTTCGGCTCTTTCCACCAGCTTTTCCGACGGTACAATCTGTTGGGGCTGCAGTTGGAAGTCCAGGAACTGTTCGTCCCGCGTCTCGTGGGGCCAGAGGTTTTCGCTGACGAAATCCAGGGGCGTGATTTCGTACCACGGCGGGTAGAAGGTCTGCTTGACGGTCAGCGTCTCAAAGCCGTCCTTGACCAGTTGGATCTTGCGGGTTCCATAGTAGGTGAAGCCCGTCGAGGCGGGAGTGGTTCCAATCTCTTGATCGTCTACGAAGACGACTGCTCCAGGGGGATTGCTGCGAACGGTCATGCGGCGGCGGACGCAGCCCGGTAGGACAGCTAGCAGCGCTAGGGCCGTGGCCAAGCACCACGTCGCCGTTGGGGCAAACCGAGTTGAACGATCGCGATACAGCACGGCAGCAGACGCAATTCTTGGGAAGAGACCGGGTTTTGGCCACCGGAACGAAAAACCGGGCACCAGAAGAGCGGCGGGAGTATAATGGGGCCGGCATTTTGAGGCCAGACGAAAAAGTGCGGCAAACGCGGCTAAGTGGCTCGCCAAGCTGCCCTGGCATTGGTAGCATGGCGGTGTAACTAGCTTTCAGGTAGAACTATCCACACTTGACAGTCGCGGCGTGGCGTCGTTCTTGGCAAAGTAGCAAACGATGGCATCATCTTCCTCCCCCTTCCTTGCCGACCTGCAATACGTGGTCCGGACCGATATCGGAATGCGGCGGGCCATGAATCAGGATTCCTCCGCCGTCGTGCTGGCCGAGAATGAACAAGCTTGGGCGACGCGCGGACATGTTTTTATGGTCGCGGACGGGATGGGGGCCCATGCGGCCGGCGAGTTGGCTAGCAAGCTGGCTGTCGACAACTTGCCCCATCTGTACAATCACAATCAAGAGCTGGCTTCCCCCGACGCCTTGGAAAAGGCCTTCGTCGATACGAACACCGAGATCCACCGCCGGGGGCTGGCAAACCTCGATTTCCGCGCCATGGGCACGACTGCCAGCGTCCTGGTCCTGCTGCCCCAGGGGGCGCTGATCGGCCACGTCGGCGACAGCCGCGTGTATCGGTTGCGCGGCCAGCAGTTGGAGCAGCTGACGTTCGACCACAGCCTGCAGTGGGAACTGCGGGCGTTGAAGATCGTGGCGGAGGGGTCGGATTTTGCCAAGACGGTGCCCAAGAACGTGATCACGCGTTCGCTGGGGCCCAACGCCAATGTCGTCGTCGACTTGGAGGGGCCGTTTCCGCTGGAAGTCGGCGACACGTTCTTGCTCTGCAGCGATGGTTTGAGCGGCCAGATCGAGGACCGCGAGATTGGCAGTCTGCTGTCGTATCTGCCGCCCGAGGAAGCCGCTGCAGTGCTGGTCGACTTGGCCAACCTGCGCGGCGGTCCGGACAACATCACGCTGGTGATCGTCAAGGTGACGGGCCCGGGTCTCGTGACGACGGACGTGGTGCCGGAACGCAGAACGGCGGGGTCTTCGGCGCCAACCGATGCCGGCAGTGTGGCGGCGTGGGTCGTGACGGGCGTGTGCTGGCTGCTGGCCGGTGTCTTGTGGTTCGCGGACCAGGTCTTTGCGGCGATCCTGCTGGCCGCAGCCGGCGCAGCGGCTTTGGTGGTCGGCTTGGTAATGCATTTCCGGGGATTGGTTCCGGCGGGAAAATCCCCCGCCCCGGTCCAGCGCTTGGGAAACGCCCCGCACACCCGCACCACTTGCAGCGCTGGAAACGAGTTCGTTCAGAGTCTGGCCACGACGGTAAGCGAATTGCGTGAAGCGGCCAGCGAGTCCGGTGGGCAAGTCCGCTGGAACGAGTTCGAACAGCTGTGCCGCAAAGCCGATGCCGCGAGCCAGGCGGCGGATTTCCCGACGGCGGTGCAGTCGTACGCCAAAGGTATCAGCTTTATGATGCACGAGTTGCGAAGCCAGCAGAATCGGAAGGCGAGCGATTCGGGGGTCGATTTGTGAGCGGCGCGTGACGAGGTCCAGTTCTCGCCGATGGTTCCAGCATGGTGTACTCATCTCCTCCGAATTCCAACGATCCCCACGGCGGATCGGTTTCCGGGCTGACGGTCATTGTCGGCTTGGTCCTGCTGGTCCTGGCCGGTACTGCGTTCGCCGTCGCCACCTACCTGGCGATGGGCCCCGCCTCGCTGCGCCAGCAGGCGATTGCCAAGGCGATCGCGGAGGGGCAGACGCCGCAAGCAGCGAGCGACGATTCTGACGTTCCTGCCACGCCTGGTGAGCAGATGCCCCTGCCAGCCGGCGCGGCCCCGGCGGCATCACCTGCTGCGGCCCAGTCTTCCCCGGACTCGGCGGAAGCGCCGTCTGCTGCCACGGGTGACGGACCACGCACGGACCAGCCGGCCAATGGGGAGCCACCGCCGGTTCCTTCTCCCGGGACATCCGGAATCCGGCTGACCGAACTGTCCCCGCTGGAGATGGTGGGTACCGGGGCTAACGCGGGCGACTGGCGAGGTCCGATCAGGATCGGGGGACAAACCTACGACCATGCCGTGTCGCTACAACCTGCGGAGGACCAAGGTGTCGCCCAGATTGCGTTCGCCTTAAAAGCTCGCTTTGCCCGGTTCCGGGGATTCGCGACGATCGTTGGCGACGACACTCGCGATGCACCAGCCGCGAAGCAGAATTCGCCTCAAGCCGTATTCCGTGTGTACGGCGACGGAAACCTGTTATGGGATTCCGGACCTTTATCGGGGCCCGGCGAGCGTCAACCGTTTGAATGCGACGTCAGCGGCGTCGACGTGTTGACATTGGTTGCCGAAAGCCAGTCGTCGGCAAGCATTTCGAATTTCGCTTGGGGAGATCCGACGCTGCTGACTGTCGAGAAAGCCGCCCCGGGGAATTGACACGCAGCCGCCGAAGACGCCGTGAGGGAGGTGGTCGGGGTACGCCTCCTATCATGGTGCGGCTTTTTCGGAAAGCCGTGCGGATTGTTGGAGTTCACGCTTCAGCGTGTTATGCGGGCCATGCCCGCCAAAAATGGCACGCTAAAGCGTGAACTCCAGCAGCGTCGTAACCTTTCATTCCGTGGAGCAAAGCGTCCCCGGCACGAAGTACCGGGGCGTCTGTCCTGCCCAGCTGCCTCACTATTTGTGCTTGGCGGCAGCAAAGCGTTCGGCCACGACGGGCCAGTTGATCACGTTCCAAAATGCCGCAACGTAGTCTGGCCGCCGGTTCTGGTATTTCAGGTAGTAGGCGTGCTCCCAAACATCCAGACCTAGAATGGGCGTCCCCGCCAGACCAGCGATCGCTTCACCCATCAGCGGGCTGTCCTGATTGGCCGTCGAGCCAACGGCCAGTTTGCCGTTCTGGCCGACCACCAACCACGCCCAGCCGCTGCCAAACCGCTTGGCGGCCGCATCGTTAAACGCAGACCGAAAGGCATCAAGCCCGCCCAGGTCAGCATCGATCGCCTTCGCAAGTTCGCCCGTCGGCTGACCGCCGCCGTTCGGACCCATCACGGTCCAGAACAGCGAGTGATTGGCATGCCCGCCACCATGATTGCGGACGGCCGTCTTGATATTCGCCGGAACCGAGAACATCTGCGAAATCAAGTCTTCGACGGACTTGCTCTCCAACTCCGTCCCCGCAATCGCCGCATTCACGTTCGTGATGTACGCCTGATGGTGCTTCGTGTGGTGAATCTCCATCGTCCGCGCGTCGATATGCGGTTCGAGCGCGTCGTAAGCGTAGGGAAGTGTCGGTAGCGTGTAAGCCATGTGTTACCCCTGTTTGAAAATGAACTTGAACGGACCAAGCCGACGGATTGTCGGCGCGAATGGCCGGCAACGAAGGCCAAACGATAATTTATTCTAGGCGCGTGGGCAACCCGGCAAGAGCGGCAGGAGGGCGGTTGGCGGAGAGCCGATTGCGGCGCGGGTCAGATCGTCATGGAGCTGCAGATCTGACTGCCTGCATATCCAGACGCATGCCGTGGCCGACGAAACCCAAACGCTGCAGTAATCCCGGCGAACGGTCGGCGCCAGCCCATCGGTGCATTGTCTCGGCGGCCACTTTTCCGGCCGTCTGTCGATTTAACCGAAGGTGATATTGCGAACTCTTCGCGCAAATGTGCGGGCATGTCGAATACCGGCGGGCTTACGCCGGCCGTTCGCCTCTCGGTATGCAACTGCGGACTTCAGTCCGCTGCGTTGGGATAGTCTTGGGCCATCAGATAAGACTTGAGGCTTAGGAACAAACACCGCGCCCGATCGTCGACACCGTTGCGGCGACGGTCGCGATGCCGTTTCGGGCGAATCGTGATTTGGACTACCGTCCGCAACTGACCGCCAGCGATGTGCGCGTCGTGTTCGGCATGGACTTCTTCCAGATTCAATTCCACGAGGAAAGGCGTGGGACGATCACTGCTGCGGCGCATCAGCGGAAGATTCTTGCCGGCGATTTCCAGGACGACGCGGTTTTTGGCAATTTCCAGGATTCCGGCGGTGTGATCGCCAATGAACCCGCGTAGTTTCTCCGTGGCCAAGTGCAAGGGGACGACCGTCACAACCCGGCGTTGCAGCAGGTGCTGACCGGGCTGCTGCTTCCACCACAACAGCCTCTGCCAACGTGGCAGTTCCCGCTCCTGCGGCTCGCTGGCGGCACCGCCCAACGTGACCACCGTGTTGCGGCCTTCGCTTTTTGCCTGAAGCAGGGCACGATCCGCCCGGCGAAGCATCGTTTCGCCGGTGTCGCCCGCCTGCAATCCGGTGACGCCAAAGCTGGCGGTCAGGCACTTGCCGTGGAGCATCGGGTGCGGGTGCCGGGCCCACGCCTCGCGAATGACCTCGGCCCGCTCAGCCGCTGCGCTGCTGTCGCAATCCTCGCACAACATTACGAACTCGTCGCCACCGTACCGGGCGACCATGTCGCCACTGCGGCAGTACTTGCGAAGCAGGGAGGCAAAGGCAATCAACGCCTCGTCGCCCGTCTGATGGCCGTTCGTGTCGTTGATCCGCTTGAAATGATCCAGGTCGCAAATGATCAGACTGTAGGGCAGACCGCGTTCCAGGTGCAGGACGACCCAGCGCTGGTGAGCGCGGTCAAACTCGGCTCGATTGGCAATTCCCGTCAGACCATCTTGTGTCGCCTTTTCGTTCAGACGCTGCAGACGCTCCTCCAGGCTGATCCGAGACGAGGCGTCCTGCAGCAGCAACGCGGCGCCGTAAATAACGCCGTCAGCTCCCAGCACCGGCGTCACGTAGGCGTCGATCGAGATTTTGTCGTGTTTGCTGTCCGTCACCAACACGCGTTGATGGGATTTGCTTCCTTCTCGAATCGCCTGTACGACGGGACAGTGATCGGCCGCGATCAGCTTGAAATGCTCGTCGCGCAACTGCAACATCGCCGGGTCCCACAACTGCTGCTCCGCGGTGGCCGCCGGGATCCCCGTCAGCACTTCGATAGCCCGATTCCATTTCACGATCCGGAGCCCCGCATCGACGAACACGACCCCGTCATGCATGGTCTGGAGCAGATGCTCGTGAAACAAAGTACCGATCTGCGGCGGAGCCTCGGACGACGCAGGTTGGGACCGGCCCCAACACGCAGGTGCCGTGCTCGGTGCCAGGTCCTGCAGCCAACGCCGCGCGACCCGACCGTTCAGTTCCTCATGGCTGCTCGTTTCCAACATGGGTTCAACCATCGTTGCTGTGACATGGAGCTGTGGGTGTGCTGGCAAGGAAAAGCTACGTTGTGAATTGCGGCGGGTCAAACGCAGCCTGCCCAGATCTCCCTTTCGATTTAAGTTATCCATCCGGGCCAACGGATACTCGCCGCGTAAACTGCAGTTTGCCGGTGCGCACGCCGAAGACTTCTTGGGCAGCAGAACAAGGACGTTGTTGTGAGATCGAGCAATGGGATTGCGGCGAATCGCGGCAGGCGACCAAAGGCGGCGTCGAGTCTTGATCGAAGAGAGCCTCAGCGTTGTCAGCGCGGAGGCGGATTCTGATCAGCCTCGTCCAGCGGCCGCCAAACCTGGTCTGGGGAACGGCAATTCGTATTCGGATGCCGCCTGCCTGCAACGTCAGTCACCGAGCGTGGTCCTGCTCGCGATAAGTCCCTTCATCCTGACTGTGACCGTGCTTTCCTCCCTGGTCCTGGTCGTGGGACTGCTCGCAGCCTACGGTCACTGGCGACTTTGGCCTCGGGATTTGCTCCCGTCGCCCCTGTCCGTCCTGGACCTCGAACGGCCCGGAAACATGGCTGCTTGGCTGTGTTCCCTGCTGCTAGCAGCAGCTGCGTTTCAAGGCGTTCAGATCTACCGCCTGCGCCGGCACAAGACGGACGACTATCGAGGCCGTTATCGTGTGTGGGCGTGGATTCCGTTGATTCTATTCGCGATGGCCGCCGGTCAAGCGACGGACGTTCATCAGGATTTGGTGCATCTGGCCGTGGCGTTGGTTTCACCGAAAGGGGGCCTGGAACACGCGGCGACATGGCCGCTGGTTGCCACCGTGACGTGGGTGCTGGTCGCAGTCCGTTTGGCGTTCGAAGTGCGGGTCAGTCGTTGGGCCACGGGATTTTTGGCAACCGCGACCGTGGGTTATTTGGCCGGTTTGCTGACGGCTCAATTGACGGTCCAACCGATCAGCCAGATGCTGGTTGTATTTGCCAGTTCAGCACTGGTGATGATCGGCCATTTGGCGGTATTTGCCTCGGTCTTGGTCTTCGGCCGTCATGTGTATCTGGACTCGCAGGGCCTGTTGCCGGCCCGCTCGGCCAAGCCCCGGCGTGCTAAATCGCGGTCCCGGGAAACCGCACCGGAAAAGAAGAAATCGCCCCGCAAGGCGGCTGAACAGCCGGTCCAGGCCGAGCCGCCAGCGGAAATCAACACCGATTCTGTGGAATCGGAGCCGGCGGAGACCGCGCCCGCCGTTCTTCAGCTGGGAACAGGCAGGGACGAACCGGCGGACGAGGATACGGACGAGGAATCGGCCTCTGCTTCATCAGGGGAGAAGCTCAGTAAAACCGAGCGCCGGCGCCTGAAGAAACTGCGTCAACAGGAGCAAATGCGGCGGGCAGCGTAATGGGACCCTCGTCAAAGTAACCTTGCCCGAAACGCCCGCACCGCTAAAATCTTAGCCTGTTGCCTATTTTGGCTGCCTCTCCCACCGATTGCTGCCGAAATGGTCCCGGTGCGGTTCCGCCCTGGCCGTGAACCGCAGACGGCTTCCCCCGTTAGCCCCCAGACTCCGTTATCCCTAGACTGTTGTATTCATGGTCCGCACTCGATTTGCCCCCAGTCCGACCGGCTATCTACACATCGGTGGGGTGCGCACCGCGTTATTCAACTGGCTGTTTGCCAGGCAGCACGGCGGACAGTTCATTCTGCGCATTGACGATACCGATCAACAGCGCAACCTCGAAGAAGCCTTGCAGCCGATCCTGGCCGGCTTTCGCTGGCTGGGAATCGGCTGGGATGAAGGGCCGGACGTAGGCGGACCTTGTGCCCCCTACTTCCAGTCCCAGCGGTCGGCTCGGCATCAGGCCGCGGTGCAACAGTTGCTCGACCGCGGTTGTGCCTATCGCGATTACGCTCGCGTCGAGGAACTGCAGGCCGAGCGGGAGGTGGCGGAGCGGGAGAAACGGTCCTTTGTCTATAGCCGGCGCTGGATGGCGGAAACGGCGGCCGAGCAGGCTCGTTTCGAGGCCGATGGCCGCCAGGCCGTGGTGCGTCTCAAGATCCCCCGCGAGGGTCAGTGCGCATTTTCCGACCGGATCCGCGGCGATGTGGTCTTTGATTGGGCCGCCGAACAAGACCACGTAGTTCAGCGGGCCGATGGTTCCTGCTTGTATCATCTGGCCAGCGTCGTGGACGACCACGATTTCGAGATCACCCACGTGATCCGCGCGGTGGAACACCTGTCGAACACGCCGCGGCAGATTTTCATCGCCCAGTCGCTGGGATACCCATTGCCCGTGTACGCGCATCTGCCGTATGTGGCAGAACCGGGAAGCTCGAACAAACTGAGCAAGCGGAAGTTGAACCAGTATCTGAAGCACCGGGATTTCAAGACACTGTTCGATCAGGGCGAACGCATTGCCAAGACGATCGGGCTGCCCGTCTCGGCGGAAACGTTCAATCCGGTGATTGTGGATTTCTATCGCGAGACCGGCTACTTGCCCGACGCGCTGGTCAATTATCTGCTGCTGCTGGGCTGGTCGCTGGACGACAGGACGGAGAGTTTTTCACGGGACGAGATGATCCAGCAGTTTTCGCTGGAACGCGTGAATCGGGCTCCGGCAAGTTTCGACCCGCTCAAGTTGTTGGCATTTCAAGAGCGTTACATGCGGGCGGTGCCGACGGATCAAAAGGTGGCCATGGTGCTGCCGTTCTTGCAGTCGGCCGGCCTTGTTCCAGCTGCGCCGCCGGATGACGTTGGCCGGCAGTTGTCGGCCATCGTCCAAGCCGCCGGGGACCGCATCAAAATTGCCGGTGACATTTTGGAGTTCGCCGATTTCTTCCTTCCTGACGCCCAACTGCCGTACGATCAAGCCGCTTTCGAAAAGCGTTTGGCCAAGCCACCACGAGCGGCGGAACTGCTGCGGAAGTTTCGCGGCGAACTGGCGGCGGCCGAAGTGTTTGACGCCGCCGGACTCGAAGTCCTGCTGCAGCGGTTCATCGAGGCGGAAGGCATCAAGATCGGCGACGTCATCCATGCCGTGCGCGTCGCCGTGACCGGCAAGGCGGTGGGATTTGGTATGTTCGAGACCCTGGAGATCTTGGGGCGGGAGCGTTGCCTGGCTCGCATCGAGCGGGCGCTGGCCCGGTTGGCACGTGCCGGCTGAGTCGGCTGCAGAGGCGATCTGGCCCGAATGTTTTCTGTTTACGAAAGTCGATGCGACCTATGACAAAGAACGAGCACATGTCGAGCGGAGCCGACGACGGCGCTACTCCGACGGAAGCCGCCAGCGGCCGGTCCCTGAACTTCATCGAGCAGATCGTCGAGGACGATCTGAAAACCGGGAAATACGAGGGCCGCGTGAATACCCGTTTCCCGCCCGAACCCAACGGCTACTTGCACATCGGGCACGCCAAGTCGATCTGCCTCAATTTCGGCTTGGCGGCCAAGTACAACGGCCTGTGCAACCTCCGCTTCGACGACACGAATCCGTGCAAAGAGGAGTTGGAGTACGTCGAGTCGATCATGGAGGACGTCCGCTGGCTCGGTTTTGACTGGGGCGATCGGCTGTACTACGCCTCGGGTTACTTTGAACAGCTGTACCAGTGGGCACTCCAATTGATCCGGGATGGCAAAGCCTACGTCTGCGATTTGACGGCCGACGGAACCCGCGACTATCGCGGGACGCTGACCCAGCCGGGCCGCAACAGTCCCTATCGCGACCGGACCGTGGCGGAGAATTTGGATCTGTTCCAGCGGATGCGTGCCGGCGAGTTTGCCGATGGTTCGCGGACCCTGCGGGCCAAAATCGACATGGCGCATCCCAACCTGAACATGCGCGATCCCGTCTTGTACCGCATCCTGCACGCGCATCATCATCGCACCGGCGATCAGTGGTGCATCTACCCGATGTACGATTTTACGCACGGCCAGTCCGACTCGATCGAACGGATCACGCACTCGATCTGCACGCTGGAGTTCGAGAATCACCGCCCGCTGTACGATTGGTTCATCCGCGAGTTGGGCATCTACGCTCCACAGCAGATCGAGTTCGCGCGGCTCAATCTGACCTATACGGTAATGAGCAAGCGGAAATTGCTGGAGCTGGTCAAAGAAGACCGCGTCAACGGCTGGGACGACCCGCGGATGCCCACGATCTGCGGTCTGCGCCGCCGCGGTTTCACCCCGGAATCCATTCGTGCGTTTTGCGACCGGATCGGCGTCGCGAAGTTCAATTCCACGATTGACGTCGCGGTGCTCGAGAATTGTGTGCGCGAACACTTGAACGCCGTCGCTCCACGGTCGATGGCGGTCTTGCAGCCGCTGCGCGTCGTGATCGAGGACTATCCCGACGGACAGGCCGAACAGATCGAAGCGGTGAACAACCCCGAAGACCCCGCCGCCGGCACACGCCGCGTGCCGTTCTCGCGCGTCATCTATATCGAGCGCGATGATTTCCGGGAGGATCCTCCCAAACAGTTCCATCGGCTCGCGCCCGGCCGCGAAGTCCGCTTGCGCTATGCGTATATCATCAAATGCCAAGAGGTGATCAAAGACGACCGCGGCGAAATCGTCGAACTGCGCTGCACGCACGATTCCCAGACGCTGGGCAAACAACCGGAAGGCCGTCCCGTCAAGGGCGTCATCCATTGGGTTTCCGCGGCGCATGCCTTGCCGGCCGAAGTCCGGGTGTACGACCGCTTGTTCACGACGGAGAGTCCCGACGATGTGCCACCGGGGCAGGATTACAAGCTGAATCTGAATCCCAATTCGCTGGAAGTGCTGCGCGGCTGCCAAGTCGAACCGAGTCTGGCCGAGGCAATGCCGGGCAGCCGGTTTCAGTTCGAGCGGTTGGGATACTTCTGTGCCGACGCCAAGGATTCCAAGCCCGGCGCGCTCGTCTTTAACCGCACCGTTTCCCTGCGTGACACGTGGGCCAAAATCGAAAAGGCCCAGAAGAAGGGCCCGCGTTGATGGATTCAGCAGTCGATACCGTTACCATCCGGCCCGCCCATCTTTCCGATGCGGAAGCCGTCGAGGCCCTGGTCGAGCCGTACGTGCAGCAACGCGTTCTGCTGCGCCGGACAATCGAGGAACTCCGCGACTTGACCCGCAACGGCTTCATCGCCGAGCGCGATGGCCGGATCATCGGCTTCTCGGCCGTCGACATCTACTCCAAGAAACTGGCCGAACTCCAGTGTCTGGCCGTGGCCCAGGATTCCCAGCGGTTGGGGGTTGGCCGACTGCTCGTTCAAGCCTGCATCGACTGTGCGCGCCGGCATCAAGTGCTGGAGCTGATGGCAATTACGGCCGCCGAAGAGTTCTTCCGTGGCTGCGGCTTTGATTACGCCCTGCCCGACCAGAAGAAAGCGCTATTCATCAATACGCGGCCACGGTACTAACCTGGATTTTGGTCAAGGCCACCCCTGCCCGCCTTGTTCCAAAATGCAGATTCCGAATGCCGTCAACTCTTTTCGACGGTAACTAGCCGGAAAATCTTAATCTTTGGGCCAAGTTTGCCAGATACGTTAACTTAGATGGTTGCATAGGCAAACTAGGAAGATTAGATTATTGGATGATCCCGCCGGCTGTCTGCGCATCGAACCATTCCGTACGCCGATGCGTGCGACCTGCGATAAGTAGCCGACTTACCACAAGTTTACATTAAACATCGGGAGGCTGAGCAGATGCGTAAGTGGTTCCCTATTGCCAAAGTGGCCCTGGTGTGGGCCGTCGTCTTTTTAATGACTATCGATTCGGCAATGGCCTGCCGATGGCTGTGCGCGTGGAAAACGCGCCGAGCGACACGCGGTTGCCACCACGCTTGCGTCGTCGCACCCATGAGCGAAGACAAAGGTGCGGAACCGGAAGCGGAACCGATGGACGAACCGCCTCCGCCGCCGCCACCGGAACCCGCCAAGCCGGATGTCGCCCCGGCCGTCGAGCCGGTGAAAGAGGAAGCTAAGGCTCCCCAACCGGCGCCGAAGCCCGTGGATCAGCCGAAAGAGGCACCGAAGCCGGTCGAGGCGAAACAAGCGCCGAAGGCTGAACCGAAGCCAGCCGAGCCGGCACCCGCCCCGGAACCGAAGCCTGCTGAGCCGGCACCTGCGCCCGAGCCCAAGCCTGCCGAATCGGCACCCGCGCCGGAACCGAAGCCTGCTGAGCCGGCACCCGCGCCGGAACCGAAGCCTGCTGAGCCGGCACCTGCACCCGAGCCCAAGCCTGCCGAACCGGCACCCGAACCGGCACCCGCCCCGGAGCCGAAGCCGGCCGAGGCGGCGCCTGCCACCGAGCCAGCGATGCCCGCTGAGCCCCCCAAGGCAGAGCCCGCCGCGAAGGATCCGCTGGATAGCCTGTTCGGCGACTTGCCGAAGGAACCGGCCACCGCGCCGGCGATGCCGGCGGAGCCAGCTGCGGCTCCTGCGCCGGCCGAGGCGCCAAAGGCAGAGCCAGCCAAGGAAAACCTGGACGACTTGTTCGGACCGCCGGCTGCCAAGCCGGAAATGGCACCAGCTCCCGAAGCCGCACCCGCAGCGGAGCCGGCCAAGGCAGACCTCGACGACCTGTTCGGACCGCCGGCTGCCAAGCCGGAAATGGCACCAGCTCCCGAGGCCGCGCCCGCAGCGGAGCCTGCCAAGGCGAACTTGGACGATCTGTTCGGACCGCCGGCTGCCAAGCCGGAAATGCCGGCCGCGCCCGAGGCCGCGCCCGCAGCGGAACCTGCCAAGGCGAACTTGGACGACCTGTTCGGACCGCCGGCTGCCAAGCCGGAAGCGGCTCCGAAGGTGGAGCCTAAGGCAGCACCAGCTCCAGCTGCCGATCCGTTCAGTTCGTTGCAAGGCGAGCCTGCCGACCTGCCCATGCGGACCTGGGTAGACAATACCGGCAGCTTCCAAGTCACCGCCAAGCTGGTTGAGATCATGGACGGCAAGGTGCGGCTGCTGAAGGACACCGGCAAGACGACCACCGTCGAGCTGCGTCGCCTGAGCGAAACCGACGTGCAATACGTGCTGACGGTGTCCGCCCAACAGGGTTCAGGCGTGGTCGGCCAACTGGCGGCTCGCTAGGAACCGGAGGAACAATTTCGTCGGGCGGAATTCATTCCGCCTGACCGGACGGAAATCCGTTCTACGACGAAATCGCGGAGCAATTCCCCGCCGTTCAATTCGGCCACTCAACAATATAGGGGCGACCCGTGTCTATGGCACGGCCGCCCCTTTTTTGTTGTTTGGACCCAAACGTTGCAGACATCCCCGGCGAACGGTGGGCGTGAGCCCATCGGTGCATTCTCTCTGCGAGCACTTTTCCTACCGTCTGCTGATTTCACCGAGATGATCTTGCGAAGCCCTCGCACAAATGGGCGGGCATCCGCAAGACCGGCGGGCTCACGCCCGCCGTTCGCCTCTCGGTCTGCAACTACGGGGGCAATACTCCCGCTTCGACTTGACGCCGGCCATCGGCCACGCATACGTGCCGTCCTGCATTTGCAGCGTTGCCGGGCCTTCCGCCGTCAAGCCGGATGCACTCGGCCCGTGTGGCTGAGGCCAAATGAACGGGACCGGTCTAATTGTTGACGGCGTTGACGACTTGCAGTAGATTGCCGCCATGCCACGAACAGTCCGGGTCGCTCCTTGGCGGGTGGCGTTCCACGCCTTGAACCGTGGGGTGGGGCGGATGCGTCCGCTTCTGAAGTCCGCGGGCTTCTAGCGCTCACGCTGCCGGTTGGGGATTTACCGTGCCCTGCTTTGCAAGGATCAACAACGCATGATCGACCTCAGGCAACACGTTCGCTGGCTGCTGGCTCTGCCCGCCATCGCGATCGTCTCGTCCGTCACGCTCGCCACGCCGCCGCAAATCCCGTCGCTGCCGTGGCAGCAACGCTCCGACTGGATCAATGTCAAAACGGATGTCGAACCGCGCGCCGTCGGCGATGGCCGGGCGGACGATACGGCCGCCATTCAGCAAGCGTTCCGCGGCGTGCGCGACGGTTCCGTCCTGTATTTTCCGCCGGGCACGTATCGGCTCACCCAGCCGATCTCCGTCAGGAACCCGAGCGGCGCGCGGTGGATCGGCGGGCTCGTGATCGGTCACGGGCGCGATTCGAAGTTCGTCTGGGAAGGCGCCGCGGGCGGGCGGATGTTCGTGCTGGACGGCGTCGCCTACTCGCGGTTCGTCGGCCTGGAATTGGATGGCCGCGGCACAGCGGCGGTCGGACTCCACTACGAAGCGGTCGCCGGATTTCAGACGGAAGTCACCCACCGGCATCTGGCGTTGCGCTCTTTCACCGATGCGGCCGTGTTGGAAAAGCATCCGGCCAGCGGCCAGGCGCTCGCCGAGACCACGTTCGAGAACTGCCTGTTCGAGGACTGCGAGCGGGGCGTCGCGTTCCTGCAGTTCAACGACTACGACTACACGTTCGACGGCTGCGAATTCCGGCGGTGCGGCGTGGGGCTCGATAACGTCCACGGAAATTTCTACGTCCGCAATTGCCACTTCGAAGCCAGCCGCGTCGTCGACATCCGCGATTGGTCGGAGCATTGCAGCTCGATTCGCCGCACGACGTCGCGCGGTTCGCAGGCGTTTGTGCAGCGGATATCGTCGGTCGCGTCGCTGACGATCCAGGATTGCCACGTCGCGGCCTGGAAGAATCCGGAAGGGGCGATCCTGCTGTCGCGCCCGCCGGTGCTGCTGTTCGATTGCGTGTTCGCGGATCCGCCGCAAGACGCCCAGGAAAACGGCTTGCCGCCGGTGCGAGTCCACAGCGACGGCCAGCGACTGCTGGTTTCGAACAACGAAGTCTGCGGCGCGGCGGACCTGACGCAAGGCCCGCGGCCGATGCTGCTGACGATTCCTCTCCCCGCGCCCCGTGGGAGAGGGGCCGGGGGTGAGGGCCAGCTCCAAGGCGTCGTCCGGTCTGCGAGCCAGAGTTTTCTCCGCGAAACGGTGACGGTGCCGAAACGGGTCTTCGACGCGCGCCGCGATTTCGGCGCGAAGGGCGACGGCCGGACCGACGACACGGAGGCGATTCAACGGGCGATCGACGCAGCCGCTGCGGCCTCCGGTGACGCGATCGCGTATCTGCCGAGCGGCAACTACATCATCCAGCAGACGTTAAAGATCACCGGCCAACGGTTCTTTGTCGGCGGCAGCGGCTGGGGGACGAAGCTGCTGTGGCGCGGCCCGGCCGACGGCGTGATGGTCGAGATTCGCGATCCGCGGCACGTCACGCTGGAGGAGCTGATGATCGGCTCGCACGATGCCGGGCCGTCGAATAACGGCATCGACATCCAGCAGTTCGGCTCGGCGCGGCCGTCGCGCATGACGTACGACGGCGTGTATGCGTTCGGCATGTACCAGAAACAGCCGTTCCGCAAAGGCGTGCGGTGTACGGACCTGACGCAACACGACGTGGTCCTCATGCCGCACATCCAGGGCAACCTGCGATTCACGAACTGCGGCCGCGCGACCGTGCTGGCCAATTGCAGCTACGAGGGTTCGGTGGTGGTCGACGGCCGCGACTTGGCTCGCGACGGGCTGCTCGGGTTCCAAACGCGGCTGGCGACGATCGTCACGCACGGGCTGTACCTGCGTGACAGCCACAGCATCGTGATGAGCGACTTCTACGTCGAGCAGGCGGACAACGGCTACCAGTTCGAAGGTTCGGCCGACGACCCGCCGGGGCGCGCGACCATCACGGGGGCGAAGTTCCACTCGTTCGAATCGCCCGACCCGGCGAAGAACACGCTGATCGACGTCCGCAATTACCGCGGCGAGCTGTTCATCGGGCCGTACCAGTTCTACCAGGACCCCAAGAAGATGCGGATGAAGCAGCAGGGCTCGAACCCCGTGGAGCTGCTGCTGTTGGCCGGCAGCTGGTACGGGGCGAAGCCCGACGCGCACCTCGGACCGTCCGCGAAGATCGCGTACATCGGCAACGAGTTCTACGGGACGGCGGCCGACGGTGAACCGGCCACGGACCGTTCCGCCTTCCTGGAACTCCCCTCCGAGGCGACATTGGCCAAGCTCCGCGCGGCACTGGACGACTTGCGGCGGCTCGGGGAGGCGGATCTGCGGTTGAATCATCCGTAAAGGAGCAGTAATGAAGAGCACCTAATCTTTCACCTAATCTTTCACCTAATCTTTCACTTAATCTTCCCCAGTTCCAGGGCAGTCGGAAGAGATTAGGTGAAAGATTAGGTGAAAGATTAGGGATTCAAGTCCCGGCGCAGCTGGTGGCAGGAAGAGCAAAGGGTCCAATGGACACCACAGTGGCGTAAGCTTCCAGCTTGCGATCTGCCGGACTTTGTCGACGAAAAACGGCCGTGACCGTCCGAAGAATCGCAGCTCGGAACTGGTTCACTACCTGCGCGCGCCGGCAGAACGATCGCTTTGGCCTTGAGGCATGGCCCTCGCAGCCGTGGCGATGTATGATAGTTCCAGAGAGGATCGTTGCTATGGCTACTGTCTCCCAGGACTCCAACCTGGAAATCCGCCTGAATCCCGACCAGCGGAATTTGATTGAGGAGGCTGCGTCGCTCGCCGGAGCGCCTCTCACCTCGTTTGCCGCCGCGATGCTTGTCGAGGGAGCGCGGAGGGTCATCGATGGACTCGGCGTTATCCGGCTGTCTGACCGAGACTGGAACCTGTTCCTGAAGTTGCTCGACGACCCGCCGGAGCCTAACGATTACCTGAAGCGTGCTGCGCAGCGCTACCAGGAAAAGGCCGACTCCCGATGACTGACGATTGGCTGATTGAACTACTTGCACGCCGTCACGACCGCAGCCAGTTCGATTGTGGGGTCGCAAGTCTTAACGATTTCCTCAGATTGCACGCAAGGCAGAATGCGGACGAGGACGTCAGCCGCACCTATGTCGCGACCCTTGCGCCGTCTTTGCAGGTGCTTGGGTTCTACACAATCTGCGGCGGAAGTGTCGAACGCAAGAGCATGCCGCCGCTAGCCGCAAAGCGTCTTCCCAACTACCCCCTCCCAACGGCGAACTTGGCCCGCCTTGCCGTGGACAAGTCTTGCCACGGTCGAGGGCTGGGCAGCTACCTCCTGCTTGACGCGTTGAGACGCATCGCGCGATTGGCGGACGAGATCGGCATCCGCGCGGTCACTGTCGATGCCATGGACGTTCAGGCGCGCGCGTTCTACGCCAAGTTCGGATTCGCAGGGCTGCTGGACGACGAATTGCACCTCTTCCTGCCGGTCGCCATGATCCGAAAGCTCGGCATTTGACTTGTCCCCGATTCTTCTTCGCGCTCACCGAACCTCCGGTGGACGGTGGAGTCGAACGGCGAATCGTGCGGGAGCTTCGAATTCGATTGCGGTTGGCGGCGAAAGCGGATGCGCGCCGCAACACTGCTTCATGGCATGCGGTGGTTGGCCGTTCCACATTACTTCGAGCATTGGCCGGTCCCGGTGCGGCTGTTCACACGCAACGCGGCGGCTGAGTACCCCGTGGAGACCGACAACCAGTGGGGAGGTCGGGACTACGTGACAGACGGCTTGTCATGTGCCAAGATGTGTGCGGCGGTGGTGGCCATTCCACGGCCCGATTCCACGCACGAATCACGAGGAAAGGCAACCCGAGGAAACCGATCCGCGTCCTTCCACCGCCTCGCCATTGATTCGTAAAGACGCACTCGCAGACGCGCTCCACGCGTCGTTGGTAGGAAGAGCAAAGGGCCCAATGGAAACCACAGAAAGGCTGATCCGCGTCACTCCGCGGGAGCTGCAGGCCGTTTTCGATCGGCTTGAAGCCGAGCACGCCACCCGCCTCGCCATCATCGGACAGAACCGTCGTTTGTCTGTCGACGCGAACGTGTGGCCCGAAATCTATCAACTCAGCGAGCCGTGGCTGGCGCTGGCGGACCGAGTGATTCGGCTCCGGCAACTCGATCGCGTGATTCTATGGGGGCTTGATCTCGGCGATGATGGAGCCAAGGCGATTGCAGAACACCTCAGACAGCTCACTTCACTCGATATTAGTGACAACAGTATAGGCGAAGCCGGATCTCGCGCAATTGCGGAGCACCTCACTCAGCTCACTTGGCTCGATGTTGGCAGCAACAAGATTGGCGAAGCCGGAGCCCGCGCGATTGCGGAGCACCTGACCCAGCTCACTTCGCTCGTTGTTGCCCGCAACAAGATCGGCGACGCGGGAGCCCGCGCGATTGCGGAGCACCTGACACAACTTCAAAGCCTGTGGCTTGGCGACAACCAAGTAGGGCAAGCGACGATCGGCCTCCTCGGGCAGCGGCTGCGGAGTCTGACGCGACTGTCGATCGCGGAAAACAACGACGTACGCGACATCGGCCCGCTGGCTGGCTTGCCCACGCTGCGGCATCTCAATGTGTCGAAAACGTCGGTGTCCGATCTCGGGCCGTTTGCCGATCGGATCGCCGACGGATGGCCGGTGCGTTGGGAAAGCTGGGGTGGCGGGGACGGCTTGATTGTCGAAGACTGTCCGTTGGTGCGGCCGACGGTCGAGATTGCTCAGCAAGGCCCCGAGGCCGTGCGGAACTACTTCCGCGAACTGGCGGCTCAGGGCGAAGACTACCTGTACGAAGCCAAAGTGCTGATCCTGGGCGAAGGGGGCGCAGGGAAGACCAGCCTGTTGCGGCGGCTGTATCAGCCCCCTCGCGAACTCCCCAAAGAAGACGAAACAACCCGCGGCATCGACATCCATCGGCATGACTTCGTCGGCAACCACGGCCAGCCGTTTCGGCTGAATGTGTGGGCTTCGGCGGGCAGCAGATCTATCACGCCACGCACCAGTTCTTCCTGACCAAGAACTCGCTCTACCTGCTCGTCGACGACACGCGTAAAGACGACAAAACCATTCATGACGAAGGTTTCAAGTTCTGGCTGGAGGTCGTCGAGACACTCAGCGAAGGCTCGCCGCTACTGATCTTTCAGAACGAAAAGGGAGATCGCAGCAAGACCATCGACCAGGCCGGCATCCAGGGGCGTTTCACCAACGTCAAAGCGGTCGCTCGCGGAAATCTCGAACGCCCCGGTTCCGTGACGTCTTTGCAACAAGCCATCGAGTACTTCGTGCAACAACTGCCGCACATCGGCGAAAGAGTGCCGAAGAAGTGGCTGGCGATCCGCGAGGAACTGGAACAACTGGCGGTCGCGAAACCATTCATCTCGCAGGACGAGTACTTCGCCGTCTATCGCCGGCACCTGGGATTCGATCGCACCAAGGCGCTGTATCTGAGCCGCTACCTGCATGACCTGGGCGTGTTCCTGCATTTCCAGGACGAGGACAGCCTGCGTAAGACGGTCATCTTGCAGAACGACTGGGCCACCGACGCGGTGTTTCGCATCCTGGATGACGAGACCATCAAGTCGCAGCGGGGACTCTTCACCGCCGCCGATTGCCGACGGTTGTGGGCCGAAGACAAATATGCCGATATGCACGCGGAACTGCGGGGCCTGATGGAGAAGTTCGAGCTGTGTTATCGGCTCGCCGCGCCGCACGCGGAGCAATGGCTCGCTCCGCAGTTACTCTCGCCGTCCAAGCCGCCGGAACTGGCGCCGTGGGCCCAACCGGATGATCTGGTGGTGCGTTTCCAGTACCCGTTCCTGCCGCGCGGCCTGGTCAGCCGCCTGATGGTGCGGCAGCATCGGTTCGTCCGACAACTGGCAAACTGCTGGGCGCGCGGAGCGTTCTTCGAGCGCTGCGATGCTGAGGTCCGCGGCACCGAGGTCCTGGTCGAGGAAACCGCCAAAGGCAACGAGATCGAACTGCGGGCCCGCGGCCCCGAGCACAAAGCGTTGCTCAGCGTGCTGAGCAGCGATTTGGAAGCCCTCAACGACAGCTTCAAAGGTTTGCAGGGGCGCGTGGAGAAACTGGTGCCGTGCCTCTGCGCGACGTGCCGCCAAACGACCGAGCCGGAGATGTTCAAGCAGTCGCGCCTCGTCGAACGCAAACACGCCGGGAAGAAGCTGACGATTGAATGCCACAAGAGCGGCGACGACGTGAGCCTGCTGGAACTGCTGGACGGCCTGAAGCTGGAACAGCTGCCAAACTGGGCAACGAAGCCCGGTAAACTGAAAAATGAGGCCAAGCCATTGATTGAAGTTCCCGTGAGTGCATCATCGACCAAGCGATTTGATATTGCGCTTTCATTTCCAGGTGAACATCGGAATTTTTTGGAGCAAGTCGCGGAGCAGCTGTCGGCCAGCGTGGGGCGTGACCGAGTCTTGTACGACAAATACTACGAGGCTGAGCTTGCTCGGCTGGACCTCGACGTCTACCTCCCGCGGCTGTATCGCGAACAATCCGAATTGGTCGTTGTGTTTCTGTGTGCGGAATACGAGCAGAAACGTTGGTGCAAATTGGAATGGCGGCACATTCGGCAACTGATTGCGACAGCGGACGAGGGGCGCATCATGCTCGTCAGCTTCGGACCGCCCGGTGATCTCTCGGGACTCGGCATCGTCCGAGGTGATGGTTACGCGGACATCGGTAACCGCCCGCCGGCCGCCATCGCTGAGTTGATCTTGCAACGATTTCACCAAACGCCTGTAGGTACCCAAGTCCGTGGCCTCCCGACCAAAGAGATTCGGTACTGACCGGGAGCCACGAACCGGAGGGACTATTTCGTCGGGCGGAGTTCATTCCGCCTGAACGGACTGACGTCCGTTCTACGGTGAAATCGCGGAGTTCGTCTCGGACGTTTGATTCGGTCACTCAACACAGGGGCGACACGTGGTTTGGGCACGGTCGCCCCTTTCTTGTTGTAGGCACGGCCGAACTGACCACGCCCCACGAAAAAGGTCAATCGAAGAAGACTTCTGCCGTCGCCGAAAAAGTCCGGTCACTTGCGTCGTGATGACTGGCTGTGTGCGGTAGCCGAAGGCTTGAAAATGGTGTAGTTTGGAATCCACGTCGGCTGGGCATCCGAATTTCGACGTTCCGATTTCCGTTTGCCTTCCGGCTGAAAGACCTCGCTGATGGAGAGTTGCCCGATGGATAACCGCATCAAAGACTTGCAGGATTCCGTGTTCCTGACGAAGGTCGCACGGGCGCGGCGGACTCCGATGGCTGAGAAGATCCTGGACGGGCCCAGGCTGTTCGATCAAAGCTGCGAGATCATGCGCGGCGGAATCCGCTCGGAGAATCCGGAGTTCACGCCGGAGCAGGTCGAGCAGGAACTTCGGCGACGGTTGGCAATCGCCAGGAAAATCGATGACGCCGGCCTGTATCGGGACGCGGGGGTCGTCGATGAATAGCCTGGAAGCAACTGCGGCGGTCATCGACGCGCTGGAGCAAGCCGGGATTCCCTACCTGCTGGTCGGCGCGTTTTCCAGCAATGCCTACGGGATCGCCAGATCGACCAAGGACGCGGATTTCGTCGTTTCGCTTCAAGCTGGAGATCTACGGAGACTGGTCGATCGACTCGGCCCGGATTTTCGGCTGGATCCGCAGATGAAATTCGAAGTCCTGACCGGCTCGCTCCGATACGTCATCACGTTTCTGCCGACGGATTTCGATATCGACCTGTTTCGCCTCAGCGACGACAGCCATCACGCGGAACGTTTCCGCCGTAAACGGCGCGTCCAGCTTGGTGAACTCAACCGGGAAGCTTGGATACCGACGGCGGAAGATGTCATCATCCAGAAATTGCGATGGCAACGGCGGAAGGACCTGGACGACGTGGTGAACATCCTCGCCGTTCGTGCCAACAAACTGGATTGGGAATACCTCTCGAAATGGACCAACTTGCATGGCACCTACGAAGTGCTTGACCAACTGCGGAAATCGATACCGGACATCGATTTGGGTAAGGACGATTCTCCGAGTGTTTAGCGCGACGCTCGTTGCTGGGTTTCCTTTCGCGGCATGGCACGCCCCCAGGGCGGCCGACGGCATTTCCGGTCCGGCCGAAGCCGTCTGGCCCGTACCGCAGTGGGCACGGGCCGAACCGGCGGAAGTGGGGATGGACGAGTCCAAACTGGCCCAAGCGCGCGAGTACGCCTTGACCGGGGGCGGCTCCGGCTACATCATACGGCACGGGCGAGTGGCGATAGCTTGGGGCGATCCTCGGGCGATGTACGATTTGAAATCGACCACGAAATCGTTTGGATCGATCGCGCTGGGGCTGGCGATCAAGGATGGCAAGTTGCAGTTGGAGGACAAGGCGAAGCGGCATCACCCGACGCTGGGCGTTCCGCCGGAAGAGAACGCGCAGACCGGCTGGCTGGACGAGATCACGATCCTGCACCTGGCGTCACAAACGGCGGGGTTTGAAAAGCCAGGCGGGTACACCAAGCTGCTGTTCCGGCCGGGCACGCAGTGGGACTACAGCGATTCCGGTCCGAACTGGCTGGCGGAGTGCATCACGCTGGCCTACCGCCGCGACTTGGACGAGTGGATGTTCGAGCGCGTCTTCACGCCGCTGGGCATCCGGCGCAGCGACTTGACCTGGCGGAAGAACTCGTACCGGCCCGCGACGATCGAAGGCGTGGCCCGGCGCGAGTTTGGCGCGGGCTTTCACGCTAACGTCGATGCGATGGCCCGGATCGGTTACCTGATGTTGCGCGAAGGCCAATGGAACGGCCAGGCGATTCTGACACGCCAGTACGCCAGAATGGCCCCGCGAACGCCACCGGGTCACGAAAAACTGCCCGTCCGACTGCCGGAGACCTACGGCAACGCGGCGCCGCACTATGGCCTGTTGTGGTGGAACAATGCCGACCGGACGCTCCAGGACGTGCCGGCGGACGCCTACTGGTCCTGGGGACTGTACGACAGCTTGATCGTCGTGATTCCCTCGCTGGAAATCGTTGTGGCCCGGGCGGGCAAGTCGTGGAAACGCGAGCAAGGTGCAGATCATTATGCTGTCCTGAAGCCGTTTCTGACACCGATCGTGCAATCCGTCCGTCCAGGGCGGTCGGCCGGCATCAAAACCCGAAGCGTTAGCGAGGAAACCGTGAAATCCCTCGCTTACGCGTCGGGTTACTTTGGTTGGGGCTGCGCCGCGATGTGGTCCTTGTCCGCAGAGCCATCTACCCCCCATCCCCCCAGTCCCGTGATCAAGGAGATTCTCTGGGCGCCACCCGAAACCATCGTTCGCCGGGCCAAGGGCAGCGACAACTGGCCCATGACTTGGGCCGACGACGACTGGCTGTACACAGCCTATGGCGACGGCAACGGATTCGAGCCGCGGCTGAAGGAGAAACTCAGCCTGGGCCTGGCGTGCGTCCGCGGTAATCCGCCGGAGGTGGTTACCAAGAATTTGCGGGCCCTGACGCTGGAACAGAAGGGGGACGGAGCCCGCGGCAAGAAGGCCAGCGGGTTGCTGATGGTCGACGGGGTGCTGTACCTCTGGGCTCGCAACGCCGGCAAAGCACAACTGGCCTGGTCCGCCGATCACGGCGCAAGGTGGACCTGGGCCGACTGGAAGTTGACCACCAGCTTCGGCTGCCCCACATTCCTGAACTATGGCCGCAACTACGCAGGGGCGCGGGACGAATTCGTCTACGTGTACTCCCACGATTCGGACAGCGCCTACCAACGAGCCGACCGGATGGTCCTGGCCCGCGCTGCAAAGAATCGCCTCCGCGAACAAGCGGCCTGGGAGTTCTTCCAAGAGCTTGATGCGCAGGGGCGGCCCGTCTGGACCAAGGACGTCACGCGTCGCGGCGCCGTGCTGACCAGTCCGGGCCGCTGCTATCGGTCCAGCGTCACCTACAACGCGGGCTTGCGGCGTTGCCTGTGGGTCCAAACCGGCCTGGGCGAGGACACGCGGTTTGGTGGCGGTCTGGCCATCTACGACGCACCGGAACCATGGGGGCCGTGGACCACCGTTTTCGCCACCGGCGCCTGGGATGTGGGACCGGGAGAAACCGCCAGCTTTCCGACCAAGTGGATCAGCCCCGATGGCTGCACGGCGTACTTGGTGTTCTCCGGCGACGACTGCTTCAGCGTCCGGCGGGCGACCTTGAGACTGCGTTAGCTGACCGAAGCCCACACTTGGTCAACGGTTTAGGATACCGGGGCCATGTTCCCGCCAGTCGCGATCAACCTCGCGTTCTCTCTCGCGGCTTGATTTCGAAGAACACTTGTGAGCGGCAGAATCGGATGTCGAACTCCATGAAGAAATTCGTCTGGCCAAGGATAACGGGAACGCGGTTGCTGCGAGTCCAAGCAAATGCCAGCCGCACCGGCGCGAACCGTCCGATCGTGCCCGCCAACACGATAGCGCGAGCCTCGGCATCCGCGATGTTGCCCGCCAGTCGTACCGGGACGGTCTGTCGTTCCCAAACGGCGCCCAATTGCAGCCCCACATCGTACGGCAGGACGTTCAGGGTCGCGCCGCTGTCGACGAGCCCCGATACCCGGATCGCCGTACTGAAGGGTGATCGGTGCGTGCGGCAACGCGCTGGCGGACCCCAGCAGCGGATCGACCTCGATGTACTCAAAACGTTCCGTCGGCGGAATCGTCACGCAGCCTGCGCCTCGTCCAGCACGCGCAACAGGGTCGCAGCACCCTCGAACGCGTCGTACGGCGACCAGATCGGGTACGAACCCTCGGCGGCTATGAGTTCGTCTCCTTCCTCACGAGCGACATCCGAAGCCAACACTTGGATGACGCGGAGCTTGTCCCCACGCGGGAGGCCACGCAACTCTGGGAGCAATTCGGCAAGCGTCATTCTGCAACCTCCTTCGGGGGGCGATTTCTGGTCCCTACTGCCGCGGCCGGATTTGAAGGGCCAGCAAGTGCATTGTAGCATGGACGATCCAGCTAGAATACGTCCCTGTGAAGCCCCCAGCCATGAAGCACTTACTCCCGCTCTTGTTGTGCTGCGCCGTCTGGCCGGTTCCGGCCGGCGAGCCGACCGCACTTCGGTTCCAGCGCGTTGTCGTCGACGACAAGCCGCCCCCGAATTCTCGGATCAAGACCGTAGGCGAGTTGAACGGCGATGGCAAACTCGACATCATTATCGGCGACGCGAAAGGACCGCTGGCCTAGGCGGCAATCACGGCGGGGGCTTTTCAGCCGGTGGAACTTTGGCGAAACTGATGAGAACGACATAACGCCTTAGTTGGCAGGAGATGAAACATGCGTCTTTGGAATGGGAACCATTAACCAAGGGAGAGAACGATTATGTCCAACGTCACTCGTCGTACGTTTTTGAAGAGTTCGGGGGTTGCCGGCGCTGGCGTGTTGCTCTGTGGCACCGCGGCCACGGGCCGGGTTCTTGGCGCCAATGAGCGGCTGCGGATCGCCGTGGCCGGCGTCAACGGCCGCGGCAGCAGCCATATCAGCGGCTGGCTGGAACAGCCCAACGTGGAGATCGCTTATCTGATCGATCCCGATCAAAACGTGCTGGATCGGAGACTGAAGGGCTTGCAGGAAAAGGCCCAGGGCAAATTCACTTGCAAGGGCGTAACCGACGTGCGGCAGGCGTTGGAGGACAAGACGCTGGATGCAATCTCGGTGGCTACGCCCAATCATTGGCACTCGCTGATCACCATCTGGGCGGCGCAGGCCGGCAAGCATGTGTACGTCGAGAAGCCCATGAGTCACGACATTGCCGAAGGCCGCGTGGCCTGGGAAGCCCAGAAGAAATACAACGTCGTGGTTCAGCACGGCACGCAGAGCCGCAGCAGCGCGAGCAACGCGGGCTTGCACCAGGCGATTCACGAGGGGAAGTTCGGCAAACTGAAGGTTTCCTACGGGCTCGCCTGCAAGCCGCGCAACGGCATTGGATTCAAAGAACCGTCCGATCCCCCGTCCAACCTGGACTGGAACCTGTGGCGCGGTCCCGCGGTCATCGATCAGTTCCACGGGAACTTTGTGCATTACAATTGGCATTGGTTCTGGCTCACGGGCAACGGCGAACTGAACAATCAGGGCACCCACCAGTTGGACATGGCCTTCTGGGCACTCGATCCGAAGGTGACGCATCCGCTCCGCGCCATGGCCATCGGCGGCCGGTTCCAATGGAACGACCAGGGCGAGACGCCCAACACGCTGTTTGGGATCGCCGAGTATCCGAACGGGCAGTACGTGTTCTTCAACGTCCGCAATGTGAACTACAAGGGTTACCAGCACCAGGTCGAAAACGAGTACTACTTCGAGGACGGCGGCAAAATCGTGCGCGGACAGTACTACGCCAAGGGCAGCGACAAGGGCGAGAAGGTCTCGGTGCCCGCCGGCAAGGTCACGCCGGGCGGGAATTGGGGCGCCTTCATCGCCGCCTGCCGCGCCGGCGATCCCCAGATGGCCAACGGCAACGCGGCACAGGCGCATCACAGTTGCACGCTGGGTCACCTGATCAACAACTCGTACCGGCTGGGCCGGAAGGTGCCCTTCAACGCCAAGGCCAGCCGTTTCGGCGACAACGCCGATGCCTACGAACACTTCATGAAACTGCACGCGATCATGCGCGACGGCGTCGGCGTGCCCGAGGACAAGGCCGAATACGTCGTCGGTCCGTGGCTGACCTTCGATGCCCAGACCGAGCGGTTCACGGGCGAATTTGCCGCCGAGGCAAACAAGCTGGTCCAGGACCCACACCGCACCGGGTTTGAAGTGCCCGCAGCGGACAAGGTGTAACGCTTCGATGTTGTTTCTCAGCGTCCGCGCAGAAACAACCGGAGCGATTTTGGAATGTGGGACGGATTGGCAATCCGTCCTACGAGAATTGAATACGTTTTTTCGGCGCGGACGCTTACTCCCCCCGCTCGCCCGTCGAGCGGGGGTGCCTGACACAATTCCGAGTCCGTCGTCCTCAGGTGGACCGGCCCCGCAGCCCGGACGGCGGCCGCGAGCGGATCAGGCCGAGCGGTTCACGACGAAGTGCGTTAGCCGCCGTAGCGATTCGAGCGCGGAATTGGCCGGCATCCCGTCCAGGTGCCGGCGGGCCCGCTCGGCGTATTGTTTGGCCCGTTCGACGGAGTAGCCGATCGCGTCGTAGTCATTCAGAAGCGGCAACAAGACGTCGCGGCAATGGTCCGAGCCGTTCTCCAGCAGCTGCGTCAGTTCTTGGCGCCGGTCTTCGTCCAGCAACTGCATCAGGCGAATGATCGGTAGCGTCGGCTTCTGTTGGGCCAGGTCCGTGCCTAACGACTTGCCCGCCGTGGTTTCGTCGCCGACCAGGTCCAGAACGTCATCCGCGATTTGAAACGCGATGCCCAAATCGCTGCCATAGGCGCCGCAACTCGTAACGCAGCTTTCGCCGGCGCCCGCATACCAAGCCCCCAACTCACAGCTGCAGGCGGTCAACGCGGCCGTCTTGGCCTCGATGATCGCCAGGTATTCGGCCTCGCTCAGACGGAAATCTCCGCGGCTCCCCTTTTGCCGCAACTCGCCCTCGCACACGCGGTTGGTGGCCCGGCCAATCAGCCGGCAGGCAAACGTGGTTTCCAGCGTGCTGGCAAGATGAAAGGCGTGCGAAAACAGGAAGTCCCCCAGCAGGATGCTGGCCTCGTTGTCCCAACGCGAGTTGACGGTCGCCAAGTGCCGACGCGTGGAAGCCTCGTCCAAGACATCATCGTGGATCAGGGTCGCCGTGTGGATCATTTCGACCACCGTGGCCAGCTTCAGGTGCTCGGCCCGAACCTGGCCGACGGCTTTTGCGCACAACAGCAGCAATGCCGGGCGGAGCCGCTTGCCGCCGATCAGGCATCCGTAACGCACCAGTTCGTCCACAAACGGGTGTTCGCTGCGAAGTTCCGACGCGAGCATCGCCTCGAACTGGGCAAGCTCGCGCTGGATCGGATCCAGCAGCGATCTTAAAGATGCCGGAGGTTTTTGCTGCTGTGCAAGAGAACTGGTCATGGCGTGGCTCGCTTGTCCTGCCGCTGAAACGTCCCGCTGCGACCGCCGGATTTCCCCTCCAGGCGAAGCTGTTCGATCGTCATCCCCCGGTCCACCGATTTGCACATGTCGTACACGGTCAGGGCCGCAGTGGAAACGGCGACCAAAGCCTCCATTTCGACGCCTGTCTTCGCCGTAATTCGCACCACCGCGTGGACTTCCAGACAGTCGTCTTCCGGGAAACCGAAGGAAACCTCGATGGACTCCAGGGCCAGCGGATGGCAAAGCGGAATCAGGTCGGACGTCCGCTTGGCCGCCATGATGCCGGCTAACCGGGCAACTTCCAAGACGTCACCTTTCGCGACGCAGCGGTCCTGAATCAACTTCAGCGTCTCCGGTCTCATGCGGACCCGTCCGCTGGCTTCCGCGGTCCGGGCCGTAACGGGCTTGTCGCCAACGTCCACCATTCGGCTGGCGCCGTTGGCATCAAAATGGGAAAGGGGGGAAGTCATTCCGTGATAACCGTAGCGATCCGGCGGGCGCAACAAAAAAACGCCCAGCAAGTGGGCGTTTTCGCGAGGACGGGGAATGGAGACCGGGGCCGGGAACCCCGGTGCCTCCACGGGTCGATTCATTCGACCGCCCCATCAACCGTATTCAAACCATCGTGCGGGTCAGAGCACGACGGATTAATGAGTGCGGCGAGGCAAAATCAAGTGCGGGATTCAGGACGGGAACCGGTGGGTCAGACCAGTTCCTTCTTAGCCCCGATTAGCGTTCGCAGGCGCTCCGCGAGGAGCCGCGCATCGAACGGCTTTTTGAACGTTTCGTTAATGCTCGAACGATCAAAGCTCATCGGCTGGCCGTCATCCGGCAGCAGCGCGATCAGGATCGTTTCCGAGAAGTCGACATTTTTCCGCAGGTTTTGGCAAATCTGCAAAGCCTCGACTTTCCCAATCGAGAAATCCACGCAGATGCAATCCGGGTGGAAACTTTCCGCCTGAATGCCGGCCTCGAACCCGCTGGCCGCGACGGCGACCTTAAAGGCTCGTTCCGGGGGCAATTCACGCTTCATGTTCTCGATCAGCACCTGATCCTGAGCCACGATCAGCACCTTGGCCATGGCCTCGTCTTCGAGGTCGCCCAAAGGCATCCCGTGCTCTTTCAGAAATCTGATCAGGTATTCTCTGGGAATGCGACGGTCTTGGGATCCGGGAATCCGGTAGCCCTTCAGCCGGCCGGAGTCGAACCACTTGCTGACCGTGCGCGGGGCCACTTTGCAGATCTTCGCGACCTGTCCAGTTGTGAACACCTTCATCGCAGGTTCTCCATAACTCTCTCTTGACTCGTCCTCTTCCGCGTCCCGCCCGAAGGGCTGGAGCACGGGGTCTTGTCCCCCTGTCTGCAGAAAACGCCTTGATTCCGTGACGCTTTCTCGGCCGGTGGGGCGGCCGATGGTTCCGCAGGCATCTGGGTCGGGGATTGACGCTCGTTACGCTTCTGCGCGGCCTTGACTCAGCTCCTTCTGATCTCCGCCAAAAGAAATCATCGGCAGCTAGAGTGCTTGAAATTGGTTAAAATCCACAAAATGGAGAAGCTCGTTCCGCCCGCCACCATAGGCACACTAGAGCCAATTGGCTCTATCGCTTGGCGTGGTGGCGCCGTTGCAGAGCGTCGTCCGACGAAGAATCTGCGGGACCCAATCCTCCCCCACATTCCGCGACGGCAAACCTGGAAGCCTTAGGCAGGATCCCCCCTGCTCGGCTCGTTCGGCTCAGGAAGCGTACCGGCTGGTTGCAATGTACGTTTCGGAACAAACCTTCCGATTGTAAGTTTCGAATCGAAGGGGCGGTTTACTTTAGGAAACGTTTCCAAGTTACTGGCGGACTCGCTAAAGATTGCCCGTTCCCCCGCGGCAAGCCGCCAACCGACGTGTTGGACGTGTTGGAAACCGGCCGCTCGACATTTACAATGTCCGGCATGACCGTGAATCCAAAAAAACGAGGCGACGACAGTCCAACGAATTCCCCGAACCACGATGGCGAACACGTGGCTGAGGAATACGGAGGCATCATTCCATCCTATAAAGACACGTCCGAACAGTGGCGACACACCAGTCCTCAAACCCGAACCGCCGTGTTGTTCGCGATGGGGCTTGACCCGGCCGGTCAAGCCGCTTTGACGGGTCCCAACGTGCGCGTCCTAGGCCCGGGACGGACGATGGCGGTCACACAGCCCTGCGAATTGGTGCTGGAAGACGGGACGCGGTTGCGCGTTGAACGACAGACTCCGCCAGACTTGCCAATCGGCTATCACCAATTGCAGACCCTCGACGGCAACGAGGAAGCCTGGATCATCCAGCGTCCTGCCAGCTGCTGGCTGCCGCCCGGTTTAAAAGCGTGGGGCTGGGCCGTGCAACTTTATGCGGCGCGGTCTGCGGCCAGTTGGGGGATCGGCGATCTGGGCGATTTGCGCCGGCTGGCGACGTGGTCGCGTCAGTTGGGTGCAGACGTGATGTTGCTCAATCCGTTGTGTGCCGTCGCGCCGGAGATTCCGCAAGAGGCGAGCCCCTACTATCCCAGCAGCCGGCGGTTTCGAAATCCGCTGTACTTGCGCGTGGAAGAAATCCCCGGCGCGGATGATGCGGCGGTCGATTTGTCCAAGCTGGCGGCCGCGGCACAGTCCTTGAACGACACCCGCCGCATCGACCGGGACCATGTCTTCGGTCTGAAGATGGAGGCATTGGACAAGATCTGGAGTCGATACGACCAGGACTCAAGTTTTGAGCGTTACTGTCAAGAAATGGGCGAGCCGCTGCGCGGATTTGCGTCGTTCTGCGTCCTGGCCGAGCGGTTCGGCGGAGATTGGCGTTCTTGGCCGCACGAATACCGGCGGCCGGATTCGCCCGCCGTCCTGCGTTTCGTCCAAGCGGCTTCGCGGCGGCTGCAGTTCCATCAGTGGCTTCAATGGCATCTGGACAGACAACTGGCCGCCGCGGCGGCCGTGCTGCCGCTGGTCACCGACTTGCCCATCGGCGTCTCCCCCGGCGGTGCCGACGCGTGGCAGTGGCAGGATGTGCTGGCCACGGGCGCGACGGTCGGAGCGCCGCCGGACCAGTTCAACATGGAGGGGCAGGATTGGGGTTTGCCGCCGTTCATTCCCCATCGGCTGCGCGCGGCCCGCTATTGGCCGTTCATCGAAACGATTCGTTCGTCGTTGCGGCACGCGGGCGGTCTGCGAATCGATCACGTCATGGGCCTGTTCCGGCTGTACTGGATCCCGCAGGGGTTGGGACCGAAACGGGGAGCCTACGTGCGTTATCCATCGGACGAACTGCTGGCGATCGTCGCCGTCGAGAGCCATCGAGCCCGGGCGTGGATTGCGGGCGAAGACCTGGGAACGGTCGAGAAACACGTCCGCCGTCAGCTGGCCGAGAACCGCATGCTGTCTTACAAGCTGTTGTGGTTCGAGGATCAGCTGCCCAGCGAGTTTCCGGAACTCGCGCTGGCTGCCGTCTCGACCCACGACCTGCCGACGGTCGCCGGACTGTGGACGGGCGCCGATTTCGCGGCTCAGCAACGGATCGGGCTGCAGCCCAACGAAGGCGGCTTCCAGCAGATCCGCGACCGGTTGCTCGCAGCGACAGCCGTGAGCGACATCGCCACGCCGGCGGACGTCGTGGCGGGTGCCTACCAGGCGTTGGGGCGAGCGCCTTCCACCGTGCTCGCCGCCAGTCTCGATGACGCCTTGGCGGTCGAAGAGCGTCCCAACATGCCCGGAACAACGGTCCAATGGCCTAACTGGTCGCTGGCTCTGCCACAGCCGCTGGAAGCGATCGAAACGCTGGGACTTCCCCGGCAAATCGCCGACGGATTGAAGCGGACCCGCTAACGGCCTCGGCCGAACGAGGACCGGCAGTTGGCAATGAGCTTGCCCATGTTACCTTTCGCTCGGTCAATCCCCGATTGGCGGCGCATCGAACAGCGCCAGATTCCCGCTGTTACAGCCTGCCAAAACAAGCCGCCCGACGAACGGGCCGTTATTTTTCGATCGGGCCAGTATGCAAAACAAAGGGCATTTCCAGTGTCAGCATCGGCGAATGCTCCCGGACAAGAACAACTCTCTATCGCTATCCCGGCATTCCACTGCGAAGGCGAAAGGCCATCTCCCAGAGCCGGTCGATCTCGCCGCGTTCGATAACCTCGATCGGTTTCAGACCATCGAAGGCGTCGTTCGGTGTCTGAAGCCACCCGCCCAGAGAATCAGGATCGACGACTTCACTCAAGGCATCGCACAGCCGATAGACTTCGTTATACGGCCGGCGTAGTTTCTCGACTTGCTCTTCCTCAGCTTCCACCTTGGCGATCGTTCGTTCCGAAACGTTGACGACCCTGCCAAATACGACGCGCGGCATCTGGAGCCGGTCGCGCAGCTCCAAACGCGACTCCTTGCCAAGCTGAATCAGCCCCTTCCCCTGAAGCCCGTGAACGCGAACGACCGTGATCGCCGCTTTCGCTTTTCTTGAACCCGCTGGTGTCTTCGTCTTGGTTGCCATCGGTCACCCTCCGGAGTTTCTGCTTTCCCTCGAATTCTATCGGAGCAACGGCATGATGGCAAGTAATAAAACCTGCAAAACTGCAGGCTACGATGGCCACTCGGACGGATGTGGCGGCAAATCGCCGGGCGCAAGCAGCTTGAGAGTGCTGCCGGCCGCCAGTCGGTCCGGGAAGATCACGATATTCCTGCCGCTGCGGTGGCGCGCCGACGGAACTAGAATCGCCTCAAACCCGGCTTCGCGACACCCTCGCCCGATGGCTTGTGTCCAGGATTCTTCGCCACGGGTCTGGAATTCCGTAGCCAAAGAAGCGGCTCAAGTACCGGCGCACCGTGCGACGATCGACGTTCCGCTGGCTCATCTCGCGGAAGATATCGGCCCAGACTTCAACAGCGTCGCCCCAGACAGCCATGTGCGTCAGGATCGCCTTGAGTAGTACTCCGAGACATTCCGGTCGCAACTGATCACCACCGGGTTCTCTCCGAAGTTCGAGAAGTACTTCGTACAGCTGCGCTGCGGCACGGCTCACCAAAGCCGCCGCGTTACTTGTGCCCCGTGCGTAATACGTGGCCGAGACGTCTCCCGGACGGGTCGAAGGGGCCGCAGTGCATTGTCCTGGCGGGCGCGTCCCTGTTGGCGGAACCCTGTAGGAATTCAGGGCGCTCTTCACATCGCGGAGACATTCGTCGTACAACTGACGGCCCCCAGCGACGAGTAGTTCTGGCTTGATTGCTCCTCGAAACCCAGGACCGATGCGACTTATGGGGCTGGGCATGGCGTGCTTCGCGTCGTCAAGCAAATCGACCAGCCGTCCCGTCGCGGTTGGCGGTGAGTGATCCAGATGAAGTGCACCGACGGTCAGCGCGTTAATGGCATCAGCGGGCGAGTAGACCTTCCGATGCCGGTCCTCACGGATCTGCTCGGCAATGGTTTGTTCAGCCCGGCTAGGCTGCAGAAAAGGAGTTGCCAACTAAGGTTGGTGAGGGTTGAAGAACTCGCGACGCATTCTCGCGGTCAGCGAAATCGCGTCGCACTCGCCGCCTTGCGCGTCGACACGCGGATCGCGATCTTCGCCACGAGACCGGCTTCAAATGGAACGCTCCGACCTACTTCGGAGTGGCGGCTTATCAAGCTCAGCCAACTTCGCGCCCGTTCCTCCAGCACAACGGCGAGGTGGTGCGATTGCTTGACAAAGGAACCGTAGCCGAAACCCACACGCAACAAAGTGAATCGGCGATACCATAGCCGTCGGGTTACGGCATTGTAGTCGGCACACTCCGAGGCTGTGAGTCATTCTCGCGCCTCCTCGTTGGAGTCCAGACTGCAGCCCGTCTTTCGCGCGTTTTCGACCCGTTTCGCAGCCTAAAGGCTGTACTCCGACAGAAATAATCACAGCCTCCGAGCTTACTTCTCCCGATAGGATGCGGCCCGCAGGTCCAGGCAGACCAAGCGGTCGTTGCCGCGGAGGTACAGCAAGCCGCCGGACAGGATGGACGCCGCCCAGCAGGGGTAATTCAACAGCGGTTCGCCGGTTTCTGCCTTGAGTGCGCCCTCCTCCAACGTCGCGATGGGCTCGAACTTCGTGGGATTGGCTTTGAACACGATCAACTGGCCGAACTCGCCCAGGCTGATGAAATGTCCGTCGGCGTACAGCAGCGACGTGCGCGTGGTCCGGTCGGACGTCCACATCACCTTGCCGGTCTTCCATTCAATGCATCGCAGGTCGGCGTTGTGGGTATGCCGGCCGCTGCAGCCGTACAGGTAGCCTTCGTGATAGACGGGCGTGTTCCAGTGCGTCTGCATCGCCTTGTCGCGGCTCCGCAACTCGTCCCGCCACACCACGTCATAGCCGCCGGGACGAACCTTCAACAGGGAACTGCCGGGGCCATACGTTTCCGAGATGAAGACTTCGTCGCCGGCGACCACCGGCATGCTGGCGTTCACGCTTTCCAGCAACTTGGCTCGCCACGGGTATTGAAAGTCGGCCTGGCCCGTCGCCGGATCGAACCCGACCAGGCCGCCGCGAGTAAAGGCGAAACACCAGCGCCGGCCCCGAATCGTGGCCAACTTGAGTGAGGCATAGCTGGCCAATTCGTCGGTGATCGAGTACAAGACCTTGCCCGTCAGTTTGTCGAAGGCCACAACGCCGCTGCCGTTGCCGACGACCTCGTCCAAGTTCCCCGGTGGGACTTGTTGCGACTCGGGCGGACTGCCTCCGGCCATCACGATCAGCCGCGGGCCATCGATCACGGGATTGCTGCCGACGCCAAAGAAGTTCTGGACGACACCGAATTTTTCCGGCACGTTCACTTGCCACAAAAGCTTGCCGTCCGAAACGTGCAGACAATGCAACATGCCCTCGGCGCCGTACAGGTACACTCGGTCGCCGTCGACCAGCGGAGAACAGCGGGGCCCGCCGTTGTACCCGTACATGTCGGAATAGTCGGTGGGATACTCGAACCGCCAGAACTCGACGCCGGACAGCGCATCCATGCAGGTCAGCCGGGCGTTGTCGCCAAACCGGTCGAACTGGTACAGTCGCCCGCGGTTGATGCTGCAGATTCCGTAACTCACCCCGAGGCGTTTGTGCCAGACGACCCGCGGGCCACCGGCGGGCCACTGGAAAAAGAGGCCGCGTTCGGCAGACTTGCTGTCGCCGGACGGACCGAGAAACACGGGCCAATCACTGGGCGGCTGCGCCGTGGCCGGGGGCGATCGCGGCGTCTCGCCGGCCAGTGTGACCGACGAAACGATCAGCAACGCCAAAATCATGACGCCCCAGGCGAGGCAATGACGGGGCGCAAAGCAGGGCTCAGACGTACAGAATTCAAATTTCGCGGTCATGGGTCTGTGCGTCGGGGATATGGCATAGCCGCGAAATTTGAATTCTGTACGTCTGAGCCCGTTGGCCCACGCCGCTCACGAGGTCCGCGCTTCCAGCTTTCCGATCAGATCGCGAACGCAGTCTTCGTTTGTTCTGAGTTCGTCCGTGAAACTGGGCACGCGGGAATGGCGCACTTCCTGCTTCAACTCGCCCAACCGCTCTTGCAGGATCCCCAACAGGAACTCTCGCTCGACGTCCGTCACTTCCAGAATCATGGCTCGACCCTTTCTGTGCATGAGTACCGTTCACGTCTTGCCGATCGATCCCAACCGACTTACCTTGAATACACGGCACGCGGCCGCAGAACGCCGGCCGCACAGAATCGCCCTTTCCTCCATTACTATGACGCTTTTCAGGCCGAAAAACAAGCCGATGTCAGCCACCTCCGACTTTGAAGACGCCCGCCGACGTATTCAGGCGGCCTACGATCCGGAACTGCTGCGTACTGCTGGAGGCCGGCTGGCCGAACTGCTAGCCCGGCACTTGGCGGCAATTCAGTCCGGCGCCGGGCCAGTCATTCCCTGGCACCAACCGCCGGATAACATCGCCCATGCGAACGAGATACTGGCAGAGGCCCCAGGTCTGGACGCCTCGCCGGAATCGCTGACACAGCGGTTTGCCGATTTGGTGACGGAGATGCTCGGGCACGGGATCAACCTGCACCATCCCCGCTACATCGGGCATCAAGTGCCCGCGTCGGTGCCGATCGCCGGCCTGTTTGATGCCGTCGGTTCCGTGACGAATCAGCCGATGGCGATCTACGAAATGGGCCCTTGGGCGACGGCGGCGGAGTGGGCGATGGTTCGCGAACTGGGGCAGGCCATCGGCTGGCGGCCGGGCGAGTTTTCGGGATTGGTAACCCACGGCGGTTCGCTGGCCAATTTCACCGCCTTGCTGACTGCGCGGAATGTTGTCCTGGGCGACGTCTGGGAACGGGGGGTGCCCCGCGACGGACCGCCGCCCGCGTTGGTCGTCCATGCCGATGCCCACTACTGCGTATCGCGCTCGGCCGGCATGCTCGGGCTGGGGACCGATCATGTGCTGCGGGTTCCGCTGGACGCCCGCCGGCGCATGGACCCGAACCGTCTGGACGAGATCCTCGGCGACTTGCGTGCCCGGCGTCAACTGATCGTCGCTGCGGTTGCCTGCTCGTGCTCGACGCCGATCGGCGCGTTTGACCCGCTGCCCGAGATCGCCGAAGTCTGCCGCCGGCACGACGTCTGGCTGCACGTCGACGCCGCGCATGGCGGCGCCGCCTGCCTCAGCCCGCGTTACCGCCACTTGGTGAGCGGCCTGGAGGGCGCCGACAGCCTGATCTGGGACGCGCACAAGATGCTATTCATGCCCGCCTTGTGCGCGTTTGTCTTCTACCGGGACAAGTCGCATCGCTTCGAGACGTTTCGTCAGGTGGCGCCCTACCTGTTCGATCCGACCGCGCCCGGCCTGGCGGAATACGACAGCGGCTTGCGGGCGGTGGAATGCACCAAGCGGGCGGCGGCCTTTGGTCTGTGGGGCGTTTGGGCGATGTTTGGGCCGCAATTGTTCGCGGACCTGGTCGACGTGACGTTCGAGCTGGGGCAGGTGTTTTACCGCAAGCTTTGCGCCGCTCCCGATTTCGACCCCGTCCACGATCCGCAGTGCAATATCGTGGTCTTTCGCCACGTGCCGGACGCGCTGCGCGACGCCCCACCGGAACGGCTCGGGCGTTTCCAGATGGATCTCCGCCGGCGGCTGATCGAATCGGGACAGTTCTACATCGTGTCGACCAATCTCGATCGGGTGGGCGCGCTGCGCGTGACGATCATCAATCCGTTAACGACGCCGGATCATCTGGACCAACTGCTGGACGCCCTCCGCGACCACGGCCGGCGACTGTTGGCGGAAGTGGGATAGGCATCTTGCCTGTCTTTCCTGACTGACAGGCTGGAAGCCTCTCCCACGCGTTGATGAATCATCCGGGTTAGTCCAGAAACCCAACCAGTTCCTGGCTGCGGCTGGGCTGCTGCAGTTTGCGGACCGCTTTGGCCTCGATTTGCCGGATGCGTTCCCGAGTCACTTTGAAGATGTGCCCGACTTCTTCCAGCGTGTAGCTGTAGCCGTCGCCCAGTCCGTACCGCAGCTTGATGATCTCGCGCTCGCGGTAGCTGAGCGTCTTCAGCACTTTGTTGATCCGCGTCCGCAGCATTTCTTGCGAAGCGCCGGCGGCGGGACTCTCGGCCGTGCCGTCGGGCAGCAGGTCGCCAAAGTGGCTGTCCTCGCTGTTGCCCACGGGGCGGTCCAAACTGATGGGATAACGGCTCATGGCCAACACCCGGCGGGCTTCCTCGACCGACGTGTCCGCACGTCGAGCCACTTCTTCGAGCGTCGGCTCGCGGCCCTTCTCCTGCAACAGCTGGCGCGAGACGTTTCGCACGCGGGACATGGTTTCGACCATGTGGACCGGGATGCGGATCGTCCGGCTCTGGTCCGCCACTGCACGGGTAATCGCCTGGCGAATCCACCAAGTCGCGTAGGTGCAGAACTTGAAGCCGCGCCGATACTCGAATTTATCGACCGCTCGCATCAAGCCTGCATTTCCCTCCTGGATCAAGTCCAGGAAGCTGAGCCCACGATTGCGGTACTTCTTGGCAATCGAAACCACCAACCGCAAATTGCCTTCGGACAGTTCGCGTTTGGCCTGCTGGTACTCGGAGTAAACCACCTTTAGAAATGCGATCCGATTCGCCAAGCTGCATGGCGTTTCCTGGGTCGCATTCAGGATATTGCGATACTCCTTGATCCATTGCTCGCGCTCTTCGGGCGGCTTGCGATCCGCCTTGGTCTCCCGGATCTTGGCCTGCAGTTCTTTGAGACGTTTCGAGAAATTCTCCAGGACGGGAATGAACTGCTCAATTTTCTGAGTCCGCAGCCCCAATTCTTCAATCAACCGCACCGCTCGTCGGCGGCGACGCGACAGACGCTGCCAAGCGTCGCGGCGGCGTTTCTTCGGAAACGACTTGCCCAACGCCACGCGATAGTCGTGCCGATTGCGTTTGAGCAGCACTTCCAGCGTGTGCAGATTGTGTGGAATCCGCCCCAGGATCTGTTCTTTTTCCAGGCGGTCAGTGACAGAAACCTGGACCGTGCGATCAAAGGGCAACTCGCCTTCGTAAACCCGCTTCAGCGTGCGGAAGGCCATTTGGATCACGTAGTCGCATTCCAGCAATCTGGCGCGGAACCTGCGGCGAGTGATTTCGATTCTTCGGGCTAGCCGAATCTCCTCTTGCCGAGTCAGCAAAGGGATCTCGCCCATTTGGGTCAAGTACATCCGGACCGGGTCGTCCGACCACGTTTCCGTGTCCTCCTCGATCCCAGCCAGAAGGTCCTCGTCCTCCTTCAACTCCTGGATCTCCGCCTCCACTTCGGGTGGCGGATCGATCAAATCCTCGTCGTCGCTGTCGTCAACCTCCTCCAGCGGCAAGCTGCGCAGGTGCTCCTCGTCGTCTGGGGTCCGAATGACTTCGTCTTCAAATTCGTCAAGCAGCGCGTCGTACAAGGCAATCCTCCTCACCAACACTCCGTTCAACACCTAACCGCGGGACGCGAACACAAAAAAACTTCCTCCACTTCCCGGAATCATCCAAAGCCCTCAGCTAGCACAGCACTACCTCCCCCCTGTCGCATGAAATGCGAATCAACTGCAACCGGGAACTCGATCCACCGCCGCTCCACGAACTTAAACCTGGCAACCAATTGTACCACTCCGACGCGAACCATTCTCCCGAAGTGCAAAATTGGTAAGAAATTACGCGCTGTGCGCTAATAGGGACTGCGGGCACATTTCCAAAGTTCGCCAGTCTTCCAGCTGGGTGGGATCACGCCGACGGGCATCCGGACACAGCGAGTTCGCATGCCTCTTTATAGGGCTGAGAGAGTGCTGGTTGCGTAATGCAGGAGCGAACTGGCTGCCGTGGCTGTCGATTAAATTCTAACCTGATGGACGGCAAGGTCCAGAGGCTCAAACGAAAAACTCGGAATAAACTGACCGGTGCCATGACCGGCCGTGTCAACGGCGACTGGGAGCGGTATAACATTCGTCCAAAGGAGAGTTGCCGTGTCGATCGCAGATCTGCAAGGAAAAACGGCCATCGTGACGGGTGCCAGTCTGGGCATCGGACGCGCCACAGCGCTGGCTTTGGGACGATCCGGGGCCAACGTCGTGATTAACTATCATTCGCACGCCCAAGCGGCTGAGGAAGTCGTCCAGGCCGTGCGCGCGGTGGGGGCACGGGCCATTCAGGTCCAAGCCGATGTTTCCGACCACGCCGCGGTGGAGCGATTGGTTGCCGAGTCCGTGGCCCAGTTTGGGGCGGTGGACATCGCGGTCAGCAATGCGGCTTTCAGCGAGCGGGAACTCTTTCACGAAGCAAATCTGGAAGGGTTCCGGCGGACGGTCGACGTGACGATGTGGGGTGCCTATTACCTGCTGCGGGCGGCCACCCGGCAGATGATTCGTCAAGGGACGGGTGGCGCGATCGTGATGGTCAGCTCGCCGCACGCCTTCATCCCGGTGCCCAAATCGATGGCCTATAATATGTCCAAAGCGGCGGTCGACATGATGGCCAAGACGGCGGCGATCGAAGTGGCGAAGTCCGGCATTCGGGTGAACATCATGCATCCCGGCTGGACCGATACCCCGGGAGAACGGAAATTTGCGACGGAGGAATCGCTCCGCAGTGCCGGCGACTTTATCCCCTTGGGGCGTCTTGGCACGTCCGAAGAGATTGCCGAAGCCATCTTGGTCCTGTGCGATCCACGGCACGGCTATATGACCGGCGCTTCGCTGCTGGTGGACGGCGGGATCAGTCTGCCCTGGTGGTCGTTACCGCTCGAATAAGCATCGGCGTTCGTCGCGTCGCCAAGATTTGATCCTGCCGACAAACTTGCTGCCACGCCGCAGGCTGTCTATACTCAACACTCGCGCGGCCAGCGGCAGAACGCGTGCTCTGCGGCTTTCGCCAGACGTTTTCCTCTTGCAACGGTTGATCGACGCCATGTTCGACGCACTTCGACAGCGCCTGTTTGAGCAATTGGATTCGGTCGTCTTGATCGATCCCCACACGCACATCAACGCTCTCCAGCCGGCCTCCACGACGCTGGCCGACATTTTGGGCTACCACTACTACACGGAACTGGCCCATTCGGCCGGGGTTCCCAAGGAGCAGATCGAAGAACCCGGCCTGGGGCCGAAAGAGAAATGCGAGCGTTTGTTCGCCAATTTGGCGCCGCTGCAGAACACGATTCAGTACAGCTGGTTCCTGGAAATCGCCCGGGAGTTCCTCGGCTTCGAGGGCGATCGGGTCTCGGCTGACAACTGGGAACCGCTGTACGATGCCGCAGCCGAAAAAATGGCTTCGGACGACTGGGCCCGGCAGGTTCTGGAGAAAAGCAAGCTGCAAGCCTTGTTTCTCACGAACGAATTCGACGACCCGCTCGAGGGTTTTGATACGGCCGTCTACATTCCCTGCCTGCGGACCGACGACTTGGTCTTTCATCTGGCCAAGCCGGAGGTCCGCGAACGTTTAGAGCGGGCAGCCGACACGTCCGTCGTCGATGCGGCTTCGTTGCGGGCCGCCATTGCCCGACGGTTTGAGCATTTCAAGGCCAAGAACGCCAAAGCCTGCGCGATCAGCCTGCCGCCCGATTTTACGCCCGCCAAGATCTCACCCGGCCGGGCCGACACGGCGCTCCAGGAGATTTGCGCCCGCGGACGGGACGCCTCACGATCCCATCAACAGGCGGCTGCCCAATTTGTCTTTTGGACCCTCGCCGAACTTTGCACCGATCTCCATCTGCCCTTCGACCTGATGATCGGAGTGAATCGCCGGGTCTACGAGGCAGGGGTCTTCCAGGGGCAGGATTTGTACGACAGCCGCGTCTCGCTGATCCAATACCGCGAGTTGTTCAACGCGTTTCCGCAGGTCACCTTTCCCACCTCGGTCCTGGCCAGCGTCACCAACCAGGAATTGACCAGCTATGCTTGGATTTTTCCCAATGTCGTGACTCAAGGCCATTGGTGGTACTCGAACACGCCGGCTTTCATCGAGTGCGATCTGGCAGCACGGCTCGAGGCGGTGCCTCAGACCAAGCAGATTGGCTACTACAGTGACATGTACAAGCTGGAGTTCGCGCTGCCCAAATTCCGGATGTACAAACGCGTGCTGGCCAAGGTGTTGGCGGAGCGGTTTGTGGGCGACCGCGGCTGGAGCGAGGAGCAAGCGATCGGCCTGGGCAAGTGCGTGCTGCGCGAGAATGTTGACCGCGTGTTCGGCTTGGGAACGGGCTACGCCGTCGAGGACTTGTTGTTCGCATGACGGCGGGGCAGGCGATGAGGCTGGGAAACTTCGCATGGCAGTGGGGGCCCCGCGTGCTGGGTGGACCGAACCGCATGGGACGCCGCTTGCGTCACCTCCTGCGGTTCGGCACCGATTTGTTGCTGCCGCCCGCCTGTAATTTCTGCGGGATCGAATTGCCTTCGCTCGCCGAGCCCCCCTTGTTTTGTGGCCCGTGCCGCGAAGCGTTCCTGTCCATGCCGGAGGCCGTGTGTCAGCGCTGTGCAGCACCCACGGCTCCCGGTCAAGTCGCCGATGACTGTCCCCGCTGCCGCGACCGGCGTTATCACTTTCAGGCGGCCCTGGCGCTGGGGGTGTACCAGGGACCTCTCCGCGAAGCGGTCATTCGCATGAAGCAACGCATGCATGAGCCGCTGACCCTGTCGATGGGACAACTGCTGGCCGACCGCGTCCGCGAACACTTGACCGACTCACCGCCCGATCTCCTGGCGGCGGTGCCGTCGTACTGGCTCAAGCGGCTGTGGCGGGGCTTCAACGGCCCGGACCTGCTGGTCGAGGCGATGGGCGGACGGCTGGACGTGCCCGTGGCCGACGACGTGATCATCTGCCGGCGGCGCACGCAGAAGCAGGGGACGCTAATGCCGTCCGAGCGGGCTGCAAATGTGCGGGGTGCGTTTATGTTCAATACCGACTATGATATTGCTGGCAGCCATTTGCTGTTGGTGGACGATATAATGACGACCGGTTCGACCGCCAGTGAAGCAGCTCGAATGCTGCGGAGGGCCGGGGCCGCGCGTGTCACCGTTGCCGTCGTGGCACGGGGCGTGGGGCTTGCACAACGGCAGCCATGACGGTGGGATCGCGGTGACAGCGTGACGGGCGGTACGCGAGCAAAAAATGACGGAATTGCAGGAAACCACATGCACCGAGCAACCGCCGGCCGTCCGGCGGCCGTTTCGCCGCGCGGTCTTGCACGGCCTGGGAGTCGTGCTGCCGCCGCTGCTGACCATCATTGTCTTTCTCTGGGCGTGGAACCTGATCTCCGCCTACGTGCTGGTGCCCGTCGAAGGTGCCGCACGCCACTTGATCGTGGCGAATCTGTGGGACGTCCGCACCCAGAAACCGCCGGGCTCCGAAATCAACGCCTATCAGCTGTTGAGCACCGGCGAGTGGATTCCGCGGTACATCTACGACGCCGTGAAGGCCAAGCCCGGTCCGGTCCTTCCGCAGACCGCTCACGGTTACTTTGAACGGTACGTCGACGTCACGTGGCTGCGGCGCAGCTCGGTCATCCCGCTGTTCCTGGCTGTGTTCGTGCTGGTCATGTACCTGCTGGGGAAGTTCTTTGGCGCAGGGATCGGGCGCTGGATTTGGGGGTTGTTCGAGGCCTTGGTCGATCGCCTGCCGGTGATCCGCAACGTGTACTCGTCCGTCAAGCAAGTCACCGACTTTGTTTTCAACGAACGCCGGATCGGGTTCAACCGCGTCGTAGCCGTGGAGTATCCGCGGCAAGGCATCTGGGCAGTCGCTTTCGTGACGGGCGAAGGCATGCTCGACGTCCGCGCGGCAGCCAACGAACCGGTGCTTAACTTACTGGTCCCCACGTCGCCCATCCCGGGAACCGGTTTTACGGTGGTCGCCCGCAAGAGCGAAGTCCTGGATTTAAACATGACCGTCGACCAGGCCATCCAGTACCTCGTCAGTTGCGGAGTCGTGGTTCCACCCCAGCAGCAGATACGCGAGGACATCGGATATCGCATGGCCGCGGAATTTGCGGCCGCAGTGCAGAAAAGAACGCCGCAGCCGCAGCCGACGGGATTGAGCCCGCCCGTTTAACGCCGTATTCAGCGAACAGTCACGGATGAAGGATACAGATGTCGGAACAAGCAAATCACCAAGGATCGTCCCCCTCGGTAACCCCCGCAGCCGGCACGTCCGCCACTCGCTGCTTGCGACTGGGGACCCGTGCCAGCGCCCTGGCGCGTTGGCAAGCGGATTGGGTGGCGGCGGAATTGACAAAACTTGGCGTCACGATTGAAATGGTCCACATCTCCACCCAGGGCGACATCTCTGCGCGTCCGCTAGGGATGATCGGCGGACAAGGAGTGTTCACCAAAGAACTGCAGCGGGCCCTGTTGGACGGCGCCATTGATTTGGCCGTGCATAGCCTCAAGGACTTGCCCACCGAACGCGTTCCAGGCTTGCGATTGGCCGCGGTGCCGCAGCGGGAGAGCATCCGCGATGCCTTGGTATGCCGCACCGCGGTCGCGGACAGCTTCCCGGCATTGCCGCTCGGAGCCCGTATCGGCACGGGGAGCATTCGCCGCCGCGCCCAGTTGTTGCACGCCCGCCCGGACTTGGAGATCCTGGAAATCCGGGGTAATGTGGACACGCGATTGCGGAAGCTGGACGAGGAGCAGTACGAGGCCATCGTGCTTGCCGAAGCGGGCTTGAAGCGTCTCGGACTGGCCCAGCGAATTACCCAGATCCTGCCCCTGGACCTGATGCTACCTGCCGTCGGCCAAGGAGCCCTGGGAATCGAAGCCCGCGAGGACGATGAACGTGCTTTGGAGATCCTGGCCCGGTTCGACCATCCCCCCACGCACGCGGCAATCCTGGCCGAACGCGTCTTGCTGTCGGCCTTGCGTGCCGGCTGTCTGGCTCCGGTCGGCGCCTGGGCTCGCGTCGCTGACGGCCACCTGCTGCTGGACGCCGTGGTCTTGAGCCAAGACGGACGACACCGGATCTCGGTTTCGCGTGGCGGACCCTGGGAAGAGGCCGAATCCTTGGGCGCGCAAGCCGCCGCCGAGTTGCTGGGGCAAGGCGCCGAACAGTTGATCGCTACTTCCCTCGCACCCGCGTGACCGGAACCGATCGCACGAGAATGCAACTTGGCATCGTTCGAGTGTCGTCCGTGGAAGCTTTGATCAAACGCCTCATCTGGCCACGGGTTTAACGCCAACGGCCAGGCCGAGGCTTCTGTAGCAGAGCTCAGCAAACCGCCGTTCGTGTCAGCGGTCATGCCCGACAATCTAGCGTGACCACCCCCTCAACCTGCCCACTGCCTCCACGACCGCGACGATCGTCTGAAACAGGAGTGAGCCTACCAAGCAAATCACAAACATCCAAGCGAGCGGTTTCTTGAGGGATCGAAAAGTTGCCAGGCTTTCGCTGGGAGTTACATGGGGGACGACTCCGTTCGCTCCATCTTGTTCCGCAGGAACCGACCCGGCATGGCCGTCACTTCGATCTTCTTCGGCGTCGGCTGACGAATCGAGCGACCGGCCGCAGGCCGCACACGCCTCGGCATCAAGTTCAACCGGTTCACCGCAGTGGTGACAGACCTGGTCATCTGCCGGTACCATCTGCCGCTCGCGGATGCGATCTTCGTATGTGTCCAGAAAATCCAGTGCCCTTTCGGCGTCGCCCCGTTCCACAAAGACCTGCGGCTTGTTGATCCCCGACAACGTTCCCCAGACACAAGTCCCGACATACGACACGTCGTCGATGGCGAACGCTTCGATACCGGCGGCGTCGACCAGCAGCGTGCGAACGAGTTGGGCTTCGACGTTAGTGTCAGCATCGAAGACTGCGACGGGATCGCGAAGTGCCATACAGATGCACCAAGTGTCTTCAGGCCGCTCTGGCCTACATCGGACAGGTACGCTAAGTCAAGCGTTCGTCGTGGGTTATGATTCAGTACCCCCGGCAGGACTCGAACCTGCGACCCCCGGTTTAGGAAACCGGTGCTCTATCCACTGAGCTACGAGGGCTAATATGGTTCCTATCAATGACTTGCGAAACGCCCTTCCTTCTATCTCGTGCCTTGCGATACCCCAAGCCGTACAAATGCCCGCCGCTGCGAGCGGCGGACGGCCGATCCTAACCACTTGCGACGGAACGACCAGCAATGGCCAAGTCTACCGCATCCCGCCGTGGGGACAAGCCCCGCCCCAACTTCCCGTTGACCGCCAAGCGATGATTGTCGTCAGCGTGGTTCACGTCTGTCGTGGGGCGGATGATGTTAGTCGTCAGTGGTCAGTTGTCAGTGGGGACTGCACCGAAAGGCTCGGCAAAGCAGCAACCGAGTACCAAACAAACCGGAGACGAGAGGCAGCCGACGGGCGACTGACGGCGGACGCAACGGGAAGAGCGGGTGGCGACTGTGCTGCCGGATGGCGCACCGCCGACCGGACCACGTCAAGTTGGTAGAATACCAGTTCTACGCCCGGCGCTGTCCCGGTTCGTTCAAACCTTCGGCGCGCTCAAGATGCGGCCGATCGAAAGTGAACCGCGCCGTCCAAGAAGGTTCGCTCCTGGTTCCCCAAGTTGTTCACTATCCAGCTTGTACTTGGGATCGAACAGATACATGGTGTCCTTTCCGCAAGCATGCATGAACATTTTTTGAGGGGCGGGTATGGTGGGCTGTCGAACCAATAGCCTGTGGAGGACAGCCGATGAACGCGAAGACCATCCCGATCTTTCCTGCCGACCTGGAGAACACCCGTCGGCGTTTTGAGCAGTGGCGTCAGACCTGCAGGGCTCGCACCCGGATTCCCGATTCCTTGTGGTCCGCCGCGGTAAAGATGGCGGAACGGTACGGGACCTGCCGAACGGCCAAGGCATTGCGGCTGGGGTATTACTCGCTGAAGGAGCGGGTCGAGAGAGAAGCTGCCGCGAAGGCCGGGACGCCCCCCGCCGTCAACAAGGCCACGTTTCTGGAACTGCCCCTTCCGTCGCCAACTGTCGCGGGGGAATGCCTGCTGGAATGGGAGGACACGGCCGGGGCGAAGATGCGGGTGCATCTCAAGGGTGTCGCGGTTCCCGACTTGGTGGCGCTGATCCGCAGCTTTTGGGAGGTCCAGCGATGATCCAGCTCACGCCTCAGATGCGGATCCTGGTGGCGATCGAGCCCGCGGATTTCCGCCGCGGGATGGACGGCCTGGCCCAGGTCTGCAGGCAGCAGTTGCAGCAGGACCCCTTCAGCGGCTGCGTGTTCGTGTTCCGCAATCGGCGCGGTACGGCGGTGAAGGCGCTGGTCTACGACGGCCAAGGTTTTTGGCTTTGCCACAAGCGGCTTTCCAGCGGGCGGTTCCGCTGGTGGCCATCCAGCCCCGACGCCAGCGTGGCCGCGCAGCAACTGGCGGCGCATCAACTGCAGGTGCTGCTTTGTGCGGGCGACCCGTCCGGGACTCAGGCGGCTCCAGACTGGCGGCCGGTGAGTCCGAAATTCTGAAAAGATTTCGCTTCTGATCTTGCGTTCCAGAAGGGTCCGTGCTACGTTACGGGCCATGAACGCAATTCTGAAATATCGAGGCCGCACGGTGACGGATGCCGAGGCGGCGTTCATTCGGGAGTTGATCGCCGCCCATCCCGGCTTAAGCCGGCGGCGTTTATCGGAGGAGCTGTGCCGGGCCTGGAACTGGGCCCAGCCCAACGGGCAGCCGCGGGACATGATCTGCCGCGGGCTGATGCTGGCTCTGCATCGCGCGGGGCACATCACGTTGCCTCCGCCGAAGCTCCTCCCGCGGAACCCTCTGTCCCAGCGGCGCCGGCCCGCCCTGGTCGAGATCGACCGTAGCCCCGTGGAGGGGTCGCTCCAGAGCGTGGGGCCGCTGCACTGGGACCAGGTCCGGCGGACACGTCAGGAACCACTGTTCAACAGCCTGCTGGAGCAGTTTCACTATCTGGGCTACACGCAACCGGTGGGCGAGCACCTGAAGTACCTGGTGTCGGCCCAGTCGCGACCGATCGCCTGCCTAGCCTGGTCGTCGGCGCCGCGTCACCTGGGTCCGCGCGACCGATTCATCGGCTGGTCGGCGGAGGCTCGGCGGAAGAACGTCCACTTGATCGCGACCAACCTCCGCTTCCTGGTTCTACCCTGGGTGAAGGTGCCCCACTTGGCCTCGCACCTGTTGGGCCGGATGGCCCGGCAGTTGCCTTACGACTGGGAGCAGGTCTACGGGCACGGGCTGTCCTTCTTGGAGACGTTCGTGGACCCGGAGCGTTTCCGCGGCACGTGTTATCGGGCGGCCAACTGGATCGCCTTGGGCCGCACGACGGGACGCGGCAAGGACGACCAGACGCATCGGGCGAACCGGTCGTTGAAAGAAGTCTGGGGCTATCCGCTGCAGCGGCACTTTCGCCGTCGGCTGTCGGTAGCGTGAGGAAGGAGAAGAGGGATGCTGAAACTGGATCCGCAGCGCGTCGCCCAACTGCAGCAACGTCTGGCCGCCCGAGAGCTTCGCGAGGAGGACTTCAAGAGCCTCCCCGAGTTGCTGGCGTCGTTTGGTCAACTCATCCAGTGGCTGAGAGACGAGGACATGACCGAGGAGCGTCTGCAAGCCCTGCTGCGCCAGAGCACGCCCGAAGCGACCGCCGCAGCGCGCGGCGAGCGCACGAACTCGTCTCCACCGCGCTCGCGACGGTCGAGCCGCACCGACGCGTAGCGCCCTGGGGCGCCCGCGGACGCGGACGCCGCCCTTCCAGCAGGAGAATCATGAGCCCCATGAGTACTAACCCGAAGCCGAACCCGAAGCCGAACCCGAAGCCACCGGAAATCATCGAGCTGGATGTCCCGGCCGTGGCCGAGATCCGGCAGCGGATCGCCGCGCGACAGCGGACCGAGCGGGATTACGAAATCTTCACCGGCCGGAAACACGCCGGCGAAAATCTCCGGGACGTGTTGACGCAGCGCGCCAAGCAATTAGCCCCGCCGATCCAGATGTGCGACCCCTTGTCCCGCAACATGCCTGCCGAGCTGAACACGATCTTGGCCAACTGTTTGGCGCATGGCCGCCGGCAGTTCGTCGATGTGGTGGAGCACTTTCCCGACGAGTGCCGCTACGTGCTGGAAGCGTTGAAAGTCGTCTACCAGAACGACGCCGTCGCACGACAGAAACAACTCTCGCCGGAGGCACGCCTCCAGTTCCACAAGAGCCAAAGCGGTCCCGTGATGGACGATCTTCAGGCTTGGCTCCAGCGGCAGATCGAGGACCACCTGGTGGAGCCCAACTCCGGCCTGGGCGAGGCCATCACCTACATGCTCAAACGCTGGGACAAGTTCACGCTCTTCCTGCGTCAAGCCGGGGCTCCGCTGGACAACAACCTCTGCGAACGAGCCCTCAAGAAGGTCATCCTCCACCGCAAGAACGCCATGTTCTACAAGACCGAAAACGGGGCCCATACCGGAGACATCTACATGAGCCTCATTTACACCTGCGAACTCTGCGGAGCCAATCCGTTCGATTACTTGACGGAGTTGCAGCGGCACGCCCAGGAGGTCGCCGCCAACCCGGCCTGTTGGATGCCGTGGAACTATCGGCAGACCCTCGCCGTCGTCCCCGCGGTCACCAGCCCCGCGGCGGCGGCCACTACCTCCACTCCTTGGACGACGGTTCCCTAACTGACCCGCACCAGCCGACACGGATCCGCCCCCTCCCGGCACTCAGCGTGAGGGATTCTCTCGGCATGCGTTAGCCGGCAGTACTTGCGAAATTGACTGCATGAAGCGGGGAGATATCGGCGGGAGACAGGAGTACCGGCGGGCGAACGCCGGCCGTTCGCCGGGACTTGTCAACTCACCCCTTGGACGATCCCGGCCTCGACGAACAGCAATGTGGCGAGGATCCGCTCGGGCGGACAGTTGGTCATCTGGCTCACCGCCCGCTGATACGCGCGCAATTGGGGAGCGTAGAAGGCGACCTTGGCGGCCCGCTGCTGGGGATCCTGAACGTCGAACAGGTCCGTCTTGAAGTCGATAATCTCGGCCGCGGCGACTTGGCCTGCATCCTCCAGTAGCACCAGACGGTCGATGAACCCCGTCAGCAACTGGTCGCCGTCGCGAATCGCGAAACCGCGTTCGTTCTGCGCGATGGGGTTCAGGCGGCGCTTGCCGAGTTGCCGGAGGACCACGCTGGAAAAACCGACACTTGCCAGGTTCTCGTACCGCCGCCGCGAAAGGGCTTCGGCCACAGGCGACGATGCCAGTTGCGACTGGAAGCGGGCCAGTTCTGCCTGCAGATCCACGTTCGCCCCTGATTCGGCGGTCAGCACTTCTTGTGCGACGGCCGTTAGCTGGGCTGGATCGGGCACTCCATCCTCGATCCACAGGATTTGCTCCAGCCAGGCATGGATCAGTTGGCCGCGGGCAAAGGCAGCCGATCGCGCGGGGGCCAGCAGGTGCTGTAGCGAGACCGTCGTTCCGCCTTCCAGACCGGATGGGCGTGCCCGTTCCCAGCCGCGCCTTCGGCCGCCCGCCAACGGCGCCAGGCGAATGGCCACGGGCTCGGACTTTGCGTCTGCTGCGCTGGCACAGGCTGCGGGAGTCGAGGCTTTACCGCCGATGCGGAACCATTCCGGATCGCCATGTTGATATAACACGGTTGCCGGTTCGGCCCTGGCCCCGTCCGCCAGCGCGGCCCGCAGCAAGCCAGCTTGCGTTCGTGGCGCGTTCTTTTCGCTGTCCGACGACGGCGGGATGATAGCGTACCAGGCGTGGATGGCCCGCGTGACCGCCACGTACAAGACGCACAAGGATTCGGTCACGGCGCGATCCGTCGCCGCCTCGAACATCTGTTGGAACGACGCCGGCAGCAGCTGTTGGATGTCGGAGCCGGCGTAGCGGCAGACGCAATCGACGCTCTGCGTGACCGCCGGCCGGTGCGTGACCACGCGATCGCTTTGCCCGACAATGTCTGCATCCAGTTCCGGCAGAACGACGATCTCGAACTGCAGCCCTTTTGCCTGGTGGATCGTCATCACGCGAACGTCGGCCGGAATGGGATCGGCGACTCGCGTGGCTTCAACGTAGGCGACGAAATCGCCGGGGCGCAGCGTTGCCGTGGTGTCATACGCGTAGGCTTTCTCGATCAGTTGCTCCAAGCGGCTCAACTCGCGACGGCTGCACAGCGGGGCGAGGGTCCGAGTCCAACTGTGGATCGTCGCGCCGTATCCGTCCTGCAACAGCCGTTGGCGCAGCTGCCGCGACACGTGCATCGCGGCTGAAGCATCGCGATAATCGGAGCAACCCAGCGCCGGCCCCAGCGGCGCATGCGCCAGATGAAACTGAGCCACCGTATCGCCGGGATGATCGGCCAACCGCAGCGCCGACAGCACGACGTTCACAGCGGCGGAATCCGCCAGCGGATTGCCGCCTTCTTCGCTGGCGGGCACATCCAGCCGGCGCAATTCGTAGATCAGCCGCGCCACGCCGCTGTTTCTCCGCAACAATACGCCGATACCGCGGCCGGGAGCTTTCGCGACCAGTTCTGCGATGCGTTCGGCGGCGTATCGCAGCGTTACCTCACCCTGCGTTTGATCTTCGCCAGCTGCCGGAGCGGCGGCCAGTTCCACGTAGCCGGACAGTGCGCGGCGTTGCGTCTCGTGCGGCTCGAAACGTTGCGACCAGCTGCGGACGGCGTTTTCCGCACGGCCCAGATTCGCATGCTCCGGGATGCGGGCAAAGAGCCGATTGACGGCGTCGATCACCGGCTGGGACGAGCGGAAGCTGACATTCAGACTCTGCGGCGTCAGGCCCGGCAACTGCTGGTCGATGGCGTCGAAGATCTCGGCCACGCCGCCCCGCCAGCCGTAGATCGCCTGCTTGACGTCGCCGACGCAGAAGAACGACGTTCCGCCGGCCGCCCGCGTCACCCGCTGAGCCCAAGGCTCGATCACGCGCCACTGCTGCGGCGACGTGTCCTGGAACTCGTCCAATAACAGATGATCGATCCGCGAATCCAGACGAAAGCTTAAGCTGCGCAGGTCGACGGCCTGGCCAACACTAGCCAGGCGGCGTGTGACGTCCTCGAACCGCAGCGCTCGATAGCCGGTCTTCAGCCGCTGGTATTCGGCGTGAAACATTGCCAGCAGTTCGTAGGTAGCTTCGGTCTGGGACGCCACTCGGCCAACCAGTTCCGCCTGGACGTGTTCGATCAGCCGCCGGTAGATCGCCGCGGTGAAATCGGGAATCGGCTTTTTGTAGAACTCCAACTCGTCCTGGGCCACTTTCTTCGCCAAACCCTTGGCCAGGAATTCATCCCAGTCGCCCTGTTCGGCGCGAGCCGCGTCCTCGTCGCGGGCCTTGGCCATGCGTTTTTCGGGCAAGTCCGCGGCGCGCAGGTCGTCCAGCGTCACAGCCAGTTCGGTTGCGTCCAGCGGCTTGAACCGCGGCACCTTGTACCAGGCGTCGCGCGAGGTGTCCTGGAACAAATCATACATTTCGTTGACTGTCTCGCGAATCAGCTGGCTGATGCTGCGGCTGGCTTCGCCTTTGGTCAGCAGATGCACGAGCGTCCGCAATTTCGCTTCGTCGCCCGACGTCAGAACTGCATCGATCGCCCGGCTGCGCAGCCGGGCGTCAAACAGGTCCTCGACGATTTGCCAGCCAAAGGGAAAGCCCAATTCGAGCCCGAAACTGCGGGCGATCTGGGCGAACAGGCTGTCCAGCGTGCTGACGCGCAGACGGTGCAGCGAGTGCATCATCGATTCCAGCGTATCCAGACAGGCGTCACGACTCCACGCAGCCTCGCCGGTGAACCCGGCCAATTCCTCCAGCTTCCTGTCGCTGCTGGCCGCCTCGGCCAACCGCCCGATCACCCGATCCAGGATTTCGCCGGCGGCCTTGCGCGTGAACGTCGTTGCCAGGATCGATTCACTGGGCACGCCCTGACGCAGTAGCGACAAGAATCGATTCGACAACTGAAACGTCTTACCCGTTCCTGCCGAAGCGCGAATGATCAGATTATCAAAAGCCGGTAAGCGATTCGTTCGACTCACGTCAGCTGCCTCTCAAGAGCAATGTTGCGATGCCGCATGATAATCGATTGCAAGGCAATCTGGCAGTACCGGGCCGCTGGGCAGGTACAGTGTTGCGCTGGTTGACGTCCGAGGAACGCGTCTTTGGCCTATGCCAACCGCTTTCTGGCCGGTCGGACTCCGTACAACTTACGGTCCTCGCTCGCAAGGCTTGGTGTATCGGTGGCCGCCCGTTCAAAATGTAGCTCCGCGGTTGAAAAGAGTTCGGTGGTCTAGGCTCTCAGGTAGCGTGCCGCCATGCGGCAGTATTCCGAGTCGATCTCGACACCAATGCTATTCCGGCCGGTTTGCAATGCTGCGACCATAGTGGTTCCGGATCCGCAAAATGGATCCAGTATGGTATCCTCGGTGAAGGAGAGCATACGGACTAGACGCGTAGCGAGCTCCAGCGGAAACGGGGCGGGATGTTGCTTCGTGGACGCGCCGGTAATATTCCAGATCTGCTGGAACCACCGGTCGAAGTCAGCTTTGCAGATGCGGCTCGCTTCACGTTGCGTATTGGTGGGATTTCGGTAGCCGCCCGGTTTTCGCTGCATGAGGATGAATTCCATATCGTTCTTGATGATGGCATTCGGCTCGTATGCCGTTCCCGGCGGCGAATCGCGCCAGTCGCTGCAGGAGCGGGGCAGCGCGGCCTTTCGCGAGATCGCCGCAGCCGGGCACGAGCACGCGGCGATCATCGCCCACGGGCGGCTGCTGGCGGTGACACTGGCCGCGCTTGTCACCGTCCCGGCCGGCCCCGCGATGCCGTCTCTGGAAAACGCCTCGATCACCACCGTCCATTGCGGCGCCGATGGTTGCTGGGACCTGACCGCTTACAACCAGATCGAGCACCTGCGCCACGGGGGACTGAGCGGGGCGGGCGATCTGTAGCATGGGGCTTCTCTGGATCGCATCTTGACGCCCCTATTTCTGACCAACACAATAGTCTGCATCAAGAGCAGGGACTTTTCTTCTCCTCCGGTTGCCGAAAGGACGACGCAACGATGGTTTCGGCAAGAACGCTTGGCGGACTTCGGCGGTTGACGCTGCTGTGGCTCACTTGGAACTGTGCCGTCGTCGCCGCCACGGGCCAGCCGGCCTCGGCGGTGGTGCCCGAGGCGGCGGAAATCGCCCGTTTGTTGGAACCGAATCCCATTTCGGCAGAAACGTGGCCGGTCTGGCGAGAACGATTCCGGGCGTGGTACGAGGACCGCAGCGGGGCCACGGACGATTTCGACAAGCAGTTGGCGAAATTCGTAGGGCAGCAGTTCAACGCGGCGGAAAAAGCGCTGCCGGCCCCGCTGGCGGACGACCCGATCGCCTGGCAATTGCTGGGCGATTTCTATCTGCAAGCCAAAGATCCCGTCCATCCCGGCGAGACCGCACAGGCGGCCTAGGCGGCATTTCGGCGGAGCCTGGAAATCGACCCGAACTTCGGTGGCACGCACTCCGACCTGGCCTACGCCTTGGTTCATCAGACACTGCTGGCCCGTGAGAAGATGCCGGCCGAGGAGAAGGAAAAACGACTGGGCGAAGCGGAACGGGAGATGGCGCGGGCCGCGGAGCGGCCGCCGATCCAGACAACGTTGATTTGGCCCAGTGGCTGGCCAGTGCCCTCCTGTCTCGTCAGGGTGCGGACGGGGCCGGCGGCCCCGCGGCAAACCGGCTTGCTGAATTGTGCCAGCACTTCCCCAAGAACGGCGAACTGCAAACCTATTACGCCGTGGCGCTGGCCCGCGAAGATCGTTTTGCCGAATCCGCCGCAGCCCTGAGGAAAGCAGGGGATGATGTTCGAGGGCACCATGTTCCAGAACGTCGGCGCGCTGCTGGCGGAGGGCAAGGCATTCGAGAACATCTACGAATCGTTTCGCGAATTTCACAAACAAAACATCACCGGCGAGGACCGCCGGAAGATGTACCGGGCATTGCTCGAGGAAAAGCCCTCTTGGTTCGCGACCCACCCGACGTTCCAGGAACGGCTGCGCGCTGTGACGCCCTTCGCCGACTTGCCGCCGCAGGAGCCGCAGCCCGCGACCAGCCTGTTCGAAGATCCCGTGGCCATCGAAAAGGAACTGACGGACTACCTGACCGAGTACGTGGCCTTCGTGCGGCAAATGCAGGCCCAGGCGGCTGCGGCCGGTGAGTGAGGGACTCGGTCGAAAAGAAGATCGGCATCCCCCCGAGGCCGATTCCTCGTGCCTGCCATCCGTGCCCCGGCCATGCCATCCGTACTATCAAGAATTGCCTGGAATAGCACGGATGGCAGAGCCGGGGCACGGATGAAAATCAAATGGCGTATTGCCCTGTTGTTGACAGTGTTATGTGACAGCGTTATAATTCGGGCATGAACGAACGCTGGCGGCTGGAAGAACTGGTGCAACTGGCGGGGCAAGCGTTGGATGCGGCTCCTTACGACGGCCAGACTTCGGGACGTGTGCGGGACGTGCCGGACGCCCGGACGGTACGCTACTACACGACGATCGGAGTCCTGGACCGGCCGCTGGAAATGCGCGGCCGGACGGCCTATTACGGCCGCCACCATCTGTTGCAGATCGTGGCCGTCAAACGTTTGCAGGCCCGCGGCATGTCGCTGGTCGACATCCAGAAGAACATTGCCGGGGCGGACAACAGCAGTTTGAAGCGATGGGCTGCGCTGCCCGCGGAATTCTGGGAAGCGGTGTCGGGGCAGCAGGAAGTCCGTGCAACTCCGCCCTCGCCGGACGGCTTGCTGACCGCCGCTGCCCAGTCTCCGGCAACGGGAGTTCGGACGCGATTCTGGGCGGCGGAACCGGCGATGGCGGAACCGGAGGGCCATGCGGCCGCGGCTGTCAAAGTGACGGCGAAACCGGCACTGGTCTTGTCGCTGGCACCGGGGGTATCGCTGATCCTCGAAGGAAGCCCGGGCAGGCCGCTTGACGCGGCCGCGCTGGACGCCGCTCGGCCCGCGTTTGACGATTTACTTACGGCCTTGACCCGGGCTGGAATGATCGGATCGGGCGCCGGCGACCACGACCTCCAAACCACAACCAACCAGGGAGATGACCATGGATCGTGAAGTAGCAGTGATGGACGAAGCCTGTACGTCCGGCGGCGCAGATGACCGTGCTGGCTTCGGAAGCTTGGAAACCGCGCGCGGCCGCTTGCCACTGACCGCGTTGGCCGTCGAAGCCCGGATCGTCGGCCTGATTGCCCAGACGCGCGTGCGACAAACTTTCCGCAACTCGCTCGACGAACCGTTGGAGGCGACCTACATCTTTCCCTTGCCGGATCGTGCCGCCGTCACCAGCTTTCGACTGCGCGTCGCGGGGCGGACGGTCGACGGCGAACTGAAAGAGCGCAGTCAGGCCCGCGAGGAATACGATACGGCCATCGCCCGTGGCCATCGGGCGGCGATCGCCGAAGAGGATCGCAGCGGTGTGTTTCAGATGCGCGTCGGCAACCTCCCGCCGCAGGAAGAGGCTGTCGTCGAACTGACGCTGGTGGGGCCCGTGCCCGTTTCGGACGGCGAAGCGACGTTCCGCTTTCCATTGGTCGTCGCTCCCCGGTACACGCCCGGCATCCCGTTGGACGGTCCGTCCGTGGGCGCCGGCACAACGCCGGACACCGACCAGGTGCCGGATGCGTCGCGGGTGACGCCCCCGGTCCTGCTGCCGGGATTCCCCAATCCGGTTTCGCTGTCGTTGACGGTCGAATTGGATCCCGCCGGCATCGCGGCCGGTGAAGCGGATTGGCCGCAGCGGATGCGCAGCAGCTTGCACAGTGTGGTGACCGCCGCAGGCCCGCCGTGGACCGTCTCGCTACGGCCCGGCGAACGGTTGAACCGGGATTTTCTCCTGCGTTATCCGGTGGCCCGGGAAACGCTCGCCACATCGTTGCATTGTCACGCGGCGGCGGGTGAAGTGCCGGGCGCGTTTGCGCTGACCTTGTTTCCCCTGGCGGGACAAGCTTTGCAGAAGCCGGCGCCGCGGCGGGTCGTGTTCCTGCTGGACCGCTCGGGCAGCATGACCGGCTGGAAAATGGTCGCCGCCCGGCGGGCGCTGGGCCGTATGATCGACACGCTGTTGGACGAGGACCAGTTCACGGTCGTCGCCTTTGATTCGGTCGTCGAGCATCCTCCACACGCGGCCGGAGGTTTTGTTGCCGGCAACGATCGCGAACGCTGGACGATGCTCCAGTGGCTGGGGACTGTCGACGCCCGGGGCGGAACGGAAATGGGGCCCGCTCTGCAAGCCGCGCTGGGCTTGATTTCCCAAGCCGCCGACTCCCGCCGTGCCATCCTGGTGTTGGTCACGGACGGCGAGGTGACCGGCGAGGACGCGATCCTGCGGACCTTGGGACAGCGGGGGCAGCAATCGCTGCCGCGGATCTTCACGGTTGGCATCGACCGCGCGGTAAATGCCGGCTTTCTGCGGAAATTGGCCGACTTTGGCCAGGGAGACTGCGAACTGGTTGAATCCGAGGACCGGTTGGACGAAGCCATGGACCGCATCCACCGTTTGATCGGCACGCCGCTGCTGACGCAAGTCCGGGTCGAGGCCATCGACGGCGAACTGGTCGCCGACAGCCTGGCTCCGATCCGCATTCCGGACTTGTACGTAGACCGCCCACTGACGATTTTCGGCAGGCACCGCACGAATCACGATTCGATCCGCTTGCGCGTCCAGGCCCTGGATGCGGCGGGTCGTCCCTGGCAGCACGAGGTGACGGGACGAGCGGCGCCGGCGGATCTGCTGGTCAGCGTATGGGGCCGGGCCAAGGTCCGCGACCTGGAGGACGAGTACGCCGCCGGACAGACTTCTGACGCCAAGGCCCTGATGGAGCGGATCGTCCGGGTATCGCTCGAAAGCCATGTCCTGTCGCGGTTCACGGCCTACGTGGCGGTGGATAGGTCCGAAATCGTCAACCCGGAGGGCCGGCCCTTGGAAGTGATCCAGCCGGTGGAGCTCCCGGATGGCTGGGCCGGGACCAGCGCGTGCTTGGGCGCGGTCCCACGATCCGCCCGACTGTCGTCCGCCATGCTTTTTGATGAGATCGCTCCCATGTCGATGGCGTTCTTCGACCCGGACCAGATCGTGCGGTGTGATACTCTCTGTGACAGCGTAGGCGGCCCACCCGAGCCGCCTGCGGTCCGCGCTGCGTATATTGAGCGGCTCAAAAAAATGGCGGCGAACTTGGCTCCGCCGCGTCGCAACGCCGGCGCTTCGCCGCCCCCCGAGGTTGCTGAAGCAGAATGTGAAATCAAATTGGACATGACGCACGAATTTGACCAGATGTTGGATGATGCGATCCGTTTGGGAGCGGTCACGATTTCCATCGCGATACATCGAAACAGGATCAGGATCCGGATCGTGGCTGGTGGCACGGCGAGCCTTCACGAACCGTGGCCGAAAACCTCGTGGGACGAATTGCTGGAGGCCATCAAGCGGCGGGCGGGAATCGACCCCGCGTCCACGTCCTGGCCGCAGCAGGGCGAGATCCGGGTGCGGGAATTCGCAGTTACGGTAATCGTTACCCGGGCGCGGAAGCAGGAGACGGTGGAGATTCTGATCCTGCGCGGCGCGGCGGGCACGGAAGTCCCGCCGGACGCAGAGTCAGGATCCGCCGAAAAACGCACCCGGTTCTGGACCTGATCGCCCGCTCAACGGTCGACGCACCGGCGCGCGTCCGCATTACTCCGCCAGCAAGATGTCACGCACCGCACGCATGTTCGCTTCGGAGGCGAGATAGGCATTCTCGCTGTGGGTTTTGCCGATCCGGCAGCAGACATTGGTTTGCTCGATACGCTCCGCATGCTCACCCAGGCGGCTCGTCCAGCAGAAACCCGTGTAACCCAGCGCCGGGGGACCTCGGCGGCGGTCGAGCCGGGGGTAGAAGCGGAGGACGGGATCGCAGCTGTTGTACAGCAGCAGCAGGCGATCGACCTGGGTGAAGCTCTCGCCGTGATAGCGGCCGGGCAGCCACCAGTGGTTGTCCATGGCGGCTGCCAGCAGGGCGACGCGGATCGAGTTTGCGGGGCGAGGATTCGCATCGGCCAAGTGAAACCGGCCGAGCGTTCCGCCGCCGGTCAGATGTAACGCTCCGGACACAATGCGGGCGCCAAAGCTGTAGCCCAGCAGGCGAAGGTGCGTGTCCGGATTCAGCCGCGACATGAAATTTGCCAGGAACCAGCTTTCACAATCGGTGCGGGCGGCCTTGACTTGAGCATCCCGCCGCGGCCGGTGTCCAGGCACTTGAGAACTGGGCCACGACCAAATCACGAAACGGAACGGTGGCGCATCCGGTCCGCTGCGCACCAGCGCGCGGTAGGCGGTCAAGCCGCGTCCCAGGACTTCGTCCGGTTCGATCCGGTTTCCGTGGACGTAGATCAGCGTGATGGTCCCCGGCACTTCCTCGGCGGACCAGGCGTCCCAGGTGGTTTCTTCGCAACCGCTAGTGGGATCGTACCGCAGGAACCGGAAATCCTGTTCGGCCGGTTTGCCCGCACAACAACAGTCTATACACCGCGTACTGACCATCCAGACCGAATCGGCACGCGGGGCCGCCGGGTCGTGTTCGGTGCCGTCGACATTGCCGGACTTCTGTACGGACGGCGTCGTGGCGACGGGCTCGTCGGCCGCCGCCGGCGGAACGTAGGTTGACAGGACGAACAGCAACCAGCAGGATACCGCGGTAGCTCGCATGATCGTTGTGCGGCAGATAGAAAATTTGTGAACCTGATACGGCTGGCGCGGATCGAACGTCCGCACAATCTACTTTACCTCACATTCCACGCCCGGCGTTGCAGAAAGGAAACGCTGCTGAGAAAACGCAACCGCTTCATTTGCACATCATCAGCGGCAAGCTAGATTTGTCTGGCCCGCAGAGGGGAGTGAGGTTTATAACGTTTAGAACGAGGGAGAGACAAATCATGAAGCGCGTGTTCCATCTGGCAAGTGTGGGTATGGTGTTGGTTGGTTTGGCAGGCTGCAACAGCGGCTGGCCGAACCTGTTCTGCTGCAGCCGGAACAACGAGGAATGCTGCGAAGTGATCGAAGGCGGCGAGTGCTGCGATTCGACCAACTACTACGCCCCGTCCGATGGGGCCGTGCAGTATGTCCCGGCGCCTTCGCGAGCGCCGACGAAAGTGGACGATTTGCCGATGCCCGGCCCGGACCGCAGCAGCACTTGATCTGAACCCCGAACTGTCGAGATGCCGGAGGTATCCCATGCCGACGTCACGTTTCTGTTTGGCCGTACCGCTTCTGCTGCTGATGACCAGCGCCGCGCCGGCTCAGTTCGAGCCGCAGGCGCCGGCCGGAGGCATCCGTTTGGACAAGCAGCTGACGCAACGTTGGCAGGTCGGCGTCAAGATCACGACGACGGGAGTGCCCTGCGTCGGCCTGCGTGGTTCGATTCCGGTGCCGACGGACTGGCCCGAGCAACAGGTGCGCATTGTCGCGGAGGACATCTCGCCGCTGGTGCGCAACGTCCGCTACCGGGACCTGGGCGGAGTGCGGCAGATGCAGTATTCCGTCCCGCAGTTGCCGCCGGGCGAAGTCGCCACGGCCCTGGTGACGTTCGAGATTACCCGCAGCTCGGTCTTGCCTCCGGATAACACTGCGGAGTTCCAGATTCCCAAAACCCCGCCGGCCGCGATCCGGTTGGACCTGGGCGCGAGCCCTTCGATCGAATGCCGCCATCCCTCGATCCGCGGCAAAGCGAAAGAGCTGAAAGTGGACGATGCATCGGCTTGGCAACAGGTCCAGACCCTGTACGACTGGGTCCGCGACAACACGAAATTCCAGGACGGACCGCTAAAGGGCGCCGTGGCCACGTTGCGCGACAGCAGCGGCAATCGCGATGATTTGACATGTCTGTTCATCGCCCTGTGCCGAGCCAGCGATGTCCCGGCTCGGACCGTGTTCGTGCCCGACAACTGCTACGCCGAATTCTACTTGCAGGACAATGACGGCAAGGGATTCTGGTTCCCCTGCCAGGTGGCCGGAACGCGCGAGTTCGGCGGGATGTCAGACCATCGGCCGATCCTGCAGAAGGGCGATCATATCAAGGTGCCCGACGAACAGAAGGACCCGCAGCGGTTTGTCCCTGAGTTCCTCACCGGCAAGGGCGCCGGCCGGCCGCAGGTGGAATTCATCCGCAAGGTACTGCCGGCCAATTGACCGGGATGGGATCGAGCATGACACGGATCTTCGCCAAGTTCGCTTTCCTGGTCACGTGGCTGCTTGCCAGCCGGCTCTTTGGAGCGGACGGCGCGGAAACCACCGGGCTGCAGAATCCTCGGACAGAGCGGTGGCAGATCGGCATGATTGTCGAGGCCACCGGGGCCTGCAGCGGAATTGTGGCGACGCTGCCGGTGCCAATGGATTGGCCGGAACAGCGGGTGAAGATCCTCGGACAGGATCTATCCAGCCAGGTGCGGTCCATCACCTACCGCACGTTGGCCCCAGGCGGCGCGAAACAGATGGTGATCGCGATCCCGCAGTTGGCTGCCGGCGACACTGCGACCGCCCTGGTCACGTTCGAGGTCACCAAGGGCGATGTGTCCGGGCCCGATGATACGGCCTGCTGGTCGCTGCCCAGCCGCGTGGCTGCGGATCTTCGCCCGTATCTGGGCGTCAGCCCCTCGATCGAAACCACGCACGTGGAGATCAAACGGTTGGCCGGCGAGATTGCGAAGGATGCGACAACGGACTGGAGCAAAGTCAGAGCGATCTACGACTGGGTGCGGGCCAACGTCCGGTACGAATTCGACGAGGAACTGAAGGGCGCTTTGACGGCGTTGCGGGCCGGGCACGGCGATTGCGAGGAACTGACGTCGCTGTTCATCGCCCTGTGCCGGGCCAACGGCATCCCGGCACGCTCGGTCTGGATTCCCGGCCACTGTTATCCGGAATTTTATCTGCAGACCCCCGACGGTCTGGGACGCTGGTTTCCCTGCCAGGCGGCTGGCGCGGACGAGTTCGGCTCGATGCACGAGGCTCGCCCGATCCTGCAAAAAGGCGACAATTTCCGCATCCCGGGCGAACCGGCCTCAAAACGCTACGTGGCCGAGACTTTTCGCGCCCAAAACGCGGTCGCAAATCCGCGCGTCCAGTGGGTCCGCAAGCTGGTGAGCGACTGAGCGGGTGTTATTCCCCGTCCGCTCGTGCTATAACAGGCCGTCCTTGGAGAGCGGTGACTTGGCACCGCCATCTTTTCCAGGGCTTTACGAAATCCCCTTCGACACCGCGCGATCACGATGGGATACGAAGCCAATTACATAATCCGCCGCGGTGGCCGCACGCGGATCTTTCACAGCCTCTGGGGCGCGCTGTCGCTGGCCCAAGATATCTTCTGGGGACCAGAGGAAACGACCCGATACATCCGTTCGTTGCAGGATGCGGACGGACTGCTGGCCCGGGACTCGTGTAGCGGCGCCGCGCTGGTAGACTGGGATGCCCGGCGCCTGACCTGGTTCGAAACCGGTCATCTCGATCAAGAGCCGCTCGAACGGCGGATTTACTCGCGGCTGCTGCAACAGATGTGGCCGAATTGGCAGATCCAGTACGCCGCCGAGGGAATCCTGACCATCGCCAGCGAGCTTGGTCTGGACCATGCAGCGATCAGCCGCCGGGAGATCAAGGCGGCTGAAGATGGCGCGCAAGTCGAAGACAGAAGGTGGTTGACGGAGGATGCCGAATGGTTGAGGTCGGTCGGACGAGCCGGACGGCAAGACCTTGACGCCAACGCCCAGGCCAGCCTGGCGGCCGTGGTGGCGCGGCTGCTGGACGAAGATCGCTGCGATCTGCGGATCTTGGTGGACAGCATCCATCGGGCGTCGCGGCGCGCCAACGCCGGTTGCGGATGCTTGGCCATGTTGGTGATGCTGCTGTCGGTCGCGGTCGCAGCTTGGGTGCGGACAACTCCCGCGATCGTGGTCTGCGTTCTGGTTGCGCTGGGCGTTTTGATTCCGGCCACTCTCATCCGGCGGCGATCGGCCTCGGCGGTCGCCCTGATGGAAGACCTGGAGGCCGCACCGGTGGCGGCTGGGCCGTCGCTGCCGAAGAAACGCTCGGTGTTGGACCAGGTATTGGGACGGCTCGGTTATCCGACGATCAACCGTCTCGAACAAGCGGGGTTGCTGGTGTCCCCTGCCGAAAGTCCAATCCTCGATGAGGAGTTGCCCGACCGTTTCGGGCCGTTGCGTCCCGTGCGCGCGGACGAAATCGCAGGGGTCGCCTTTTATCGCATGCGGCTGAGCAGAATGCGGTTCCGCGAACTGCGGCGTGGCGCGACACTGTGGCAGGCCTGCCTGTTGAAGTTCCTGACGCCTTTGGGCTGGGGCGCCGAGGTGATCATCCCCGTTTCCCGCCCGGAACGCCTGATCCTCTTGGAGTGGAAGGACGTGCCACGACACGTGCAGCGACGCCTGGAGCCTTGGATGAAGCAGGCGGCCGAAAGCGGATTCACGACGGCCCTCCGCTACACGCTGCCCATGCTGGGGCGGCAGGAGGCATTCGGCATGGTCCTGGCCGACGCCGACGGGTTGATCCTGGCTTCGCTCATGTACGCGCGGGTCCGGGTCCGAATGTCCACGGAGGACGACGAGTACAGCGATGAAGAGCTGTTGGAAGCCTCGCTGTTGAGCGTCTTGCCGAACAACAGGCTGCTCATCACCGGGACGCGTACCGCCGAACTCGATCCCATGCCCGGACACGCGGTGCAGATCTGCGAAGACGCCGACTGGCCGACGCTGCGGGCGGCGCACCGGCGGCGCATGGAAACGTTGGCGCATTCCGGCTTGCAGCGCGTGACCGCCGCCGACCTGCCCGCCCTGGTGCTGCGATGGAACCAGGAGGAAATCGACCACCGCGTCGCGCGCGGCGTCTACGAGCGGATGAGCCGCGAAGACATCGACCGCTTTGCCGACGAGGGGTAATGGCTACGATGAGGCAGATCCGTCGGATCCGACCGATCCGACCGATCTGTCTGATCCTGGCCAAGCCAAGAAAGGCGCCCAATGCCCGACGAACCGCTGTTGCACATTGTACTGGTCCAACCCGAAATTCCCCAGAATGCCGGCAACATCGGCCGCACATGTGTGGCGTTGGGAGCCAAATTATGGTTGGTGCGTCCGTTGGGGTTCCGCATGGACGAACGGCACTTGCGGCGTGCCGGGCTGGATTACTGGCAGCACTTGGAGTGGGAAGCTGTGGACGATTGGGCGGGGTTGCGCCAGCGTCTGCCGGAGCCGGAACCGTGGTTGTTCACCAAGACCGCCGAGCGGTTGTACACGACGGCGGCGTTTCGTTCCGGCGACGTCTTGGTCTTCGGCAGCGAGACGCAAGGCTTGCCGCCCACGCTCCTGCAGACCGCCCCCGACCGCTGTCTGCGGATCCCGATGCGGCCCGATGCCCGCAGTCTGAACCTGGCCTGCAGCGTGGCCATCGCCGCCTACGAGGCGCGGCGTCAGATTTGCGCCGGCGCCTGATCCAGTCGTTCCGTCGCATCAGGCGAACGGCGGGCGTGAGCCCGCCGGTTCTCCACTTGCCCGCACTCCATAGCCATGAGTGCCGGGGGAGGGTCTTCCGGGAGTTGGAGGGGACTTGAATTCCTGGACCTTTTCGTACCATGATGTAACCACTGTTGCGCTCCTTCGCTCTTGGGTTGTTTGCACTTCCAAGAATTACGAAGTTGCGCAACAGTCTTGCAATACCAGTCCCGCCTAAACTCCGCAGTTTCCGGCTTTTTGACCGCGCCACCCCCGGCCCCTCTCCCAATGGGCGAGGGGAGTTTTGTTAGCGGTTCCAAGGAGAATGAAAATGACGACAACACAACCATTGCGATGGGCCTGCATCGGCTGCGGCTCGCGCGCCCAGACTTACACGACGCTGGCAGCGCGCCAGCCGGAGCGGTTTCAAATTGTCGCGGGCGCCGACCCGGTCGCCGAACGCGTCGACAAAGTGCGCCGCATTTCCGGGCGGGCGGATTTCCGCGGCTTTGCCAACGCCGACGCACTGCTGGCGGCGGGCCCGATCGCGGACGTGATGCTCGTCGCCACGCAAGACAACGATCACTACCGCCACTGCCTGGGCGCTCTGCAAGCCGGCTGCCACTTGCTGCTCGAAAAGCCGATCGCGACGCGCGTCGAACAGGTGCTGGAGATCGAACGGCTGGCCCGCACGGCCAACCGCCGTGTGATGGTCTGTTTTGTCTTGCGATTCGCCGCGTTTTACCGCAAGGTGCAAGAACTCGTCCAGTCGGGAGTCCTGGGCGATATTGCCTCGGTTCAGGCCAGCGAAGGCGTCATGCCGTGGCACCAAGCGCACTCCTTCGTCCGCGGCCATTGGTCGGTCACCGGAAAGAGTTCGCCGATGATCATCTCCAAGTGCTGTCACGATACGGACATCATCCACTGGCTGGTTGGCCGCCGCTGTCTGCGCGTGGCAAGCTTCGGCTCGCTGGAGTTCTTTCGGCCCGAGCGGGCGCCGGCGAACGTGCCGGCGAGATGCACCGACGGCTGCCCGGTGGGCGAAACGTGCGTCTACAACGCGTTGCGATACACGACCGACATGCGGGCCGCGTGGCTGCCGATGGTCTTTGACCGCGCCGCCGAGGCCAATACTGAAGAGATTGTGGCGTGGCTGCGCACCAGCCCCTGGGGCCGCTGCGTTTACCGCTGCGACAACGATGCGGTGGACCGGCAGGTGTTGGCCCTGGAATTCGAGGGCGGCGTGACGGGTACGTTCACCATGACCGCGTTCGAGAACGGCCGGCACATCGAGATCTACGGGACGCGCGGGGTGCTCAAAGGCGGCGAGACGTACCGCAAGCATTTTGGCGCCCATCTCGTCTTCTTTCCGCACGAGGGAGAACCGATGCGGTACACCGTCCAGGCCGAGGACGGGGGCTACGAACTGCACGGCGGCGGCGATTCCGGGCTGGTCAACGCGCTGTACGACGAAATGACCAAGCCGCCAGAATTTCCTCTGGCAGCCGGCCTCGATTCGACGGTCCACAGTCACCTGATCGGTTTCGCGGCCGAGGAAGCGCGCCTGACGGGCCGGACAGTGAATATCGACGAGTTTCAACAGCGGCACGCAAGCCACGGATGAGGCCGGCTGGAGCAGGGAGCCGTCGTCGACGGAGGCTGAGCCTTGACGCGCTCAGCGGTTCAATCGTCGCTATGCGACTTGGGCATCTCGGCGAACCTACCAGAACGAGGATTATCCACTGGCCGGTACACAACCAGTGGAGGCTCCCCGTGTGGAACATTGTCCCGGTAACGGCCAAGCAAACCCACCGTAGCCCTGTTTGGCCTGCTACGACTTCCGGCACGTCATTTGCAAAGCGGCGCAAAAGGAGGCACCCTGCGGACCGTGGATCGCTAAGTCCGGCCTCGTGACCCCCAATCGATCTTGACGTCATTTTGCGAGTTCGATGGGGATTTCGTTCCTTCCCTCCTTGAGTTCGATCCGGATGGTGCTCGCGGACTCGTTCCAGCATGTTGCAGGGACTTTCGGGTCGATTCCGGGCGAAGAAGGAGACGGGTGGTCGGGATCGGCGATCGTTTTCGGCGTAAGGAAGACGGTGTACGTACCGACCTTCATCGGCGTCGCCAGCTTGTATCTGCCGTCGCCCTCAATTTCCGCGGCGCTTGCCGCACGAGTCTCTTGGCTGAGGAAATTGAGGCGTGCATTGGAAAACGGCTGCCCGTTCAGGGTTACTTTCCCCTCCACGGCCCCCATGGGCTGCGACTTCGTACAACCGCCAATCAGAAAAAGGATGGCGCACAGCAGGAATATCCCACCAACCCCGCCACTACTCAACACACGATAATTCATGCCATTCTCTCCCAAGCAAATCGCTCCGCGGGCAATGAGCCCTCCAAGTCTGTAACTGCTAAATACTTCCGAGCTACGGTACCTGCACCGCCTCGCCGTCATCCCGAACGGACAACCGGCAGAGATCGACGTAGTTGATGGAGTCACTAATGAACTTGACCGCCCCGTCGGTCATCACCAGGTTGAGTCCGCCGGGGTGCATCGAGTTGATGATCGTGTTGTCGGCGTAGGGACGATTCGCGCCCGCTGGGGCGTTGGTGGTTCCCGGCGGCAGCACGTACAGGTTCGGAGCGTAGCGGATGCAGGTGGTGCCCGTCTGCCATAGATCCCCACAGGCGACCTCAGGCAGGGAACGATGCCGCGCGCCGTACCATCCGCCGTAGTAGTTCGCAGTGATGTTGTCGCCCCCCACGAGTCCCGATTGCTCGAACACTAGAACCGTGTTGGAGGTTCCGTCCGTGGCGTCGCGAAACCCCCACGCCACATTGGGAGTCAACATGCCACTGTTACAGACGGACCCGCCGTAGATGCCACTGGGGCAATAGATGCCCTTGGCCGGATTGAGACCAGGGTTGGGAATCGCGCCTTGATTGCCCACGTAGTTAATGATCAAAGCCTGATCGTTGTTGTTTCCATTCGGAAAATTAGCGAACGGCAGGATTGTGCTCGAAGGACACCGGTACCCGGCGACCATTTGGGCACGCAGGACCTGGCAGGCGCCGGTAAACCCGGGAATGCCCGCCCCGGCGCCACCTGACCCGAAAAGGTTCGCGCTGCCATCCGTGAACGCCAGTTGTTCATACAGCGCCGCCTGCTCCACCCAGGGCAAGATCGCCGTTCTCCAATTCGTGCCGTTCGACGGCCAGACATTCACGGCATTGAGCGACCATGTACCCATCGGGAGCACCTTGTACGAACTTTCATAATTGTGCATGGCCAAGCCGATCTGCTTGATGTTGTTCGCGCACTGCGAGCGCCGGGCGGCCTCGCGCGCAGCCTGGATTGCAGGCAACAACAACGCGACCAAGATCCCAATGATGGCAATCACCACCAAGAGCTCCACCAACGTGAAAGCTTGTCGATGCTTTGTCTGCATGGAACACCTCCTCAATAGACAATGACGACCAAGAAACCGCGGCCCTGACCAAGCACAAAGGAATAAGGACCGATAACGCTTTCAGACCATCCCTCGCAAAACACCGCGCTACCCTCGCCTCGCGAGCGGCATCATTTCGCGTCCGGGTGTCTCCGCATTTTCTCTTAGGCGACCGGCAGCAGAAAGCCTACCCACTTCCGTGCGTCGGACGACCTTTCCAGTCCGTCTCTGTCGGCCTGGAAAGGCCGACCTACGGGTAAGCTATTTCCTGCCGCTCGCCTCACCGCTCGCCGTCTATTCTAGCACTAGGCTACCCAATCTAGCAGTCGGCTTTGTCCGCAAAAAAAATCTGCGATTTGGCCTCAAAAATCGTGAATATCGGGATGCGATTGTCCGCTCCACGCGATCCAGACTAATTCCGCAACGGCCGGCATCGGACGGAGGCAATCCATGTGCGGGTCCAATTCACGGCTTCCAGGCCCACGTCCACGTTGGGAGTGGGCAGGAAAACCATGCTTTGGGTCCGACCCGCTTTGAGCCAGCCGAAACCGGTCTCGGTCTGGAGCTTCATCGCTTCGACCGGCAGCGGGCGGTATGCGTCGAAATCATACATGTGGCGGCCGCGGCCGACGGCCGTCTCGTGAAAGAAGTCGTCCAAGATGAATCCGGTGATGTTCGCGTTGGCTTCGGCCAGGCGATACACGTGCTCGCGCTCGTCGGCCGAAGTCGCACCGCCGGCGCCGACCAGCGACCAATAGACTCGCCGCAGCGGCTGAAACGGCTCGTAGTAGGCGGCGAACGGCGGCGCGGGTTTGGCATCGTAACGCACGAAGATCATGTTCGTAATGCCCATCCGCTGGGCGGCCGCGACCGGTTCGATCGACGATTTCGTGGGGCAAGCGGCCAGGTAGCTGGCGTTGTAGACGCCCGCCGGATGGCCCCAGATCCACAACCGCTCGCGGACGATTTCTGCAGATGCGGTTTGCGCCACGGCCGGCCAAGCGGCCGTCAGCCAAGCCAACGCGGAAAATGACAGGAAACATCGTATGGCACGCATGTTCGATCTCCTTCGTTGGCCTCTCAGTGACGCTACTTGAGGTTGTGACACTTGACACAAACGCTCCCAAGATTCTGGCGAGCGGTGAGGCGTAAGCCCACCTGTGTATGTTCTCTGCGGGCCGTTCTCCTTCCGGTGGCTGACTTGATCTCGCGATCCTCTCCGGCACACGGGCAGGCACGGACGTAATCGGCGGGCTAACGCCGGCCGCTCGCCTCTCGGTAGCTCGCCCTACGCGGTCCCTTCCGCCTTTCCCTTGACGCGTTGGCTGAGCCGTTGGCCGAGTCGAGTGAGGGCGGGCGACGTGTCGTGTTTGTCCAAATCCACCTCGATGATGCTGAACGCGTCCCGGTTCGCCAGCGACGCCTGCAAGGCCTGGTCCAGATCCGCCACCGTGCGGACGACGAATCCCCAGCCGCTGCCCAGCAACTCCGGCACTTTGCTGAACGACCAGTTGGTAATGTCGTTAAACGAGCCTTCCGCGATCTGACGTTCCGTGCCGTAACCGTGATTGTTCAACACGATGACGATCGGGTTCAGGCCCAGCCGGGCCGTGGTCGATAATTCGAGGCCGGTCATCTGAAAAGCCCCGTCGCCCACGATCACCAGCGGCCTCAGCGAGGAATTCGCCAATTGGGCGCCAACCGACGCCGGCACGGCAAAACCCATCGAGGTGTAATAGGCTGGGCTGATGAACTCCGTGCGCCGGTGGATCGTCAGGTCCGCAGCGCCAAACAGCGAATCGCCGATGTCCGCGATGACCACCATGTCCGGCGTGAGGAATTCGTTCAGCCGTTGAAACAGGGCTCGGATCGTGATCCGCGAGTCGCCGGAGGCCCGCGCGCCCCAGGGTGCTTCGCGCGGCAGGATCCGGGGGCGGGCGCGCCGCTTCCAACTTGCCTGCAGCAGCCCCCGCAGGAAGCTTGGCAAGGAGACTTCGCCGAACTGATGGCGGCGGATCGAGGTCCGCTCCGAGGTGGCGTAGATCGTGCGGCTGGGATCCAAGTTGGCCGTGTAGATGCCCAGGTTGATATCCGTCATAAAGCAACCGAGCATCAGCACACAGTCGGCCGATTCCACATAGCGTTGCACGTCGGCTTGGCCCATCGCGCCCTCGTACACGCCCAGGTACAGCGGGTGGTCTTCGCTGATGACCGATTTGCCCAGCAGCGTTGCGGCAACGGGAATCCGCGTCCGTTCGACCAGTTGGACGAGGGCTTCTTGGAGTCCAAAACGATGCACCTCGACGCCGGCCAGGATCACGGGCTGGCGGCTGCCGTTGAGCATCTCCAGCGATTCGCCCAGGCACTCGTCCAAAGCCGCCGCATCCGCCGCATCGGCGGCCGCTGCGGGGCGCGGGCGATGGGGACGCACCACGTCCACCATGTCCCGCGGCAGCTCGATGTATCCGGGCCGCTTGTACCGCTCGACGGCTTGCAGCACGCGGTCGATTTCGTGATACGCGGTGACGGGGTCTTCCAACGCGGTACTGGCGACCGTGATCCGCTCGAAGACCTCACGCTGTGTGGAAAAGTCGCGGACGCGATGGTGCAGCAGCGGATTGCGTTCGCGTTCCTTGAGGCCGGGCGCGCCGCTGATCACTACGATCGGCGATTTTTCCGCATAAGCCCCAGCCACGGGGTTGGCCAGGTTCAAGCCACCCACGCAGTAGGTAACGCAGACGGCGCCCAAGCCCCGCACGCGTGCATAGGCGTCCGCCGCAAAACCGGCGGCGTCCTCGCGCGTTGTCCCAATATGCCGCAGCGGACTGTGCTCGATCAAGTCGTAGAACCGCAGCACATAGTCGCCGGGCACGCCAAAAATGTGCTGGACGCCGCGTTTGCCCAGTTGATCCAGCAAGTACTTGCCGACGGACAGCGGTTTCGCCATGGGATGCCTCCGCAAAAAGTTCGGAAACTCTCCTGCCGCGTCAACTGCGACACGCGTTGGTTTGCTCGCCCACCCGGTTCCAGGGCATTTTCGCCAGCAGCATGCCCATCCCGCACGAGTCCGTGATGCCGGCATACATCAATCCCGCGCCGATGAACGCGGGCAACAGCCAAAACCACGGATTGACGAAATGACTGAGGACAGCGCCCAGCAGCGCGAGAAAGCCCGCCGCGATCCGCACTTGACGTTCCAACGACACAACTTTCTTGCCGCGTACGATCGGCAGACCGGCCTGGACACACGCCAGCGTTCCTCCATCCACGCTCACCAAACTGGGAAAGCCCACAGCCAGCAACCGCTCGCAGGCTTTTGCAGCCCGGCTGCCGCTGCGGCAGATCACGTACAGGGGATGATCCTTGGAATCTCCACGCTGTGCCAGGAGTTCAGCCGGATTTAGTTGGTCTAAGGGCAGATTGCGGGCAAATTCGACATGCACCTCTTGGAACTCGGCCGGCGTGCGGACATCGATTAGTTCGATGGTTTCACCCTTTTCCCGGCGTTCTTTGAGCTCCGCTGGGGGAATCAGTGCTACGGTCATTCAAGACTCCTCCACGTTTCGAAACGGTCAGACGCCTTCGCACGACGCGAAAGCGATGTCTACTCCAGTGTACGGAGAATTGAGGGTCCGGCGTAGACCACTATGTCAGCTCTGCGTTGGCAGGGAGGTGGAAGTAATGACTCCGGCTAGTTTTCTTGGTAAACTTCTGAGTGCGATTGTCCCCAGCGCAAAACACGTTAGCACCGTTCGAGAAGCAACTGTCAGATGCCCCTGAAAATGCATTGTCCGTCGTGCCAACGATCACTGCGAGTGCCGTCGCAGCAAGCCGGTCAGACGGTGCGTTGCCCGAATTGCGGCAGCAAGCTCACGGCACCACCCAAGCCGCAGATGCTGGCTGGGAAAGACGAATCTGACGGGGCCCGCCAGCCGGTCTTGTCGACGCCGGGGGAACCGGCGCAGACAGCGACGCCGCCGTCCGGGCCGCCGCCGCTCCGGGTTAGAGCGTCCGGACCACCGTTCGAAGGACGGCAGCCGACTGTCGCCGAGTTGGTTCCGCCGCCTCCTGCTCCTCCGCCGCTTCGTTCCGACGCGGCGTTGGCCGACGAGCCGCAACTGGCCGGGCCGCCGCCCGCTGCCGCGCCGCCCATTCCGCCGTCGCCCGGGACCTCGCCGGCGCTTTTGCAAGTCCCTGCAGACTGTCCCCTGCCCGGCGTCGAACACAGCTGGATCCGGCGCTGGCCCGTCTATCAATTGGGAATGTGGATCATCGTGGCCGCCGTCGTGGGCGTGATCCCTGCCCTGTTGGACATCGTCGCGCACGTTCGGCACGGCGAGTCGGCGGGCATTTCCCGATGGGCCCTGGCGTTGCTCCTGGCCGGCGGGTTGCAGGCTGCTTACGCCGGGTATCTCTTGCAGTTGCCGGATTGGGGTACCGCGTGGGTGCTGTCCATCGTGATGCTCGTTTTCGCCACCGGTTACGCGGCCCTGCTGGGAGTGTTGACATTGGCCAACCAGCAAAGTCAGCTCGTCCAGTTCCTGGAACTGGGAGACATGTTGCCCGGCGGCCAAGCGATGATCTGGTGCCTGGTGATGCTCGGCATCTACAGCCTGCTGGCCTACTTCAGCGGCCGCGTCAGCTTCCGTTGGCGACGCATCTACTGGCGGTGGGCCAACGGCTGAGGAGCGCCGCGGGATACAACTTCGTCGTCTTGCTAATTCCCGATTCTTGTTTTCCTGCGCGCATTTTCCCCAAACGAATGAAGGAATCAACGAATCTCCGACGGTGATTCGTTGACGCCTTCATTCGTTGGGGCTACCTGTGGATCTGCCTCTGGGTACGCCTGAAAACAACAAAGGGAAACCATTTCCCGGGCGGTGCTACCGGCCCTATCCGAGGATCGTGTCCAGCCGGGCGGCGCAATCCGCCAGATGTTGGTGGACGGCCCAGAAGTCGTTGCCAAAGGCGACCAGCTGCGCGCCCAGTTGGACAATCGCTTGGGCATCTTCGGCGCTGCCCACGGGTCGTCCCCAAGCTTTGCCATGCCGGCTGGCGGCGGCGGCCAGTCGGCGCTGCGCGTCCAACATCAAGGGGTCGTCGACCGCGGGCGTACAGCCGAGCCGCAACGACAGGTCGCCGGGCCCCAGGAACAAGACGTCCACGCCGGGGACGGACGCAATCTCGTCGGCATTCTCCAATGCCTGCGGCGTTTCGATTTGCACCACCAGGAACGTTTCGCGGTTGACTTGGTCCGTGTAGTCGACCGGCTTGCCCACCCAGAAATCGCCGTCCAAGCCCGATCCATCGAGCCCGCGGTCGCCCAGCGGCGGGAACTTGACTGCCTGCACCAATTCGTGGGCGCGTTGCGGCGTCGAGACGTGGGGAATCATCAGGCCGGAAGCGCCGTCTTCCAACAGGCGATACAGGCCCGTCTTCTCGATGGTCGCCGGCCGCCACAGGCAATCGATGTCTGCCAAGTGATGCAGGGCTAGCATCGTGGCGGTTTCTGCCGGGTCCCAGACGCGATGTTCGGCATCTACCCAAATCCCGTCGTAGCGGAACTCGGCAGCCATCCGGGGAAAGTAACGCAAGAAACTGCCGACCGAACAGACGCGGACGACTTGGCCGGCACGAAGTTTGGCGAGGACCTTGGATTTTCGTATCATAGCTTGCCCTTATAGCGTTTGGGGGAGACGTTGACAATCGGCAAAGGGACGAGGCAAAGGGATGCGGCTAGGCCTCCAATCGAGCCTCCGGCGGTTCTGCCGCCCGGCGGACGGACAGCAGGCGAAACCGCGTGTTAACTCGGGCGAGTTGCAAGAGCGCGACCGTGAGAAAGCCGATTACCGCCCACAGCAAGCCCAGCGAAACGAGGACGCTGGCCAACGGAGTCCCGCGGCGGACCGCCTCTGTTTCTGAATGCGACGCGACGCCCGGGGCCAGCAGGGCGAGCACCTCGAACGCGAGGGCGTAGGCGAGCAGCAGCACGAACAACCAGGTCAGGGCAGGGCTCCTCTCGCTGCGGCTCGCTTTGCGGTCCAGCAGTGGCAACAGGAAGAGAAACAGCCCGCCGACCGCGAACAGGAGCACTCCCAGAGATTCCGGCACGTGTTTCAAGGTCTGAAACATGAACAGGAAATACCACTCGGGTTTAATTCCGGCCGGAGCCGCTTTCAGCGGATCGGCTTTGACGCCCATCTCGGCCGGCAGCAGGCCGGCCAACGTCACAATCGTGCCGAACAGCAACAACCAGAAGCACAGTTCCGTCAGCAGGAACTCCGCAAAAAAAGGCCGCCGATCGCGGACGCTGCGCTCGGACATGCCGATCGGCAGGCTCACGCCTTGCACTTGGATCAGCACCAGGTGCCCCAACATGACAGCGCCGGTCAGCAGCGGGAGGAACATCACGTGGACGGCATAGAACCGCGTGATCGTATCGCCCGTCACTTGGTCCCCGCCCCGCAGGAAGTGGACGATCCAGTCGCCCACCACGGGCACCGTACCGGGAATCTGCGTGCCCACCAACGTGGCATAGTAGGACAGCTCGGTCCAGGGCAGCAGATAACCGCTGAATCCGGCCGCCAAAGCGAGCGCCAGCAGCAACATGCCGGTCATCCAAGTCAGTTCCCGGGGCTTGCGATACGCGCGTGCGAACAGCTTGACGGCAAAGTGCAGCGCAACGAGCGCGATGAACAAGTCTGCACCCCAAGCGTGTATGGAACGTACCAACCAGCCGCTAGGGACCTCCGTGGCGATCTTGCGAACGCTTTCGTGCGCCGCGGCTTCCGTCGGCTGATAGTACAACATCAGCAGGCTGCCGCTGGCCACCTGCAGCGCGAACACGAACGCCGCCGCGCCGCCCAGCACGTAAATCCAGCTGTGGCGATGCGTCGGGACGGCCTTCCGGTCCAGTAGGCGAAACAGGGGGCCGGCATCGATCCGTGTACGGAACCACGAGGCGGCAGCAATCCCCAAGCGTTCCGGCTCAAGTCGGCGGAGCAGTTTCTTCAAGGTTCTCCTTCTCCAAGGCGAGGATCAGCTTGCCGTCCTGCTGCCGCGTGTAGAATTCGCGCAGCGGGCGCGGCGGAGGCCCGGCCAGAACTTGGCCGTCGAGGTCGTAATAACCTTCATGACAGGCGCAGAAAATCCGGTTCTCGCCAGCCTGGTAGCTCACCGTGCAATCGAAATGCGTACACGTGGCCAGGAACGCCTTTAAGTTCCCGTCAGGTGCGGGCGTGCGGATCAGCAGCGCCGGAATCGGGCCATACATGACGATCTTTCCCGAACCGGGTGGCACGTCGAAATCCGCGGCGGCCAGTTCCAGCCGGAGCGGGGGCGGTTGGCGCCGGAAGTTCCCGATATAACACACCGCCGGAGTGGCGACCGCCGCTCCCAGGGCGGTCGCGCCACCACCCAGCAAGCCGCACAGGAACCGCCGCCGAGCTACGTGGGAATCGTCCAGCCTCATTCGGTTTCTCCGAGGAATTTTTTCAACGTCTGGGACAGCAACCGCCGCCGGACGCCGCGGATGCCGTCGGTGGGCCGCACGTTCTTGGGGCAGGCGTCGATACAGCGGGTGATCGTATGGCAGCCCCACACACCCTGCCAGGAATCCTGCTGCCGGATTTCGGCAGCGGGACGCTGGTCGCGCGGGTCGGACAAGAAGCGGTACAACTTGGCCAGCGCCGCCGGGCCGGTAAACTGGTCGTTCGATTTCAACACCGGACACGCCGCGTAGCACAAGCCGCACAGGATGCAGTTGACGTATTGGTCGAACCGCTCCCGCTCCTGCTCGCTCATCAGGCCGTCCCGTTGAGCTGTCTCCTGGGCGTGCAGCCATGGCTGCACGCGTTCGTATTTCTCCCAAAACGGCGTCATGTCCACAACCAAATCGCGCAGGATTTCCAGGTTCGGCAACGGTTCGACGACGATCCGGTTGGTCGGCAAGCGGTCGAGTTGGACTCGGCAAGCCAGATTCAGTTGCCCGTTGATCGACATGGCGCACGAACCGCAAACCGCTCCTCGGCAGGCGTAGCGGAAGGCCAACGAGGGGTCCTGCTCGTCCTGAATCTGCAGCAGTCCCTGCAGCACCGACAGGCCTTTTTCGGCACTGATTTCGAAGGCCTGAAAACGGGGAGGATCGCCGCTGGCGGAGTCATAGCGGAAGATCTCGAACCGGAATGTCGAACCGTCGGACGAGGATAGCAAGTTGTCGGACTCCTTGAGCGCTAGTACGTTCGCGCCGCCGGCACATGGCGGCTGGTATCCACTTCTGCATACGACAGGCAGACCTGGCCCGCATCCAGGCGGGCGATCGTGTGACGAAGCCAGCGGTCATCGTCCCGGGCGGGATAGTCGGTGCGGAAATGAGCGCCGCGGCTCTCCGTTCTGGCCAGCGCGCCTCGCGCGGTAACTTCGCTCAAGTATAGCTGACTCTCCAATTCCAGTACATTCAGGATTTCGTAGTTGTAGGGCTGCGGCGGCGTGACCAGACGCACCTTCTGGTACTGGTCCCGCAGCGCAGCGATCCGGTGGACGGCAGCACTCAATTCGCTCGCGTGCCGGAAAACGCCAACCTGGGTCGACATCACGGTCCGCAGCGCATTGCGGATCTCCTGGTGCGGGACACTTCCGGTGCGCCGCAGACGATCGACACGCGCCAGTTCCTGCTGCGTGCGCTCGCCGACCAGGCGTTCATCCGGCGGCGGGATATCCTCGCCTAATCGCGTCCGAATGGATTCAGCCGCCAGCCGGCCAAAGACCAACGTCTCCAACAAGGAATTGCCGCCCAACCGGTTCGCGCCGTGGACACTGACCGCTGCGCATTCTCCGGCGGCGTAGAAGTTGGGAATCTCCGTCTGGCCCATCGCGTCGCAGGCGATGCCGCCCATCGAATAATGTTGCGCCGGCTGGATCGGGATCGGCTCGTCGACGGGATCGATCCCGCCAAAATCGAGACAAATCTCCCGAATGCCGGGCAGTCGCTTGAGGATCTTCTGCCTGCCCAGATGCCGCAGATCCAACTGCACATAACCGCCGGCAAAGCCGCGTCCCTCCCGGATCTCCGTTTCAATGGACCGGGCGACGATATCGCGGGGCGCCAACTCCATCGCCGTGGCCGCGTATTTTTCCATAAATCGCTCGCCCAGCCGGTTGACCAGGTGACCGCCTTCGCCGCGGGCGCCCTCCGTGATCAGAATGTTGGTCCCAAAGTGGCTGGTGGGATGGAACTGGACGAACTCCAGGTCCTTCAAGGGAATGCCCGCCAGGAATGCCGCGCCAATCCCGCCGCCGGTGCTGATCAAGGCATTGGTGGAATTGCGGTACAGCCGCCCGTAGCCGCCGGTGGCGAAAATGCAGAACCGCGAAGCCAGCGGCTCGAAGCAGCCGCTGCGCATGCCGAAGGCAACCAACCCGTGATACCGCCCGCCGTCGCTCACGACCTGCGTCACCGTCCGTTCGCTATACACCGTAACGCCGTGCCGGACGGCTTGCTCGTACAACGTCTGCAACAGGATGTGGCCGGTGCGGTCTGCCGCGTAACACGTCCGCGGAAACCCGGCTCCGCCGAAAGGACGCTGGGCAATCGTTCCGCCCGGAAACCGGCTGAATGCGGCCCCCCAGCCCTCGAACTCGTCGATTACCGCCGGCGCCAACTCACACATCCGAATCACCGCGGACTGGTCGGCCAGATAGTCGCTGCCCTTGATCGTGTCGAAGGCGTGCCGCTCCGACGAGTCGTCGCGTCCGTCGGGCGCATTGCCCAAGGCGGCGTTGATCCCGCCCTGCGCCGCTCCCGAATGGGAACGCAGAGGATGGACTTTGGAGACCACCGCCACGTCACAATGGGCAGCGAGTCCCACGGCCGCACGCAGCCCAGCCAACCCGCCACCGATGATCAGTACGTCATGCTTGATCATGCTCGGACCAGCGTCACGTAAGCCACCAGGAACGCGACGAACAGGACCACACCCAAGATATTGCAGCCCCACAAAAGCGGCCTCTCGCGGCCGATGCCCAGGTCCAGCAAAATGGTGCGCAGGCCGTACAACGCATGAAAGATCAACAGAAACACCGTCAGGCAGACGACCGGTGTGTGCCGGTGCAAAAGGGCGACCGACTTGACGACCTCGCTCTGACTCGGACTGCTTTGAAAGAAGCCCGTCACCAACTGCAATGATAGCAACACGATCAGCACGACGCCGCTAAGGCGATGAAAAACCCAAACGAACACGTCCGTGCCCTCTCCGAACCCCTGGAAACCAAAGTGGACCTTAATCGCAACGGTCGAGTATTCTCCCGCAACGCTGGCCAGGCGTAAAGATGGCAGCCTGCCAGAGTCCAATGCCGCTTACTTTGTAGCGGCACGGCGCGAGCCGTCCGGTATTACGGTCGGAGAACCGGGCGGCTTGCGCCGCTCCGCTAACAAGAATGCCACCAACGGTCCCAAAGTAAGTGGCATTGGGCGGGAGCCACAGGCGACTTGACCTCGTAGGTTTTCATCAAGACCTTACCGGCGTTTAACCGAATACTCTCGGAAACCCGATAATGTGTCGGCTGGGGAAGGGCATTCGTTACTACCGTTGGGGAGAACCAAGTTATGGAGAGGCGAAGCTTTGTTGTGTCCATCGAATCCGTGCTATCAGGCGTCCCGGCCGGCACTCCTGCGCCAACGGACGCCCGGCGCCTGCTGAATCATGCGGACGTGATTTATGGTGTCGAGCCGGAAAGCAAACAGGACGTCTTGCTGTTTGGTAAGGAGAAACTCGACCGGATCGCGCGGTCCGACGTACCTGAAGGCGCGCGTGTCCTGCGGATTGCGTTGGGCAGCGACCGCCGCAAGCTGCAACGGCTGCTAACCCTGGTTCGGGAAGCCAAAGGCACCCACGACTACGCGGAAACCGCGTGAAGGGCCGCCTCCGCGGCTCCCACCACCTCTTCGAATCGGTCAAATCGACCGTCGTGATGCTCTTCGGCCCGGCGCGGCTGTGGTTCGGATCGCGCCGGAAGCAACGCGTTTTGGGCGTTGCGTCGACGCCACGCTTGCTGTCCTGGTGCATCTTCCGGCAAATAAGCTGGGGTATGTCCGTAAGTTAACGGTTGTCAACGGAACGAAACACGGGTTGACGCGGTTGGAAAATCTCAGCCAGCCGCCTGTCCGTTCTAACTGGCCGCCTGACCCTGCGGCAGCATCCCTAACCGCCCCAACCGGCCGATCGTGCATCTGCCGTGCGCGCTAACGCCGGATTACACCGGCAAATGCCTCGGTTGGCATTCAATCTGCTTACCCCGATGCCTAGGTACATGCGCAGCGCGGAGTGTGGCATGTGCTCACCGCTGGAGTTCTCACAGTCTCCCAGCGTGGTGAAGCAGTCGCGAGATCGCTTCGCTTGCTTGTCCGCAGGTCTCCCGGTGTTTCCGCGGAGGCCTGCGGTCGAGCGTTTTTCGTGCCTGCGTACATAACTCGACTCCAAATACTCTGTTTTAACCCATGAGCATCAGCGTTGAAGACCGGCGTGTTATTGCTGCCCCCGTCGTCTCGGTGGTCATTCCGGCCTATCGCGAGGCGGAAAATTTGCCCGTCATTATTCCGCGTCTGAGCGAGGCTCTGCGTAACGCCAATCTGCAAGCGGAGATTCTGATCGTCGACGACTACAGCGGGGACGGGACCGCGGAAGTCTGCCAGGACCTGGCAACGCGGTATCCCGTGCGGCTGGAAACGCGGCAGAAAGAACGTGGTTTGTCGAGTGCCGTTTTGCACGGTCTGCGACGCGCGAAGGGCGACGTCTTGATCGTCATGGACGCGGACTTGTCCCACCCCCCGGAAAAGGTCCCCGACTTGGTCCGGGCCTTGGATGAAGCGGACGTGGATTTCGTGTTGGGCAGCCGCTATATCCGCGGCGGTGGCACCGATGAAGGTTGGGGATTCGCCCGCTGGCTGAACTCGAAGGTGGCCACGCTGATGGCCCGCCCCTTTACCACGGCCGCCGATCCGATGGCCGGTTTTTTTGCCTTGCGGCGGACCACATTCCGTCGGGCCGACGAAGACCGCGAGTTGAACCCGATCGGCTACAAAATCGGCTTGGAGTTAATCGTCAAGTGCGGCTGTCGGCGTGTGGAGGAAGTGCCGATTCAATTCAGCAACCGGTTGCACGGCACCAGCAAACTGAGCCTCCGCGAGCAGCTGAACTACATGCGTCATCTGGGACGCTTGGCCGAGTACAAACTTCGGCACCTGCCCCGCTTGCTAAAGTTCGGTTTCGTGGGCGCCACCGGAAGCGGGATCGATCTGATCGCGTTTGCCCTGGCCCTGTTGATCCTGCCGGTTCCCGTGGCCCGAGCGGTCGCCATTTGGGTGGCGATGACGTGGAATTTCTACTGGAACCGGCGTTGGACGTTTTTCGATTCACACCGGCACAGCGTCGTCGGGCAGTACCTGATGTTCTGCGGCGCCTGCCTGGTCGGAGCGGTCGTCAGTTGGGCCACGAGCGTCGGCTTGTGGCACTTGGTTCCCTTCTTCAACACCTATCCGCTGGTCGCGGCGATCATCGGCATCGTCGGCGGCACGCTGTTCAATTTCGTAGCCAGCAGCCTGTTCGTGTTCCGGGGCAAAGGCGCCAAACCAGCCGCGGATTGACCGCCGAGGCGCGCGAGCCGGTCGAGTGAATTGTCAACAGATCCCTTAGAAGTCAGAGGCCTCATGAACGCTTCCCCCTGGATACCCGTTGTGATTATTGGCTGCATTACGCTGGTGGCGGCGGTCATCGACGTCCGCACGCGACGAATCCCGAACTGGTTTACCGTGCCCGTGCTGGCCGGCGGACTGATCTTTCATACGGTCACGGGCGGGTGGGGCGGTTTGCTGACGGCCTTGGGCGGCTTCGTGACCGGCTTTGGCATCTTGCTGGTGCTCTGGCTGATGGGCGGCGGCGGCGGGGGCGACGTCAAGCTGATGGGCGCCGTGGGCGCATGGCTGGGCGCTTGGTTGACGCTGATCGTGTTCCTGCTGAGCGCCGGGTTTGCGGCATTCTTCAGCCTGATGGTGCTGCTCGGCGGACTCATGCGGCACGGGTATCGTCACATCCAGCGGCGGTATCTTAGCAAGCCCGACGAGACCGCGAAACGGAAGAAAGCCGATTCCGAGTCGCCCGAAATGATCCGCCGCAAGACGAACCGCCGCGTCCTCCCCTACGCACTGCCCGTCGCCTGCAGTACCTGGGTCGTCTTTCTGTGGGTGCTGACCAAGGCGGCGGCGTAATCGCTGGGTTGAGATGAGTTATGTCGCAACTCGTCGTCGAGCCGGTTTCCACACGCCGCCAACGGAACCGTTTTCTCGACTTTCCCCGGCGGCTTCATCAGGCCGACCCCCACTGGATTACGCCTATTCGCTCGGACGAGCAAGAACTGGTCGGCTTTGCCGGGCGGCATCCGTTCTACGAGAGGAACCGCGTGCAGGCGTTCCTGGCGGTGCGCGACGGGCAAGTGTGCGGACGGATTGCGGGGATTCTGAACCACGTCCACAACGAGGTCCGCAACGAGCGGCGTGGGTTCTTCGGGTTCTTCGAATGCGTCGACGATCAGGAGGTCGCGAACGGGCTGTTCGACGCGGTGAGCCGGTGGCTGGCCGCCCAGGACATCCACCGCTTGCGCGGTCCCGCCAATCCCGGCGTCAATTACGTGTGGGGCACGCTGATCGAGGGCTTCGATTCCCCGCCCACCTTTATGATGGCCTACAATCCACCCTACTACCAGCGGCTGATCGAAGGCTACGGATTTCGCAAAGCCCAGGACCTGTACGCGTATTGGGGCGACGTTGGGATGCTGCCGTCGGTCATTACCAAGTACGGGGCCGTGACCGACCAAATCGCCGAACGATTCAAAATCCGCGTACGCGAGTTGGACACCAAACACTTCCAGCACGACGTGCGAAATTTTCTGGACATCTACAATCGCTCGATGGTCAACCATTGGGGGTTCTCTCCGATGTCGGAAGCGGAACTCGACGCGATGGCCCGGGTGCTCCGTTACTTGCTAATTCCCGAGTTGGTGGTGGGGGCGGAGATCGACGGCCGGCTGGTGGGGATCATCCTGGCTTTGCCGGATTACAATCCGCGAATCAAACAGATTGGCGGCCGGCTTCTCCCGTTCGGCTTCCTGCGGCTGCTCTGGCGCAAGCGGAAGCTCAAGCGAATTCGCATCCTGGCCGCCAACGTCCTGCCGGAATGCCAGCTGATGGGCGTCGCCGTCGTGCTGCTGAAAGCCATCGCTCCGAAAGCGTTGGAGTACGGCGTCCAAGAGGCGGAGTTCTCGTGGGTGGCCGAATCGAATTCGCTGTCCCGGGGCAGTCTGGAAAAGGGCGGGGCCAAGCGGATCAAGACCTACCGTGTGTACGACCTGGACCGAGGCGTCCCCTGAGTCAGCCCCCGTATCCGCTGTAGCGTTTCACGCCCAAATGAAACATGACTCGGGACAGGATCAGAAAGACGACCACCCAGGCGGCGGAGATGCTCAACTCGCGAACCAAGTCCGCTCCCGTGACTTTTCCCAAGAACACGGCGGATGGAAAGTAAGCCAGGTATTTCAACGGTAACACGGCAACCAGTTGGTTCCACGGCGCAGGCAGCATGTCCAGCGGAAACATGTGGCCCGAGAGGAAGTAGCTGAGCAGCATGTAGACGAACATCAGCGACGAGATTTCCAGGAACCAGAAGCCGAGTAGCCCGATCGACGTTTCCAGAAAAAAACCGAGCAGGAAGCTGAGGATCAACGACAAGAGGAACGCCGCCAGCGTGCCCGCGTCCGGCCAGCCGTCGATGAAGAAACCGCGGCACAGAAAGAAGACGAACGCAAATGGAACCGCGGCCACCGTGTAGTAAGCCAGCTTGTGCGCCAAGCGGCTGAGCATCAGAAAGCCGAGCATGTCGACCGGCTGGATGAGGAATTTCTTGATCTCCCCGTTGCGGATCTGCAGCGCGATCCCGGACGCCAGACCGGGCATGCTGGAGAACGCCCGGCTGACCATCGTGAGCAGGTAGTAAGCCACCACGTTCTGAAACCGGTAACCGGAGATGTCCTGCTGCGGCTGCGTTTTCCCCACCGAATCGAAGACGGCCCACCACAAAAAAATCTGGGTGATGATCGGCAGGAACCGCATCAGCGTGCCCAGGGCAAAGTCGCCTCGGTACACCAACCGCTCTTCCAAGGCGATCCGCAAGATCGTCCAGCCAGCCATTGTTCGGGCGTACATGTTTGGCTTCCACGCGTTAGAGATTCTGGGGGCAACATGCCGCGATCGTGAAAATTCGAAATCCGTAGTCCGAAATCCGAAACAAATTCAAAATTCGAAAGCCAAAGGCTCGAAACAAATGCTGGGACCATCGGATACAGGCCGCTTTGCCCGCGACGTTGAGAACACTCGGATTTAAGATTTCGGATTTGTTTGCGGCCAGGTTGCGTCAGGACAAAGGTTTGGAACATTCCGATTTTGGATTTTGAATTTGTTTCGGATTTCGAGCTTCGAGTTTCGGATTTGGCCTTTCTTTGCAGCTTGTCCACGTCAGGGGCCTCCGCCCCCAGCAGCTGCCGGCCCGCGCCGTTGCGAGCGTTCGTCGACCTGCGCGAACAGCTGGGCAATGACCTCTTCCAATGGCGGATCTTCCACGGCCACGTCAAAGACGGCGTGCTGGTCCAGGATCGCCGCCAACGTGCCGGGCACGGCCGCACGCTCGATCCGCAGCTTGACCTTGGGCGGCTGGACCTCCAGCACCTGCCCGAACCGTTCAAAGCCGGCCGTCGTCTCCTGCTCGTCCAACTGCAGCGTGACCACTTTGTGGCTGCTGAACCGGCCAATGATTCCGGCCAGCGAACCATCGTGCTTAATCTGCCCCTGAGCGATGATGACGACCCGCTTGCACAAAGCGCCGACGTCCTTCATGTAGTGGCTGGTCAACAGGATCGTGATCCGCCGTCGCTGCTGGTAGTACTTGAGGAACTGCTGGATGTTGTGCTGGGCGACCACGTCCAAGCCGATGGTTGGTTCGTCCAGGAACAGCACATCCGGCGAGTGCAACAAGGCGGCGATCAACTCCATCTTCATGCGCTCGCCGAGCGACAACTCGCGAACCGGCTGCTTCAGCAACGTTGCCACGTCCAGCAAGCTGGTCAATTCATCCAGCGTCGTCCGAAAGGCAGCGGGATCGATCCGGTAAATCTGCTGGTGGAGCCGAAAGGACTCCTGGGCCGGCAAGTCCCACCAGAGCTGGTTCTTCTGGCCCATGACCAGCGCAAACCGGCGCCGGTAGGCGTTCTCCCGCTTCCACGGCACGAACCCCATGACCCGCGCTTCGCCCGCCGTCGGATTGATGACACCGGACAGCAGCTTGAGCGTCGTCGTCTTGCCGGCCCCGTTGGGGCCCAAAAAGGCGACAAACTCCCCCTGCTCGACGTCCAAATCGATGCCCCGCACCGCCTGCACCTCGCGATGCTCGCGCCGGAACAGTCCGCGGACCGAGGCCAGCAGCCCCTCCGCCTTCTGATAGACGCGATACGATTTGGACAGACCTCGCAACTCGATGATTGCCATGCCGGCGGATTATATCGCTCGCGGCGGCCCTTGACACTAGGCTGATACACCAGCCAGGATATCCGACAGACGGCAATTGGCGTGGCTGGCGATTCCGACGCAAGTCTGACAAATACCACCACACGGCTCGAATTCCGCTTGGTGCTAGCAAATCGTTCTGCAGTTGAAGATGGTCTCTGTCCGGCCTCCGCGGCCGCCTTCCATTTTGGGGCCAAGATTCTCGTCTTGTCCGCGACTCCGGCTGCCAGTTACCATTTCGGCTGGCTCAGTCAGCCACGGCTGTTCTTAGAGGTGGAGACTCGCGATATGTCCGCGGAAAGAATCTTGGTGATCCAACTCCGCCACTTGGGCGATACGCTCATGTCGACGCCGGTGCTGCGGGAGTTGCGTCGGCTGCATCCCCATGCCGAGATCGACTGGCTGGGCCAAGGATCCAATGCCTGCGTTCTCCGCCACAACCCCCACGTAACCCAAATCGAAACGCTGCCTCGTAGTGCGTCGGCAGGGACCTTCGTCGGACTTGCAGCCCGCTTGCGGCGCCGGCGATACAATCTGGTTGTGGACATTCAATCGCTGCCAAAAACGGCCGCCCTGACTTGGTTCTCGGGAGCGCGGGAGCGGATCGGTTTGCGCCGCCGCTGGCGGCACGCTCTCTACACCAAGCCGTATGCCCCGTCGCCGGGTTTTGAGTACTCGGCGGTTGCCCGCCTGCGGCTGCTGCAGGACCCGCGGGTGCGTCTGGACGATGTGAGCTTGGAGTTCTACGTCGGCGAACAAGACCGGCAACAAGCGCAGGACTTCTGTCGCCGCTGGTTCCGTCCGCCGGTGGCTGCGATCTACGGGGGGCGCGCCGACCACACCCGACGCTGGCCGAGCGAGAATTTTGCGGCGATCGGCGATCGCTTGGCCGCTCGCGGGTTTCAGCCCTACTTGGTTTTTGGGCCCGGCGAGCAACAGGCCGCACGGGACATCGCCGCCCGGATGCGATCTGCGGCTCTGGTGGACTACGAACCGTTGCCGCTTCCCGTCCTCAAAGAGACCCTGGCCGCTTGCTCGTTGATGGTGACCTGTGACGGCGGTCCCAAGCACGTCGCCACGTCGGCTGGCCTGCCCACCGTCACTCTGTACCATGGCGACCTGGCGATCACTTGGAACCCGCCGCATTGCCCTCGGCACCGCGTCGTCACGACGCAGCTGGATGTTCCCAATCCGCCTGTCATCGGGACGATCACCCAAGCCGCTTCGACCGACGACATCCCTCTCGAATCCGTCTGGGACGAAGTCGAGCAGTTGCTGCAAGGCGATCTCACCGGGCCTTCTCCAACTCCCGTTCCGTCGATCCCTTGTTCGCAGGAAACACTCGCATGGCCGCGTCGAAATCGCCTCGCTTCTTGATCGCCCGGATGAGTGCCATTGGGGACACGATCCTGACGCTGCCGGTCGCGTGTGCGTTGCGAGCGCACTTTCCGGACGCCTACCTGGCTTGGGTTGTGGAAGAAAAATCAGCGGCGATGGTCATGGGGCACGCCTGCCTGGACGAGGTGCTGGTCCTGCCGCGCGGCTGGTTCACCAACCCCGGCCGCCTGCTGGCGGCGCGACGGGCGCTGCGCGCCCTGCGGGTCGACACGACCATTGACTGCCAAGGGATGACCAAGTCGGCATTCGCCTGCCGGCTGTCGGGAGCCCGCCAGCGGATCGGCCTGCGCGGCGAGCACGGCCGTGAACTCAGTCCCTGGTTCAACAACCGGTTGGTTGAAACCACAAGCTCTCACGTCGTCGACCGGTCGTTGGAGCTGCTCGCCCCGCTGGGAATTCGGCAACCAGCCGTCCAATGGCAGCTGCCCATTGATGACGCCTCGCGTCGGCGGATGCACGAGGCCGTCGCCGGGCTGGGACTGGCCGGCCCGTATGCCGTCATCAACCCGGGGGCGACCTGGAATTCAAAACTCTGGGAACTGGACCGCTTCGGCCGCGTGGCCCAGCATTTGGGCGCCCGGCATCGCTTGCCCACGCTAGTGGTGTGGGGCGGCGGACGCGAACGTGCGGCGGCCGAACAGATCGTCGCCGAGTCCGGCGGACACGCCATTCTGGCGCCGCCCTCGACGCTGATCGAATTGGCGGCGCTGATCGAAGGCGGACGGCTGTTCGTCAGTGCCGACACCGGTCCCCTGCACATGGCAGTGGCCGTGGGCACACCCAGCATCGGGTTGTACGGCGCCACACGGCGTGAAGACTGCGGACCCTACGGATCGCCGCACGTGGCCCTGCAGATCGAATACCAGGGCGGTTCGCACAAGGAACGCCGGCAGGCCGACAATCGGGCCATGCGGCGGATTACGGTCGAGATGGTCTGCACGCAATGTGACGCCATGCTGGGACGGGAAGGCGTCGAGGGGGCCCGATGAACCCTCCGGTTGAGGATCGGCGAGTGACGATGGTCATCCACGCGTTGAGCGGTGGCGGCGCGGAGCGGGTCTTCTGTTCGCTGGCGAACCACTGGGCGGAATCCGGCCGTGACGTGACGGTGATCACGCTCGACACGGCGGAAACGGACGTTTTTCGCTTGGACTCCCGCGTCCGTCGAAGGGGGCTCGGTTTGATGCAGCCGTCGCACAGCGCGTGGCAGCAAGTGACCAATACATTGAAGCGGGTGCGCGGGCTGCGGCGGGCGATTCGCGAGGCCGGCGCATCGCGCGTGGTCAGTTTCACCGACAAGATGAACGTGCTCACGCTGCTGGCCAGCTGGAACGCTCCGTGGCAGGTCGTGATTGCCGAACGCAGCGATCCGCGGCACCAATCGCTCGGCCCGGTGTGGGAATGGCTGCGGCGGCGAACCTACCCGCGCTGTCAGGCCTGGGTCGTCCAGACCGAATCCGTCGCCCGATTCGCTCGCGCGCTGGCAGTTCAGCGGCCGGTGGTCGTGATCCCCAATGCCGTCGCACCGTGCGCGGCCGAGATTCCGCCGCCCGACCAACGGCCAACGCGCATCGTAGGCGTCGGACGGCTGAGTCCGGAGAAAGGCTTCGACGTGCTGGTCCGGGCATTTGCCCGCATCGCGCCGTGGTATCCGGATTGGATGCTGCAGATTCTGGGCACGGGACCGCAGCGCGGACAACTGGAGGACTTGGCAGATTCCCTTGGCGTCCGTGACAACATCTGCTTGGTTGGCTGGGTCGATCAGCCGGAAACGGCGTTGCTCGCATCCGGCGTGTTCGTGCTGCCGTCGCGTTATGAGGGATTTCCCAACGCCTTGCTGGAGGCGATGGCTTGCGGCTTGCCCTGCATCGCCAGTGCCTGCGACAGCGGTCCGGGGGAAATCATTCGGGACGGCGTCGATGGACTGCTGGTTCCGCCTGACAACGTGGATGCGCTGGCGGACGCGCTGCGGCAACTGATCTCGGATGAAGCCAAGCGCGCGAGGTTGGGCCGCCGCGCGATGGAAGTCACGTCGCGGTTCAGCCCCGAGGCGTTCTTTCGCCGGTGGGAAGAAGTGCTTCGCCTACCAGATCGTGTAGATAAAAGGCGCCACGGACGTGCCGCTGAGCAGGATCAGCAGGCCCATCAGTAGGAGCACGACGATGATGGGCGTGATCCACCACTTCTTGTTGTGCAGAAAAAAGTCCCAAAACTCGGCCAGGATGCCAGGCTGGGGCTCCTCCGCTTGATTGGCAAAGTCGCTCGCGGACGGGCGAACGGGTTCGTCGGGTTGTTTTTCCGAGGTCGCCATGGGATCGCGTCAATACTGTTTAAAATACCGCTGCGGGTCTTCCGCGTCCCGGCGAGGCTTCCAATACGTAATCGCCTGCCGGTCGAAACGCCGCTGCATCGGATCGTAACCGCACACCCGCATCATAACGCCGATCGGGGTGATCACCAAGTAGTAAATCGCCGCCAGCAACAGGTGCGACACCAGCCAGCCGATAGGAAACACGGCAGCCATCCAGACCACGTACACGATGCGCATCAGCCCCGGGCGAAAGACCCCCATTAACCCGGTGGCGACCGCCGCCGCACCAACTCCTGCCGCCCAGGCCACGGGATGGGACTTCCAGACCAGCCAGCCGGCCACGCCGGCCAACAGGAGGGCCAGCAGTAGGGCAAACTGCCGCAATTGCTTGTTCGTAGGGTTCCAGTTGATATCCAGCAGCGCCATCGCGTCACTCCGCAGTCTTGGCCACCGTACAGGCAAAGTCGAAGCGGACCGCCAGTTTGCCGGCGCACATCACCTTGGCTTGCAGGAAGAATGCGTCGGCCAGCCGCTCCTGAAGCGTCACTTCGATCTCGATCGTATCGCCCGGATGGATCATCTTCTTGAGCTTCACGTCGTTGAGCCGCGTGGCAACCGGCACGCCCTCGGTCTGTTGCGTGAACTGGGCCAGCAGGATTGCCCCGGCCTGCATGGCACTTTCGCACAGGATCACCCCCGGAACCAGCGGGTGACCGGGGTAATGCCCTTGGAAGAAAAACTCGTCCGCGCGAAACGTCTTGCGGCAGACGATCCGCGCTTCGTCCCGGGAGACGATTTCATCGACCAACAGCATCGGCGGCCGGTGCGGAATTGCCGCCAGGATCTTGTCTTGATTCATGTTTCGATTGCTCCTGGCTGAAGTCCAGGCTTTAGCCTGTGTTTTCGTCGGCCGCTTGGCTCACTTCTGCAGCCTCAAGGCTGGACTCCAGCAAAGCCGTTACACGCTCGCCTTGGTCAGTTCGCCATCCACGTTGTTGGCCACGATCACGCCATAGTTGATTGCGCCCAGCCAGCCGGACATGATGATGCCCACGCTGCCGGCATGGTACAACCCGCCGACTTGTTCCGGAAGGCTGCGGCTGACCGCCAGTCCCTCGAACTTGGTCCCAAAACTGGCCCCGGCCACGTGCTTGGTATAGTGCTGGAACGTCGCCGGCGTGGCGGCTTCGGCATGGACGATCCGCTGCCGGCAATTCGGCACGTACTTTTCCAGGGCGTCCAGCGTGGTTTCGATCAAATCCCGCTTGCTCGCTTCGTAGTCTTCCCGCGTCAGCCCGGTCCAGTCCTCGTAACGGGCGTTGGTGCTGGACACGACGAAACACCGCGGCTGCGTGCCCGGCCGGGTGCGCGGGTAGTAAAAGGAAAATGTCCGGCTGGTGATGTCGCGGCTGAGCAACAGGTCGGTGCGGAATTCGCGGGCCGTCGAGCTGAACAGCAAATCGCCCGTGGTTTCCTCGACCAAATCGCCTACCTGCAACGCCATGAAAACTTGCGTGCTGGAATTGTTCAACCGCACGGCCCTGGCGTCGTCCAGAAACCGGCGGTCGAAGTGTTGCGCGCCGACCATTTCGAGAATCGTCGTTTTCAGATTGGCATTGGATACCACGGCCCGGCACTTAATGGTCCGGCCGTTGACCTGAACGCCCGCCACGCGCCCCCGCTCGACCAAGATTCGCTCGACGTCGCAACGGATCCGCACCTCCGCACCGTTGCGGACCAATTCGTCGTGCATCAATTGAACAAGATGGTCCGTGCCGCCCTCGAAGATGAACACGCCCTTGGACATGAAGTTCGAGAACACGATGCCATACGTAATCGCCGGATCTTCCAGCGTCGAGCCGTTGGCGTACACGATCGGCTCCATCAACAGCCGCACGACATCTTGCCGGCCGGGAAAGAACCGCTCAAATAACTGGCCCGTCGTGGTCGCCTGATCGTCGTAAAAATTCATGCCCCGCGTGGTGTCGAAGAACGCCTGCACGGTCGCCGGCTCGACGCCGAACCGCTCGCACAACAACCGGGTGAAGTCCTCACGCGTATACGCCGTCGTTAACGAGAACATCGGGTTGTCAAAGCGGATGTGCTTCAATTGGACGATGCGGTCGGCGATCTCCGCCGTCCAATAGCGCCGGCAACTCTTGATCATGCCCACCGGGAAGCCGTGCAGCGAGATATCGAAAATCTGGCCACCCGGGCGCTTGAACCAAGTCGCAAGCCCCCCCAATTTATAGTGCTGCTCCAGCAGCAACACCGCATGGCCGGCCCGTGCCAGAACATTGGCGGCGGTCAGCCCGCCCAGGCCGCTGCCGATCACCACGACGTCGTAGTGGTCTTTGATGCCCTTTAAGAAGTCTCGCGGCATGGCACAGTAAGGTCCCGATCGATGTTCCAAAACCGAAAACGTCGGCACATGCTAACATGCCCGCAGCAGAGCGCGTAGGTGGAGGACAGACAGCGATTCTGCCGAAGAAAGATGCGAGTCCAGAGAGACACTATGTAGGACGGATTGGCAATCCGCCCTACTTGGTGAATAATCTGGCTTTACGTTCCAGGATGCGTTTTATCCGCGCGGATCGACCAGGAACCGTTGATGTCAAGCTCTGAATCCAGATATCCGAATTCCTTGTCGGCGGAGCCGAATTGCGAAACGCCGGTCCCCGGAGCCCCTTCGTCGGTCGTGTCGTCGGCGTCCCGCCAGTGGCCCGCGGGTTTCAAATTGACGATCGTCGTTCCCGTCTTCAACGAGCAACAGACGATCGCCGAGATTCTGCATCGAGTCCGGGCGGTGCCCGTCCCCAAAGAGGTTATCGTCGTTGACGATTGCAGTGCCGACGGTACCCGGGCCGTTCTGGAACAATTGGCGGACTGGCCGGAACTGCGGGTGATCTACAAGCCGCGGAACGAAGGCAAAGGCGCGGCGCTCCGTACGGGGTTTGCTGCGGCCACCGGCGACGTGGTCGTGGTCCAAGACGCTGACTTGGAATACGACCCCCATGACCTTCCGGTTCTGCTAGGACCGATCCTGAGCGGCGAGGCCGATGTCGTGTACGGCTCGCGCTACCTCCACGACGTGCCGCAGGACCCGTCCTTCTTGCATCGTTTTGGCAATCAACTGCTGACCTGGGCGTCGAATGTGTTTACCGGCCTGCGCCTGACGGACATGGAGACCTGCTACAAGATGATTCCGCGTCCGTTGCTGCAATCGCTCGAGATCCAGCAGAACCGGTTCGGTTTCGAGCCGGAGGTAACGGCTAAACTGGCCCGCCGCGGGGCACGGATCAAGGAACTGCCGATCCGTTACGAGGGCCGCGGCTATAAAGAGGGGAAGAAAATCGGCTGGCGAGACGGCGTCAACGCCTTCTATTGCATCGTGCGCTACCGGTGGCGGGACTGAACGGGGCTAACGTAACGCCGCCAGGATTTCGTCGCGTTTCTTGCCCGCTTCGCCCCACGCAAACGCCTGACTGACCTCGGGATTCAAATAGGTGACCAAGCCGTAGACGGCCAGGGCGATCGAGGTCGGTGCGCAATAACACGTGAACATGGTCACCAGCCCGCCACCCAAGGCCACCAGGCCCAGCGTGCGGCTGCGGAAGCGGTAGTTGCGCAGACCCGCGAACAAGTGCAGCCCGGCCGCGACCAGGGTGACCAAGCCCAATCCGCCGTAGATCGCTAACATCATCCAGCCCACCATCTCTGGCGGCGGGCCCTCGCCCCCGCCTTGCATTTCGTCCATCCGCATGAGCACCGGGAAAATGCCACCCATCGCCACGAGTCCGAGTCCCATCAACAGTTCCAAACCACCCTGCACCATCATCAAAATGGCAACCACCGGCACATGGCCAACCATGCTTCGACTTGGCGCACGGCTGGCGGGCGGAAAAGAACCCGCGCTGGACGACGGCGCAGCATAAGGATTATCGCTGAACGGATTGCTCTCGCCAAAGGGATTGCGGTCCGGCGGATCGGTAGGCGGTGGATTGGACGTCGACATGCTTGCTCCCCCAGTACGACCGGTGGCTGGCATCATGCCGCGATCGTCCGGCGCATCCGGCGCCCTCGTTCGGCGACGGCGGCGACCAGGGCGTCGGTCACCAGCGCGGCCAGTCTGGCACGATCGACAGACCGCAGATGCCGATCCGCCGCGTACATCGCCGCGATTTCGCGGTTGACAATCTTCGCGGCACGCGTGCGAATGTAACCTCGCGTTTCCGCTGGCAACATGTCCGGCGTCAATCCCGTGATACGCTGCAGGACCTCGTTTAGACAAGCTTGGACAATCCGCACGGCCAGTCCCCGGAGCTGCTCGTCATCCCCCGACCGAAAACTCCAATTGAATAGTCCCATCCGTGAACTCCTTGTACTAATGCCGTCGTATCCTGCCATCCCCCATCTAAGAATCGGTCTCGGCAGTTCGCTGTGCAAACCTGAGTCAGACGTTTCCTGTCACTCCGACTGGGAAAACTCTGCCGCGAGCCTGAGACAGCGGGCAGGGCGTCTTTCGTTGCCAGAATCGATGATCGTCAATCAGTCGCGGAAAAATACAGGCATACGGAGCTGCTTCCCCGTTTATGCGCAATCGAGAAAAGACCGTTTTGAACGTTTTTATAGTTGACTTGAGACCTGATTGCCGGTCACAATGTGAACGATTTGAACGAATTGAATAGGCAGCTACAACGTCGAGAGACGAAAGGACGAGGAATGGCGACTGCATCTCTGAAGAAAACGCGGCGATCTGTCCGAGGTCGGGGTGAGAATTCCGGAATGTCATGCATTCAGGAACCCGCGCAGGTCGCCCTGCGTTTGCGGGCCAGGAAACTGCTCGGCCATGAAATCGACTTCATTTCAAGCGACGAGTTTCGTCTTCCCGAAGCTCGGAGATCTATTCTCGGACGGGTGGGCACCGCCGGATCGCCGGTTACAACGGCACGTGGAAACAAGCTTCCCAAAGATCTGCCGGCCCATCTGGCCCGCCTGTGTGAGAGTCAACTGCTGACGGCGGAGGAGGAGCGGAACTTGTTCCGGCAGATGAACTACCTGAAGTACCGCGCCAATGCCCTTCGCGTTCGGCTCGATCCCGATTCGCCCGACGCGGAGATGATGGATCAGATGGATGAACTGCTCTGCCGTGCCAATCAAGTCCGCGACCAGATCATCAAAGCCAACATGCGGCTGGCGATTGCGATCGTCAAGAAGTTTGTCACGCCGAAGCATTCGTTCGACGATCTGCTCAGCGACGGTATCGTCTCGCTGATGCAGGCGGTGGACAAGTTCGATTACAGCCGAGGGTTCCGCTTCAGCACCTATGCCTACCGGGCCGTTGCGCGGAATGCCTACCGGACGATCAACGACCAGCACAAAATGGAGTCCCGGTTCGACACCGCCATTTCAGAAGATTTGACCAGTTTGCCGGAGCAAGACCGCACGTCGCCTCTGGACGAACAGCAATGGGCTCGGATGCGCACCTTGCTGGGCAACCTGTTGCCACAGTTGGACCGCCGCGAGCAGTTCATTCTCCGTGGCCGGTTCGCCTTGGGGGCGCACCGCGAAGTCCTGGGGCCGGCACGGGAATCGCCCGCGGTTTCGGTAGGGGGCACGCCATCAGTC